>NZ_PPAU01000090.1:0-601916 GCF_002914195.1 Campylobacter concisus | reverse complement strand
TTACAAATATTAATTTTATAAAATAATTTTTTACTTCTTTAAACAAAGATATTATTAACAAAAGTAAAATTTTCAAGCAAAGGAGCTTATATGAATAATGACTTGCGTCAAAAGATAGATAGACGCTTAAGTGAGCTTAGTGCGTTGCCTAAGATGAAAAGCGACTCGAGTATTGCGCAGCTTTTAAAAGATAAGGGCTTTACGAGGCGTGATTTTATGAAGTGGGCTGGTGCGATGACAGCTTTTATGGCTCTACCAAGTGCGATGACACCGATGGTTGCTCGTGCTGCTGAGCTTAGCGATAGGCTTCCTGTGATATGGCTTCATATGGCAGAATGCACAGGCTGTAGCGAGAGCTTACTAAGAACCGATGCTCCAAGTATAGATAGTCTTATATTTGACTACATAAGCCTTGAATACCACGAAACTATCATGGCAGCTTCTGGTTGGCAGGCTGAAGAAAATTTAGAGAGTGCGATCGAAAAATACAAAGGCAGATACATTTTGCTAGTTGAGGGCGGTATCCCAACTGGTGCGACTGAAAATTTCTTAACTGTTGGACCTCATGGCACAACAGGTAAAACTCATGCTGTAAATGCTTCAAAAGACGCAGCTGCTATCTTTGCGATCGGCACCTGTTCTAGCTTTGGTGGCATTCAAGCTGCAAGGCCAAATCCATCAAATTCAGTGGGACTTTCAAAGGTCACTGATAAGCCAGTTATTAATGTTGCGGGCTGTCCACCAAGTGAGAAAAATATCGTTGGCAACGTGCTTCACTTCTTGCTTTTTGGCACATTGCCTGCGCTTGATGTTTATAATAGACCAAAATGGGCTTATGGCTTAAGAATTCACGATCTTTGCGAAAGACGTGGTCACTTTGACGCTGGCGAGTTTGTCCAAAACTTTGGCGATGAAGGCGCAAAAAATGGCTACTGCTTATATAAAGTAGGTTGCAAAGGTCCATATACATTTAATAACTGCTCACGCGAGAGATTTAACCAGCACACATCGTGGCCAGTTCAAGCAGGTCACGGCTGTATAGGCTGCTCAGAGCCAGACTTCTGGGATACGATGGGACCATTTGAAGAGCCTATGGCAGATAGACTCTTTGATACTGTTTTAGGTCTTGGAGCTGATAATGTTAGCGACAAAGTCGGCATTGGAATTTTAGCTCTTACAGGCATTGGCATAGCAGCTCACGCTGTTATAGCTTCTATGAGTAAAGATAAAGAATAAGGCGAAAAAATGAGTGAAAAAAGAATAGTAATAGACCCTATAACACGTATCGAGGGACACTTAAGAATAGAAGTTGTCGTAGATGAAAATAATGTTGTAAAAGAGGCGTATTCTGGTTCAACTCTTTGGCGTGGCTTAGAGCAGATCGTAAAGGGCAGAGACCCAAGAGATGCTGGCTTTTTCATGCAAAGAATTTGTGGCGTTTGTACATACTCGCACTACCGAGCAGGCATCATCGCGGTTGAAAATGCTCTTGGCATTAAGCCTCCGTTAAATGC
This sequence comes from Campylobacter concisus, assembly GCF_002914195.1. Lineage (GTDB taxonomy): Bacteria > Campylobacterota > Campylobacteria > Campylobacterales > Campylobacteraceae > Campylobacter_A > Campylobacter_A concisus_M. The sequence goes on along the minus strand of NZ_PPAU01000090.1, from coordinate 600,402 downwards.
AGAGCTAACTAGAACGCTTATGAATGCAGCTTTATATCTTCACGATCACATCGTGCATTTTTATCAGCTTCACGGCCTTGACTGGGCGGACGTCGTCTCTGCACTAAGTGCAGATGTGCATAAAGCTAGCGAAGAGGCGTTTAAATATACTGATCTGCCATTTGCCACGGGAGCTGACAAGCTAAAAGAGGTAAAAGAGAGGGTTGAAGCATTTGTTAAAAAGGGCAACCTTGGACCATTTGCCAACGCATACTGGGGACATAGCACATATAAATTTACGCCAGAGCAAAATTTGATCGTTCTCTCTCACTACTTAGAGTGTTTAAGAATCCAAAGAACTGCAGCTCAGATGATGGCTATCTTTGGCGCAAAAAACCCACATCCACAAAGTTTAACAGTAGGTGGTGTGACCTGCGTAATGGACCTTATAGATCCAGCTAGAATGGGCGAATATATGAGCAAATTTGCCGAGATTAAAGAATTTGTAGATAGAGCTTACTATCCAGATATCTTGATGGCAGCTAAAGCTTATGGTAATGAACCAAGCGTTCTAAACGATGTTGGTGTGGCAAATTTACTCTGCTACGATGAGTTTTTGATAGGCAAAAATGATCATCTATTTAAAGGTGGCTATATCTTAAATGGCGATCTTAACAAAGTTTATGATATCGATGAAAATAAAATCACCGAAGAAGCTACTAGGTCTTGGTATAAAAACGACAAAGCTCTTCACCCATATGACGGCGAGACTGAGGCAAACTACACAGGTCTTATTGACGGTGAGAGCATAGATGCCGAGGGTAAACTAGCTCACAGTAAGCTTTTTGATACAAAAGGCAAATATAGCTGGATCAAAGCACCAAGACATGATGGCTTGCCTATGCAAGTAGGACCGATTGCTAGCATCGTCATAAACTACGCTAGAGGCAACGAGAGAGTTAAAAAAGTAGTTGATGAGTTCTTGTCAAAGAGTGGCTTGCCATTAAGTGCAGTCTTTTCAACTCTAGGCAGAACCGCTACTCGTATGCTTGAGGCAAAAGTGGTTGCTGAGCATACAATGGATGCATTTAATGCTTTGATCGAAAATTTAAAATCAGATCAAGAGACTTGCGCAAAATATGTAATCGATAACAAAAAAGAGTACAAAGGAAATTTTCAAGGCAATGCTCCAAGAGGTGCGCTTAGCCACTGGTGCCGCATAAAAGATGGCGTTATTACAAACTGGCAAGCAGTCGTGCCAAGCACATGGAACGCCTCTCCAAAAGACGCACAAAATCAAATGGGAAGCTACGAAGCGTGCTTAGTTGGTTTAAAGATCGCTGATCTTTCAAAACCACTTGAGATAATACGAAAAATTCACTCTTACGATCCTTGCATCGCGTGTGCTGTGCATGTTATGGATACAAAGGGAAATGATTTGAGTACTTATAAGATAAATCCAAATTTGTAAGGAGAGAATATGTTACATAAAAATGCTGACAGGATCAGCGAATACGAATTCTCCATTGGTGTTAGGCTGACACACTGGATTAGATTTGCAGCGATTACACTTTTGGTTGTGAGTGGCTACTATATCTCATACGTTTTTGTGAGTCCAGAGATCACGAGCGAGCCTACAAATTTTATGCAAGCAAAGTGGCGCATGGCTCACCAGATCGCTGGCTTTGTGCTGATAGCGGCGTTTATCTTTAAATTTTATCTATTTGTCTTTGATAAACACAGCAAAAAAGAGTGGATGAGTGTGGTTGATTTTCTAAATCCAAAAATTTGGATCGCACAGATTAAGTATTATCTTTTTATGGGGCCACATCCGCATTTAAGGGGCGTTTATAACCCTTTGCAGTTTGCCTCATACTTTTTCTTTTATCTTATTTTGACTCTTATTTGCCTAAGCGGTCTTGTGCTTTATGTTCATGTTTATCATGAGGGACTTGGCGGAGCGCTTTATGGGCCAGCTAGGTTTTTTGAAGAGCTTATGGGCGGACTAGCAAATGTTAGAACGATACATAGAATTTGTATGTGGGTCATTATGATTTTTGTGCCTATTCATGTTTATATGGCGGTATTTAACGCTGTTAAAGGCAAAAATGGAGCGATGGACGCCATCGTTAGTGGTTATAAATTTGTAAAAGAACACTGATGAGAGTGCTGGTTCTTGGTATCGGCAACGTGATGTTTGCCGATGAGGGCATAGGTGTTCATTTTGTAAATTTGATGGCTAAAAACTATAAATTTACAAGTTCTAAAAACGAGCTTACATTAATGGACGGGGGCACTTTAGCCCTCGCTCTAACTCACATCATAAGCGAATTTGACTATCTTATCGTCGTTGATTGCATTAGCGCAAATGGTGCAAGCGTGGGTGATGTTTATTTTTTTGACTTTCTAAATGTGCCAAATTTTATCAGCTGGGATGGCTCGGCTCACGAGATCGAGATGCTCCAAACCCTTCATCTAATGGAGCTTGCAGGCGACAGGCCGACAACCAAAATCTTAGGCATCGTGCCTAGCCGCATAGAATCATCAAATTTTAGCCTCTCAGATGAGGTTATAAACGCTTCTAATATTTTAGAAAAAACGCTACTTGATCACTTAAAAGAGCTTGATTTTAAGTGTGAAAAGGTGGCAAATTTTACCCTAAATGATACCCTCGATGAATACGCTAAAAAAGGTTTAAAATGATACTTGCTTTTAAATTTACTTGCCACAAGGATGCTTTGTTTTTGGCTCCATTTTTACGCTTGCTTGCTGGCGATCTAGCCCATAGCCTAAAGTGCAAAGATGATGAAATTTGTCTAAAGGTAAGTGGCAATACCAGTGAGCTTGAGAGCGTGGCAAATAAAGCAAGTGCGCTCTTGCCATTTAGTCTTTTTATAAAGCACAGTGAGGTCTTGGCTGCAAGTGAGCTTGATGAAGATAGCAAGATAAATGAGATAAAATTTGGCAGCCTAACTCCGACTCAAGCGAGCACATTTTTGGATAGCGAAAAGGCTATCTTAAATGAAAGTGGCGTGCTATGTGAGAGTAAATTTGAGGGTGAGATAACGCTTGGTAATTTTAATGAAAAGCTCAAAGCTTGCCTAAATTTATTAAAAAACGGCAAGGGCGTTTGTGTAGAGCAAGATGAAAATTTATATGAAATTTCTCTTGGCGTAAATTTTGACACAAATTTCTTGATGTCTGTAAATTTAAAGCAGCTACCAAAAATTTTTATCGCTGATGATAGAGCTTTGACATTTTTAGCTAGCTTTGAAAAGCCACTTTTAGCACTAAAGACGACAGCCATTTATAGGCAAAACCACGAGGATGCACCGCTATTTTTTGACGTGATGGCGCCAAATGATCTTTTTCTTTACGCCATTTGCGAACAGCTAAATAAAGAGGGCTTTAGCTTTTTAAGCGTTAAAGTAAAGGAGCAAAAAAATGCTCTTTCAAGGCTTACTTTGCTTGAAAGTAGCGCAGTTTTAAGCCTATTTTTCTATGCAAAAAACGAGGAATTTGAGCTTAGTAATTTTAGCGATATAGCTTTGGGGCTAAAATTTAGTAAATTTAGCGATGATGAAATTTGCCTGCTTTCAAAATCAAGCAAAACGCAGCTTCTATTTTTACCTAAATTTAGTAGCTTTGAAGAAATCTATGAGCTTATAAGAGCCGATGAGGGCGGCGAAAGACTACTTGAAAACTTCAGCAAAGAGCACGACTTTCCAAGCGGTAAATTTAGCTCAAACGCTAGCTTTTTCTCGCTATTTTGCATAGCTGGGCGCATACTTGGCTTAGGCGATGACTTTAAAAAAGCAGGGGAGAATTTGCTTCTTATGGCAGCTGATTTTAGCGGTCAAAAGGGCGTTAGGATTGATTATAAGATGAAAGATGACTTTGGTTTAGACGGGGTTAAGTTTGTAAAAAGTATCATTTCATTCATCCTTGCTGGCGCTGGAGAGAAGAACATCAGCTTTGGTTGCACCGAGTCTTTGGCGCATTTTTTGAGCGATTTTAGCTATGAAAAACGAGATAAATTTAACATCAAAAATGTTACTTTAAGCGGGGATTTATTTTATAATAAGGTAGTTAGCAACTTGATAAAAAAGCACCTAAACCCAAATATAAAAACAAATTTTGACCCCGGATTTGGTATTGAAATCAAGCTTTAGATATGAGATCAAAGGCTTAGTTCAAGGTGTTGGTTTTAGACCATTTGTCTATACTTTAGCGCATAATTTTAAGCTAGTTGGCGAAATTTACAATGACGACGAGGGCGTAAAGCTAAATTTTAGTGGCGATGAGGCTAGCTTTTTGGCTTTTGAAAAAGAGCTTTATGAGAAGCTACCAGCCCTTGCTAGGATCGATGAGCTAAGGAAATTTAAGATAGATAAAATTTATGAAAAGCTTGAGATCATCGCCTCAAAAAGAGCCACCAAACAAGCGCCTATCTTGCCTGATTACGCACTTTGTGACGACTGTTTGCGCGAGTTTTATGACCCCACAAACCCACGCTACAAGTACCCATTTATAAACTGCACCAATTGCGGGCCGAGATTTTCCATTATCAAAGCATTGCCCTATGACAGGGTAAATACGACGATGAATGAGTTTAAAATGTGTGAATTTTGCGGTGGCGAGTATAAAGACCCGCTTAACCGCCGCTACCACGCAGAGCCTATCTCTTGCCCAAACTGCGGGCCAAAACTCTATCTAAAAGATAAATTTGGCAAAGTCTTGGCTAGCGGCAACGAATCGGCAAAAGAGGCAGCTAGGCTCATAAATGATGGCAAAATTTTAGCCATTAAAGGGCTTGGTGGTTTTCATCTAGTTTGTGACGCGACAAATGAAGTGGCAGTTAGCGAGCTAAGAGCCAGAAAGCACCGCCCAAGCAAGCCCTTTGCTCTAATGAGTAAAAATTTAGAAAACGCTAGAAAAATAGCAAAAATTTCAGAGGCGGAGGCCAGGTTTTTAAGCTCAAATTTAAAGCCTATCGTCTTGCTTGAAGCAAAAAACGGCTCAAATATCGCAAAAAGTGTTGCTCCAAATTTAAACAAGCTTGGCGTCATGCTTGCATTTAGTGGCATACATCTTTTGCTTTTTGACTACCTTGAGCACGACATCATCGCAACTAGCGCAAATATCTCAGGCGAGGTCGTCATAAAAGATGAGAGTGAGCTAAGAGTAAAGCTAGGCGATGTCATAGACTTTTATCTTGATCACGACCGCGAAATTTACTCGCCAAGCGATGATAGTATCGCATTTTGCGTTGGCGATGAAGTTATTTTTACAAGAACAAGCCGTGGCTTAAATCCAAATTTCATTCATACAAATTTCAAGCAAAAAGGGACATTTTTAGCCCTTGGAGCGGAGCTAAAAAGCTCATTTTGTATTTATAAAGACGGGCTTTTGATGATTAGCCCGTATATCGGTGATCTAAAAAACGTAGCAACTTTTGATAGATTTAAAGATATTTTTACCCTTTTTGAAAAGACCTACAACCTAAAAATCGATAAAGTTGTAGCCGATCTGCATCCAAATTTTTTAAATACAAAATGGGCAAAGTATCAGGGCTTTGAGCTAGTTCATCTTCAGCACCACTACGCGCATTTGCTAAGCGTGATCTTTGAAAACGATCTAGTAGATAAAAAGTATCTTGGCTTTTGCTTTGATGGCACTGGATACGGGGAGGATGGCAAAATTTGGGGTGGCGAGGTCTTTAGGCTAGATAAAAAGAGTTACGAGCGAGTTTACCATTTTGATGAATTTAACCTATTTGGGGGCGAAAACAGCATCAAAAATATTTATCTAATCGCATATTCTATTATTTTAAAATACTCTCTTGAGGACGAAGCTAGTAAATTTTTAGTAAATTTTGATGAAAAAATGCTTGCAAATTTTAAAAAAATGGAGCAAAAAGGATTAAACTTAGTAAAGACTAGCTCGGTTGGTAGGATATTTGACGCATTTGGGGCGATTATTTGTGGGCTTTTTCACTCAAGCTTTGAGGGTGAGAGCGGCATGAGACTTGAGGCGCTTTATGACAAAAATTTAGATGCGTGTTATAAATTTAGTCTAAATGATGGAGTGATCTGCTTTAAAGAGGCCTTTAAAAATGCTTTAAAAGATGAACCAAGGGTGGCTGCAACGGCATTTATAAATGGTATAGCTGATATTATTTTTGAAATTTCTCAAAATGAAAAAAAAGAGGTTTTATTAAGTGGTGGAGTTTTTCAAAATAAGACTTTACTTGATATCATTTACAAAAAATTTACTAAAGTAAATTTGAAATTTCATATTAATAAAAAATTCTGTAGCAACGATTCTAACGTAAATTTAGGGCAAATTTATTATTATTTATCCACATTTTAAAAGAACTGATGTATAATGATTGTAAACGGTAATCAAACAAGAAAGGAGCAGAAAAATGGATAGTGTTATACGTTTTAGTGTTTCTTTACCTAGTCAGTTACTTGACGAACTAGATAAAAAGGTTAGCGAACAAGGCTACGCTTCTAGGAGCGAATTTACGAGGGATTTAATACGCGAAAAGATCGTAAGTGATAGCTGGAAGGACGCTAGCGAGGAGTTGATCGGGGTTTTGACGCTCATTTATATGCATCATCACAACGATTTGGTGAATAAAAAGATGGATATAGAGCATAGCTCTGATGTGAAAATCATCTGCACAAACCATGTTCATGTCGATCACCATAACTGCTTAGAAACGATTTCAATAAGAGGCGAGGCGGGCAAAATTGAACGCTTTGCTGAGAGAATTGCTGGTTTAAAAGGTGTTAAATTTTCTAAACTTACAAAGGCTGCTGTTCCTAGGTTTTAGTTTTTTAAGGGTCTTTATGGGTTTTAGGAATTTTTGGGATTTTTTTATAAGTGAAGCTAGTGGTGGTATTTTTCTTATCACTGCTGCTTTAGTGGCATTTATTTTTGAAAATATTTTTTTAAGTAGTTTTTATAACTCATTTTTACAAATCGATACAAGGCTAAATTTTGGTAAATCGCCGATACAAAAGCCCCTTATCCTTTTTGTAAATGATAGTTTGATGGCCGTTTTTTTCTTTTTACTTGGGTTTAGGCTTAAGCGAGAAATTTTTAAAGCAAAGCTTAGGGGTCTGGCCCAAGCTACCTTGCTAAAAATTTTTATCATCGGTGGCATTTTAGCTTCTGTATTTTTTTTATATTTTAAATCACAATTATATTTTTTGTTGAAAGATTAAGGCAGTGTCAATGGATATAGATACGGCATTTAAGACACTGGCTAGAATTTGGTGTTTTGTATATCTTATAAAAGAGAGTGTGAATAATGAACTTTTTAAATAGAATTTTTCTAGCAAAAGAGCTGGATCGGTGGCAAAGTGATGGAATAGTCGATAAAGAGACCGCTATAAAAATAGCAAATTTATATGACATCGATCCTGATGTTCATAGTGACAAGATAAGTTTTGTCCTAAAACTCGTAGCATATCTCTTTTTTGCGCTGGCTTTTTTTACGCTTGTTGGTGCAAATTGGGAAGAGATACCAAGACTAGGACGTTTGACACTTGTGTTGTTTGTACTTGGACTTGTAAATTTTGGTGGAATTTACTATCTCGCAAAGGGAAAGGAAAATCTATCAACGGCGATGTTTTTTCTTGGAAATTTTTGCTTTGGTGCGGCGATTGCTCTTATTGCTCAAATTTATAACATTAGCGATGAGCCAAGCGGCGGTATCTTGCTTTGGAGTATCGGAGCGTTTGCGGTTTCTTTTGCTAGTAAGAAAGGTGTGTTGGTAGCCCAAAGTCTTATCTTTGCGACAGTTTGGTTTTTTATGATAGCTTATCAGGGCGACTTTGGCTTTGGCTTTATCATTTTTATAGTACTTGGCGCATATACGCTTTACAAAGACGACTCAAAATGGCTTGCTTTTGTGCTTTTTATAGATATCTTTATATACATCATTTCATTTTGCGGCTACATTAGCGGTTTTAGAGCGATATTTGATTATGGATTTTTGTTTGGACTTCCTATGGTTGCGATCGTATCGCTATCTTATGCGCTTTTACTTATCAGTATTTCGCCACTACTAGATAAATTTAGAGTAGGGCTTGGCGCATTTACGAAAGAATTTGGTAAAAATTTTGGCGTTTTTGTGTTGCTATTTTGTCTATTTTTATTTGAAGAAAGAAATTTATTTGAGGTTGGAGATGAAGAGCTTTGGTTTGTGAAGTCGTTTTTTAAGAGCAATTTTGGCTTTGTCTTTATTCTATTTAGTGTTGCTTATTTTGCACTATTTTTTAAAGAAAAAAATAAGAGTGGTTTGCTACTTGGGGCACTGCTCGTGTCGTTGCCATTTGTCTTTAGCTACGGGCCTGGCTACGCAAATATATTTTTCTCACTCGCAAATATCATAACAGCTGCGGTTCTTATCAAAAAGGGTGAGTTAAAACTTGGTCTTTGTATGATATTTTTGGTTGCAGCCGTGAGGTATTTCCAGCTAATAGGCGATTATATTGGTGCTACGGCGCTATTTATGGTGTTTGCTTTCATAGTGCTAGTTGTTGCTAGAAAAGGACGTAAAAAATGAAGATAAAAGTCTTAATAGTAGCTGTAATTTTTCAAATTTCGCTTATTGGCATTATGCTTGGCTACGCACTTATGCCGCTTTATTTTGGACAAGAGGTAAGAGTAAGGGTCAATCTTTATGACCCAAGAGATCTTTTTCGTGGAAACTATGTTGATTTAAACTATGAATTTTCAAATTTTCATTCAAGAAATTTTGACGAAAATGATAAAGATGACCGCTATATCGATAAATACGATGAGAGAGTAAGAGATGGGGCTAGAGTTTATGCTGTTTTAAAACCAGATGTTAATGGCACCTACAGCTTTGCTAAATTTAGTATAAGCAAGCCAGATAATGGAGTGTTTTTAGCTGGTAGATATGATGGCTACTCGCTTGTAAAATACGGCATAGAGCAGTTTTATATGTCGCCTGATAGTGCGGCTAATACTGAAAATGAAATGAGAGAAGAAGACGTTCATGCCTATGCTGTTTTGATGGTGATGGATAATGGCAAAGCTAGACTAAAGGATCTAATAATCCAAAAGAATGCCCAAAAAAATAGTAAAAAACTACTCGGTGATGGAAATTTTGATAAGTTGGATGAGATTAGGCAAAAAGAGTAAAGCAAATTTAGTCAAAATTCTTGTGCAAATTTCATTTATATTTTTAAATTTAAATAAAAATTTAAATAAATTAATTAATTTTGATCTATTTGCCAAAACTCCTAAATTTTAATTTTATTTTTAAATTTAAGAGTTAAAATCTCCATAAATTAATAAAAAAGGATGAAAAAATGTGTAAAGATTGCGGTTGTTCAATGGGTAATCACGCCCACGTTCACACTCACGCTGATGGCACCACTCACTCGCACCCACACACTCATGATGGATATACAGATCACGCTCATGACGCACATGAGCACAGTCACGAGGTTCACGCACACCCTGTGCTAAACGAGAGTAAAACCATAGACGTGATAGAGAAAATTCTCTCTGAAAATGATAAAGAAGCTGCCCACAACAGAGCCCATCTTGATGAGAAAAAGATACTTTGTGTAAATTTGATGAGTAGCCCAGGTGCTGGTAAGACGACGCTTTTAGAGGCTACGATAAAGGCTGGTAAGTTTAAAATAGGCGTTGTTGAGGGCGATTTGGAGACAAATCAAGATGCTGATCGCATAGTAAAGGCTGGCGCGAAGGCTCATCAGATAAGCACAGGTCAGACCTGTCACTTGGACGCATTTATGGTGCATGAAGGGCTTCATCACCTGCCACTAAACGAGCTTGATCTAGTCTTTATAGAAAATGTTGGAAATTTAGTTTGCCCTGCGAGCTACGACGTTGGCTCACATTTTAACGCTGTGCTTCTTTCAGTGCCAGAGGGCGATGATAAGGTGAGCAAATATCCAGTGATGTTTAGAGCTGCTGACGTGCTTCTCATTACAAAAGCTTCGCTTGCGCTGCACTTTGACTTTGATATCGAGCGAGTGAAAAACGACGCTAGAAAGCTAAATCCAAAGGTTGATATCTTTGTTATTGACAGCAAAACGGGCGAAGGCATCGACAAATGGATAAGTTATTTGGAATTTAAAAAAGAGCTAAGATAATGTGCCTCTCGATCCCTTCAAAAGTAATAGAAATAGATGAAAATAACGTTGCCACCGTTGAGACTCTGGGTGTTACTAGAAAGGTAAGCCTAGACCTTATATCTGAAGAGGTAAAAGTAGGCGAATATGTGCTAATCCACGTAGGATACGCTATGCAAAAGATCGATACGCAGTTTGCGCTTGAGAGCTTAGAGGTCTATCAAAAGATCGCTGATGATATGAACGCGGGGAAAATTTGATGGATCTTATCAATGACTTTCGCGATAAAAATTTAATCCTAGCCCTTTCAAAACTCATCCAAAAAGAGAGCACAAAGCCCCTAAATATCATGGAAATTTGCGGTGGTCACACGCATAGCATTATGAAATTTGCACTGCCAAACTTAGTTGGAGAGCATATAAATTTCGTCCATGGCCCAGGCTGTCCAGTCTGCGTGATGCCAAAGAGCCGCATAGATGAGGCCTGTAAGCTAGCTAGCATGGATAATGTGATCTTTTGCACGCTAGCTGACATGCTAAGAGTGCCTGGCTCAAAGACTAGCTTGCAAAAGCTTCGCGGCGAAGGGCACGACATAAGAGCACTTTACACGCCACTTGATGCACTAAATATAGCTAAGCAAAATCCAGACAAAAAGGTCATATTTTTTGCGATCGGATTTGAGACGACGACGCCAATGAGCGCAAATTTAGTTGAAAAAGTGGTGCAAGAGGGCATTAAAAATTTATATTTTCACATAAATCACGTAACAGTCCCAGCTCCAGTTAGAGCTATAATGAGCGATGAAAACGTGAGGATAGACGCATTTTTAGGACCAAGTCACGTAAGCGTCATAACTGGAAGTAAAATTTATAAAGAGCTAGCAGATGAGTTTAAAAGACCGATCGCCATTAGCGGTTTTGAGCCGCTTGACATCATGGCAAGTGTGCTAAATTTAGTCCGTCAGCAAAATGCAGGCACTTATGAAGTCTATAACGAGTACGCAAGGGCTGTCAAAGAAGAGGGCAACGTCAAGGCAAAAGAGCTCATAGCTAAGTATTTTGAGCCGTGCGACTTTGTCTGGAGAGGACTTGGCGAGATAGCGCAAAGTGGCATGAAACTAAAAGATGAGTTTGCCTATCTTGACGCCAGAGTGCAGTTTGACTGCAGCGTAGAGAGTGCCGGCGAGAGCAAGGCATGCATTTGCGGACAAATTTTAAGAGGTCTGGCAAAGCCAACAGAGTGCAAAGTCTTTGGCAAGGTTTGCAACCCTCAAAATCCGATAGGATCGTGCATGGTCTCAAGCGAGGGCGCTTGTGCGGCATATTTTAAATACGCAAGAGTTGGTTAAGGAATTTAATGAAAAAGATAATGCTAAGCCACGGCGGCGGCGGCGAGGAGATGAACTCGCTTATAAACGAGACGATATTTAAAATTTTTGATAACGAAATTTTAAGGCAGAGCAACGACTCAGCGATACTAAATTTAAACGGCAAGATCGCATTTAGCTCCGATAGCTTTGTAGTAACTCCCATTTTTTTTAATGGCGGCGACATCGGCAAGATCGCAGCTTGCGGCACGATAAACGACCTAGCGATGGTTGGAGCAAGTGCAAAATACCTAAGCTGTTCGCTCATCATTGAAGAGGGGCTAAGTATAGAGGAGCTTGAGCACGTGCTTGGCTCGCTTGCAAAAACTTGCAAAGAGAGCGGTGTAAGCGTAGTTTGTGGCGATACAAAGGTCGTACCAAAGGGCAAATGCGATAAAATTTTTATAAACACAGCAGGCATCGGCGAGATAGTTTGCGAAGGCGTGGAGCTTAAAAATTTAAAAGCAGGGGCAAAAATTTTAATCTCTGGAGATGTTGGCAGACACGGCGGCGTGGTGCTTGCAGCAAGAGAAGAATTTGAGCTTGGGCTTGATCTGAAAAGTGACTGCAAGAGCCTAAAAGAGGTTGCCTTAAAGCTATTTAGCGCTGGTATAAAGCCCCAATGCATGCGTGATGCGACAAGAGGTGGACTAAGCGCAGTGCTAAATGAATGGGCCAAATTTGCTAAATTTGACATCTTAGTTTTTGAAGAAAATATCAAGGTCGCAGACGAAGTGATGGGCGTTTGTGAGCTATTTGGATTTGAGCCTTATGAACTTGCAAATGAGGGCACTTTTGTGATAGCAGTTGATGAGAGCCAGGCCGAGGACGCACTTGTGATTTTGCGAGAATTTGATAAAAACGCGATGATAATAGGCGAGGTAATGGAGGCTAAAAACGAGCGCGTCATCATCGAAAACGCCTATAAATCAAGAAGATTTCTCGAGCCGCCAAAGGGTGAACTACTACCAAGGATCTGCTAATGCACGAGCTTAGTATCGTTCAAAATTTAGTCAGCCTTTGTGAGAAAAATGCTGCCAAAGAAAACGCCAAAGAGATAAGCAAGATCGAGATAAAGGTCGGCCGTTTAAGCGGAGTGGAGCCTCATTATTTGCAGAGTGCATTTGATGTTTATAAGGCTGGTACGATCTGCGAAAACGCCGAGCTTGTCATAAATTTACAAGGCATTGTTGTAGAGTGTTTGGATTGTGGATTTGGCGGAGAGCTTAATGAAAATGACTTTACATGTCCTAAGTGCAAAAGCCAAAATTTAAAGGTGACTGACGGCGAAGATATGTATCTCATGCGCCTTGAGATGAAGTAAATTTTACATATTTTTATATGTAAAATTTTATGTTTTTTATTTAAATATTTTAATAGTGGTAGTAGCAAAAATAGCTATCAAAACCTTGATCTTTAGCTTTTGATGTCTTTTGGCTAGTTAAATTAAGCATTATGCACTTTACGAGCTGAGGATAATATATATAATCAAAAATGAGTGCCACTCTTGGTTTTAGAAGTAGCCAATAATTTTTCTATAATTTCCGTGCGTTGCAGATTTAAACTACTCAAATATCAAAAACGGAGCCTGAATCACGTTTCTTATTATCTTTAGTGGCGAAAGCAAGGCATCTTGCAGGATCTGCGTCGAGTACTCAGGCTTATCAGTAGTGCCACGTATGGCGATGACGGTTGAGAGCGAGCGGTCCTTGCCAAGGATTATTTGGTTGATAAGTGGGATCTTGTTGATAATGCCGCTTGCGTCTTTTAGTATCTTTAGCTCAAGGTCGATATTTATCTTTTTGCTCTTTAGATCGATCGTGCCGCGTCCGCCGATATCTGCGCTCGTGCCTATCATCTCAATCGCTAAAAACTCGATCAAGTCGCCATTTCTAGTGAGTAAAATTTTACCATTTTTAACAGTAAAGCCCTTGTCGTTAAAATCAGGTGTTTTAAAGCTAAGAAGCGATGGAACCGAGTTTAAAAAGCTAAGCAACCTTTGATAAAAGATATAGTCCTTTAAAAAAGTATCAAAAAACCTCACCTCTGCCTTGAAATTCTTTGAGTTTTCTCCAAGCATTTTTAGTCGAAATTTACCGCCCTCAAAGCTCTTGATGCCAAAAAGGTCGTTTATAAATTCTCCGCTTATGTCAGTTGCATCTAAATTTATACTCTTTTCATCGTTAAAATATCCAACTCTTCCTTGCTGCGCCAGCCCATTTAGCGAGGTGCTTTTGCCCTTTTTCTCGGCGCTAAAGCTAGTAAATGGCAAGGTCTTGTTTAGATCCCTTAAAATGATATCGCCATTTTTTGCTAAAAGCTCAAGCGGTGTGCTTTGCTCGCTAGTTTTGTTATCGTCAAGCACTAGCAAATTTAGATCTTTAGTTTTTACGTTTATGGCTTTTTCTTTTATGTCTAGGCTTAGCTTTTTACTTGCACTATCTACCTTCACACCAGCTTTTGAGACTAAAATTTTAAGATCATCGTTTTCATATTTTGAGCCATTTTTATCTAAAAACGGCAAGTCAAAGTTTACCTCTTTGGCAAAAATTTCAAGATCAGTAAAATCCTTGCTTTTTATACTAAGTTCATCAAAACCACGCACGCCGTTTTGCTTTAAAACTGGCGAGTTTTGTAGAATAAATTCGCTGTTTTTTGTTGAGATAACATTCTCTTCTCCAAAGCTCATATCAAGCCCAAATGGCTCTATCTTAAGCAAAGTTTCATCAGCCTTACTAAAGTCCAAAAATGCACTAAATGGCTCATTCTTAAAGGCTAAAATTTCATCATTTTTCTCTTTTAGATCAAAGCTTTCTATGACGCCCTTTATCTCGCCGGTGCTTTTTTGTAAATTTATATTGGCTTTTGCATTTGCCTTGAAAAAATCAAGCCCAAAACCGCTTGCATCGATGTTTAGCGCAGAAGTATTTACAAGCTTTACAAGGGCGCTTTTAGCGTTAAATTTACTCCCAGCGATATCTAAAATCGCGTCACTTAGCTTAAATTCTCCATTTGCAATGACGCTTCTTTCATCAAAATTTTCTAAGCTTTTCTCATCAAGCTTTATCAAAATTTTTAAGCTAGCATCCATTTTTCCGCTTAGCTGCCTTACTGGCACGATGATCTTATAGGCTTTTAATATCTTATTTATAGCTTCATCATAGATCGATTTTGTCTTTATAAAAAGCTCTAAATTTGCACTTTTTTCATCAAAGATATTATTTATCACAACGCTTGAGCCATCAAGCTTTTTGCCCTTGTAAATAGGCGAAATAAGATCAAATTTAAGCTTTGAGTTTTTAAGTGTGATATTTGCCTCGCCTACATTTACGGCAGGCAAGTCTTTTTCAAATTTAACGAGCAAATTTTTAGTATTTGCGGTGGCATTTAGATCATTTAGATAAAAGTTATTTTTGGCTAGATCAGCCTTGCCATTTATCTCTTTTAGCTCGTAATCATCAGCAACGATGTATCCATATATCCAGTTTTTAACTTCACTATTTAGCTCTATGCGTCTGTCAAGCTCATCAATGAAGTTTTTAATGCTTCCAGCCTCGACATCGTAAGCTTTGTAGGTTAAAAATGTATCTTTTAGAGCAAAATTTAGCTTACCGTGCAGCTCATGAGAGGTAAAATTTCCATTAAATTTATAGTCATTTTTATCAAAATCAGCACTCCCTTCGCCACTAATGCTGACATTAAAATCCTTAAAGCTTAAATTTCTAACGCTAAAAAGATCTATTCCGTCTTGCTGTTCGTTTTGGAATTTAATGTCTACATTTAAATAAGGGCTATCAACAAAAAATATATCATCTAAAAATAGAATTTTTAGTTTAAAATCATCTCCTATTTGCACATTTTCAAGTGAAATTTCTTGAAAAATCGTATCTATAAAATCTACGCTTTTACTAAGGTTTAAAAGGCGCTCATCGCTGCTTTTTTGCTTGCTCTCTTTCTTAAAATTTGGAAGCCTTATCTGCTTTGCTCTTGCAATTAATTTTTTATCTAATTTTATATATAATTGCTCCAATTTTACGCCGTAAAACTCGAAATCGTTAATTTTTATGCCGTATTTTAAAAGTAAGATAAATGAAAGAATCAAGATGATAAAAAATTTTATGAAAAAGCCATATTTAGACATTTTTTTTGATATCGTAGCCATCATTTTCCTAAGTATTTTTGTCTATTTGGCACGCCCTATAAACACAAGCAAGGTCGTTTTTATACCAAAGGGAAGTGTGGGCGAGATTATATCTTATTTAGCTAATCGCAACTTTAACTTAAGCGTGATAGACAAGTACGCCATACTTTTTATTGGCTCTCCGCAATCTGGCTGGATAGAGATCGGCCAAGATAAAATTTCAAGGGTTGATTTTTTAAAAAAACTTGCAAAAGCAAAAGCAGCTTTAACCGAGATAACGCTAATACCAGGCGAAACGACTATTATTTTTTTAAACCAGATCGCCGCCCAGCTAGGACTTGATCCAGTTAAGCTAAATAGCGAATATAACGCCCTTGCTCCAGTGAGTGACGGCTTTTTGATGCCAAATACATATAAAATTCCAATAGGTATCAGCGAAAGGCACCTTGCTTTTTATCTTATAAATTCATCAAGAAAGGCTCAAAGCGAGATCAGCAATAAAATTTTTGGCGAATACAACGAGAAAAAATGGTTTAAAATTTTAACGATTGCATCGATTATCCAAAAAGAAGCGGCAAATGATGCCGAGATGCCACTTGTTGCCTCAGTCATCTATAACCGCCTTGATAAAGGCATGAGGTTGCAAATGGACGGTACACTAAACTATGGAATTTATTCGCACGATGTGATCACGGCTGAGCGCATAAGAAGTGATATGAGCGAGTTTAACACATATCTAAACGACGGCATTCCGCCAAGCCCGGTCTGCTCGGTCTCAATAAGTGCGATCAAAGCGGCGATAAACCCTGCAAAGAGCGATTATTTATACTTTGTGCTTGATAAAAAGGCGAAAAAGCATATTTTTTCAAAAACCTTAAGCGAGCACAACCAAAATATAGGAAAATAGAGCTAGAATTTGCGGCAAATGCCTAAAATACAACGAGATTTAATAAAGAAAGTGATAAATTTTAAAAAAACTAAAAGGGCTAAAATGAGTGACATTATCTGGACCAAAACTGACGAAGCACCGCTTTTTGCAAGCTACTCTCTTTTTCCTATCGTAAAGAGCTTTTTATCACGCGCTGACATTAGCATAACAAGGGCCGATATTAGCCTGGCTGGGAGAATTTTATCTCTTTTTAGCAAAGAGCTTGGACTAAATAAGGCCGATGAGTTGGAGCTTTTAGGCGAGCTGACCAGTCACAAAGAGGCAAATATCATAAAACTGCCAAACATCTCAGCCACTCTCGTTCAGCTAAAAGCAGCGATTGACGAGCTTAGAAACAATGGCATAAACGTGCCGTTTTACCCAGACGAGATCATCACAGACTACGACGAAGAGGTTGCTAAAAAATACTCAAAAGTGCTAGGAAGCGCCGTAAATCCTGTGCTTAGGCAAGGTAACTCAGATAGAAGAGTCTTGCCACCGGTTAAAGAATTTGCCAAAAAGCATCCTCATAGCAATGGCGACTGGGATAAGACAAATAAAACTAAAATTTGCTACATGCAAAAGGGCGATTTTTATGAAAATGAGAGCTCAATCATCGCTAACAAAGATGAGAAATTTTATGTAAATTTCATAAGTAAAGAGGGCAAAAAAGAGCTTTTAAAAGAGCTTACCATCCAAAGCGGAGAAATAGTTGATGCCACATATTTAAGCGTAGATGAGCTAGATAAATTTTATGAAAGCTGTTTTGAAGAGGCAAAAAAAGAGAATTTAACCTTAAGCCTTCATCTAAAATGCACAATGATGAAGGTTAGCGATCCAGTCATCTTTGCGCATGCGATAAAAAGCTATTTTAAAGAGGTTTTTGAGCTATTTGGTGAGGAGTTTAAAGCTCACGGCGTGGAGGCAAAAAACGGCTTAAAAGATATGTTTGCTAAAATTTCGCAGCTTAAAAACAAAGATGAAATTTTGGCTAAATTTGATGAAATTTTGAGCAAAAAGGCAAAAATTTGGGCATTAAATGAAAATGCCAGCAACTTTGACGTGCCAAATGACGTCATAATAGACGCCTCAGTGCCTGCGCTAATTAGAAACTCTGGCAAGGTAAAAGATAGAAGCGGCGAGCTAAATTTCTCACTTTGCATGATCCCAGATAGGACCTATGCTAGGGTTTATGAGGCTTGCGTAGCGGACTTTAAGGAGCATGGTGCGCTTGATGTAAGTAGCATTGGTAGCGTAGCAAACGTGGGGCTAATGGCTAAAAAGGCCGAGGAGTATGGCAGTCACGATAAGACTTTTATCGCAAAAGAGGACGGAGAATTTGTAGTTTTTGACGAAGCGGGCAAGAGCGTCTTTAAATTTAGCGTTAAAAGTGGCGACATTTTTAGGATGACTCAGGCAAAAGATGATGCGATAAATGCGTGGTTTGAGCTTGCTTTAAAAAGAGGTGAAATTTCAAAAGATGAGCTTATTTTTTGGCTAGATAGTAGCCGTGCTCATGATAGAAATTTGATAGCTAAATTTGAAAAATTTAGAGATAAATTTACTAGTGCTGGCGTGAAATTTGAGATTTTAAACTACGAGCAAGCGACTACAAAAACGCTTGAGGCAATAAGAGCTGGCAAAAACGTTATAAGCGTAACTGGTAACGTTTTAAGAGATTATTTAACCGATCTTTTTCCGATATTTGAGCTAGGTGGCAGCTCAAAAATGCTCTCAGTAGTGCCACTACTTGCTGGTGGAGTGATGTTTGAGACTGGCGCTGGTGGAACGGCTCCAACGCTTGTAAAAGAGCTAAAAGAGAAAAATCATCTGCTTTGGGATAGTCTCGGCGAGTTTTTAGCGCTTAGTGCTTCACTCGAGCATCTGGCATTTGCTAAGCAAAAAAAAGAGGCAAAAGAGCTAAGTGATGCGCTAAATAGAGCGGTTGCTAGCTATTTGGACGAAAACAAAACGCCAAATGCTACTCTTGATACTAGGGAGTCACACTTTTATCTAGCGCTTTTTTGGGCAAGAGAGATGGCAAAAAGTGGCGGGATTTTAAGCAAAATTTTTGAAAATTTAGCAGACGAGCTAGAGAAAAATGAGAGCAAAATTTTAAAAGAGATAAGACAAAATGATGGTGCAAGCGTGGAATTTGGCGGATATTATTTGCCAGATGAAGTGAGGGCAAATGAGGTCATGAGACCAAGTAAAATTTTAAATCAAATAATAGGATGAGAAAATGAAAATAAGTATAGTTGGAGCTGGAAACGTCGGTGCGAGCATAGCTTATGCGCTTTGCATGAGAGAAGTTTGCGATGAGATCGCGCTTGTGGATATATTTGGTGATGTGGCACGTGCAAAAGCGATCGATCTAGCGCAGTCAAGCTGCGTTTTTAACGCAAAAACTACCGTTTGCGGTGGCGATGACTTTATGCTAATAGAGGGCAGTGATATAGTAGTGGTAACTGCTGGAAGCCCAAGAAAAGAGGGTCAAACAAGAGAGGACTTACTTCTTAAAAATGCCGTCGTTGTAAAACAAACAGCTCAAAATATCGCAAAATTTGCACCAAATGCGGTGATAATCGTCGTGACAAATCCGCTTGATGTGATGGTCTGGACGGCTCATAAATTTAGTGGTTTTAGCAAAAATAAAGTGATCGGCATGGCTGGTGAGCTTGATGGCGCAAGATGCAGATATGAGCTAGCACTTCTAAAAGACAAGGACGCAAAAGGGCTAAAGACAAAGATAATTGGTGCTCATAACGACGAGATGATCGTATCTGCTAGTAATATCAGCGAAAATTTAAACGAAAATGAGCTAGCAACTCTTAAAAAAGAGACAAGCACAGGTGGCGCAAAGATCGTTAAGCTTCTTGGCACTTCAGCTTACTACGCACCAGCGGCTGCAGTTGTAAAAATGTGTGAAGCGATCATGGGTAAGAGTGATGAAATTTTAAGTGCTAGCGTGCTTCTTGATGATGAACTAAGTTGCGGCAGGCTAGCAAGGCTTGGACGTGAGGGCTTAAAAGAAATTTTAGAGCTAAATATAAATGAAAGTGAGCAAGAGCAGCTAAGTAAAAGCGAAGCTGATATTAGAAAAAACATTAAATTTTTAAAAGAAAATTTGGATTAGGAATATAGATGATAGTAAAAGAAAACGTACCTGTTTGGGTCGATGAGAGCAGGTGTAAAGCCTGTGATGTCTGCGTGAGCTACTGTCCAGCTGGTGTGCTAGCGATGAGACTTGAGCCAAAGGCGGTGCTTGGCAAGATGATAGAGGTGGTCTATGCTGACTCATGCATAGGATGCCGTGACTGCGAGCTTCACTGTCCTGATTTTGCCATTTATGTGGCTGATAAAGGCTTTAAATTTGCAAAGCTAACGCCAGAGAGCAAAGAGCGAGCTGCGGCTGTAAAGGCAAATAAATTTGCAAAACTTGGAGAGAGCGCATGAGAGAGGTAGTATCAACTGGAAATGCCCTAGTAGCAAGGGCTGCGGTCGAGTGTGGCTGTAACTTCTTTGGCGGATATCCTATCACTCCAAGCAGTGAGATAGCCCACGAGCTAAGCGTGCTTTTGCCAAAACATGGCGGCACATTTATACAAATGGAAGATGAGATAGCTGGGATTTCAGTAGCTCTTGGCGCAAGTGCGAGCGGTGCTAAAGCGATGACTGCAAGCTCAGGTCCTGGAATTTCACTAAAGGCTGAGCAAATAGGGCTTGGCTTTATCGCTGAGATACCGCTTGTCATCGTAAACGTAATGCGCGGCGGCCCTTCAACTGGCCTGCCAACCAGAGTCGCACAAGGCGATATCTTGCAGGCTAAAAACCCAACTCACGGCGATGTAAATATGATCGTCCTTGCGCCAAGTAGCCTAGAGGAGTGCTATACGCAAACCGTGCGTGCATTTAACCTTGCAGCTAGGTTTATGACACCAGTTATACTGCTACTTGATGAGACGATAGGTCACATGCAAGCTAGAGTGCGCCTGCCAGAGATTAGCGAGCTAGAAATTTATAAAAGAAGAGAATTTAGTGGCGAGCCAAAAGAGTATAAGCCATACGAGGCCGCACCTGATGAGCCAGCTACGCTAAATCCTTTCTTTAAAGGCTATCACTACCATATAACTGGGCTTCATCACGGCGCAACTGGCTTTCCAACAGAAGATGGCAAGATAGTTGAATACTCGATAAATAGGCTATTTGATAAGATAAATTTACACACTGATGAGTGCGAGAAATATGAAGAATTTATGCTTGAAGACGCTGAAATTTGCATTATCGCCTTTGGTAGCGTGGCGCTTTCAGCCAAGCAAGCGATATTGAATTTACGTGAAAAAGGGCTAAAAGTAGGGCTATTTAAGCCACTCACACTTTTCCCAGCTCCAGCTAAAAAGCTAAAAGAGATATCAAATAAATTTAAGAAAATTTTAGTCTGCGAGCTAAATTTAGGCCAGTATAGTGGCGAAATTTCAAAGATCATCTTAAGAGATGACTTTGCAAAACTGCTAAAAGCAAACGGCAGACTGATAAGCCCAAGCGAGATCGAGGCGAAGATAGGAGAAATTTATGGCTTTTAATTACGATAAATATTTACGAACAGATAAAATGCCTACTCTTTGGTGCTGGGGCTGTGGCGACGGCGTCATACTAAAGGCACTCATCCGCGCTATCGACGCCATGGGCTGGGATATGAACGACGTTTGCGTGGTCTCAGGTATAGGCTGCTCTGGCCGCTTTAGCGGATATATTAACTGCAACACCATTCACACAACTCACGGCAGAGCCGTAGCTTACGCGACTGGCGTAAAGATGGCAAATCCAGACAAGCACGTCATTGTTGTAACTGGCGATGGTGACGGACTAGCGATCGGAGGCAATCACACGATACATGGATGCCGTCGAAATATCGGGCTAAATCATATCCTTATAAACAACTTCATCTATGCGCTAACCAACTCGCAAACCAGCCCAACCACGCCAAAAGGCATGTGGACGGTCACAGCGCAATACGGCAACATCGATCCTAGCTTTGACGCCTGTAAGCTCGCAACTGCCGCAGGTGCTAGCTTTGTTGCGCGTGGTAGCGTCATCGAGCCAGAGAAGCTTACAAAACTCTTTGTAGAGGGCTTTAACCACGATGGATACAGCTTTTTTGATGTATTTTCAAACTGCCACATAAATTTAGGCCGCAAGAACAAAATGGGCGAGGCAGTAAAAAATTTAGAGTGGATAAAGGGCCGCACGACGAGCAAGGTCAAATTTGACATGCTAAGTGACGAGGAGAAAGAGGGCATTTTCCCACTTGGCGTGCTTCACAAAGATGAAGCCAAGATCGAGTACACCAAGGCTTACGACATGGTAAGAAAGGCTGCAATGAGCGGCGAAGCGATAAATTTTGAGGAGCTAGCATGAAGTCACAACTAAGATTTGTCGGCGTTGGCGGACAGGGCGTCATACTAGCAGGCGAGATCCTCTCAGCTGCCAAGATAAAAGCAGGCGGATACGGCGTCAAGGCATCTACATACACATCTCAGGTGCGTGGCGGCCCAACGAAGGTCGATATCATCCTTGATGAGAAAGAAATTTTATATCCTTATGCAAACGAGGGCGAGATAGACTTTATGCTTGCCACTGCACAGATAAGCTATGATGCCTTTAAAAGCGGCGTAAAAGAGGGCGGTGCGATCGTTGTCGAGCCAAATTTGGTAAAAGTAAGCGATGAAGATAAAAAGCGCTGGAAAATTTATGAAATTCCTATTATCTCTATCGCAAAAGACGAGGTTGGTAACGTCATCACTCAAAGCGTCGTTGCTCTTGGTGTGGCTGTGGCGATGAGTAAATGCATGGATGAAAATTTAGTGCGTGAAGAGATGCTAGCAAGCGTGCCAGCTAAGGTCAAAGAGGCAAATGCAAAAGCTTACGAGCTAGGCCTAAAATACGCAAAAGAGCTTTTGAAATAAATTTTTGGCTAAATTTAAATTTAGCCAAGATCTCCCAAAATGGATCAGATAAAACTAGAAAATTTTTATAAAGAACATGGCTTTGATATGCCTATCATTAGGAGCTTATCGTCTAATGGGTGCTTAAAGATAAGAGAGAATTTGCTTCATAAATTTAGCCTAGATGATATAGATGAGTTTTTTAAAATAGATAAATTTAATAAATTTGATGGCTTTAGCGCGGACGAAGTAAATTTTGACTTAACTGCTGCTTTCAGAGATCTTGACATTGTCACACCAAATGAAATTTGCATAAATTTTAATAAATTTGAGAGCATTGATATTTTACATTTTGATGATCTATCTAAATTTTTTAGCGATATCTGGTATCCGTCACTTGATGATATTGAGATATTTGATCTAAAATTAAACTGGATCGTTTCAGTCAGACACTACGGCGTGATATACTACGTAAAACTATAAATTTAACTCTTTTTGATAATAAAACAATTTTATCCTATTTTTATATATTAGTTTATTTTATTTATAAATATTTAATATTTTTGTTAAAAATACGCTAAATAGGTCTTTTTACTTACTTTTTATCTTTTTAACATAAAAAATACAAATTTTATTTTATAAAATAATTAAACCTTACAAAAATAGCCATTTACTAGCACTTTTTTACAAATTTTTTCATATCTAAATTCTAAAAATAAATTTTATGTAAAATTTAAGTAAATTTGATATAAAGTTACATCATTAATTTTTTAATTAATCTACTTATTTTAAAAAAAAATAAGAAAATAAACTGGCGGTGCGTTTTAAACGCTAAAAATTTACTAAGATAGGAAGTTATCAATGAGTGAAAAATTTACCAGAAGAGAATTTCTACAAAGTGCCTGTATCAGCGTAGGTGCGCTAGCTACAACGGCTGGTGCGACTAATGTTTTTGCTGGTGAGTTGCCAAAAGGCAATGAAAATGGCTTGCCATCTGTTGATGTGCTAATAATCGGTTCTGGTGGTGCTGGACTTCGTGCAGCAACAGCCGTTCGCAAGCAATATCCAAACTCAACCGTCGTTGTTGCTACAAAGATGATGCCATCTCGCAATGCGACCTGTATGGCGGAGGGCGGAATAAACGGCGTTACTGACTTTAGTAATGGCGATAGCTTCAAGCTTCACGCTTATGACACAGTTAAAGGTGCGGCTTATCTTGCCGATCAAGATGCAGTTGTGAAATTTTGCGAGGCAGCAGGCGCAGTCATCCACGAGCTAGACCACAACGGCATGCTCTTTTCTCGTATAGATAATGGCGACGTGTCTCGTAAAGATAACGGTGATGTTGCGTTTCGCTTCATGGGTGGCGCTAGTAAAAAACGCTGTAACTACGCAGCTGATAAAACTGGCCACATTTTGATGCACGCCTGTCTTGATGACGCTATCACAGCTGGCGTTAAATTTCTAATGGATCATGAGCTGCTTGAGATCGGTCTTGAGGATGGCAAAGTAGAAGGCGTCGTTCTTCGCAACATCCAAGATGGTCAAATTTATCCAGTCCTTTGCAAGTCACTTGTTATCGCAACTGGCGGATACACTAGAATTTTCTATAACCGCACATCAGTTCCATTTATAGCAACTGGTGATGGCATCGCTGCTGCGCTTCAAGCAGGTCTTGGTTTTGAAGATCCTGAGATGCTTCAGTTTCACCCAACTGGCGTTCAAAATGGTGGCACACTAATCACAGAAGCTGCTCGTGGCGAGGGTGGATACTTGTTAAATAACAAGGGCGAGCGCTTTATGAAAAACTATCACGAAAAGATGGAACTAGCTCCTCGTGACGTTGTCGCTCGTGCTATCGAGACAGAAATTCGCGAGGGTAGAGGCTTTGGCGAGGGTATGAGCGCTTATGTGCTTTGTGACGTTCGCCACCTTGGCAAAGATACCATTATGAAAAAGCTTCCAAAAATTCGCCACACTGCTATGCTTTTCCAAAATATCGATCTAATCGAGCAACCAGTGCCTATTCGCCCAACAGCTCACTACTCAATGGGCGGTATAGAAGTAGCAAAATTTGATGATATGAGCACAAAAATTCCTGGAATTTATGTAGGTGGCGAGGCTTCATGCGTATCTATCCACGGTGCAAACCGCCTTGGTGGTAACAGCCTAACTGACGCAGTTGTAACTGGCGATCTAGCTGGCAAGGGTGCTGGTGCTTACGCTCAAAATGCAAAATTTGCAAGCGGCAAGAAAACTTCTGAGCTAGCAAAAATGTGGCAGGATAAATTTAAAGCCATAGCAACAGGCGAGGGCGGTGTGAACGATATGTACGCACTTCGTGAAGAGCTTGGTAAAAACAACTGGGATCTAATGGGTATCTTTAGAACTGGTGCAAAATTAGATCAGCTCTCTAAAAATTTAGAAGCTATCCAGGCAAAATATGACACCATCAAAGTGCCAAATAAAAATCCAGTCATGAACACATCATTTACCGACTATGTCGAGCTTGGCAACCTTATACTTCTTTCTCGTGCAGCATGCCTTGCAGCGCAAAATCGTCTTGAGAGTCGTGGTGCTCATACAAGAGAGGACTATCCAAAAAGAGATGATGTAAATTTCTTAAAACATAGCATAGTCACACTAAAAGACGGCAAGCTTGAACTTAGCTACAAAGACGTTGTGACAGGCATATTTTCACTTGACGGCAAGAAGCCAGAGTAAGGAGCTAGGATGAAAATTATTATCGACCGTTTTGACGGAACTAAAAAATATGAATCAACTTATGAGCTAACAAATGAAGAGATCAAAGGCAAAACTCTTTTAACAGTGCTTCTTGATATCAAACAAAAAAAGGATGCGACGCTAAATTTCACTGCATCTTGCCGTTCAGCGATATGTGGAGCGTGTGCTGTTAGAGTAAATGGTCACTCGTATCTAGCTTGCGATACAAAGATGAATGAGCTTTTAGCTGAGTATGATAACCCAGAGAGCATAAGAATTTCTCCACTTGGAAATTTCAGGGTCATCTCTGATCTTATGGTGGACTGGGAGCCAAGTATCGAAAATTTACGCAAGATAAAGCCTAGCATTACTGCTAAGTCAGAATTTAGCGCAGAAAAAGGCTGTAAGCAAAGTCAAAAAGAGTATGAAAAAGTAGCGCTTGAATGGGACTGCATACTTTGCGGAGCGTGCGCTAGTGAGTGTAATAAACTTGAAGCTGATGCGAGCGATTATATGCAGCCATTTGTATTTGTTCATGCTTATAGAGCGGCGTTTGACTCACGCAACAAAGATCCTATGCCACACCTAAAACCAGCTATCGACAACGGCCTTTGGATGTGTGTAAAGTGCCAAGAGTGCGCTGATCGCTGTCCAAAAGGCATAAGCGCATGTAAAGATATAACTGATCTTCGCATCATGGCTATACAAAAAGGCTTTGATGATGGTATGGGGCCAGATCATGCTGAGGCGTTCTTAACCGATCTAGTTGATGGCTCAGGCAGACTAAATGAGATCAAGCTTGCACTTCGCTCTGAGGGAGTGTTTAGAAATATGGGCAAAATGGATATCGCTGCAAATTTAATGCTTGCAGGTAAGATGAATCCGCTTCATATCTTTGGCGAAGAGGACATAGAAGGACATGATGATCTAGTAAAAATGATAAATGCGGCTCGCAAAGCTGCTAGTAAGGAGTAATTATGCAAAACGAATTCGCTTTTTTCCCAGGATGCGTACTCTCTCAAGCAGCTAAAGAGGCTAAGATGTCGCTTGAGGCTATCGCTCCGATACTTGGCTGGAAGCTTCACGAGATAAAGGGCTGGAGCTGCTGTGGTGCCCAACAAGCACAAGACGTCGATCCTATCGCTACGCTTGTGGCAAATGCTAGAAACATAGCGCTTGCAGAGCAGATGAATATGCCGATGCTTACGACATGCTCAACTTGTATGCTAACTCTAACAAGAGCAAAAACTACACTTGATAAGGGTGCAAAGGACCGCATAAATACTTTCTTGGCTGAGGGCAATATGAAATATAATGGCTCAACCGAGATCACAAGCCTTCTTTGGGTGCTTTATCAAAACGTAGAAACGCTAAGAGCAAAGGTTGTTAAACCACTTAGTGGGCTAAAAGTAGCACTATTTTACGGCTGTCATAGCCTAAGACCTGAAAAAGATCTGCATAATAGAGAAAGCTCAGTCAATCCAAAGAGCTTTGAAACTGTTGTAGGTGCACTTGGTGCTACTATTGTGCCATTTGAAAAAAGACTTGACTGCTGTGGTTTCCACGCTAGTTATCCAGCTGGCACAT
This sequence comes from Campylobacter concisus, assembly GCF_002914195.1. Taxonomy (GTDB): domain Bacteria; phylum Campylobacterota; class Campylobacteria; order Campylobacterales; family Campylobacteraceae; genus Campylobacter_A; species Campylobacter_A concisus_M. Next base: position 573,587 of record NZ_PPAU01000090.1, on the reverse strand, counting down.
CTGTAAGAAAAATGTCAAGCCAGATCGTAAATAATGCCGATGAAAACGGCGCTGACGTAGTTGTCACACCATGCCCACTTTGTCAAATGCAACTTGACATCTACCAAGAGAGATATCAAGATGAGAACCACTCAAACGTGAGAAAGCCAATCATTCACTTATCTCAGCTTGTAGGTCTTGCACTTGGACTATCTGTTGAAGATCTTGGACTTGATCTAAACATCATCGACGCTACCAAGATAGCGTAAAATTTATCCCACGTCTTTTGGCGTGGGAAATTTAGCTTACACAATTAAATTTTTACCGTAATAAAAACAATAAATACAAGAAATTAAAAAATTATAGAAGCAGGGTAAAGCCCAAAATTTCTCTTGGGCTTTATAAATTTAGATAGCTTTTAACATGACTTTCGTTAGTAGCTCTGAAAATTTGGCAGGATTTTCTAGACTCATGCCCTCATTTAGCCTTGCCATATCAAGAAGCAAAGGTGCGATGTCGTAAAGCATAGCTTCATTTTTCTCTAGTTTTGCAAAAATTTCATGGTCAGCATTGATCTCTAAAATCGGTTTAACTTTTGGAGCGTTTGCGCTTTGTCCCATTTGTTTAAGCATCTCTTGCATAGCATAATCGGGATCGTTTTTATCATAAATTAGCACCGCAGCCGAGCTTGATAGTCTTGAGCTAAGCTTGACATCTTTGACTTCATCTTTTAAAATTTCTTTCATTTTAACAAGCGTATTTGCAACTTTGCTTTCGTCTACTTTTTCATCGCTTTTTATCTCATCATTTATATCAGCATGTGAGACTGATTTTAGAGGTGTTTTGTCAAATTCATTGACCATTGGCATGACGATCGTATCGATCTCTTCGTCCATTATTAACACTTCGATGTCGTTTTTCTTAAAGCTCTCAAGAAGCGGCGAATTTCTTAGCATATTTTCGTTGTTGCCGCTGATGTAGTAGATAGATTTTTGATCCTCTTTCATCGCTTCTTTGTACTCTTTTAGGCTGATAAGTCCGTCTCTTTTTGAGCTTTTAAATAGGCAAAGATCTAAAATTTGCTCTTTTTCAGCGTTAAAGCCGTAAAGTCCCTCTTTTAAAACCTTGCCAAATAGTTTGTAAAATTTTATGTATTTTTCACGGTCGTTATCTTTTACTTTTGCAAGCTCGCTTAAAATTTTCTTCACGCTTTGCTCTTTGACACTTCTCATGATCGCATTTTCTTGTAAAATTTCACGGCTTACATTTAATGGCAGATCTTCAACATCAATGATACCCTTGATAAATCTTAAATATGGCGGCAAGAGTTCTTTTGCATCATCTGTGATGAAAACTCTTTTTACATAAAGCTTTACGCCACTTTGATAATCAACCCTAAATAGATCAAATGGCTCAGAGCTTGGTACGTAAAATAGCGTCGAGTACTCGATCTTGCCTTCAGCCTTTGTATGAATATAAAGGAGAGGATCGCTGCTGTCGTGAGAAATTTGCTTATAAAAGTCGTTATAATCTTGTTCTTTAAGGCTAGCTTTGTTTAGCCTCCAAAGCGCATTTGCCTTGTTTATTTGCTCATTTTTAGTCTCATATGTGCTTTCTTTTTCGCCTTCTTTTGGAGCAACATAGCTTTGTTTATCCATAAATATAGGATAAGGAATGTGATTTGAATACTTCTTGACTATCTCTTCGATACGCCAAGAATTTGCAAACTCATCATCATTTAAATGTAAGATGATGTCCGTTCCAAAACTCTCTTTGCTAGCCTCTTCTATCTCGTAGCTTTTTGCATCAGATGTCCATTTGTAAGCTTTGTCACCAAGTGCTCTTTGACTGATGACTTCGATCTTACTTGCCACCATAAATGCTGAGTAAAAGCCAACACCAAACTGACCGATCAGTGAGCTATCTTTTTTAGCATCGCCACTTAAATTTTTCATAAAACCTTTTGTGCCACTTCTTGCGATGGTGCCTAAATTTGCGATGAGTTCATCCTTATCCATACCGATACCATTGTCGCTAATGGTTAAAGTCTTAGCTTTATCATCTACTTTGATGTCGATCCTTGGAGTGTAGCTTAGACTTTTATACTTTTCATCGGTCAAGCAAAGGTAATTTAGCTTGTCAAGAGCGTCGTTTGAGTTTGAGATGAGCTCTCTTAAAAATATCTCTTTGTTTGAGTAAAGAGAGTGGATCATCAAATTTAAAAGGTCATTGACCTCGGTTTGAAATTCAAATTTATCTGCCATTTTTCTTTTCCTTGTTTTAAAATTTTTGGCAGATTATAACACAAAGTGATAAAAATATACTTAACCTTGATAGCATTACTATCAAGGTTTTTAAATTAATTTTTTAAAATGATTTCAAAAAAGTTATAGTTTATTAATAAAATAATAATGATAATTTATTAATTATTATTAATTATGCATTATTGTATAAAGTTTATTTAAAATAGTGCTATAATCAAGGTGAAAATTTTTGGAAAAAGGAGACAAAATGAATTTACGAAGCATTTTGGTAAAAGTTTCAGCAACGATTGCTACGGTTTTGGCGGTATCTATGACATGTTTTGTTGTATATACATCAAATATTTTAGAGCGCGAGATAAAAGATGGTGTGCTTACAACAGTAGAACAAAACGTCCAGCTTGCTATGAATACGGTTAAATTATTTGAAAAAGATAATGTAAGTAGTGCAGAGCTAATAATGAGTGTTTTTAAAGAGATGATTGGAAAAATTTCAACTAATCACCAGATGAGCAAGACTGACAAATACGAAGCGATAGAACTAATATCTCAAAATGGTATTTTAAACAATAACTACGATATTCTAGATAAATTTAATAACGCTACAAAAGGCGGAATTTCAACCATTTTTGCAAAATCAGGTGATAATTTTTTAAGAGTTAGTACATCGGTGACGAAGGCTGATGGTAGTAGAGCTGTTGGTACGATGATTGACAAAAACGGTCAAGCCTATAAAAATATCATGAATAAAGAGAGGTATATAGGCGTTGTAAATTTATTTGGACGCAACTATATGAGTATTTATGATCCTATTATTGAAAATAACGAGGTAATAGGAATTTTATTTGTTGGTTATGATCCTACCGAAGGATTAAACAATATGAAAAAGACTTTTTCTGAGATGAAACTTGGTAAGCATGGATATTTTTCTCTTTACAATACTAAAACTGGTAAATTTGACTTTCATCCAACCAAGGCAGATCAAGAGCTAAGTAGCGAATTAAAAACTACTATGGATAATATTGTTAAAAAAGGAAAGGGTATTGAGCCTATTATAATTGATGGGGTTGACTGCATAGTTGCTTTTGAGTCATTTGATAAACTAGACTGGATGGTTTTAGGTTCAGCTGTTACTGATGATTTTTTAACACCACTAAAAGTAGTTAGTAAAAATTTCATCATAGCAAGCATCATAGTTACCTTACTTTTGATAGCTGTTTCGATGCTCTTACTTAAAAAGATGGTTGCAAATCCTATCGATAGACTAGGAGCAAATTTAAATGCGATAACATCTGATTTTACAATTAAAATTCCTATTTATGGTAAAGACGAGATAGCTAAAATAAGTAAAGATATAAATGATTTTATTGAAAGAATAAGAATATTAATAAGTGATACAAAGCACCTTTCAAGTGAAAATAGCTCCGTTGCAAATGAGCTTAGTTCTACATCTCTTCAGACAGGCAAACGTGTAGAAAAATCAACTGAAATAGTAGAAGAGACAAATCAAAGATGTAAAGTAATGCAAGAAAATATGAAAGAATCTTTAGCAGTAGCTCAAGCTGGCAAAGATGACCTTCAAAAGGCTAGCACACATATAAAAACGGCAACTGAAGCTATAAGATCGCTATCAGCGCAGATTATTGACTCTGCTAATGTAGAAAATCAAATGGCTGATAAGATCGATCAGCTTAGCCGTGATGCCGAGCAGGTAAAATCAGTCCTTGTTGTTATCAATGATATAGCTGATCAGACAAATTTGCTTGCACTTAACGCAGCTATCGAGGCTGCAAGAGCTGGTGAGCATGGACGTGGCTTTGCTGTTGTTGCTGATGAAGTTAGACAGCTAGCTGAGAGGACTCAAAAGAGTTTAACTGAGATAAATGCAACTATCAATGTCATCGTTCAAGCGATCAATGATAGTAGTGAGCAAATGGGTATCAACTCTAAACAGATCCAAGAGCTAACTCACGTGGCAAGCGACGTTGAAAAAACTATAAATGTTATGAGTGAGACGATGAATAACGCTATAGCAATGTCTGATAAGACTATGCAAGACTACATCGCAACTGGTAAAAATGTAAATGAAATCATGGAAGGCATCTCAAATATCAACCAAATTTCATCTGAAAATGCTAGAAGTGTCGAAGAGATAGCTTCAGCAGCAGAATATCTAAACAAGATGACAGATGCATTAAATTCAAAACTTAGTGTCTTTAGGACTTGAGAGCTTACCCCTTAAGCTCATATTTTAGGTCTAGCTTTCGCGCTGGACCTTTTTAAATTTATTGATAAAAATTTCTAGTATATAAAATCAAATTTTTATAGATAATGATATAGAGTAGGGGCTTTGTAAATTTGCAAAACTAAATTTATTTTCTATTTTCGTCTAGGACTTTTTGCATACTCTCTCTAGTCGCCTCTAGCCAGTTTTCTTTTGAAGTATCGACTAAATCGAGGCAAAAGAGCTTGATATCTGCTTTTTTAAAGCTAAATTCTTTTACTTTCATCGCATCGCTTCCTACAATAACGATAGGCTGAACTTTTAAATTTAGCTTTTCAACTAATAGTTTTGCACCGCCCTTAAAAGGTAAAAGCTTATTAGTTTGAGATCTAGTTCCTTCGGGAAATATAGCTAAAACGCGACCATTTTCAACCCTATCTTTTGCTTCACTTAAAAGCTTTATTAGTGAATGTTTATTTTCGCGCTCAACCGCTATCATTTTTGGTAAGCTTAAAATTTTACCAATTATAGGAATTTTACCGATCTGTGCCTTTGCGATCCAGCAGACATTTTTTGGGTGAAGCTCTTCGATGACGATGATATCAAGCATGCTTTGGTGGTTTATAAGTAAGATATTTGCCTCATCACTAAAATTGCCTATCACTTTAAGTTTATATCCACCAAAAAACCTTTGCGATCTTCCCCAAAATTTTCTTATGGCTCTATTTTTGTCATTAAATAGCCACATAAAAAAGACGACTAGAACAACACTAATAACAAACTCAATAGCAAAAAATAAAGCTCTAATTTTTGACAAGATTATCCTTTTTTACCCAGCCGATTTTACCGTCCGCAAATAAAATTTTTGAGTAGTCGCCTTTTGTGTCTAAAATTTCTACATTTTCATTTTTATGAGATGTGTAAAAAATGGTTGAGTTTTTTGTAGGCAAGATCGAAACGCTAATATCTGGTTTTAGAATAGCCTTACCAAAAGGATTGTAGGTATAAATTCCAAGTGCTATAAAAATGGTTGCTACGAAAAAGTAGCTAAGCCTTCTACGCCAAACAGCTAATAATATAAAAATTACCACGCAAGAGTAGATCATGACATCTTTATAGGTGCTAAATTCACTTTGTTTTGGGTTTAGTCCGATCTGTGTGCTGACATCGTCATCTTCAACACTCACCGGTAAAGAAAAACTTTCAAATTTAGCCTTTTTTAGGTTGTAGTAGTTAAAGTCAAGCGATTTTTTATTTGGCTTAAATACTGCAAAATAATATGCACTTTGTGAGTTAAAGTCGCCATTTATCGTATCTACGCCTTGCTTTAATATCGTTTTATTTTCAATATTAAAGGCGCTTAGATCTACGTTGTTACCATAAATTTCTACAACCATGATATTGTTTATATCATCAAATTTTGTTGTCTTAAATTTCTTAACTTCAAGATTATCGGCCACGATATGGTTGTAGTTCTCATCGCTTCTAAGCTCTTTTAGCTTTGGTAAAAAGATATTTATACTTGAGCTTTGATAGTTTTCGCCATTTCTTTTTAGGGTTAAGCTAACTTTTAAAGTCTTTGCATCAATGCTTGTTGCCTCAAGATAAAAAGTACCTACATATTTGTTGTCTTCACTTTTTACCCATTGAAAATTTTTCTTATTTAGCCATTTTATATTTGTTTCATCAAGCTGTGTCTCAAACTCAAACTCAAAGTCATTTTGTGTATCAGCCACTATCTCAACACTAAAAATTTCTCCTATAACAACATTTTTTGGTACATTTGTGGCTTTTAAAAGAAGCTCTTTTACTTTGATCTTGTCATATACTTGATTGTCTGGGACGCTAATATCTGGCTCGTTTGTTGGCACGATGTTTCGCATCTGTTCCGGAGTGATGCGCTCTGGCTGTGGTGACACAAATTTTCTTGAAAAATCTTGTTCTTTTGGCGGTTTTTGAGTTTTTGGATTTGAAGTAGGGCTATTTACAAATTTATCCTCCCTAGCTTCGTCCATCATGTCAAAAACGCTTACTTCGTCGGTATTTATAGCAAATAAATTTAGTACGAGTAGGGAGATAAAAAGAAAATGTTTTACCAAACTAGACCTTTTAGCATCTTCATACCATCATCTGTACCTAAAATTTTCTCACAAGCACGCTCAGGATGAGGCATAAGACCAAAAATCTTTTTACTCTCATCGCAAATTCCAGCTATGCTATCAACTGAGCCATTTGGATTTATTTCGTTGCCTTTAGCATCACAGTATTTTAGTAATACTTGATCGTTGTCGTAAAGGCCTTTTAGAGTGTTTTCATCAGTATAATAGTTGCCCTCGCCGTGAGCGATAGGTATATTAACTACTTCATTTTTGGCTAAATTTGCTAAGAATTTATTGTTATTTGAGATTACTTTTAGGTGGTGATATTTTGAGACAAAATTTAAATTTTCATTTCTTCTCATTGCACCTTTTAAGAGTCCAAGCTCAAGTAACATCTGAAAACCATTGCAAATTCCTAAGATATAGCCGCCTTTTTTTGCATGCTTTTTTACAGCTTGCATAGCTGGGCTAAATTTAGCTATTGCAGCTGTTCTTAGATAATCTCCATAGCTAAAACCACCCGGAAGTACGACCAGGTCAGCTTCTATCTTATCTTCTTTGTGCCAGATGATCTGCGTTTGGCAACCAAGCAGCTTAAAAGCGTGAGCTGTGTCTTCTTCGCAGTTTGTGCCAGGAAAAAGTATTATCGCTACTTTCATAGCACGATCTCATAGTCTTCGATGACGGTATTTGCTAAAAGCTCTTCGCACATCACTTTTAGCTGCTCATTCGCTTTAGCTTTATCACTCTCATCGATATCTAAAACGATTTGTTTGCTTATCCTGACATTTGATACACCGCTAAATCCAAGAGAATTTAAAGCATGCTCCACTGCTTTGCCAGCAGGGTCAAGGACCCCACTTCTTAATGCTATATTTACAACAGCTTTCATTTTTGTCCTTACGATAAAATTCTTCTTAAAACTTCTTCGTAAGCGACTTTTACGCTACCAAGGTCTTGTCTAAATCTATCTTTGTCAAGTTTTTCATTAGTTTTAGCATCCCAGAATCTACAACTATCAGGGCTTATCTCATCAGCTAGAATGATATTGCCGTCTTTGTCAATACCAAATTCTATTTTAAAATCAACTAATTTTAGATCTCTTTCAGCAAAAAATTTAAATAATATAGAGTTGATCTCTCTAGCTGTGTGTCTTAGAGTTTGAAGATCTTTTTCACTCTTTACCAATCCCATAATGATACAGTGCTCATCTGTTACTAATGGATCGTGCAAATCGTCGTTTTTGTAGTAAAACTCAACAAGTGTAAAAGGTAAAACTATACCTTCTTTTATACCAAGTCTTTTGCTAAGTGAACCAGTTGCGATATTTCTAACAACAACTTCAAGAGGTATGATCTCGCATTTTTTGACTACTTGCTCAGTGTCGCTAATAGTCTCAACTAGGTCAGTCACGATGCCTTTACTCTCCAAAAGCTTAAAAAGCTGTGTTGAAATTTTATTATTTAATGCGCCTTTTCCAGCTTCGTTGCCTCTTTTTTGAGCATCAAATGCTGTTAGATCGTCTTTAAATTCAGCCACAAGCAGATTTGCATCGTCTGTGGCATACATTTTTTTACCTTTTCCCTCGTAAATAAGCTCTCTTTTTTGCATGGAGATCTCCTTCTAATTTATTGTTTTATTTTTAAAATTTTGATCGTGTCAATCGCTGTTTTTAATTGAATATCTTCATCAACTTTTTTTTGCGTGATTATCTTTTTATCATCTTTTGCTTCAGTTTTATTGCCCTCACTTGTAGGATTTATCTTGTTTAGCTCGCTTTTCAGATGAGCTTTTAACTCGCTCTCTTTTATACTAAATGCGCTATCATCACTTTGTGGTACTTTGCCTGGATGTACTATTACATCAGGTGTTACGCCAACTGCTTGGATAGTTCTACCACTTGGCAAGTAGTATCTTGCGATGGTTAGTCTTAGTGCTTCGGTGTCGTCTATTGGAAGGATCACTTGGACGCTTCCTTTGCCAAAGGTGTTTTCGCCGATTATTACAGCACGTTTATGATCTTGAAGTGAGCCACTTACGATCTCGCTAGCACTAGCACTTCCGCCATTTACTAGTGCAACAAGTGGTAGTTTTGAAAGAGTTTTACTCGCACTTGCTTTATACTCTACATTTTCAGATGCGTCGCGACCTTTTTGAGAGACGATGACGCCGTTATCTACAAAAAGATCAACTAGATCGACAGCTTGATTTAAAAGTCCACCAGGATTGTTTCTAAGATCAAGTATGATGCCACTTGCTTTTGGATACTCTTTGATTGCTTCTTTTACCTTTGTAACAACATTTTTGTCAAAATTTGTGACACGCACGTAAAGAATGTTGTCATTTTCTATCATTTTTGCATAGACAGACTCAACCTTTATAAGATCTCTTATGATCTTTACGTCAAACGGCTTTTGCTCACCTTTTCGCAAAATTGTGATAGTTATTGGAGTTTTTGGCTTGCCGCGCATTTTATTTACAGCTTCATCTATCGTTGTACCGATAGTTGAGTTGCCATCTATTCTTAAAATAATGTCGCCTGATTTTATACCTGCTTTATCAGCTGGTGTATCTTCTATCGGTGAGATAACGGTTAGTGCGCTATCTTTCATACCAACTGTTATGCCAAGGCCACCAAATTCTCCACTTGTTTGCACCTGCATATCTTTGTAAGCTTTTTCATTTAAAAAGCTTGAGTGGGCATCTAAATTTTGCATTAAACCAGCAATGGCTTTATCGATGATCTCTTTAAATTTAATGTCATCAACATAGTATTTTTCAACGGTTGAAATTGTTTTTGTAAGCTTTGAAAGTGCTTCAAGCTTCGCACTTGCTTCGTCTTCACTCTTTGCAAAAAGTGCATTCACTGCTACGCTTGAGATAAGCAAAGCACCTGTAATTTTTAGTGCAAAAAATCTACTAAATTTATTCAAAATTTCTCCTATAACTTTTGGCTCAATTCTATTAGCTTTTGGCTAAAAAAAGTATAAATTTAAGCTTATATTTTTGCTTTTGGATAGTTTTTGATACAAATTTATAACGGTAAATTTTAGCAATTAAATAAAAAGAGTGACAAGCATTATAAAAATACTTGACAACATAAGACTAAAGTTATATAATGGCGACCATATAAAATAATCCAAGGAGATTTAATGGCTGATATAACAGAAAATTTAACAGCTCAGATGCAAGAAACTCTTGAAAAAGGTATTAGTTTAGCGATATTTTCTAAAAATCCGCAAGTTGTTCCACTTCATATTTTTTGGGCTTTACTTGCAGATAGTAATTCTATTTTAAACCAAGTGTTTAATAAAATGAATGTAAGTAAAGACGCTGTCGAGCTTGAAGTAAAAAGTAAAATTTCTTCACTTCCAAGTAGCTCAAATGTCACAAAAGATAACGTTTCAGTTTCAAGAGAGCTTATAAATTCTCTTGAAAATGCAAAAGCGTTGATGGTAAGTATGGGAGATAGCTACATAGCTGTTGATACATGGATCATCTCATCTCTTGAGCTTAGTGAGATCAAACAAATTTTAAGTAAATTTTGTGACATCTTGGAGATTAAAAAGAATCTTGAGAGCATAAGAGGCGGCAAAAAGATAGATAGCCAAACTGGCGATGATACTCTTGATAGCTTAGAGAAATTTGGTATCGATCTAACGCAAAAAGCGCTAAATAAAGAGCTTGATCCAGTCATTGGCCGTGATGAAGAGATCACTAGAATGATGCAAATTTTAATAAGAAAGAGCAAAAACAACCCTATATTGCTTGGTGAGCCAGGCGTTGGTAAGACAGCCATCGTTGAGGGGCTAGCCCAAAAGATAGTGGCTCGTGATGTGCCAACAAGTCTTGCAAATAAACGTGTCATCGCACTTGACATGAGTGCAGTTGTAGCTGGAGCAAAGTATAGGGGCGAGTTTGAAGATAGACTAAAGGCTATCATCGACGAGGTAAAAAAAGCTGGCAACATCATACTTTTTATAGATGAAATTCATACCATTGTTGGAGCAGGTGCAAGCGAGGGTGGAATGGACGCTGCAAATATCCTAAAACCAGCTCTTGCACGTGGCGAGCTTCACGCTGTTGGTGCGACGACATTAAAAGAATACAGAAAATACTTTGAAAAAGATGCAGCACTTCAAAGACGTTTTCAGCCGATAGATGTCAAAGAGCCAAGTGTAAATGAGGCACTTCAAATTTTACGTGGTATAAAAGAGCGCCTTGAAGTTCACCACGGCATCACAATAACAGATAGTGCACTAGTTGCCGCAGCAAGGCTTAGTGACCGTTACATAGCAAACCGCTTCTTGCCAGATAAGGCGATCGATCTTATCGACGAGGCAGCAGCTGAGCTAAAAATGCAAATAGAAAGTGAGCCATATGAGCTTTCAAAGATAAAACGCGAGATCGTAACGCTTCAAGTAGAAAAAGAAGCTCTAAAGATGGAGGATGCGGATAAAAATAAAGAAAGACTTGGCGAGATCGAAAAAGAGATAGCTGATCTAAATGAGAAAAAGCTAGCGCTTGATACTAAATTTGAAAACGAAAAGGCCGTTTTTGGCGGAATTTCAAAAGCTACAAAAGAGATCGATAGCTTAAAATCACAAGCTGAGATAGCAAAAAGAAATGGCGATCTTCAAAAGGCTGCCGAGATAGAATACGGCAAGATAGCTGACGCTAAAAAGCACAAACACGAGCTTGAAGAAAAATGGGAGAGTATGAAAAAAGAGGGTGTGCTTCTTAAAAATCAAGTCGATGAAGAGCTTGTGGCTGAAATTTTGAGCAAATGGACTGGAATTTCAGTTAAAAAGATGCTAACAAGCGAAAAAGAAAAATATCTGCGCATCGAAGAGCATCTAAGAGAGAGCGTTGTCGGTCAAGATGACGCACTACACGCACTCGCACGTGCTGTTAAAAGAAACAAAGCAGGGCTAAATGAAGGTCAAAGGCCGATTGGTTCGTTTTTATTTCTTGGACCAACAGGCGTTGGTAAAACTCAGTCTGCTAAAGCTTTGGCTAAATTTTTGTTTGATGATGAGAAGGCGCTTATCCGCTTTGATATGAGCGAATATATGGAAAAACATAGCGTGAGCAGGCTTCTTGGTGCACCTCCAGGATATATAGGCTACGATGAAGGCGGTCAGCTAACAGAAGCAGTTCGCAGAAGACCTTACTCAGTCATACTTTTTGACGAGGTTGAAAAGGCTCACAAAGATGTATTTAACATACTTTTAGGAATTTTAGATGACGGACGTGCGACTGATAATAAGGGCGTAACGGTTGATTTTAAAAACACTATCATCATTTTAACTTCAAATATTGCTTCAAATTTCATAATGGAGCTAAAGGGAGAAGATCGTGATGTGGCTGTTAAAAACGAGCTTAAAAACTACTTTAAACCAGAGTTTTTAAATAGACTTGATGATACGATAATCTTTAATCCTTTAAATGAGCAAGGCCTAATCTCTATCGTTGAGATCATGTTTAAAGAGCTTGAAAAAACTCTTCATAACCGCGGTATCAAGGCAATTTTAAGCGAAGAAGCTAAGAAATTTATCGCAAAAGCTGGCTTTGACATAGTTTATGGCGCAAGGCCTCTTAGAAGAGCGCTTTATGAGCTAGTTGAAGATAAGATCGCTGATATGATCTTAAAAGATGAGCTTGAAAGTGGCGATGAGATTACCATTGATAGCGATGGTGAGAAGATCATCATTAAGAAAAAATAACTTCAAATTTACTTGGCAGGTTGGATCAACTTGCCAAGCTTTCATATAAAATTTATACAAAAAATATCTAGAAATAGGGCGGTTTTGCAATCCAAAAATATGACTAAACGCCTAGAAATTTAGCAAGGACAAAATAAAATATAGCCGATGAGATAGCAGCTGCAGGAAGCGTGATGAGCCAAGCTAGGATGATAGGTTTTACCATTTTCCAGTTTGCATTTTTATTTACGATACCAATGCCCAAAACCGCGCCTATTAGGATATGCGTAGAGCTTACTGGTATGCCAAGCTTTGTAGCTAGAAGTATGACGATACTTGAGGCAAGCTCAGCGCTAAAGCCAGTTGTTGGCAAAATTTCAGCTAGTTTTGAGCCGATAGTAGTGATCACCTCTTTACCTAAAAACCAAAGTCCAACTACAAGCGAGATACCAAAGGTTACCATTGCGATGCTTGGTATGGGAGAGCTTTCATTTATAGAGCCAGTCTTTAGCACATCAAGCACAGCTGCAAATGGTCCAACTGCGTTTGCGATATCGTTTGCACCATGTGAAAATGCAAAAGATGAAGCGGTAAAAATTTGAAACCATGAGAAAATTCTATTGATGCTCTTTTCGCTATCGTTTTTGCTCATGACGTTTATGATAGCAAGGCTTGCAAGATACGCTAGAGCCCCAATCACAAAGATGATCCAGATAGTTTGGATGATACTAAAGGCTAAATTTATATGCTCCAGCCCTTTAAAAAGCATCATCGATGAGATGACCATTGCTGCAAATCCAGCGATGATCGGGATGTGCTTTTTCATCGCTTTAAAAGTATCTATCTCTTTTTCACTATCTTTCATGATGCGAATTTTTGAGCGATACTCGCTGTATTCAGTGGTTTCGATCTCGTCCTCGTCGATAACTGCGATCTTTGAAAGAGTAGCTATTTGCTCCTCAGCTGGCTTTGTTTTTAGTGCCTTTATGAAGCTTTCTTTATAGGCTTTTCGCTCAGCTTTTAGAGCTTTTAGATTCATTTTAAGTTCATGTGTTGGCTCAATAATCTTACTTTTTACGTAGCCAAATATAATGTAAGACATCACACCTCCAAGCAGTGGTGAGATAACCCAACTTACGGCGATCCTGCCAATCTCACCCCATGAGACCATGCTAAATGGTTCTGGATCTTTTATCATAAAGCCCATAGCAAGTCCTGCACCAACGATGCCGCCAACGATCGAGTGAGTGGTCGAGACTGGTAGGCCTTTTTTGGATGCGTAAAATAGCCAAAGGCCTGAGCTTAGAAGGGCTGAGATCATAATGATGACAAATTTCATCGGATTTAGATCGCTTGGAAATTTCACGATCTCATTTCTAATCGTATTTGTAACTTCTGATCCTGCAAATATCGCACCACTAAGCTCAAAAATGGCTGCGATGATGAGAGCTTGCTTAAGCGTAAGAGTCTTAGCGCCAACACTTGTGCCAAAGCTGTTTGCAACGTCATTTCCACCGATATTAAAGGCCATAAAAAGACCAAACATGCCGGCGATCAAGAATAAAAAGTAGTTATTTGTCGGGATGTACTGATAGCCCCAAACGAAAAATCCAACGCTACAAATTGCAAAAATAACAAATGCCAATAAGTTATCTCGAAGCAATCAAGCCCCCTTATAAGGTTTTTGATAGGGATTATATCTTGAAAAATATTAAAGTTTTTAGAATTTTTCAACTTTAAATGATACTAAATTATCATATGTTAGAATCTACAAAAAATTTTAAGGATAAATTTTGGTTATAGCGATCGATCTTGGCTCAAACACATTTCGCGTAGCACTTGTCAAAAAAGAACAAAATAGCTTTAGTAATGAGCAAATTTATGAAAAGATAGTAGGAGCTGCTAGAGGGCTAAATGAAAGTGGTAAGATAGCAGATGAGTCTAAAAATAGGCTCTTTGAAGCGATATCGGAGGCTAAAAGTAAATTTGATTTTGATAAATTTACATGCGTAGCAGTCGCAACTGAGGCTTTTAGGGTGGCGTCAAATAGCGAGGAAATTTTTAGCGAGATAAGAGAGAAATTTGGCATAAATTTTCATATCATCAGTGGTAAAGCTGAAGCAAAACTTACATTTTTGGGTGTTCAAAATGCTTTTAAAAAGCTTGGAATCAATGAAAATTTTAGCATCATTGACATCGGTGGAGCAAGCTCAGAGATCGGTGAAGATGGAAATTTTATGAGTTTTAAATTTGGCATCATCACCTTTTACGAGAGGTTTAAAGCGCTTGATCTGATGCAAGAAAATGCAAAAATTTATACAAAAGATGCAAGAGAATTTTTAAATAACTTAAAAAATAAATTTATCGTGCTGACTTCTGGCGTACCAACTACTATTGCATCGTTACGACTCGGACTTAACTACGAGAATTATGATCCAAGAAAAGTAAGCGGATATGAGCTTAGAGATGATGATCTTGCTTGGTTTGTAGATAAACTTTTAAAGATGGATGATAAGAGCGCAGATGTGGCGGTTGGAAGAAACAGAAAATATCCACTCATCGCTGGAACGCTGCTTTTGGAGGAGCTTCTAAGAGGGCAAAAAGTGAAATTTATAGTGATAGATGATGGGCTTAGAGAGGGTGTTGGGGTGGCCTATCTGCAAGGAAAATTTCAAGAAATTATCACAAATTTTTAGCTAATATTTCAAAAAATTAAAGGAGAGGAAATGAGTATAAGAGAGCAAATTTTAGCTGATATAAAAGAGGCTATGAAGGCAAAAGATGAGTTTAAAAGAGATACTTTAAGAACGCTAAATGCAGCACTTAAGCAGGTCGAAGTCGATCAAAGGATCGAAATGACTGATGAAGTGGTACTTCCACTGCTTCAAAAGGAGATCAAAAAGAGGGCTGACTCGGTTGAGCTTTATATAAAAGGCGCTAGAGAGGATTTGGCTAAAAAAGAGCAGGGCGAGATTGAGCTCATTAAGGCATATTTGCCAGTACAACTAAGTGATGAAGAGCTTAAAGAAAAAATAAAAAAGATTATTGAAGGAGTTGGTAGAAATTTAGGCGCTGTAATGAAAATGGCAAAAGATGAGATCGGAGCAAGTGCTGAAGCAAAACGCATAAGTATGATCGCAAAAGAGCTTTTGGCTTAAAATCCATAATCTTATAAAACGAAAACTTACTTTTAAATGTGTGTAAGTTTTCGAAAAATCAAATATGACTTTCATTTTAAAAAGATAATTTTAAAAGCATAATACTTATATGAATATGTTAAAAGGTAAAATACAAGCTTTTTTATATATTTGTATTGAAAACTATAATTTTCAAATTGTTATTTTAATTTTTTTATTTTTTCTTTTAGATGAATTTAAATATTGATTTATAGGCTTATTTTGGATTTTATCTTTTGTATGATTTTAATTTATCCATTAAATTTAATGTAAAAACATTTGTAAAAAATCAGTTAAAATTTTTACAATTTTCAAAAATAATTGTGGTAGAAAATTTAGCTACCCTATTTTTTAAATTTAGCTATAGAAAAGTATGCGGACATTTAGTGTGTATTTTTTAGTATAAGGATTGGTGAGTCTAAAATTTCTAGCATATCTTCTCATAAATGATAGAAATTCCACAACTCTTTTTTGTTTGTTTTAGTCTTATCTGCGCTACTCTCGTTAGTCTCATAGCTCTAAACAAAGCTTATAAATTTACCTATTAAATTTACCAGCCATGGCTTTGTAGATATTTAGCTCGTCTTGTAAAAGCGTATATTTTGCCTTTAGTAGCCCTATTTTGGCTTCTAACTCGCTATTTTTGGATTCTAAAAACTGCTTTAACTCAACCTTACCATAAGAGTATTTTAGCTCGTAAATTTTTGAAATTTCCTCGTAGTTTTTTATCTGTTCTTGGTAGTTAGCAAGCAGCGCCTCGTCGTTTAGGTAGCCTTTGTAAAATACATCTATCTCGTTTAGCGCGCTATTTAGAGTGCTTATGTAGTTTAGTTTTGCAAGCTCAAAATTTGCCTCCCTAACCTTTAAATTTGACTTTAGCTTAGAGTAGTTTAAAAACGGTAAATTTAAAGCGATGTTGCCATTTAGAAATTTAAGGCTAAATGCGCCCTCTTTTGTGTTTGAGCTGCTTTTGAGGCTAGCTCCTAGCGTGATGCTTGGATAAAACTCCTTTTGGCTCGCTTTGTAGTTTAGGATGTCCTCTTCTATGCGGAAAATGGCCGCTCTTAGATCAGGTCGGTTTGCTATGGCGCTTGTTGGAACATTTAGATCAACGCCCGCTCTTTTAACGGGACTTAGCGTGAGGCCTTCAAATCTAAGCTCAAATTCTGGCCTCTCATTTAGTAAAATCCTAAGCATTTTCTTGGCTACGACCAGCTCTTTTTTGGCATTTTCTATCTTATTTTGAGCGTTTAAAAGCTGTGAGTTTATCTGTTTTAGGCTTAGCGCCTCCTCTTTGCCAAGCTCAAATTTAAGCCCAACTATCTTATTTAGCTCATTATAAATTTCTAAAATTTGCTCATAAGTTTTGATGCTCTCGTTTAGATATAAAATTTGAAAATAAACGTCTGTTACGGAGTTTATCACGCTTAGTTTGCTAGCTTCCAGATCAAATTTAGTAGCATCTGCTTCAAACATCGCTGCATCTTTGCTATTTGCAAGCTTTTGCCAAAGATCAAGCTCGTAGCTAAGCCCTATGCTTGAGCCAAAGCTTCTACTAGAAGCGCCGCCCTCTTTTATATTTTTGTTGCTTGATACCTCAATGCCAGCGTTAAAGGTTGGGATTAAATTTGCTTCCAAAATACCAGCTTGAGCGAGCGCTTTATTTACATTTATCGCTGCTTTTGCAAGGTCGGTGTTGTTTTTAAGCGCAAGCTCTACAAGCTCATCAAGGTAGCTTTGGTGATACTCTTTCCACCAAGAAGTGTTTAAATTTAGCTCTTGGCTGGCGTTATCTTCAAGTAAAATTTGTTTGTAGTTTTCATCTATATTTTTAACAGCGCAGCCGCTTAAAACAAACACTAAAGCTAAGCTTAGAAATTTCATATTACTCCCTTGAAAGCGCATCTATTGGATTTAGTTTTGAGGCATTTTTGGCAGGCATGTAGCCAAAGATGATGCCAATGGCCATCGACGTAACAAGTGCAAGTACGATCGAGCCGTTTGAAAAGATCATGCTAAAACCATCTAAAAAGTTGTTAAAGATGTAGCCAATAGCGTAGGAAAAGGCTATGCCGATAGCTCCACCAATTAAGCAAAGTAGCACTGCCTCTATCAAAAACTGCTGCAAGATGTTGCTCTGTCTGGCTCCGATCGCCATTTTGATGCCTATCTCTTTGGTGCGCTCTGTAACTGAAACTAGCATGATATTCATCACGCCTATGCCACCAACTACTAGCGAAACTACGGCGATACTTGATATTAGAAGGCGCATCGTCGAGATCGTCTCTTCGATAGTTTGCTTGATGCTATCAGAATTTCTTGTAAAGAAGTCCTTTTTGCCGTGTTTTATCGTTAAAAGATCAGTTAGGCTCTTTTCTGCGATTTGAGCATTTACGCTTTCATTTACTTTTACGGTTATTGAGCTAATAAATTTATCGCCCGTTATTTTGTTTATTACAGTCGTATATGGAGCATAAATTTTAAGTGAGCTAGCATCGCCGATTTTAAACTCATCTTTTTGCAAAACGCCTATAATGCGAAGTGGCTTTTTATTAAAAAGTATGATCTTACCGATAGGGTCTTCGTTTTTAAATATACTGTTTTTGGTATTTTGATCTATTAATGTGACAGAATCTGAGTTTAAAACCTCGTCCTCATCGTAAATTCTTCCCTTTTCTAGCTTTAGTCCATTTACGTCAAAGCTCCCTACTCCACCACCTTTTAGTGTCGCTGTTAAGGAGATATTTTCATACGTTAGTACGCCTGAAGTACTTGTATTTGGAGTGACTGAGTCAAGAAACGACTGCTTTGAGAGCATATTTGCGTCACTTATAGAGAGCGTTTTTACTCTGCCTGAGAGCATATCGCCAAAGCCTTTTCCTGGCATTATGTCGATTGTATTTGTGCCGATCTTTCTGATGCCAGCTAAAATTTGCTCCTGTGAGCCTTTGCCAAGAGCTACGACGCTAATGACCGCCGTGATGCCAATGATAATACCAAGCATAGTAAGAAGCGATCTTAGTTTGTGAGCTAGCATCGCACTTATCGACATTTTAAAGCTCTCTATGAGCTGATCTTTATAGTAGGTAAATTTACTTTTTTCTGGCTGGTTCTGCTTTGTGGCCTCGTAAATTTCACTATTTTTTATATTATCACTTACGATGTTGCCATCTTTTATCTCGATCACACGACTAGCATACTCGGCGATCTTTGGGTCGTGCGTGACGATGATGATAGTGTGGCCTTTTTTGTAAAGATCCACTAAAATTTCCATCACTCTAAGACCACTTTTGCTATCAAGCGCACCAGTTGGCTCATCAGCCAAGATAATCTCGCCACCATTCATCAGCGCCCTTGCTATGGAGACCCTTTGTTGTTGTCCGCCTGAGAGTTTATTCGGTAAATTTTTAGCCTTTTCGCTAAGACCAAGAGAGTCTAAGATCTCCATCCCTCTTTTCTCTCGCTCGCTCTTGTTTGCACCTGCGTAGATGCTAGGAAGTGCGACGTTTTCAAGGGCGTTCATTGTGCTAAGAAGGTTATATCTTTGAAAGATAAAGCCAAATTTATCTCGCCTAAGCTTAGCAAGTGCATCGCTATCAAATTTTGATATATTTTTGCCATCCAGCAGGTACTGCCCGCCACTTGGACTATCTAAGCAGCCAAGGATATTCATAAGCGTTGATTTGCCAGAGCCAGACTGACCAATAATGGCTATAAATTCGCCCTTTTTTATCTCTAAATTTATGCCATGAAGAATTTCTATCTCATTATCGCCTAGCTTAAAGCTTTTTGTGATATTTTTTAGACTTATCACTTAAAACTTCTTATTTTCTTTTTCGATCATCTTGGCTATTTCGCTTGCTGAGCCTTGTGATGTGATGATCTCATCACCCTCATTTACGCCACTAATTATTTGCGTATCGAGGTTATCTTTTATGCCAGTTTTGACCGCTGTTTTTACCGCTTTGCCGTCTTTTAGAACATAGACAAATGTTCCGTTTTCATCTCTTTTGATGCCGATGCTTGGTACGATGATAGTGTCCTTTACATTTGCTATTAAAAGCTCATTTTGTGTGGTCATGCCTATTCTTAAAATTTTATCTTTATTTTCAACTATGCTTTGAGCGTAATAATAAACAGCTGAGTTGCTTGAAGTGCTTGAACTTGTAGATTTGCTACTACTGCTAGAGCCGTAGCTACCATCGCTTAATGTCGTCAAGCCAGGGTCGATTGAGCTAACCGTTGTTTGAAATTTTTTCGTTGGCTCAGATAGGATCGAGTATTCAACTGGCGTGCCGACTTTTATCTTTGTGATGTCGCCCTCGGCTATTTGCATCTTCATCTTGACATAGCTAAGATCTGCGATCTTTACGATAGTTGGTGTAGTTTGGTTGGCATTTACAGTCTGTCCCTCTTCAACCTGCACGCTTACTATTATGCCATCTCTTGGGGCGGTGATCTTTGTGTAGCCTAAATTTATCTTAGCAGTACTTAGCTCGATATTTGTCTGCTTGATCTGAGCCTCGAGCTCCTTTATCTTGGCACTATTTGCGCTATAAGTATTTTTTGCGCTTTCAAATTCTTGTTTTGAAGTGGCGTTTTTGGCAAAAAGTGCATTTTCTCTATCAAACTGCGTTTTAGAGATATTTAGAGCCACTTTTGCGCTTTCTAGCTGGGCTTTGTAGATAGCAAGCTGTGCCTCTTTATTATCGATGCTATTTTGCTGTGTCGAGCTATCGATACTTGCGATCATATCACCTTTTTTTACCTGATCTCCAAGCTTAACGTATAGCTTTTTTATCTGGCCGCTCACCTGCGCACCCACATCAACTAGTTCGGTAGCGAAAATTTCTCCAGTCGCATCGACTTTTTTACTAAATGAACCTTTCTTTGCCTTTTTGGTGATAAATTCCACCTTTTCATCTTTTATCTTAAAAAAATTATCATAGATAAAATATCCACCGACGCCTAAAATAAGCAGGATTATTAAAATTTTAGATTTTTTCATCGCTTCTCTTTGTAAAAAATTAGTCAATTTTACTTAATAAGATTAAAATTCTCTTTAAACTTCCTCTTTTGCCATGCCAGCCTCTATCAAAAACCTACTTGGCTGATAATTCACCTTCTTTATCTTGTCGTATTTTGCATAACTTAGATATAGCTCATCTTTTGCTCTGGTTACTGCTACGTAAAAGAGCCGTCTTTCTTCTTCTAAGCTACCGCCCATGCTCATTAACTTTAAATTTGGAAAGCGGTTTTGCGCGAGATCGACGATAAAGACTTGGTCAAACTCAAGCCCCTTGCTCGCATGCACGCTAAGTAAGCTAACGCCCTGCCCTTCGCTCATCTCGTTGCTTCCAAGGGCTAAGAAGTTATAAAATTTACTGATGTCTTGATACTTTTTAGCTAGCTCGCTTAGCACCACGCTCTTTGCCATTATATGCTCTTTGACCTCTTCTTTGAGTGCTAGATCAACATTGCCGTTTTTTAGAGTTGCCCTTTTTGTGCTGATGTTTTCGACGATTAGTGAGTAAATTTTGCTAGTTTTTATCTCATTTATCATTGTAGCTGGCTTTGAGATATTTCTCATGCCTCTTAAAAAGTTGTAAATTTCATATAAAAACTGCGCCCCGCTCTCGCTTAGCTTTTGTAGTTTTAGTATCGGATGACCTAGAAATTTATCGCTAAAGCCAAGCTTAGAGAACCTTGAAATCTCGGCAAATTCGTCAAGGTCGTCAAAAAGGCCTAACTGATAGTTTCGCCTTTTATTTGATGAGATATTTACGCTATCATCTGGCTCAACTATCCCTTTTATCAAATTTCCATGTCCAAGCTTCAGTAACGCGTCAAAAATTTCTTTGCTAACTGCGCTGCCAACGCCCTTTGCGTATTCGCAGATGTGGATAAATGCCATTATATCTTTTGGATTGACATAAATTCCCATGATGTCGATGAGTGCCTTGATCTCGCGGCTCTCAAAGAAGCTCACCCCACCCTTTCGCTTTGAGCCAATACCTCGCTCTTTTAGTGCGACCTCGATGCCATCAGCTGATGAGTTATTTCTAAAAATTATGGCGATATTTTCTCTATTAAATGGCGAAAACGAGATGATATCGGCGATATTTTGATACTGATCAAAAAGCTCGTTATAGACAAGCAGCCTTGGAGGCTTGAAATTTCCCTCTCGGCTAACTGTGAGGTACTTTTCATAAAGCCTTGGGTTGTTGTTTATGACCTTATTTGCGAGAGCTAGTATGCTTGAACTTGAGCGGTAATTTACATTTAAAGCGTAGATATTTGCGTTTGGGAAGCGATCTTTAAATGAGCCTATGATCTCGATATTTGCGCCGTTAAATGCGTAAATGCTCTGGTCAAAATCGCCAACACAAAAGAGGCTCTTTGTCTTAAATGCGTCTATGAGGCTGCCTTGAAGCGTGTTTGTATCTTGATACTCGTCGATCAAAATTTCATCATAAGCTAAATTTGCCCCCTTTTTTAGCTCGTCGCGCATTTTTATGAGAAGGTCGTTAAAGTCAGCGTAAGAAAATTTAGCCTTTTCAGCCTCAAACTCCTCTAGCACGTCTTCATAAATTTCAGCATAAACGCCCTGTTCTTCGCTTTTCTCGCTTATCCACTTGCCAAATGTTGTGCCTTGCTCGCTGTTTTGAAATAGCGAATAAAGGTCGTATAGATATGCCCCGCCGTAAGGCTTGACGTCGCTTAAATGGTAAAATTTACGCCTCTCAACAAGACTTTTTAAAAGCGTCTTTAGCTCGCTTGGCTGCTTTAGTGTGACGCCTTTATCAAGGCTTTTTAAAAGCGAAAATGAGACCGAGTGGAAGGTGCCTGCGGTGATTTTGGAGGTGATTTGTTTATCAAAATATCTATTTAAGCGCTCTATCATCTCGCTGGCTGCTTTGTTGGTAAATGTTAGAAGCAAAATTTTCTCAGGCTTTACGCCTAAATTTAGTAGATGAGCGATGCGAGCGACTATGGTGCTAGTCTTGCCAGTGCCAGCTGAAGCGATGATGAGATTATGTCCAAATGGCGCAGTTGCAGCGGTGTATTGTTCTTTGTTTAACCTAGATAAGGGCATGTCTTCCTCTTTTTTAAAAAGGTCTAATTATAGCTACTTAAACTTTAACAGCTATAATCACGCCGATGAAAAAGTTTAAATTTCTAAAATTTCTTGCCCTATTTTTGGCCCTTTTGGTTGCTATTTTTTTGATATTGGATCAAATTTATCCACTAAATTTAGATGCACTTAAAAAAGACGAAGCCAAAATTTTGCTTGATAAAAATGGCGAGATCATAAATATGAAGCTTAGTAGCGATGGAATTTGGAGATTTCACGAGCAAAGCTTCCCAAGCTCACTAAAACAATGCGTAGTTCTCTTTGAAGATAGATACTTTTACTACCATTTTGGCGTAAATTTTGCCTCCATTTTTAGAGCATTTTTCCACAATCTAAGAAGCGACAACCGCATAGGCGCTAGCACTATCACGATGCAAGTGGCAAGAATGCTTGAGCCAAGTGATAGGAGCTATAAAAATAAGATAAGAGAAATTTTTAGAGCATTTCAGCTCGAGCTTCATTTTAGCAAGGATGAAATTTTAAATTTTTATCTAAATTTAGCCCCATATGGCGGCAACATCGAGGGTGTAAAGGCGGCAAGTTTCTTTTACTTTGGCAAAGAGCTAAACGAGCTTAGCTACGCTCAGGCCGCACTTTTAAGCACGATCCCTAAAAATCCAAATAAAAATAGACTAGACCGCGTTTCAAACATAAATGCTCTAAAAAACAGAGTCATAAAAATGCTTTATAAAGCAAAGCTGATAGATCTTAGCGCCTTTAAAAGAGCGCAGGCAGAGCCATTTAAAAATGTAAGAGCAAAAGCTATCGTAACCGCGGAAGATTATGCAAATGTCGCTTTTAAAAACCAAATTTCAAAGGCGAGTTTGGATCTAAATTTGCAAAAAGATATGCTTAAAATTTTAAAAGATACGATGTTTTCGCTAAAGGCTAAAAATGCAAACAACGCAGCAGCCGTGGTCATTGACAATAAAAAAATGAGCGTTGTTGCCTTCATAGGCTCTCATGATGAGCACGCGCGTGATGGCAAAAACTCAGCTCTAAATATGAAGCGAAACACCGGCAGCACGCTAAAGCCTTTTATTTATTCGCTAGCACTTGATGGTGGGCTTATAACGCCAAATTCGCAGTTAATTGATACGCAAATTTATATAAAAGAGTATGCTCCAAAGAATTTTAGTAATGATTTTTTAGGTATCGTAAGCGCGAAAGATGCTCTAAATTTCAGCCTAAATATCCCAGTTATAAATTTAAACTTAAAGCTAAAAGACAATTCGCTTTATGAGCTACTCGAAAAGGTAAATTTGGTAGATGAAAATAAGGAGTATTATGGGGCTTCTATAACGCTTGGAAGTGCTGAAATGAGCCTGCTTGATCTTGCTCATCTTTATACTATTTATGCAAATGACGGTATTTATAGGCCACTTGAGTTTGCTGGCAAAAACTACAAAAATGAAGAGAAAAATGTAACTCTAATCTCGCCTCAAAGTGCCTATTTAACCGCTAAAATGCTAAGCGAAGCCTCAAGATCGTATCTAAAAAATACTTGGCAGTACGCCCAAAATACGCCAAAGATCGCTTTTAAAACTGGCACAAGCGCAAACTCACGTGATCTTTACGCAATAGGCGTTGATGAAAATTACACAATTGCTATTTGGATTGGAAATTTTAATGCCAGTAAAACTGATAAACTAACAGGACTAAATGACGTATCAAAGAGCCTTTTTGATATGTTTAAGATAATCGCTCAAAAAGAGAAGTTAAGATTTATGAGTGAACCAGATGGCATAGAAAAGCTACCAACTTGCATTGATGCCTTTAACTATGAAAAGTGCAAAAAAATGGCGTTTGATGATAGGATAAAGGGTGTAGATTTAAAGGATAAGTGCGAAAGTTTAAGGGGCGAAGAGCTCGATTTTTTGGTTAAAAATGAGCTTTTGGATAAAGATGAGATACAAAAAAGTCCTTGCGCTGAAATTTTTAAAGATAAAAAGCCAGTTTTTGCCTATCCGTATGACAATGAAGAGATAGTGACAGATGAAAATATTACACAAGTTATGGTAAAATGCTACGCGTTTTTAGGCGATGAAATTTACCTAAAAATAGATGATTTGAACTTTTCTAAGATAGAAAATGCAAGCGAAAAAAAGTTTGATCTAACTCTTGGCGAGCACAGCATAAAATGCCTTGATCAAAACTCAAATCAAAGTGAAATAACAATAAAAATAAGGAGATAAAATGTGGCAAAAAGTAGCACTTCTAGCACTTTTGGGAATGACAAATTTATATGCTTTGAGCCTAAATGGCACTGCGCAGATAAAATCGCCCCTAAGCGTAGAGTTTGGACTAGAAGATAAAGTCGATAAAAATTTTGTTGGTATGCTAAGTGATAAAAAGCTACTTTTGTGCCAACCAGCATTAAATGGTACGGTTAGATTTAATAGTCAAAGCTTGCTGCTTTTTACAAAAGATATGCATGCTGGTTTGGATTATAGCTGCAAGCTTGAAAATGGAAGCACTGCTAGTTTTGCCACGAAAGAATTTGAGCTATCAAAAATAGAAAAAATAAGTGATAGCAAATATATAGTTAAATTTAATGATGAAGTAAATATTGAAGCTATCAAAAATATTGCCGTAAAAGATGCGAAATTTAAAGCAATTGAGCTTTCTAACAATAGTTTTGAGCTTAATCTTGATAAAAATTTAAGCAATCCAGTTTTTGATTTTGGTAAAAAATTTGAGAGCAAATTTGGTGCAACGCTTTCAGGTGAAACGATAGTAAATTTTGCCGATGAAATAAGCGAAGAAAGCGTAAATATAAATGATAATGCAAAGAGTCTTGAGATACCAGAAATTTATCCAGTAAGCCTTGATAATGGCATCTTGGGCTTTAGAATTTATCTAAAAAATTGGCTTGATGACGACATTAACTTAAAAAAATTTATAAACATTAAAGGTGTAAAAAACTTTAGCATTAGTGACGTTAAATATAGTGACAACTACGAAGAAAACTCAGAGCTTAGCGAATATTATTACTACATTGATATTACAAGTGACGATTTTAAACCACAAAATAGTTATGAAATCACCATTAAGCCCGGTTTTGGCGATGATAGAAATGTAGTAAGAGAAGAAAGTAGCTATGAAGTAGTAGCTGGCAATTTCACTCCGTTTGCAAATTTTATAAATAATGAACCATATATCTCAAGTGTCGGTGAAATCGGTATCAGAAGTGCAAATTTGCCTGAGCTAAATGTAAGCATTGAAAAGCTAAGTGATCAAAATTTTAGATATTTCTTAAATTTTAATGACAATAACGAAGAGTTAAGCAACTTCAGCACGAAAGTGGCAAGCAAAAGTTATAAGCTTGATGGTGCATTAAATGAAATTTCACTAAATAAAATCAAACTCGACTTTGCTGGAGCTGGAGACGGCGTTTATAAAATAAATTTAAACTACGGCAAAGATAAGAGTGTCTCAAAGGTCGTCTATCTAAGCGATATCGCCGTAAATGCAAAGCTTGGCAAGGATGAAATTTTCGTATTTGCAAATCGTCTTGGCGAAAATACAATGCTTCCAAACGCAAATGTAAAAATTTATGGCAAGAAAAACGAAGAGATCGCAGTTGGTGCGACAAATGATATAGGCGTTTTTAAATTTAACAAAAAAGATATTTACAAAAATATCTCCTCAGTGGTTGTCTCTCTTGGAAAAGAGCAAAATTTTCTTATTTTAAAAGAAGATGAAGCACTAAATGAAGCGAAATTTATGAGTCAAAATACCAGTGAGAGTATCGATGCATATGTTCATTTTGCTTCAAATATCATAAGACCAAATGAGAGTTTAAGGGGTGCAATCTATCTAAGAGATAGAGATTTTAATCCTTTAAAAAATATGCCTATAAAGATAAAATTTTTCGATCCACAAGGCAAAAGTAGTGCTGAAATTTCAAAAAATACAAATGACGTTGGCATGGTAAATTTTGAAAAAGAGATACTAAGCGATCTAAGCGGTAGATTTAATATGCAAGTAATTTATGCAAGCAAAGTGATCTCAAATGTGCCATTTTTTGTTGAGAGTTTTATGCCAAATAGGATAAAAAATGAGATAACGCTTGAGAGGGATAAATTTTTCGCAAATGAGCTTATTAGAGCAAATCTAGCTAGTAACTATCTCTTTGGTGGCGCTGCTAGCGAGCTTGATGGCAGCATGCAGGTTAGCTTTTTTGATGATGAATATAAAAATAGCGAGTTTAAAGATTATAAATTTAAAAACAATACTCTAAAACCAAGCGCTTATCCATCTTTTGAGAATGATCTCACTCTTTCAAAAGATGGTAAATCAAGTCAAATGATAGATCTTAGCTTTAGCACTAAAAATGCCTCTTCTATCATAACAGGCGTGATAAATTTTAATGTAAATGATGATGGCAAAAATGTAAGCGATACAAAAAGCTTTACGCTCTATCCTTACAAAGATATGGTCGGTATCGCAGCAAGCACGACATTTGCTGAGCCAAACGAAGATGTAAAAATAAGAACGGTTGTAGTAGATATGTCTAGTCAAAAGGCCGTAAAATCAAATTTAAAATTTGATATAAAACGCGTTACTTGGCAATACCAAAGAGATGCAAATGGCTATATAAAGTGGTTTCAAACGCTAGAAGATGTGGATAATTTTTATAAAGACAATGGCGAGTTTAGCTATAAATTTACACAAAGTGGCTCATATGTGATCATCGCTACAAATCTAGTAAGTGGAGCAAGCACAAGCCTTGATATGGACGTAAGTGGCTACAATTACTCGACTCTAGCGCCTACAAAAGAGCTTAGTAAATCTCAAATCAAACTAAATAAAAATATCTACAAAAAAGGCGATGAACTAAGTGCTGATATAAGCTCAGCTATAAAAGAAGGTATCGCTCTCGTTACGCTTGAAGATGGTGGCGTGAAAGCCTACAAGGTTGTTAAGATAAAAAACAACTCAGCAAATGTGAAATTTAAACTTGACTTTGATTTTAGCGGACTTTATGTGAGTGCAAATATCTACCGCATGACAGATGGGGGATTAACTCCGTTTAGAACTTACGGCAAGGTTTATGCTAAGGCTGATAAGTCATCAAGGATACTTGATCTAAGTCTTGATGCACCAAATACGGCAAAAAGCGATGAAAATATAAAAATTTCACTAAAAACAAAGCCAAAAGCTTATGTAAATTTATTTATCACAGATGTTGGTGTGCTTGATATAACGTCACAAAAGCCAGCTGATCCACTTAAATTTTTTGACAAGATTTTACCAGATGGCGTTTTTGACTATGACATTTATAATATGCTCACAAACTATAAAGTCGAGGGCAAGACTTTAAGCTTTGGTGGCGATATGGCGGCACTTGCCATGGAGGCAAAGATGGCAAAACATGCTAGCCCAGTCGATAGCAAAAAGATAAAAACATATGCAAATTTAGTAAGTCTTCAAGCTGACGATAATGGTGAAATTTCATACGAGTTTAAAACACCAAATGGCTTTAACTCTGCTATTAGAGTAGATGTCGTGGCAAATAATGAAAATAGCATGAATGCGGTAAATAAAGAAATTTTAGTAAAAGATGATGTGATTATTAAGCCAAGTGCGTTAGTTTATCTGCTAAAAGGCGATGAGCTAAATGCAAACTTAAGGCTCATAAATACAACAAATGAGGATAAAAATTTAACCATAAAAGTGGCTAGCAGTAAAAATTTAAGTATCAAAACAAAAGAAAATATAAATTTAAAGCCGCTTGAAAATAAAGCCTTTACATTTAAAATTTCAGCTCTTGAAGCTGGAGCTGGCGAATACAATATAACAATAAGTGACAAAAACAGCTCAAAAACAGCTCAAAATTTACTTGATGTAGTTAATCCTTATACGATAAGCACCTATGCAAAAAGTAGCGTCTTTGACAAAGAGAGTATGATCTCGCTTCCAAAAGGCTTTCACAATGTTAGTATAGATGCGTCAAGCTCGGTTTCAAGCGTGCTATTAGCAGCTTCTAAAAATTTAGTCGAGTACCCTTACGGATGTGCAGAGCAAAGGAGCTCTAGACTGCTTGCGCTTTTAAATTTAAAGCCAAAAGATGAGCTTGAAAAAAATGATCAAAAGAGATTTATTGTAAACGGAATGAGTGAGCTAATTAAGATGCAAAAACCAGATGGTAGCTTTGGCTACTGGAGCGATCTAGGTAGTACAAATGCATTTGCTTCGATCTATGCAACTGATGTGCTGCTTGATCTTGAAGAGGCTGGATATGAGCTAAATAAAAATGTAAAGCAAAGAGCATTAAATTCGCTCTTAAAATATACAAACACAGATATTGAAGCTCTATATGCTATCTATGTAAGCTCCCGCGCAAATGTTGCTGATAAATCGGTGCTAAATAAAATTTATGACCACAAAGCTTACAATACGACCGCACTTAATAAATATCTAATGGCAGCAGCTCTAAAGCTAAACGGCTTAAATGACGAAGCAAAGGTGGCGCTAAAAGATATCAAAAAAGCTCAGGTAGCTGATTACAGCAGGGATTATTCTAGCTTTGGCTCAAAGATGAGAGACAATGCATTTATCTTGTATCTGCACGCAAAATATTTTGAGAAAAACGACTACTCAGATGATCTTGCAAATTTCTTGATCACAAATTTAAATGAGCTTAGCTCAACACAAGAGCGCGCTTTTGCTCTTAGAGCGCTAAATGCTTACTTTGGCAAAGATAGTGGTGAGAAAAACAATAAATTTAAGCTTGCCTACAACGGTTCAAGTAAAGAATTTGACGGCCTTTTAAGCGTATCATTTACAGCAAAAGATGGAAATTTTACCATCACTCCACTTGGTAAAAACAAGCTATATGCCACTATTTTAAGCTACGCTTATGTGCCACTTGAGATTAAACATAAAATAGAGCCAAAAGAGCTTGATGTTTATAGAACGTTTGTCGATGAAAAAGGCAAAGAGATTGATTTAAATAGCCTAAGAGCAAATGATGTTGTCTATTCAAAGATAGTGATAAATTCTAAAGCTATGGTTAAAAATGGCGTAATAAACGAGATAGTAAGTAGCTGCTTTGAGCCGATAAATGAAAATTTAAGTGGTTTTAATAAGAGCCTTAAAGATAGCATTGAGCTTGAATATCAGAGTATAAAAGATGATCGCGTTTTAAGTTTTTATACATTAGATAGTGATAAGAGAGAGGCTGTGCTTTATACGCCTTATCGTGTAAGACTTGGCGGTAAATGCTCGCTTGGTGCGGTCACAACTGAAAATATGTATAACGAAAGACAAAACGACTACGACCTAGCTCAGCGAAGCTTTACTGTTAAATAAGCTATATAAATTTCGGGGTGTTTAACCGCCCCAAGCCCATATTTTCCCACTTTTGCAAAGATTTTTTTAAACAAATTTTAGATAACATTAAGCATTTTTTAAACGAAAGAGGATACAAAAGTGGCAGAATTTTACAATGCAAAAGAGATAGAAGATAAATTTTATAAAATTTGGGAAGAACGCGGATACTTCGAGATAGACGCGAACAAAGATATCCAAAAAGATGGACGTAAATTTTGCATTATGATGCCACCTCCAAACGTGACTGGCTCACTTCACATCGGACACGCCTTAACCTTCACACTCCAAGATATCATGACTCGCTACAAGAGGATGGATGGCTACAAGACGCTTTGGCAGCCAGGACTTGACCACGCTGGTATCGCTACTCAAAATGTCGTTGAAAAGCAGCTTTTAGCTCAAGGGATCAAAAAAGAGGAGCTTGGACGCGAGAAATTTGTAGAAAAAGTGTGGGAGTGGAAGGAAAAAAGCGGTGGCATGATCGTGCATCAGATGCGTAAGCTTGGCATCACTCCGGCTTGGTCTCGCCAGAGATTTACTATGGATGAGGGCTTAAGAAGAGCTGTAAAAAAAGCCTTTGTAAATTTATACGACAAAGGACTGATCGTTCAGAAAAACTACATGATAAACTGGTGTACACACGACGGCGCGCTTTCTGACATCGAGGTTGAGCACAAAGAGAATAAAGGCAAGCTTTATCATTTAAGATACTATTTTGCAGATAAGCCAAGTGAATTTGTTGTTGTTGCAACAACTCGCCCGGAGACCTACTTTGGTGACACCGCCGTAATGGTAAATCCAAACGACGAACGATATAAAAATTTAATTGGCAAAAAGGTTGTTCTGCCTATCATAAATAGAGAGATCGAGATCATCGCAGATGAGCATGTCGATATGGAGTTTGGAACGGGTCTTGTTAAAGTCACGCCTGCACACGATCAAAACGACTACGAGGTTGGCAAAAGGCACAATCTTGAGTTTATCACTGTCTTTGATGAAAAGGGTATTTTAAACGACAAGTGCGATAAATTTGCAGGTCTTGAGAGGCTTGAGGCTAGAGATATCGTCGTGGCCGAGCTTGAAAAACTTGGCAATGTTGAAAAGATAGAGGACTACGAAAACCAAGTAGGTTACTGCTACCGCTGCAAAAATGTCGTCGAGCCATACATCTCAAAGCAGTGGTTCGTCAAAAAAGAGATCGCAGACGAGGCGATCGCAAAGGTCGGCGAAGGCTTAGCGAAATTTTACCCACCGCACTGGATAAACAGCTTTAACGCGTGGATGAGAGAGCTAAGAGACTGGTGTATCTCACGCCAGCTATGGTGGGGACATCAAATTCCAGTATTTTACTGCGATGATTGTGGTCATATGTGGGCTGATGAGGACGAGCCATACGAGTGCAAAAAGTGTAAAAGTAAAAATTTCCACCAAGACCCAGACGTGCTAGATACGTGGTTTAGCTCTGGTCTTTGGCCATTTAGCACGCTTGGCTGGGGCAATGATAACGAGCTAAAAAATGAAAAATGGTTTGAAGGCGATTTGGCCGAATTTTACCCAAACAACCTTCTCATAACTGGCTTTGATATCTTGTTTTTCTGGGTTGCTAGGATGATGTTTCAGGGTGAAAATGCCCTGGGTAAGCTACCGTTTGACGATATCTATTTGCACGCGCTTGTAAAGGATGAATTCGGCAGAAAGATGAGCAAGAGTCTTGGTAACGTCATCGACCCACTTGATAGCATAAATGAGTATAGTGCCGATATATTGCGCTTTACGCTAACGCTTTTAGCCGTTCAAGGACGTGATATCAAGCTAAGCGACGCCAAGATGAAGCAGGTAAGAAATTTCACCAACAAGCTTTATAACGCAAGCAAATATCTCATGCTAAATGAGAGTAAATTTGAAAATTTAGAGGATATCAAACTTCAAACAAAGCTTGGAATTTATATGAATAGCCGCTTTAACGAGTGCGTGAGAGAGGTGCGCGAAAACATCGACGCTTACCGCTTCAATGACGCTGCAAACACACTTTATAAATTCCTTTGGGATGAGTTTTGCGACTGGGGCATTGAGCTAAGCAAGGCGGATAAAGCGAGCGTAAAAGAGCTTGGAAGTATATTTAAAGAGGCGATGAAACTGCTAAATCCTTTCATGCCGTTTCTCTCGGAGTATCTATTTCAAGAGCTTAGTGGCACACAACTTGAAAACGCAAAATCAATAATGGTGATGAGCTATCCAGAGATAAAAGAGCGAAATTTAGAGGTTGAGAAGAAATTTGAGCTAGTTATCGAAGCGATCGTTGCGATTCGCCGTGCAAAAGCGACCATAGATCTTGGCAACTCAAAGATCGCAAAAGCTTTTGTTAAATTTAATGAAAAAATAGATCTCGACGAGGTTAAAGAGTATATAAAACTGCTTGCAAAATGCGAAGAGATAGGCTTTGTAGATGAGAAAATAGAAAATTCTATCAGAGACGTGAGCGAAAATTTAGAGGCATTTGTTCCGCTTGAAGGGCTTGATATGAGCGGTATCATCACAAGATTAAGGTCTCAAAAGACAAAGCTTGAAAAAGAGATAGCTAAGCTCTCAGGCATGCTAAATAACCAAAATTTCGTGGCAAATGCACCAAAAGAGGTCATAGAGACAAACAAAGAGGCGCTAGAGAGCGCTGAGGCTAAATTTAAAAAAGTATGCGAAGAGCTAGAAGCTCTTGGAGAAAAATAGTGATAAAGATAGAAAATTTAAGTAAATTTTATGGTGATACGCAGATCCTTTTTGATATAAATTTAGAGGTTAAAAAGGGTGAAATTTTTGCTATCGTGGGACATAGTGGAGCTGGTAAATCAACGCTTTTAAGGTGCATAAATGGACTTGAAAGCTATCAAGGTGGCAGCTTAAAAGTCTTTGATAAAGAGATAAAAAATTTAGATGAGACGCAGCAGAGACATTTAAGGCGGGATGTTGGGATGATATTTCAGCATTTTGCCTTGATGGCTAGAAAAAATGTCTTTGAAAACGTCGCTACTCCGCTTAAATTTTGGGGCTATAAAAGCGATGAAACCGAAAAAAGAGTGAGAGAGCTTTTAAATTTAGTCGGTCTTGAAAGCAAGGCAAAAAGCTATCCAAGCGAGCTAAGTGGCGGGCAAAAACAGCGTGTGGCGATCGCTAGAGCGCTTGCTTTAAATCCTAAAATTTTACTAAGCGACGAGGCGACTTCGGCTCTTGATCCAAATACAACGAATCAAATTTTAGAGCTGCTTGAAAAGATAAACAAAGAGCTAGACATCAGCGTCGTTATCGTCACGCACGAGATGGAGGTTGTAAAATCTATCGCAAAACGAGCGATCTTGCTAGAAGGTGGCAAGATCATAGGCTCTGGAAGCATCGAAGAGTTATTTTTAAAGCCAGATGAGAAGATGAAAGAATTTTTGGGCGAGATTGAAATTCTGCCAAGCACTGGCACAAATATCAGGCTATTTTTTCCAAAAGAAGTGGCTCAAAACAGCGTGATTACACACATGGCTAGAAGACTAAACATCGACTTTAACATAGTCTGGGGCAAACTTGAGAAGCTAAACGAAAATGTTCTTGGCTCACTTGTCATAAACATAGACGAAAAAGATAAAGAAAACGTACTTAACTACATCAAGCAAAGTGGCGTTTTATGGGAGGTTGCTTGATGTTTGGTATTGATTTTTCTAAATTTCCAGATGTTTTTTCTAGGATATTGCTGCCAGCTATCGGCGAGACGCTATATATGAGCATAGTCTCCACCCTACTTGCCTTTGCCATAGGCCTCATACCTGCGGTTTTGCTCATTCTTTCAGACAAAGATGGTCTAAAGCCAAACAAGCAACTTTATTTTGTGCTAGATATCATCATAAACGTGCTTAGAAGTTTTCCATTTATTATCCTCATTATTGTGCTCTTTCCTGTCACAAAAATTATCGTAGGCACAAGTATCGGCACTACGGCTGCGATCGTTCCGCTAACTATTGGCGCGGCTCCGTTTGTAGCAAGACTAATCGAAAACGCTCTCAAAGAGGTTGATAAAGGCATCATCGAAGCTGCTCAAAGCTTTGGAAGCTCGAAATTTCAGATCATCTTTAGAGTGATGTTTGTAGAGGCACTTCCTGGTATCATCTCGGCATTTACGCTAACACTTATCGTAAATATCGGCTTTTCAGCGATGGCTGGAGCAGTTGGCGGTGGCGGACTAGGATCTGTCGCTATAAACTATGGTTATCAAAGATTTCGCCCAGATATCATGCTCTACACCGTGGTTATTCTTATCATTATGGTTCAAATTTTTCAAGTTCTAGGTAACTACTTATATAAAATTTCTAAAAAATAGGCCTTTGTTTTTATCTGATTTTAAGCTTTTTTCCTTAAAATTGCCCGAATTAATTTTTAGCTGAAAGGATAAAAGATGAAATCAGATATGTGCCACATGTGCCGCCTATTAAAAAACGCGTTGTCGAAAGACTAATCTCTAAGCACAAAATTTCTTTTTAAGTGCTTAGAACTAGCTTAAGCGCTTAAAAAGAAATTTAACCCTCTAGCTTAAATTTATCCTTTTTTGGTGCTTGGCAAATTTTAAAAAAGGATAATAAATGAAAAAACTACTTCTCACTTCTTTAGTTGCTATTGGTCTTAGTGTAAGTGCAAATGCAGCTGATAAATCAAAAACAATAATCGTTGGTGCTACACCTATCCCACACGCTGAAATTTTAGAGGTTGTAAAGCCTATTTTGGCAAAAGATGGCTATACGCTTGAGATCAAAGAATTTAACGACTACACCACGCCAAACCTTGCGACAGAGGACGGCGACCTTGACGCAAATTTCTTTCAGCACATCCCATATCTTGAAGAATTTAACAAAAACAAAGGCACTCACCTTGTAAAAACAGTTGGCGTTCATCTTGAGCCAATGGGAGTTTATTCTAAAAAGATAAAAGATATCAAAGATCTAAAAGATGGTTCGACCGTATCTATCCCAAATGATCCGACAAATGAAAGCCGTGCTTTAGATATCCTTGCAAATGCTGGACTTATTAAGCTAAACGATAATCCACTAAAAACTCCGCTTGATATAGTTGATAACCCTAAAAAGCTTAAATTTGAAGAGATCGAGACTGCTCAAGTGCCAAGAACGCTTGATGACGTTACTATTGCAGTTATCAACACAAATTACGCTCTAAATGCTAATCTTAATCCGGTAAAAGACGCACTTGTACTTGAAAGCAAAAATAGCCCGTATGTAAACTACGTTGTAGTAAAGTCTGGTAACGAAAATAGCCCTAAAATAAAGGCTCTTGATAAAGCAATAAACTCATCAGAAGTTAAAAAATTTATCGAGACAAAGTATAACGGCGCTATCATCCCAGCGTTTTAATTAAATTTATAAAAAGCGACGTAAAAGCTTTTACCTTTTTAGCGTCGCTTAAACCAAATAAAAAAGGAAAAACAATGAAATTTATCAAACTTTTAACCGCATCTTTAGTTGCTCTAAGCCTTCACGCGGCCGACAAGGGCCACACTATTGTAGTCGGCGTCTCGCCAGTACCACACGCTGAAATTTTAGAATTTGTAAAGCCAAAGCTAAAAGATAAAGGCTACGACCTTGTTATCTCTGAAATTTCAGACTACTCTATCCCAAATGTCGCCACAGAAGATGGCAGCTTAGATGCAAATTTCTTTCAGCATTTACCATATCTTGAGGAGCAAAACAAGGCTAGAGGTTTACATCTTGTAAGTGTTGCAAACGTGCACGTCGAGCCACTCGGCTTTTATTCTAAAAAGATAAAAAACATAAAAGAGTTAAAAGATGGTGCAAAAGTTGCGATCGCTTATGATCCATCAAATGGTAATAGAGCACTTAGAATTTTAGAAAAAGCTGGTCTTATCGAGATCGATAAAAACGTAAAAGTTGCAACTATAAATGACATAACTAAAAATTCTAAAAATTTACAGTTTGTAGAGCTTGAGGGTGCTCAGATACCAAGAACGCTTGATGATGTCGATATCGCTGCCATTAGTACAAATTTCGTCCTTGATCTTGGCATGAGCGTGGCAAAAGACGCGCTTTTACTTGAAGACGCCAATAGTCCTTACGCTAACATCATCGTCACAAAGGCTGGCAACGAAAATAACCCTAAGATCAAAGCTTTGATTGATGCAGTGCTTAGTCCTGATACTAAAAATTTCATCATCACTCGCTATAAAGGCGAAGTTATACCTGCATTTTAAAAATGGGGCGAGCTTTCGCCCTATTTTGTTTCTACTTTCATCTTGTTTTAATAAGCTATAAACTCTCTTTATTTTTGTCAAAAAGCTTAAGCTATGCTTTGCTAAAATGGCTCACTTTAAAATTTTTCAGGAATTTAAATGCTGCATGATGTTATTGATTTTATAGTTGCGAGCGTGAGTAACTGGGGTTATGCTGGCATATTTGTGATGATGTTTTTAGAAAGCTCATTTTTTCCATTTCCAAGCGAGGTCGCAATGATACCTGCCGGCTATTTGGCGCATAAAGGTGAAATGAGTTTAATTTTAGCCTTTCTTGCAGGTACGCTTGGAAGCCTGCTTGGAGCTATTTTTAACTATTATCTTTGCTATTTTTTTGGGCGTGAGATCGTTTTAAAATACGGCAAATTTGTGGGAATCACTCACGAAAAAATGGATAAATTTGAGGCATTTTTCAATAAACACGGCGAAATTTCTACATTTAACTCACGTCTGATTCCTGGCATTCGTCAATACATAAGCCTACCAGCCGGACTTGCTAAGATGAATATTTTTAGATTTTGCCTATTTACCACGCTTGGTGCTGGGATTTGGTGTGCTGTTTTGCTTGGAGTTGGCTATTTTTTAGGCTCAAATCCTGATAAACAGACACTTTTAATAATCACGATCTCTCTTTTAGCTATAGTTGCAGTAATAAGCGTGGTCTATATAATAAAGCAAAGAAAAGGCTAAATACATATAAAAATATGTAAAATTTAGTGTATTTTATAAAATTTTTATTTGTGGTATTTAGTTAGATTTAACCTAGCAAATCGCCCTCATCTTCTCTAATCTAGCTAAATTTCTTGAAATTTTATCTAGCTCAAATTTACTGAATACTTCATCACCAGAATAGAAAAATCTAACTTTTGGGGCTTGATCTAAAGTAGAAATTTTTAGTCCAATCTCACTTATAAGGCGATTTATTGTCCCTTCGTTGCCATCAATTATGCTTATATTTGACGGCAAAATTTCTCTTAGGCTATCTTTAAAATAGTTAAAGTGCGTGCAGCCAAGCACCAAAAAGCTAAATTTGCTTAGATCAAATTTAGCTAACTCTTCTTTTAGATATGATTTTACGTTTTTGGTATCAAATTCCCCATTTTCAGCAAAATTTACAAGGCGCGGTAGAGCAAGTAGCTCAGTTTTATCTTTTGCGTGTAAATTTGCGATCAGCTCTTTTAGTTTTGCACCATTTACGGTGACCGGAGTGGCTATGACAAGCGTTTTTAGGGCATCATCATGGCTTAAGTCATGAGCCTTTTTTACGGCTGGCTCCATGCCGATTATAGGTACATTTAAATTTGCTCTAAGCTCTTTTATCGCTACGCTTGTTGCCGTGTTGCAAGCCACTACAACGGCGTTTGCGCCATTTTCTATGAGAAATTTCACCGCATCAAAGCTAAATTTTAAGATCTCAACCCTGCTCTTTTGTCCATACGGGACATTTTTAACGTCTGCGTAATATAAAAATTCATACTCACTAAGCTTGCTTAAAGCTTCATTTAAGACGCTCAGCCCGCCAAGTCCTGAGTCAAATATACCTATCTTCATGCCCTTCCTTAAAGCTTGCAATTATAGCAAATAATATCTTTGTAAGCCGTTTTTTATTATACTTTGGCACTTTTTAAACTTGGAGTTAAATTTTGGCAGTTGATAAGATCATTTTCTACCTTTGTTCGACTTTGATCGCTATAAGCATTATTTTTTCACTATCTTTGCCAGTTTTTACGGTTTTATTTTTTAATTACGACGAGTTTCACTTTTTCATCCGCCAGTTTATTGTTGGTTGTATCGGAATTTTCATTATGTGGTGGCTCTCTAGACTTAATCCTGAAAAAACGCTTGTTTGGATAGGGTTTGGCCTTCTTATATCTTGCGGTATCGCCATGGGGCTAATGCATGCATTGCCAGCTTCAATGGTGACTGACGCTGGTGGTGCTAGGCGTTGGATCAGGCTACCTGGCTTTTCACTAGCTCCAGTTGAGTTTTTTAAAATCGGTTTTGTCTACTTCTTGGCTTGGAGTTTTACTAGAAAATTTAGTGAAGGCAAAAGGACCTTGCTAGATGAGATTAAGATACTTATGCCT
The DNA here is from genome assembly GCF_002914195.1 of Campylobacter concisus. GTDB lineage: Bacteria > Campylobacterota > Campylobacteria > Campylobacterales > Campylobacteraceae > Campylobacter_A > Campylobacter_A concisus_M. Next base: position 535,294 of record NZ_PPAU01000090.1, on the reverse strand, counting down.
TATATTATTCTTTTTGGTGTTGCTATCTTTCTTATCGCTGTTATGCAAAATGACCTTGGTCAAGTGGTCGTGCTGGCACTTACATTTGTGACGATGGCACTTTTTGCAGGAGCAAGCGCAAGACTTTTTAGCATCGGTATATTAGGAGCTGCTTTTGTTATGACAGTAGCGATAATCAGCTCTGAACATAGAATTTTACGTATAAAGTCATGGTGGGGCACGATACAAAATATGGTACTTTCTTTCTTGCCTGACAGCGTTGCAGATGTATTAAGAGTAGCTGATGCACCAGAGCCATATCAAATTTCTCACTCATTAAATGCCATAAAACATGGCGAATTTTTTGGCGAAGGGCTTGGTGCTGGTATATTTAAGCTTGGCTTTTTAAGCGAGGTCCATACTGACTTTGTATTAGCTGGTATCGCTGAAGAGGTTGGTGTATTTGGTATTTTGTGTATCGTAGCTATATTTATAACGCTACTTTATAGAATTTTTAGAATTTCAGCTAGAAGCGAAAATAAGGTCTATCATCTATTTACGCTTGGTGTCGGGCTTATCTTATCGTTTTCATTTTTAATGAATAGCTATGGCATCACATCGATCACGCCTATCAAGGGTATTGCTGTGCCATTTCTTAGTTACGGCGGTAGTTCCGTGCTTGCGATTTGTATCGGTATCGGCATGGTTTTGATGGTTAGTAAAAGGGCAAAATTATGATTATTATTTGCGGTGGAGGCACTGGTGGGCATTTAGCGATTGCAAAGAGCTTTTGTGAGGAGCTAAATAGACGAGATATTAAGCCCATTTTTATTGGTTCAACTAGTGGGCAAGATAAATTTTGGTTTGAGAATGACGAGAATTTTTTACAAAAATTTTTCTTACCAAGTAGCGGCGTCGTAAATAAAAGAGGCCTTGCAAAGCTAAAATCACTAACAAATATCATAAGCCTAGCGCTAAAATGCAAGCAAATTTTTAAAGAAAATGGCGTTAATGCAGTCATTAGCGTTGGTGGCTATTCAGCAGCTCCAGCGGCTATTGCAGCCATTATCTCAAAAGTACCACTTTTTATCCACGAACAAAATGCTGTAATGGGCAAATTAAATAAAATTTTAAAGCCCTACGCGAAAGGCTTTTTTAGTTCTTATGATGAAGCTTCGCCCTACCCTTACCCTGTGGCAAAGAAATTTTTCGATAGTGCAAGAGTGAGAGAGGAGCTAAAGACTATTTTGTTTTTAGGAGGCTCGCAAGGCGCAAAAGCGATAAATGAACTAGCTATAAATTTAGCTCCATATCTTAAAGAAAAAGGTATAAAGATCATTCATCAATGTGGTAAAAACGGCTTTGATGAACTTAAAAAAAAATATGATGAACTTGGCTTTAATGAAACGAATTTAGAAATTTTTGAATTTAGTAAAGAGATAGAAAATAAGATGAGCAAGGCTGACCTTGCCATATCAAGAGCAGGAGCTAGCTCGCTTTGGGAGCTTTGTGCAAATGCTTTGCCATCTATCTTTGTGCCATTTCCTTATGCTGCTGGCAATCATCAGTTTTATAACGCTAATTTTTTAAAAGATAAAGGCATTGCTGAAATTTGCTTGCAAAATGGAGAAATTTTAGACAAAGACGAAGCTATAAGAATGATAGAAAATTTTGATCTAAACAAAAGCAGTAAAGCTCTAAAAGAGATCCTTTTGCCAAATGGAACAAAAGAGATAATTGATAAAATTTTAAACTAGCTCCTCGCCTATCGCACAAGCTTTTAGTTCTTTTAGTTCAAAGATCAAGTAATGATAAATAAGCTCATTTGTGTTTAAAATTTTTGCACTAAAGACCGGTTTTATCATAGTTATTATCTTATCAGTTATACCCGCGATCTCCACCAGTAAAAGTTCATCTTTGCGTTGTTTCGCTGCCTTAATACAATTATAAAAGAACGTATAAATTATCTTAAAATTTTGCAAAATAACATTTGAAACTATCCTAGAATGAATATGCAAAACATTATGTATACGTTCTTGTAGAGTATTTAGCTCCGCAAGTAGTGATTTTATTTGAGTAGTATCTGTTGTCCTAGAAAAGAGATTTTTCGCTTTATTTTTGTTTTGTATTTGATACTCTGCTACTAAAATTTCTATTATATTTAAAATGGCAACATAGCTTTCTTGTAAATTTTCATTTGCCTTAAAGCTCACACCGTTTTTCTCAATTTTATAATTTAAACTTCTCTTTATCTGCTCCAAATAAGTACTAATATTTTCATAATAGTCCTCTGTATTGAATACACTTTTAAAAAAATCGCTTTCACCTTTTAAATTTGTAAGCTTTTTTTTAAGTTCATCAGCATTTTTATTAAACTCAACAACCCCAACTGCCAAGCCGATCTCGTGTTCACTATTTTGTTCTAATGCTGTCAAACTTTCTTTTAGAACCGAAATTTGTTTTTGAATATTTTGAAAATCCATTTTTTCTCTTTTAATTTTTTTGCTTATTTTACTATAAAAATTATGAAGTTTGTCATTAAGAATTAAAAAGATGGTGCGCCCGAGAGAATTCGAATCTCTGACCTTTTGAACCGCAATCAAATGCTCTATCCAGCTGAGCTACGAGCGCACAAGAAAGTTAAGTCGAGATATTAGCCAAACTTTCCTTAAAGAAAAATTGTATTCATTTTAATTTTATAACTGTTTTAGTAAAATCCGATAAAAACAAAAGGAGCAAAAATGAATGATTTTTTCGATAGTTTAAAAGAGATAAAAAAAGAACTTACTAAAGAGCAAGGTGAGATCAAAAAAACTCAAAAAGAAGCCGTTTCTCATACAAAAGAAGAGGCGATCTCATATAAAGAAAATAAGCTAAAAAACGAATTTGCAGAGTACATTAAAGGCCAAGATATAAGAAAAATATAAATTTGGAATGCTTATTGCTAAAACATGTAATATTTTATGTGGAGTAGGCAATGAAAGTTACGCAAACATTAGAATCTCTAAGTATTTTAACTGATAATGACGCTTTGTTTCGTGAGCTTAGAGATATGATAAGCAGAAATTTTACAAAAATTTTATCTAATAAAAATAAGGTTATTTCGTTTTATGAAGAGAGCGAGATCCCACAACGCAAGTGCTTTTTAAAATTTATAAAAAAACTTTATGAAAAGCAAAGTGATGATAAGCTTGATATTCGTTTTGCAAACTATAAAACCATAAAGCTTGGCTTTGTTCAAAAAAATACCCTAACTCCAGTCATTAGCCTAAACGTAAATTTTGTAAAAAATGAAGTCAAATTTGAACTAAAAGATGCACTTTGCAGAGATTTTGCTGGCTATATCAGCGAGAGTCTGGTAAAAAGTAATGTTACTTTTAGCAAAAATGATGATTTTTTAAACATCACCATCTCAAATGACAACGACATAAACACATTAAACAAACTACTCTACAAAAGAAGCTATCCAAAATTTAGCGTAAATTTTATCTATGATGAAAAAGACTACAAAGCCTTTAAACAAGGCATAAAAATAAAAAGCTCATCTAAATTTGTAAGCAGATTTTCTGTGCTTGCAAATTTGCTTGAGGAAAATTTTGAGATTTTGGGTTGCAAAAAAGATGATGACTTTGAAACTATCAGACAAAGCTACCTTTCGCTCGTAAATATCTATCACCCAGATAGGCATGCCAACAAAAATCCTCTCATACAAGAAGAATATGCAAAGAAATTTAAAAATATTCAATCTGCTTATGAGAGTCTAAAGCCATACTTTAAAAATCAAGAAAATTTTGTGATGGTCGGCTAGAGTACAGTTTGCCATAGAGCTTTAAAGAGAGCAAAAATGAATGGTGAAATGTTTAATATATGCGCCATTATTGTTGCCGCAAAGCAGGCCATAAAGTCAAATTCTCCTATCCTATATAATGGCACTAACTACGAAAATAGTATAAATTTTCACTTTCTCTCAGGCCATAGGGCAAATGGCGTAAATGAGTGGTTTGAGCACGCATTAAAGATTGGATTAAGCGATGTAAGACTTACTGCAAATTTAACTGGCTCATCAGATGAACGTTTATTGCTTAGCTTTTCAAACTCTACCGCAAAATCGATCATCTGCATTTTTAAAGAGCACATGAGCTGCTTCGTACCCTACTGGAAATACAACAAAAATCAAAGAGGCTGGGACATAATATATAAAGAATTCGGTCTTGAAAAAGATGTTAATTTAGAAAATTTTAGCGACAATACAGAGGCTTTTATGGACACACTTACCAAGATAGCGGTCTTTGCAGATGAGATAGAGTGTGAGAATTTTGGTAAGTGTTTTCGCAGGGCATTAAAATCACTTAGATCTTCAAGCAATGATGACCAAAAGATATTTAATGCACCACTTATGCCAAAGAAAAATTTAGCCCTTTCTGCTGCGGCAAGCTTGGCTGATGTCTTTGGCGGTATGGGCTCTTGGAACGACGATGCATCGGGCATGGCACAATATAAAAAACGTGGCAAAGAGTACGAAGAGCTTAGCAACGAGCTTTTTACGCAGATGCGTAAGGCCATACTTTTTGCTGTAAATGAGTGGTAGCTAGCCGTTTATCTGATAGACTCTTTTTCGCTGGCTTGAGCTGCCGATATTTAGGATTTTGCGGTATTTGGTGATGGTTCGGCGAACGATTTGGATGTTAAATTTAGCTTGGATTAGCTCTTGGATTTTTAGATCAGAAAGTGGCTTTTTGTGGTCTTCATTTTTGATAAGCTCTAGCAAAAATTCCTTTATCGCGGCGTTTGAAGTCTCCTCGTCAAAGCCAGTTGCGAAGAAATTTTTAAGTGCGACCGTGCCTCTTGGGGAGCTTAGATATTTGTTCGCGATCGCTCTTGAGATGGTTGAAGGGTTGCGTCCAAGCTCGTCAGCTAGGTCTTTTAGCTTCATAGGCTTTATGTCGCCACCCAAAAAGTAGTCATACTGATACTCAACTATCATGAGCCCTATCTTATAAAGTGTCGCCTTTCTCATCTCAAGGGCGTCTATGAGCTCGCTAGCCTCTTTTATGCGTGAGCTTACAAAGGCCTCTTTCTCGTCTAATCCCTCGGTATCAACCAAAATTTCTGGATAGTACTCATCATTTATCTGCACACTTATACCACTGCTTGTACTTAGCACGAAGATATCAGGCACCGTCTCTTTTTCATCTTCAAGATACTCAATGGCCGGGGGATTTTTAAATTTCTTTATGATTTTTAGCGCATCATCGTAAAATTTAAGCTTTCTAAGTTTTTCTATATTTTCAAAATTTAAGATGATCTTTTTCGCGCACTCTATGATCTCTTCACTCGCCTCTGCTTCGCCAAGCTGAAACAAAAAGCTCTCTTTAACATCCTTTGCACCCACGCCACAGGGCTCAAGGTAGGCAAATCTCGCCCTAACCCGCTCTACCTCGCCCTCGCTAAACCCCACAAAAATTTTATCATCGTAAGAAAAATAGCCCTCATCATCTAAACACTCGATGATCTTATATGCGATATCTTGAGACTTTTGCGTGGGGAAAAGTGGTGGATTTATCTGACTAACTAGCTTTTCATAGAGGCTTTCTTTATAGATGCTTAAAGCCTCGATACTCTCGCTAACCGAGTTTTTGCTAACCTGCTCGAAAAAATTTCGCTTTTTTTCGCTTTTTTCTAAATTTTTATGCTCGATCGTGGCAAATGGGTTCTCTTTTATAAAAGGCTCAAGCGTCTCTTTTAGCTCATCAAGCCCGCTTTGAAGGATAGGAAGCCAGCTTCTTAGCGTTTGGTTTAGTTTGATCTTTGGCGCTAAAGTTTGCTTTTGCCTTAGCATCATCTACTCAAGCAGCTTAAATTCTTCGCCAAGATAGTGCGTTCTAACGAGCTTATTGTTTGCCACTTCGCTCGCACTGCCGCTTGCTAGCAGCGAGCCATCTTTGATGACGTAGGCTCTGTCGCAAATGGCTAGCGTCTCACGGACGTTGTGGTCAGTTATCAAAACGCCGATGCCTAGCTTTTTAAGGTCTCTAACGATGCTTTGGATGTCGCTAACTGCGATAGGATCGACGCCTGCAAATGGCTCATCAAGAAGTAAAAATTTTGGCTTTATGATGAGGCTTCTAGCGATCTCACAGCGTCTGCGCTCGCCACCACTTAGACTAACGCCCTTTCTTAGGCGGATAGGCTCGATATTTAGCATATTTAGCATCTCATTTACTCTTTTTGTTATCTCTTCTTTGCTTTGATTTAAAATTTCAGCCCCAAGGAGCAAATTTTCTTCGACGCTTAGCTCTTTAAATATGCTTGATTCTTGCGGCAAATAGCCAATACCAAGGTGCGCTCTTTTGTGAAGCGGGACGTTTGTGATCTTTTCGTCGTTTAAAAAGACATCTCCGCTAGTTGGCGAGATGAGCCCGCAGATCATATAAAAAGTGGTCGTCTTTCCAGCGCCATTTGGCCCAAGAAGCCCCACGACTTCGCCACTATTTACCTCTAAAGATATACCTTTTATGATCTCACTTTTCTTAATCGTCTTTTTTAGATCTTTTACTTCTAGTTTATGCACTTATAACCTCGTATTTTCTGCCATTTTTGCTAGGAGAAATTTTTATCATCATATAGCTCTCGCCGTTTTTCTTTAGAGCTTTTTCTAAATTTTCATCGCCCCACTCTACTAGATGAAGCCCCTCTTCAAATAAATTTTCAAAAAGACCATTTTTGGCCATCCCATCAAATCCGATCTGATAAATGTCGTAGTGGTAGATATCTTTACCATAAATTTGCATCAAAGAAAACGTAGGCGACGTCACGCTCTCATCTATGCCATGAGCCTTAATGATCGCCTTTACAAGCGTCGTTTTGCCACTTGCTAGATCGCCACTTAGTAGCACCACGCCACTTTTTGGAAGCACTCTTACAAGCTCACCAAGCTCATTTTCTAAAAGCTCAAAAACCATCAAAGCTCTTTTACATATTCGCTTTGAGCGCTTTTTGGTATGCTTTTTGTAGTTGGGATCGCTAGCACCTCGTATCTCGCCTCACGAGCTAGAAATTTGATAGTAATAACATCGCCGATCTTAACATCTTTTGCCGCTTTTGCCTGCACGCCGTTGATGCTCACAACGCCACTTTTGCACATATCTTCGCTAACGGCACGCCTTTTGGTGATATTTACTACGTTTAAAAATTTATCTACTCTCATGTGGCGGATTTTAACAAAAATAGCCTTAAATTTTTAATCCTTTAGATATTTTAAAAGCTCTTTTAAATTTAGAGGTATGACGCTGCCATGCGTTTGCCCTTTGTAAAACTCAAAGTGAAAATTTACGCCACTTTGTTTTAAAATTTGGGCTAGATCGCTCGCCTTTAAAGTGCCAGGCTTGTCAGTCTTGCCCTTTCTTTTTTCAAGCTCGCCAACGCTAAGAAAGACAAATTTAGCCTTTAGTTTCTCTTTAAATTTACCCTCACTCACGTTTTGCTTTAAAATTTCAGACTCGCCCCACCAAAGAGACGGCGAAGCGATAAAGAAATTTGCAAATATGCCCTCATTTTTAAGCAAGGTATAGAGCGTAAAAAGACCGCCAAAAGAGTGTCCATAAAGGCTTTTTGGGAGGTCTTGCACATTAAATTTCTGATCGATAAGTGGCACCAAATTTTTTGTCAAAAAATAGTAAAACGCATCTGCGCCACCACCTTTGTCAAATTCCTCGCCCTTTGCTTTTGGCGTGAGATCTCTTGTGCGTTTTTCTACTTCGTAGCTTTTATTTGTGTCATATCCTATGCCTATTATTAGTGGTGCAGTCGTGCCATCAAATTCATTTAAAAGCATGTTAAACTGGGCGTTTGCGTCAAGCAAGAAAAGCACGTTTTTAAACTCATTTTGCCCCTTTAGCTTGGCTGTGAAAATTTTATAAATTTCATCATTTGCACTCATTTTAAAGGTTGAAATTTCAAATTTACTAGCAGCTTTTTGGCTAAGTGGCTCAGGCGTTTGGCTGGGTCCTGCGTGCAAAGTCTGTGCCACACCAAGCGTAAAAAGCAAAAATTTAAACGCTCTTACCATTTTGCAGCGACCTTAAACCAAAATCTCCTGCCCTCTTGCGGATAAAAGTAGTATGTATCGCCCACAAGCGACTCATCGTATCTTATTTTATCAAAGATATTATAAGCATTTAGGCTAAGAGTTAGGTGCTTGTTTGCGTCCCAGCTGACGCCTGTATCGAAGGTGAGCAGGTCTTTTGTATTCTCTCTTACTTTGTTTCCAGCACCAAAATTTACGCTTGTTAGCTTACTCTCGTAGTTTGTACCAAAAAATGTCTTGACGCTTTTTACAGGCTTATATGTAAGCGTAGCGTGAAATACATGCTCTGGCGTTGCTGTAAGGCTTTTTGCATCAAGTCTGCCAAGATTTGTCTCACTAAATTTCATAGGGCCTCTTGGCGTATTTATCGTTGGGTTGCCAGTTTTTATCTTTGACTTATTATAGGTGTAGTTTGAGCTTAAATTTAGATTTGAAAGGATGTCGTAGTCGCCACTTAGCTCCACGCCCCAAACGGTCGCACCTTCAATGTTAAAGTAAGTTCCCCAGCCAGGACAATTAACGTGTGGTGCACCTGCGCAAGTACCAAAGGCAGGAATTCTATTTACGTTACTGCCGTCGGTGTCTAGGATCTTATCTTTAAACACATTTCTAAAAAGCGTTACCGAGCCTCTAAAATCAGCCTGATTGTCATAATATGCACCAACTTCGTAAGTTATGCTTTTTTCTGGCTTTAGATCTTTGTTTCCAAAATCAACTATTCTCCAAGCATTTTGAATAGTGCCTACTTCTGGGGAGATTTGATTGACATTTGGGGTTTTATAGCCAGTTGCTACGCCGCCTTTTAAGCTTAGCGTATCTGTGGCATTATAGACTAGGTAGGCTCTTGGCGAGAGGTGGTTACCAAAAAATTCGTTGTGCGTGAGCCTTGAGCCAAGCGTTAAAAACAGCTTCTCATCTAAAATTTGCCACTCATCCTCTATAAATCCCGCATGCTCACTCATTGAGTAACTTTTTGGATTTCTAAGACCATTCCTTGAGATGTTTGAGACAATGAAGGTCGTGCCGACATTTTGCTTGCTAAAGTCATAGCCAAAAGTTAGTGCGTGAGCGCCAAGAAAGGTTGTAAATTTTGAGTTAAAGTTGTGATTTTTGGCTTTTGCAGGTATGAGGCTATCAAAAAGGCTCGTTCTTTGTGTCTGATCATAAATGTAGCTGATATCGGCATTTAGGTTATCAAATTCACCAAGGTAGCCCACGCCATAGCTCTTTTTCTCGTAGTCATAATTATCTAATGGTCTTCTTCTTGGGTTTGGATCGGCTGATTTGCCAACCGTTTTTGAATAATCATGCCTTTCGTTTGAGCCAAGGATGAAAAATTTATTGTGTTCATCTGGAGTGATCCAAAGTTTTGCGCTTAAATTTCTCTTATCACTCTTTTGATAGCCACCGATGTAGCCATCTTCGTCTCTTAGCTTTTTATAGCCCCAAAGCTGGAGTGCAAAAAGGTCTTTATAAAGAGGTAAATTTAGATAAAAGTCACCTTGCCTGCCATCGCCTATACCTTTATGCGTGTTTATCGTGGTTGAGATACCGACGTTGCCACTAAATTTTGAAAAGTCCTTTTTGGTAATGATATTTATCACACCTCCAACTGCGTCGCTACCATAAAGCGAGCTCATAGGGCCACGGATGACCTCTATACGCTCGATCGCCTCAGCTGGTGGGATGAAATTTGAGTTCATATCCCCTGCTCCGCCCTTTGGGTTTGCGCTACTTGAATTTACTCTTTTGCCATCTATCAAAACTAGCGTTTGAGACTTCTCCATGCCGCGTATCGAGATGCCGCTAGCTGCCCCGTCCTCGCCACCGACGACATTTACACCTGGCACTTTTTGGGCGATTGAGTGAAGTGAAGTAAAGCTATCTTTTGTAAGCTCATCGCCGCTTATCACGCTGATGCTTGCAGGGGCTTCTTTGATCTGCTGCGAAAAGCCACTCGCACTTACTACGACGCCATCAAGCCTTTTTTCGTTATTGTCTTTATGCTCTGCTCCAAAGAGCGAATTTGCCACGCAAGCGCTAAGGCAGATGGCAATAAATTTTGTTTTTCTCACGACTATCCTTTTAAAATTTAATTTGAAAAAGTTTGAAATTTAACAAAGTATCTTTTAAAACAATATTAATTATCATAATTTTAAATAGTAATCTTTTTTATAAAATTTTCTAAGAAAAAACTTACATTATTTATTAAATTAGTTTATTAAAAATTAATCAATTTAGGCTAGAATACGACTATTTTAACAAAAGGAAGAGCTATGAAAAAAAACGTAAAAAAAGTGGTTTTGGCATACTCTGGCGGACTTGACACAAGCATTATTTTAAAGTGGCTTCAAGATGAATACAACTGCGAAGTAGTCACATTTACGGCTGACATCGGACAAGGCGAAGAGCTAGAGCCTGCACGCAAAAAAGCCCTAGCACTTGGCGTGAAGCCTGAAAATATTTTTATTGAAGATTTAAGAGAAGAATTTGTACGTGATTATGTATTTCCAATGTTTAGAGCAAATGCAGTCTACGAGGGCGAGTATCTACTTGGCACATCAATCGCTCGCCCACTAATAGCAAAACGACAAAGCGAGATCGCAAGGCTTGTTGGCGCTGATGGCGTGAGTCACGGAGCAACAGGCAAAGGCAACGACCAAGTTCGCTTTGAACTTGGATACTACGCACTTGGCGACAACCTAACTATCATTGCTCCATGGCGCGAGTGGGATCTAAATAGCCGTGAAAAACTTTTGGCATACGCTGAGAAAAACGGCATAGATATCACCAAAAAACCAGGCAAGAGCCCATACTCAATGGACGCAAATTTACTTCACATAAGCTACGAAGGTCTAGTACTTGAAGACCCAAGTCATGCACCAGAAGATGATATGTGGAGATGGACAGTAAGCCCAAAAGATGCTCCAGATAAGAGCGAGATCATCGAGATCGGCTATGAAAAAGGCGATCCAGTAAGCATAAACGGTAAAAAAATGAGCCCAGCTGAAATTTTAACCGAGCTAAACCGCCTTGGCGCAAAACACGGCATAGGCAGACTTGACATCGTAGAAAACCGCTCAGTTGGTATGAAGAGCCGCGGCTGCTACGAAACTCCAGGCGGCACGATAATGCTAAAAGCTCACCGTGCGATCGAGAGCATTACGCTTGACCGCGGTGCTGCTCACTTAAAAGATGAGATCATGCCAAAATACGCCGAGCTAGTTTACAACGGCTACTGGTGGTCTCCTGAGCGAAATATGCTCCAAGCGCTCATCGACAAGAGCCAAGAGCACGTAAATGGCTCTGTAAAAGTTGAGCTTTATAAAGGCAACGTGACCATTCTTGGCAGAAACAGCAAAAATGATAATCTATTTAGCGAGGCATACTGCACATTTGAAGAAGACAGCGTTTATGATCAAAAAGATGCGGAAGGATTTATCAAACTAAATGCACTTCGCTTTATAATCGCACGCAAAAATGGGCGAAAATTTGACTAACAATAAATTTTAAAAAGGACAAAAATGAAAGTATTATTAATAAAAGATGTAAAAGGACTTGGAAAAGCTGGCGAGATAAAAGAGGTAAAAGATGGCTACGGCAACAACTTCTTAATCGGCAAAGGCTTTGCAAAAGCAGCTACTCCAGATGTCCTACGTCAATACGAAGCGGCTCAAAAAAGAAAGGCCGAAGAGCTAAAATACGAGATCGCAAATTTAGAAAAACTAAAAGAAGAGCTTGCAAAAGTGACAGTCGTCATCAAAAAAACACTTGGCGCAAATGGCTCGCTTTTTGGCTCAGTTTCAAAAGAGGAGATCGCGGCAGAGCTTGAGAAAACGCATCATTTAGTTGTTGAGAAAAAAGCGATCGATATGGACGCTCACCTAAAAGCAGTCGGCCTTTATGACGTTCATGTAAAGCTTGGACACTCGATAAATGCGAGCTTAAAGGTTGATGTGCAAGGAGAGTAGATGTTTCATGCGACAACCATCTTAGCCTACAAAGGCAAAAACAAGTCAGTCATCGGTGGCGACGGACAAGTGAGCTTTGGTAACACCGTCTTAAAAGGCAATGCCGTAAAAATCCGCAAAATTCATAACGGCAAAGTTCTAGCTGGTTTTGCTGGTAGCACTGCTGATGCGTTTAATCTTTTTGATATGTTTGAGAAAAATTTAGAGCATACAAAGGGCGATTTGCTAAAGGCGGTTATAGAATTTAGCAAAGAGTGGCGCAAAGACAAGTATCTAAGAAAGCTTGAAGCGATGATGCTTGTGCTTGATAGGGATAAAATTTTCTTACTTAGTGGCACTGGAGATGTTGTTGAGCCAGAAGATGGCAAGATAGCAGCTATTGGAAGTGGTGGCAACTACGCGCTTTCAGCGGCCCGTGCCTTAGATAAATTTGCCGATATCGACGAAGAGGAGCTAGTTAAAGAGAGCCTCAAGATCGCTGGCGAAATTTGCATCTATACAAATACAAACATCAAAACTTATGTTTTAGAATAAGAGAGAAAATGAACTTAACACCAAGAGAAATTGTTAAATTTTTAGATGACTATGTGATCGGTCAAAAGGACGCCAAAAAGATAATAGCGATCGCGCTTCGCAACCGCTACCGCCGCATGAAGCTTGAAAAAAGCCTGCAAGATGACATCATGCCAAAAAATATTTTGATGATCGGCTCAACAGGCGTTGGTAAAACCGAGATCGCAAGGCGTCTTTCAAAGATGATGGGGCTGCCATTTATCAAGGTCGAGGCTAGCAAATATACCGAGGTTGGTTTTGTTGGTCGTGATGTTGAAAGCATGGTAAGAGATCTTGCTATGGCATCATATAATCTCGTAAAAAACGAGCAAAGCGAGAAAAATCAAGATAAGATAAATGCCTACATCGAAGAAAAGATCGTCTCAAAGCTACTTCCACCACTTCCAAAAGGTGCTAGCGAGGAGAAGCAAGCAGAATACGCTAAGAGCTATGACAAGATGTTAAATAGGCTAAGAAACGGCGAGCTTGACGAGCTAAGCATCGAGATCGAGGTGCAGCAAAACCCACTTGAAGCGGGCTCAAACGTGCCACCTGACATGGCGCAGATGCAAGAGAGCTTTATAAAAATAATTGGTATCGGTGGCAAAAACATCAAAAAAGAAATGAAGGTAAAAGATGCTAAAAAAGCCCTTCAAAGCGAGGCAAATGATAAAATTTTAGACATTGAGAGTATAAAAACTGAGGCTTTAAGAAGAGCTGAAAACGAGGGCATCATCTTTATAGATGAGATCGATAAAGTGGCCGTTGGCTCAGGTAGCTCAAACAGGCAAGATCCTAGCAAAGAAGGCGTACAAAGAGACTTGCTACCTATCGTTGAGGGCTCAAATGTAAATACTAAATTTGGAAATTTAAAGACAGATCACATTTTGTTTATCGCAGCTGGTGCCTTTCATATAAGCAAACCAAGCGATCTAATCCCTGAGCTTCAAGGCCGTTTTCCACTAAGAGTAGAGCTTGATAGCCTTGATGAAGACGCGCTTTATCAAATTTTAACTCAGCCAAAAAATTCGCTTTTAAAACAATACATCGCCCTACTCTCAACCGAAAATGTCGAGCTAGAATTTGACGATGAAGCAATAAGAGAGATAGCCAGGATCGCTCACGCCGCAAATGAAAAGATGGAAGATATCGGTGCTAGACGCCTTCACACTGTGATCGAGCGCGTGATAGAAGATATCAGCTTTGAGGCTAGTGAAAAGAGCGGCGAGAAGATAAATATGACAAAAGAGCTTGTAAAAGAGCGCCTAAAAGACGTGGTTGAAGACCAAGATCTAGCGAGGTATATACTTTGAAATCAGGCTTTGTTAGCATCATAGGACGCACAAATGCCGGCAAAAGCTCGTTTTTAAATGCCTTGTTGAACGAAAAGATTGCCATCGTCTCGCATAAACAAAACGCAACTCGCAGAAAGATAAATGGCATCGTGATGAATGGTGAAGATCAGATCATCTTCACCGACACGCCAGGACTTCATGAGAGCAACAAGGCGATAAATCAACTACTAATTAGCCAAGCTATAAAATCGATGGGAGATTGCGATCTCATCGTATTTTTAGCGCCTATTCATGATAATACAAGTGACTACGAGAAATTTTTAGCCCTAAATCCTGAAAAACCACACATCTTAGTGCTAACAAAAGTCGATGAGAGCTCAAATGCGAAAGTCTTAGAAAAGATCACCCAGTATCAAAAATTTCAAGATAAATTTGCAGCTTTGCTTACTTTTAGTACCAAGCAGCCTACTTATAAAAAGCCGCTTCTTGATGAAATTTGCAAGCTTTTGCCAGAGCATGAGTACTTTTATGATCCAGAATTTCTTACTCCGACAAACGAGAAGGAAATTTTTAGAGAATTTATACTTGAAGCGATCTATGAAAATTTAAGCGACGAGATCCCATATCTTAGCGACGCGATCATAAAAAGCGTAAAAGAAAAGCCAGGTGTTACTGAAATTTATGCAAATATCATCACAGAGCGTGAAATCCATAAAAGTATGATCATCGGTAAGAATGGTGAAACGATAAAACGAATAGGAATTTTTGCAAGAAAGTTAATACAAAATTTAACCGGATCAAAGGTCTTTTTAAAACTCGATGTAGTCGTTAAGAAAGGCTGGAGCAAAGAAGAAAAGAGCCTTAATAAAATAATTGGATATTGATTTTTTATTGTAAAAATATTAAAATACAGCCCAATTAGAGCATTATGAGGTAAATTTTTATGTTAAAGCTTAGAAAAATTAACGATAATCCAATCGTTACGCTAGATCCTTATGAATATGAAGGTTTTAGATTTTCTAATAGCAATGTCGATACGCTAAGTCTTTCAAAGAATATTCTAAAGCGAGACTTTTTTATATCTTATATCGAATACAAAGATATAATAACAGCTACCATAAACATCTCAAGAACAATAGATGATGAGGATATTGAAAATAATATCTCGATCAAAATTTACGAAGAGCTCTCTCTTGATCCTGCGATTGACTATAAAATAGTTTATTTTGAAAGCAATGTTGAAAAAGAAGATAGAATTTTTAATGTTTTTATTGCTACAAACGAAACGATAAATAAAATTTTTAAAAATATTTCTAAAAGAGTACCTTTTATAGATTATGTCGTTGTAGAGCCACTTTTATATAGTGCTATATATAAAAAAGGCTTACTTCCTAGCACTCAGAGTGATTGTTTTTTGACATTTAGGGCCGATGAAGCATTTATAAGCATTTATGTAAATGGAGAATACCTTACATCAAGAGGTTTAAGATACACACTAAATTATCTAAAAGATAAATTTATAGAGCAAAGTGGCGAAAGAGTAAGCCTAGAAAGCTTTTTGAATATCCTAAAGACAAGAGGACTTTTAGATAGCAATGAAGAAGGCTTTAGCTACGATCTAAATACTGTTTTTGAGGACTATATATTTTACGTAAATGACACAATAAATGTTGTCAATAGAATCTATAGCATAAATATAAAAAATATCTATATTGACTGCGACTATAAAATAGAGCGTTTTGAAAAATTTATCAATACAAAGCTCGGCACAAATGCTACGAAATTAAATACAAGCACTGTAATAAATTCTAAAAATTTAGCCATTAGAGAACGATATAACATGATGGCTTTATATGCAAATTTTTACAAAAAAGAGGCTTTTAATGCCGATTTTAACTTCTCAAATTTACTTAGGCCTGATCCGTTCACAAAGAGAAAAAGCGGTAAATTTATACTGACATGTGCCGCTGCTTTTTGCCTAAGCATGTCCTATCCACTTTATAATTATATAGCTGGCAGTATTTTAGAGGCAGATTCACAAAAGCTAAGTGATGAGCTTGATGTTCTTAATGCACAAGCAGCACAAATAAGAAGTACTCTTGAAAGACTAAAAAAAGATCAAAATGATATAAAAGGATTAACTGACAAAGAGGAAGAGAAGCTAAATTTTAGAAAAGGGTTGCTTCAAGAAATTGAAAACAAAAAAGACCATTACGTAATGAAAGGTTTAAATCTTTTTGAAATTACCGATATGATAAACGACAATAGCGTTTTTATAACAAATATTAAAAATAACGATAAAAATTTAACTGTAACGGTTGTTAGCGATAATGAGAAAAGGATTACGCAGCTAATAAAAGATATTAGCAAGATGCCTAAATATTCAGTAAATACAAAAAAAATTAAAGAAGATAGGCAAAACAACGAATATGAAAGTAATATAAGTATAGAGATTAGACAATGAGACAAGACGTTTTAAGTAAAATAGATAAATATTTTGACGCAAAAAAACAAAGTGAAACAAATATAATTTTTTTGGGTTCAGCTTTAATTATTATTTATATTGTTTATATGCTTTGTTTTGATCCGTCGCAAGATTTTTATGATGAAAGATTTAATACGCATACTAAAATTAGCAATGATCTTTCAAGAACAAGAGATTATTTAATATCGACTAGCTCACCTAGTGGGGATAAAAATTTTAAAATAAATGAAGAGTCAAAAATACTTGAAACGCTTAAAGGCAAATATTCTAGCGTTTTAAAATTTAATGCTCATTTTGACTCAAAGCTAAAAGAACTATCGTTTTTATTATTTAACGATCAAAATTGGGCAAATTTCTTAGACAATATCGTATCTTTAGCGAAGCAAAATAATATAAAAATTTTAGAGTTAA
The DNA here is from genome assembly GCF_002914195.1 of Campylobacter concisus. Taxonomy (GTDB): domain Bacteria; phylum Campylobacterota; class Campylobacteria; order Campylobacterales; family Campylobacteraceae; genus Campylobacter_A; species Campylobacter_A concisus_M. Next base: position 518,515 of record NZ_PPAU01000090.1, on the reverse strand, counting down.
AAAGTGATATAAAAGAGCCAAATTTCCAAAAAATTGAGCAAATTTTAAATATTGACTTGACATTTTTGGGAGGTTTTAAAGATATGCTTTCATATATAAATGGCCTTGAAGAATCAAAGCTAGTGGTTGATCTTCATAAAATGGATGTAAATTCTACCCAAAAAGAGCTTGGCGCTAAGATCTCAATATCTGTTTGGGGGATGAAATACTAATGAAAATAAAAATTTTATTGGCTTTTTTATTTTTAAATATTACTTTTGCTAATCAGCTTCAAGAGGAAATGGACTCTTATGATAAAATTTTTGAAAAAATAAAGGAAAAAAGAAGCGGTCTTAGTGATATTGAGCTTTCGAGCATAAAAAATCCTTTTAAACAAGAACCTATCAAGACGATAACAGATCAAAATTCATCAATTATCACCCAAGCTTCAAAAGGACTTAGTTTAAAAGCAATTTTATTAAACAAAGCAAATATTGATTCCAAATGGTATGCTGTCGGTGATATTGTTAATGGTTACAAAATAGCCAACATTACTAGAAACAGTGTTTTTTTAGTAAAAGGCGATGAAAAACAAGAGCTAATTTTAAAAAATGGAAGTAAAAATGTTGAGATTAAAATTAAATAAAATATTAATAATAGGTGCACTCATTTGCTTAAATATGAATTATGCTAGTGCTAATGAGAGTAGTTGTTTAAGCAAGAATTTTAATATGAAAATTTCAGATGACGTTGCACTAGTAGATGTGTTAAATCAGCTTTCAGAGATGTGTAACTTCAGTATTGTTGCAAAGGACACTTACAGCAAAACAGAGCTAAAAGATAAAGTTTTTGGCGTTAATATCAGAAATATGAGTCTTAGCGAAGTTTTTGACCTACTTTTAAGTGAGAAAAATTTAAGCTACGAGTTTTCAAATAATGTATTAAAAATTTCATCTTTAAAAACTCAAATTTTTAAACTAGATTATATAACTTCTATTAGAGAAGGAACTGCTGTCACCCAAGCTTCAGTGGATGCTACTCCATCTGAAATTTCTAGTGGTTCAAGTAGTAGCGATAATTCCCAAGATGATAGTTCTCAAGGCTCAAGCAACCTTATAAAAACTACTGAGAGGTTTGACTTTTGGGAAAAACTAGATGCTGAGCTTAAAGCTATTTTAAATAATAGTAGCGAACATATCACAGCGCCTGATCCTATCATAAATCAAAACGCAGGCCTTATCACTGTTACGGCCACTCCTTCTCAACTTAAGCGAGTCGAAAAATATATAGATGAAATGCAAAAAAGACTAAAAAAACAAGTAATTATTGATGTTTCTATTATTTCAGTTGAATTAAATAATGAATATAAGCAAGGTGTTGATTGGAGTAAATTTGAACTTGGGTTTAATACATACATTGGTAATTCAAGAAATAATCCGAGCTCAAGTGCAACTTGGACAAATAAAGGCAATAGCCTAAGTGATGGATTTGGCCGTACATTAAATATTGCAGCTAATTTAAATTTTAGCCTTGATGGAATGATAAATTTTCTTGAAACAAACGGAAAGACAAAGGTTATATCAAGTCCAAAAGTAACAACACTTAATAATCAGCAAGCTCTAATTTCAGTTGGTGATAACATAAACTACCGTGTTCAACAAAAGACTGACAATGGAAACAGCAATAGCGATAGGTTGACAACCACTTACAAACAATACTCTGTTTTTATAGGCATATTATTAAATTTACTACCAGAAGTTTCTGATAACAACAAAATCATGCTTCGAATCAATCCATCGCTTAGTAACTTTAAATATGCTGAAGACGACACAAGACAAAATGCGTTAAGAGAGATTGCTCCAGATACAGTACAAAAGAAACTCTCAACTGTCGTTCAAGTTGATAGCGGTGATACTATTATTCTTGGTGGATTAATAGGCCAGACAAAGGGTAAAAATAATACTTCTGTACCTCTTCTTTCTGATATCCCACTTATAGGCGGTGTCTTTAAAAGTACAAGAGACAATATAAAAACAACAGAGCTTATCTTTGTCATCACTCCTCATGTAGTTGATTTTGACAAAAAAAAGCCACTTAATCAATCATTAAAAGACTTAGGTTTTTCTAAAACGATCTATGAATAACAAGAATATTTATACAGATATAAAAGATATCTTTATCAACGAAGATGAAGTAGCTGATTTTGTTAATTTAGATAATTCAATCACTTGTTACAATAAGATCGTCTCGGCTCTAAAAAAGCCATTAAAGCTTATACTTTTTTATGGCAAGCCTGGTAGTGGAAAGACCTTTTTGCTAAACAAGATAGCCTCTGATCTTCAAAAGGATAAAAAATTAATTTTTTTCCCACATCCTTTTTTTAGCGAGGCTACATTTATAGAAGCTCTTTGTGAAGATATATACGGAAATAAACTTGATAATATAAATAATTTTGAAAGTTTTGTCGCACACTACTCAAAAGAATTTAAAAATAAAGATGAAATTTTACAAAACCAAATAGTCGTTATCCTGGATGAAGCACAACTTTATCCTACTGAATTGATCGAAAAAATAAGGCTAATGGCCGATACAAGATTATTTAAATTTCTATTTACGATTCATAAAACTGAAAATGAAGATGTGTTAGCAAAGGACTATTTTCAAACTAGAATTTGGGAGAGTATAGAGCTTGGAAGTGCAAACACGAATGAAATCATAGTCTATTTGCAAAGAAAAATAGGACAAAAGGGCTACGATAAATACCTAAATTTTCAGAAAAAAGACTATGACAAAGCCTATGAGCTTTGTTGTGGAAATCTACGCACACTAAATAAAATTATGTATAAATTTTATGAAATTTGTGAATATTACGAACAAAATCAGCCATCAAAATTAAGTAGCGAGGACGCAAATATTAAAATTTTGACAATGTCTGCACTTGATACAGGAATAATTCATGCTTGAATTACAAGAAATTCAAAGGCTAGAAAAGCTTTATGAAGAGTACGAAAAAAAGAATAAAAATAGCTTTTTAAAATTATTATCACATAAAAAGCTAGGTCTTTTGATAATTACGATCTTGCTAATTGCTTTTATCTTTGGTACTTTTTTATTTTTCTCAAATACTAAAAACAAAAAAGAAACAACCAATATTCCAACTTTGGTTGAGAAAAATTTGACAATACAAACAGATATAAAAGAAAAGAACATAACCTTTGCTGAAACCAATATCAGCAAAAATATTTTAGAAGATGGCAAACAAAAAAGCGAGCAGGCAAAAGAGAGATTTGAATCAGATAAAAAACAAGATGAGCTTGCTGAGAAAATAGCTAAAAAGCTAGAACAATCCATAAAACTAAATGAAGATAATAAAGAGCAGGCACCAGATAAAAAACAAAGAAGTGGTGGCGGTTGGTTAAAGCTAAATTTACCAACTGAAAATGAAAATATACAAAATGGGCAGCCTCTACCAAATGAAGAGATAATAGAATTAGAACCAAAGGCAAAGCCAAAAATTGATATTCAAATTTCAAGTGAAAACAATGAAATTTCTATGCTAAAAGAAGATTTTAATAAAAATAAAAATCCAGAAATCGCCCTTAAAATAGCAAGAAAATGCTATCAAGATAAAAGATATAGTGACACTATAAAATGGGCACTATCGGCAAATAATTTAGATAGTAGCATTGAGGAGTCTTGGGTCATGTTTGCTAAGGCAAAATATATGCTAAAACAAAAAGATGACGCATTGCGTGCATTAGAAGAATATAATAAAAATAAAAATAAGCCCGAGATAAATGAGCTAATAAATAAGATAAAAAGTGATACGTTGTGAAATTTTTGCTTGTTATATTTTTATCATTAAATGCCTTTGCGCTTGGGATGGCTGATATTAAAAGTTATTTTGAAAAAGCTGAATATCCTAAAATTTGTAATCAAAAAATACAAGATCTTTTAAAAGATTCACAAAATGAAGAATTTCTTAATATCTTTGGCATATCTTGCTTAAAAACAAATGATATAGATAGGCTCGCTATTCCAGCAAGCAAGCTATCAAAAACACAAAGCTCAAGAGAGAATGCAGCATATTTTGCAGATATATTGCTTAAAAAAAAGTTACTGCTTCATGCTATCTTGGATGGGGCTGATATAAGCTATATTAGGCTTCCAAAAAGCGATTATATTCTTTCATTTATATTTGATAAATTTGTCAAAAAAGAATACGTTGAGGAGCTTGGCGTATTTATTTTTGAAGAGCCAAATTCAGATACAAGATATGAGCTTAGTGCAATAGTTGGCTCAAATTTTGCAAAAATGATTTTAAAAATTTTTAAAAATGACGATCTTACTTCGCAGATTGAGTATAGATAAAGAGAAGAGATGAATAATTTAGAAAATTTAACGCTTAAAACATTAGAGCAACTTAATAAACTAAATGATGAGCAAATTTTAAAGATTATAGAGATAAAAAAAATAAATGAAAAAAGTCTTTTGGCTATTTTGCTTGAAGAAAATATGCTAGAAGAAGAGATTTTTTTTGAAATTCTATCTGATATTTATAGAAGAGGACACACTGACATTGATGAAATTTCAACTAGCCTTCAGATAGATCAAAAGCGCTTCATTCAATATGTATGCGATAAATTTAAAATCACTTTTTTTGATCTTGATGATATAGATATCGACTACCGTATCAGTGAAAAATTAAGCACCTCGCAGCTAAAATCATATAACGCCATCCCTGTAAAAGAAGATGAGATAAGCGTTTATGTAGCTTTTAAAAATCCTTTTGATGTGATCATTCAAGATAAAGTTCAAAATTTATTTAACAGAAAGCTATTAAAAGTAGCTTGCGCCGATCCAGCCCAGATAGAAAAATATATAAACAAAATAGCTCTTAATGAAAGCATAAAGGACGTTATTACAGAGATTAGAAAAGAGCTTTCAAGCTCTAGCAGCCAAGGACAAAGCACAGAAAGCTCTGGAATTTTAAAGCTAATTGAGATAATTTTAAAAACATCTATTCAAAGCAGAGCGAGCGATATTCACATCGAGCCAACCGAGACAAACTGCATCGTAAGAAGCAGGATAGATGGCATGCTAAGCGAGACATTTATATTTGATAAAGATATCTATCCGCCGATGGTAAGCCGTATGAAGCTACTTTCAAATATGGATATCGCGGAGCGTCGCCGCCCACAAGATGGTAGATTTTCAGCTCAAATTTTAGATAAAGAGTACGATTTTCGTATCTCTACACTACCTATTTTAAACGGCGAAAGCATAGTTTTAAGAATTTTGGACAAATCAAAGGTTATCATAAACATTGAAGACCTTGGTATGCATCCAGATAACTTTGCTAAATTTAAAAAGAGTATGAAAGCGCCTTATGGCATTATCCTAGTTACTGGTCCGACAGGATCAGGAAAAACGACTACACTTTACGGTGCATTAAATGATATAAAAAGTGTAAAAACTAAGATTATTACCGTTGAAGATCCGGTCGAGTATCAGCTAAATATGATCCAACAAGTACATGTCAATGAAAAGGCTGGGCTTACTTTTATCTCGGCTCTTCGCTCTATTTTAAGACAAGATCCAGACATTATTATGATAGGTGAGATCAGAGATCAAGAGACACTTAGGATCGCAATTCAAGCAGCACTAACTGGCCACTTGGTTTTTTCTACACTTCATACAAATGATGCTATTAGCGCTCTACCTCGTATGGTTGATATGGGTATTGAGCCATATCTAGTAAGTGGTGCACTAGTTTGCATAGAGGCTCAAAGGCTTGTAAGAAAGCTTTGTCCGTATTGCAAACAAAAAGTCACGCTATCTCAAAAAGCTCTTGATGAGATTAAGAAATTTCTTCCTGAAGATTATCAATTTTATAAAAGCGTAGGTTGCCAACACTGCTCACAGACTGGATATCTAGGGCGTGAAATGATAAGCGAAATATTGTCTATCAGTGATCATATAGCAAGTATCGTAGCAAATAACGCTTCAAAAGAAGAGCTTAAAAAGGCCGCCTATGACGAAGGCTTTATAGATATGTTCCACGATGGCGTTATACGCGCAGCAAATGGTGTAACAACCATCGAAGAAGTATATAGAGTTGCCAAGATATGAAATTTTACGAAATAGAATATATAAAAGATGGCAAACGCCAAAAGATGAGCCTAAAGGCCAATAGCAAAAATGATGTAAAAAATCGTGCAAATATTCAAGGCATGATAGTAAAGATAAAAGAAACTCAGGTCTCAAGTATCAACAATGATTTTTTGGACTTGCAAGAAAAATTTAACAAATTTTTCTCTTCTTCGAAAGTAAAAATTCCAGCTCTAGTCGCTACCATAAGGCAACTTAGCGTTATGACTAATGCTGGTATATCAATACATGATGGCATAAAAGAGACAGCAAATGCTACCGAGGATAAAAGGCTAAAAACAATATTTCAAACACTAGATGAAGACCTAAATCAAGGTGCAAGTTTAACTCAAAGTATAGAAAATTTTCAAGAAGAGCTAGGCGATGTCAGTGTCGCTATGATAAGGCTTGGAGAGAGTACTGGTAATATGGCTGATGCATTATCAAAGCTAGCTTCTATCTTGCAAGAAGTCTGGGATAACCAGCAAAAATTTAAAAAAGCCATAAGGTATCCAATAACCGTAATATGCTCTATAATTTTGGCTTTTATTGTGCTTATGACATCAGTTGTTCCACAATTTCGAGAAATTTTTAGCCAGCTTAATGCCGACCTACCACTTCCTACTAAAATTTTACTAAACATTGAATACATAATGAGCAATTATGGTGTATATATAATAGTTGTTCTTGTCGTATTTGCTTTTTTGCTAAAAAGGCAATATTCAAATGATGAAAATTTTAGGGATAAGGTCGATAAATATCTACTAAAAGTCTATCTTGTGGGCAAAATAATATTTTTTGCAAATATGAGTAGATTTAATCTAATCTTTACAGAGCTTGTTCGCGCGGGACTTCCTATCGCTGATGCGCTAGATACTGCCGTTGTAACTGTTTCAAATCAAGACATAAGAAATAAGCTAACTGCTGTAAAAGTACTGGTTGGTCGTGGCATAAGCTTAACCGAGGCCTTTAGGCAAACTGGACTTTATGAGGGTATGCTTATACAGATGATAGGTGCTGGCGAACAAAGTGGTAGCTTAGATGACATGACACAAAAAGTTACTGATTATTATAGAGTGAAATTTAATGATATTATTGATAATATTTCAAACTATATTGAGCCGATACTACTAATATTTATCGCAGCTATGGTGCTTTTGCTCGCCCTTGGTATATTTATGCCAATGTGGGATATGGCAAAAGCTGTTAAAAATTAAATCAACATTTAAAGGAGTAAAATGCCTATAGAAAGAGAATATGGCGTTGATGAGAACGCATTTTTAGTTTCAAAAACAGATACAAAAGGAAGGATTACTTATTGCAACGAGCCTTTTTTAAATATCGTAGGAGTAAAACAAGGCGATCTCTTGGGAAAACCGCACAATATAATAAGGCACACTGATATGCCAAGAGTTATTTTCAAGCTACTTTGGGAACGCATACAAAATAAAGAGGAAATTTTTGCCTTTATTAAAAATAAAACTCTCAATGGTGGATTTTACTGGGTATTTGGCAATATCACAGCCTCGCTTGATCAGCAAGATAATATCGTTGGATACTATTCTGTTAGACGTAAGCCAAATGTAAAAGCAATAGAGATCATAAAACCACTTTATGCAAAATTACTTGAGCTAGAACGAGATGGCGGTATTGAAGCGTCTAAAAAATATTTATTTAAATTTTTGGAAGAAAAATCAACAAGCTATGATGAATTTATAAACAACTTACAAAGGTTCTAGATATGTTTAAGAAAAAATCAAATGCAATAAATGAGATTTTAAGTGTTGTCAAATCGGCAAGCAATGGCATACTAGAGCCTCGCATTGTAAATGTTGGAGAAAAGGACGAGATGTATGAAGTCGCCCTTGGCATAAATGATTTGCTAGATCAAGTTGAAGCGCTTCAACGTGAAATTTCAACCTCAGTCCAAGCTGCACAAAACTCAAAAACATATAGAAATATATTTGTAGAAGGGTTTAGGGGTTTATTTAAACGAAATGCCATATCTATGAGCAAGGGTGTCACAGGTATAAAAGACGGCCAAAAAAGCAAGGTTAGAGGTCTTCTATCAAGCGAGCTTGACAAACTTGGAAACGGTATAAATGGTATAAATTATGTAAGAGATGATCTAAATGAAAGTATCAAAAATTTAAGCCAAACAGCAACAGATGCTAAACAAACTGCACAAATAGCAAGAGAAAATATGTCAAATATCGTCGAACTTAGTCAAAACATGGGAGAGCTTGATGGTCTAGTACAAAGCTGCTCAAATGCTACTGGTATGCTAAGCACTAGGGCTTCTGAAATAAGCTCTGTTTTAAATTTAATAAAAGATATTGCCGATCAGACAAATCTACTTGCTCTTAACGCCGCCATTGAAGCTGCTCGTGCAGGAGAGCACGGACGTGGTTTTGCGGTAGTTGCTGATGAGGTAAGGAAGCTAGCTGAAAACACACAAAAAGCCGCAAGCGACATAGAAGTCAATATAAAAACACTTCAGCAAGAGGTAAATGATATCGATGAAAATTCTAAAAAAATCGATGAAATTTCTAAACTAACGACACAAAATGTAGAAAATTTCAAAAAGGTATTGAGCGAGTTTAATGCAAACGCACAAAATACTGCTCAAACATCAAAATATGTCGAAAATAAAACCTTTGCCATAATCGCAAAAATTTCGCAAATTGCCTACAAAACTAAAGTGTACTCTGATCTTATAAACGAACAAGGATACAGTGAGGAAATACGTAATTTAGCGCAAAGTCTGCTAGATTGGTATGAGAACGAGAGTATAAGCGAACACAAGCAAAATAAAAATTTTGATAAGTCAAAAGAGCTTACAGCATCGCTAAATAATGAAATCAAACTCTTGCTCGAGAAGTCAGCCTCTGGATACAACGAACAAAATTTGAATTATTTTGTTGATAAATCTAAGAAAATAGAAGATCTAAGCGAGCAAATTTTTACTTCATATAACGAAATTTTTAAAGATAAAAAATAAAGTAATAAATTATCTTTGATGTTTTTTGGGGTGGTCAAAAAATAACGCTTTTGCACTACCCTCTTTTAACTCACTAAATTTACATCCAAACTCAACGCAAAATATTCCAGAAGTTGGGATATTATCTATTGATGAATCGCTTAAATACTCGCAAATTTCAGTTATGCTTGGGTTGTGCGTGATGATAAAAATCTCATCCAAACTCTCATCTATATTTTTGACAAATTTTAAAAGATCTTCAAAGCTTATATCATAAAGCTCATCTATAAGATTGATCTCCTCTTTAAATTTTAAAGTTTTGGCGATAATCTTTGCCGTTTGTTCGCTTCTTTTAGCGCTGCTTGAAAAGATGGCTCCTGGCATCACATTATACATCTTTAGCCTATTTGCCATAAATTTAGCGTCTTCTTTGCCTTTTTGACTAAGCTCCCTTAAGGCATCTTTAGCTCCGTCCTTATTCTCATCAACCGCTTTTGAATGTCTTATGAAATAAATTTTACTCACTATCTCTCCTTTGAGAAATTCTTTATCAAGCAAAGCTCTTCTTTGCTAAATCCAGCTTTTAAGCGATCTTGTTCATTAATCTCTCTAACATTTTTAAATGAATTTGGATACAAACTTAAGATAATGTCAAAGTAGCTATTTTCGTCAATACCCTCTTTTTTACAAGCAAACTTAAACCACTTATCGCCTTTATAAACATGAGAGATTTCTTCTTTTAAGATGACTTTCAAGCACTCAATGAGCTCTTCATTTCCGCCCTCACCTTCAAGCCTTTTTATAATATAAGCGTTTGCATCAAGCCCATTTGCTTCCATATATCTTGGCAGTAGTGCCATACGGCTAGTTAGACTACTTGAAGTCTTTTGAAGTGCAACAAAAAGCCCATCATGCACACTTAGCTCGCCATATCTACCGCCTTGTTTTAAGAGCAAATTTTCTATCATGCAAAAGTGTCTAATCTCATCTTCAGCTACTTCTAGCCAGTCTTCATAAAATTCTCTTGGCAAATTTCTAAATCTATAACAAGCATCAAGTGCGATGTCAATAGCACTAAATTCAATATGAGCTACCGAATGGATAAAATTTAAATTTTTATCCTTTGGCTTTACTTTTTTGTTTAGCTCTTTCATACTAACTACTTCACAAAATTTTGCATAGCTAGGCGTTATTAGCTTATTTGGTTTAGAGCTTTCACAAAAATTTATATTAAAATCTCGTTTAAATTTCTCATAAAATAGCTCAAATTTTAGAAATTTAAGCCCGATCTCGCCTTCATTTAAAATTTCCCAAATTTCATCAAAAAAATTCATATTTTCTCTTTATTTAAATCTATATTTACGAATGTAAATTTATATAAATAATGCTTAAAATTTGAGCCTAGTATTTGTTTTAAAAGGTTTTTAGTAAAAATTTCTGATTTATTTTGCTTTGCCATATCCAGCAAATCTATTTGCTGCCAAGCAACTTGAGTTTGAACATCTTACAAGATAACTATTTATCTCTTGATTTCCTTTTAAATGCACGTTTTTTTGTTTTAGATTCATATAGCTATGAATTATCTTTCCGCCAGAATTATGTATAAATTTTACCGTCTCGTCGCCAAGAATAGCTGTAACTATGCCAACATGAGTGATATTTTTCTTATCTTTATTTTTTTGAACGCCCTTGCCAAGAGTATTTGAGAAAAATACAAGATCGCCTATTTTTGGATTTTTATGAGTAATTAAATTTTTACTTTCATAAAAATTATAGATCGCTTTTGACTTTCTACCGCCATTATCGTAGTAGCGATTTATTGTCTTTTCATCAAAATACATATTTTGATACTTTGCATTTACAATAGAAACAAATCCTGAACAATCACCGCCAGCTCTTGTATTTAGGTATTTTTTAAAAAAAGAACCAAATTTTTTATCTTCTCTATCATTATCTTCATCTATGATTTCACCAATCATTTGCTCACTAAAATCAACACTTGAAGTTATGGTCTGATTTGTTTCATTTTGCGGAGTTGTCGGTTGATTAGAGGTAAAAGAACAACCTGTAAAAAATATAATGCTAAGAATAAAAAAGATTTTTTTATTTATTGAATTTGACATATTTATATCCAAAATTTTAGTATTTGCAATTTTAACTTTTAAACGTAAATGAACCGGAAATAGTGCTTTGCTTTCTTTATTCTAAGTTAAAAAGCAATATAATATCGGCAAAAAACATATTTTCTTAAGGCAAAAAGCAATGATGCATTATTTAAAGATAAAAGGAAATGCAAAACTAAGTGGCGAAGTAAAAATAAGCGGTGCTAAAAATGCTGCTCTACCGATCATCGCCCTAACCTTACTTGCAAAAAAAAGTGTAAATTTAACAAATATCCCAAATGTCGCTGATATAAAAACGCTTTGCCAACTGCTAACTAATCTAGGAGCAAAGTGTGAATTTAAAGATGAAAACTCGCTAAGTATCGACACTAGCAGTGTAAATTCGACAACGGCAAACTACGACATTGTTAGAAAGATGCGCGCTTCTATCTTGACGCTTGGTCCGCTTCTAGCACGCTTTGGACACTGTGAAGTGAGCCTACCTGGAGGATGCGCGATCGGACAAAGACCTATTGACCTGCATCTAAATGCACTCGAAAAAATGGGAGCAAATATCGAAATAAAGCAAGGCTATGTCGTCGCAACAGCACCAAATGGCCTAAAAGGCGCAAAGATCGTTTTTGATAAGATCACCGTAACTGGCAGCGAAAATATCATCATGGCTGCAGCTCTAGCGCACGGTACGACAGAGCTTTTTAACGTAGCGCTTGAGCCTGAAGTGGTACAAATTTGTGAAATTTTGGCTAAGAGTGGCGTTAAAATAGAAGGCATCGGCACAAGTGAGCTAAAGATAACTGGAAGTGGCCAAAAATTGCTTGAAATTTGCGATATTGAAGTAATTCCTGATAGGATAGAAGCTGGCACTTATCTTTGTGCTGGAGCCATAACAAATAGCAAAATTTCAGTCACAAAGGCAAATGCTGCACACATGACGGCCATTTTGAATAAATTTGAAGAGATGGGCTTTGGTATAGAGATAGATGGCGACAAGATCACGATATTGCCAGCAAAAGAGATAAAACCAGTAGAGATAAGAACCACCGAGTATCCGGGCTTTCCAACAGATATGCAAGCTCAATTTATGGCGCTTTGCCTTGCGGCAAATGGCGTTAGCACGATAGATGAGAGGCTTTTTGAAAACCGTTTTATGCATGTTAGCGAGCTGGCTAGAATGGGAGCAGATATTAAATTAAATGGACACATCGCAAGCGTTTATGCGCCAGCTAAGCTAAATGCAGCCGATGTGATGGCGACAGATCTTAGAGCTAGCTCAGCGCTGATACTAGCTGCTCTTATAGCAAATGGTGAAAGCTTGGTACATAGAATTTATCACCTTGATAGAGGATATGAAAATTTAGAAGAGAAATTTCAAGGCCTTGGTGCAAATATTATTAGGCTTGAGGAGTAAAAATGCTGCTAAATGACGCATTAGATGCGCTTAAATCCAAATTTAAACTAAAAACAGATAGTGAAATTTTACCTATCAGCATGGCTCTTGGTAAAACATTGGCAAATGATGTAGTGGCGGTAAAAGACTTGCCCTGCTTTGATAACTCAGCTCTTGATGGCTTTGCTGTTAAATTTGATGAAAAAGATGAACCTTATAAGATCATCGCAAGTGCCTTTGCGGGCGATAAAGAGCAGCTAAGTATCGGCAAAAACGAGTGCGTGAAGATAATGACTGGTGCAAAGATGCCAAAGGGTGCTGACACGGTTATGAGAATAGAAGACTGCGTGGTTGAAGGAGAATATGTAAAAGCGCCAGCTAAGCTTAAAAAAGGCGAAGCTTACCGCTTTAAAGGCGAAGAGACAAAGGTTGGTGAAATTTTGCTAAAAAGTGGCGAAATTTTAAACACAAGAAGCGTGATGATGCTTGCAGCTCAAGGCATAAGCTTTATAGATGTGAAAAAGCAGCCTAGTGTTGGAATTTACTCAAGCGGAAATGAGATCATCGAACCTTGGCAAAGAGCTAGCGAGGATGAAATTTACAATGCAAACGCACTTGGTATAGCTGCACTTCTTAGCTCAATCAGCCAAAAAAGCTCATATCTTGGCATCATAAAAGATGAGTTAAATGCCGTAAAACAGGCATTTTTAAACGCTGCAAACTACGATATCGTTATCTGCTCTGGTGGGGCAAGCGCTGGGGAGGCTGACTTTATGAAGATAGCGCTAAGCGAGCTTGGGTACAACGAAATCTTCTCACACCTTGACATAAGACCTGGCAGACCTTGCAAGGCTTATGAAAAAGATGGCAAACTTATTTTTATCCTTCCTGGAAATCCAATGGCAGCTTATGTTTGCATGATGACGCTTGTTTTGCCTCTTTTAAGAGAGGATTGCTTTGTGATACAAAATGCTACAAATGCACAAAATTTAAAGGTAAAATCAGGCAGGATCAATGCAATTTTTGGAAATATTGAAAATAATAAATTTATAGCAACAAATGGTGGAAAATACGGCTCTGGCATGATAGATCATATTTTAAAAAGCACTTTTATGTTTTTAACTAGCCCAGATCAAAGCGAAATTTTGCAAAATAGTGAAATTTCTCTTATAAAACTTCCATAAAATCTTGACAAATGAAAAGCAATCTGATAGAATGCGGACTTCATTTTAACTGCGGGAATAGCTCAGGGGTAGAGCACAACCTTGCCAAGGTTGGGGTCGCGAGTTCGAATCTCGTTTCCCGCTCCATCTTTTTTATACTCTTTTTTTTATTTTCCACAAAACTTTTTGCAAATGAAGTCAACATCTATCCGATGTATTGCGTTCTAAATGATCAAATTTCACTTAGTACTTTTGGCTTTGAAAGCGAAGACAATGAAATTTTAAACCTAGAGGGCAAAAGAGCAGCCAAGATAGATAGCAAAAAACTCTATGAAATTCTAACAGCAAATTTTAAAACATATAGTGACAAAAGCGGTGGAAGCGTTGCTTTTGTAAAAAACTGCTCTATTATGGATGAGATTCAAATGCAATTTTTAAGATCAATTAGCGATGAATATCCTGGTATCAGCATAAGCGATCTTAGCATTAGCCCACAAAATAAGCTTCCAGCAAATTTCAAAGAACTCGTCCTAAAAAATATCTTTTTAAGCGATCAAAATAGTCAAAAAGGTACATTTAGAGCTTCATTTGAGGATGTTGATCTGAGCCTAAAAAGTATCTATTTTAAATTTAGCTTTAATGCTAAGATGCCAGCCTTCATAGCAATAAATTCAATGAATACAAACCACATTTTAAGCCTACTTGACTATCAGCCAACGATGATCGAGTTTGGCAAATGGCCAAAAGATGCACTTTCTAGCTCAAATAGCTTGGCTCTTATAACAAAAGTGCAGATAAAAAGCGGTGAAATTTTAACCAAGCGTCAGTTTAACGCCATCAGTTTAGTCAAAAAAGGTCAAATGCTAAATGCGGTTTTAAGCGAGGATGGAGTTAAAATAATAGCTGAAGTAAAGGCACTTGAGGATGGAAATTTAGGTGATATGATAAAAATAAGAACAAAAGATAATAAAATTTTGCAGGCCACAGTTTCAGGCAAAGATGAGGCAGTGATAAGATGAAAAAGATAGTATTTGCAGCCACTGGAGCAAGCGGGGCTGGACTCTTTTTAAAGCTTGTCAAGGCTGCCAAAGATAGTTGCGAGGCGCACGTCATAGTTAGTAAAAATGCCATGAAAGTTTTGGAGGCTGAAGAAAATTTGAAGTTAAATTTAAATGATCTTGGCGTGAAAATTTATGATGATCAAGACCTTAGCGCAGGCCCAGCGTCAGGCTCGTTTGGCACGGATGCGATGATCATAGCACCCTGCTCTACCAACACGCTAGCAAAGGTCGCAAATGGTATAAGTGACACGCTCATCACAAGGGCCGCAAGTGTCGCGCTAAAAGAGAGACAAACTCTAGTTTTAGGCGTTAGAGAGATGCCATTTTCTACTATTGCTCTTTCTCAGATGCAGCTTCTCTCATCTCTTGGAGTCATCATTGCTCCGCCAGTTTTGGGCTACTACGCAGGCATAAATAGTCTTCATGATATGGAAAATTTTATCATCGGCAAGTGGCTTGATGCTTTAAAAATCCAAAATAATCTTTACAAAAGGTGGCAAATTTGAAAAAATCTTGCATCTATCCAGGGACCTTTGACCCCATTACAAACGGCCATTTGGACGTTATCATAAGGGCTACAAAAATTTTTGACAAAGTGATCGTCGCAGTCGCAAAAAGTGACAGCAAACAGCCGATGTTCGCACATGAAAAGCGCATAGAGATGGCAAAAGAGGCAGTTTGTGAGCTAAAAAACGTAAGCGTTCTTGGCTTTGATAACTTGCTTGTTGATTTTGCTAAATCACACGGTATAAACACTGTGATCAGGGGGCTTCGAGCGGTTAGCGACTTTGAGTACGAGCTACAAATCGGCTATGCAAATGCTGCACTTTGGGACGAATTTGAGACGGTTTATCTTATGCCAAGCTTAAATAACGCCTTCATCTCAAGCTCGATCGTTCGCTCAGTCTTACGCCACGACGGCGACGTGAGCAACCTAGTGCCAGCAAAAATTCTTAAAAATTTAAAGGCATAAAATGTATGTTTTGTTTGAAGGCATTGACGGCGTTGGCAAGAGCACGCAGATAGAAATTTTAGCTTCTAAATTTAGTGATGCCATCGTCACAAAAGAGCCAGGTGGCACGCAGCTTGGTGAAAATTTACGTGAAATTTTACTAAACTCAAACATAAAAATAGGCAAAAGAGCTGAAATTTTACTCTTTTTAGCTGACAGAGCTGAGCATTTTGAAAAGCTGGTCGCTCCAAATTTAAGTAGGCTCATTTTAAGCGACAGAGGCTTTATCTCTGGCATCGCCTACGCTTTGGCAAATGATGAAAACTTAGATGAAAACGTGCTTTTAGAGCTTAATAAATTTGCACTAAATGATAAATTTGCAGATAAGATAGTCTTTTTTGAAGCAAGCCATGAGCTAATAAGCTCGCGCCTAAAAAATAGAGGTACAAGCGATAAGATCGAGGCTCGTGGGCTAGAGTATCTTTTAAAAGTGCAAAGCTTTATGAAGCAAATTCTCATCAAAAATGGCTTTGAAACGCTTTTTATAGACGCGTCTAAAAGCATAGAGCTAATTTCAAAAGAGATAGAAAATTTTATAAATTTTAAGTAAAATCACAAAAAAATAAAAAGGATAATGCGATGATAACGGCACTTCGTGGCATGAAAGATATGCTTCCAGCTCGCGCAAAACTTTACGCACAGATAATCAAAACCTGCGAGGAAGTCGCAAAAAACTACGGATATGAGCAAATTTTGACCCCGCACCTCGAGGAGACGGCGCTTTTTAAACGAAGTGTCGGCGAGAGCAGTGACATCGTGGGCAAAGAGATGTATCAGTTTGAAGATAAAGGCGGCAACGACGTTTGCTTGCGTCCAGAGGGCACAGCTGGCGTGGTTAGAGCATTTATCGAGGCAAAGCTTGACAGGGCAAATGTGACAAAACGTTGCTTTTATCATGGCTCGATGTTTCGCTACGAGCGCCCACAAAAAGGCCGCTTAAGGGAGTTTCACCAGTTTGGCTGTGAGTGCTTTGGCGAGGGCAGCGTCTATGAGGATGCGAGCATTATCTTGATGGTGAGCGAAATTTTTAACAGACTAAATATCAAAACAACCCTAAAGATAAACTCGCTTGGTGATGAGAGCTCGATGAAGTCTTACAAAGAAAAGCTTGTAAAATTTCTAGATGAAAACGACGACAAAATTTGCGAAGACTGCAAAAGACGCAAGCTTTTAAATCCTATCCGCGTGCTTGACTGCAAGGTCGAGAGCTGCCAAGAAATTTACAAAAATGCCCCAGTTATCACTGATAACTTAAGTGATGAGGCACAGGCTGATTTTGCAAAGCTGCAAGAAATTTTAACGGTAAATGGCGTTAAATTTGAGATAGACACTAAGCTAGTTCGTGGGCTGGACTACTACTGCAAGACGGCGTTTGAGTTTATTAGCAATGAGATTGGCTCACAAAGTGCAGTTGCCGGTGGTGGCAGATACGATAGGCTTGTAGAGTATCTTGGCGGTAGAGCCAGCTACGGCGTTGGATTTGCGATGGGCGTTGAGAGGATAATGGAAATTTTAGGTGAAGCTGAGGATGAGCGAGCTGGAATTTATCTTTGTGCGCTTGATGCGACGAATTTAGACTTTGTCTATGCGCTTGGCTCAAAGCTTCGCAAAAAATATCAGGTTGAAATTTCATATGAAGCTAAAAAACTTCAAAAACATCTGCAAAATGCCGACTCTAAAAAGGCAAAAATTTTCCTTTGTGTGGGTGAAAATGAAATGAAAGAGAATAAAATTTGGTATAAAAATTTAGAAACCAAAGATGAAAAAACGATAAATTTAGATGAGCTTGAAAAGGAGCTGGGATGAATGATTTTGGACTTAGCATTTGGGGCAATTCAAATTTTGTTATAGAAGATGGCAAAGTCTGTATAAATGCAGCCAGCAAACCAGCGATCATTGACATCGTAAAAGAGATAAGAGACGATGGATATAGAGGACCACTACTGCTTCGCTTTCCACACCTTATCCAAAAGCAGATCGAACAGATCCACGCAAGCTTTGCAAAGGCAAAGAAAGAATTTGCCTACAAAGGCAGCTTTAATGCTGTATTTCCACTTAAAGTCAATCAATATCCTGGCTTTGTAAAAAATTTAGTGCGCCTTGGCAAACCCTACAACTACGGCCTTGAAGCTGGTAGTAAGGCTGAGCTACTTTTAACAATGGCTTACAATAACGAAAAAGCTCCAATAACCGTAAATGGCTTTAAAGATAAAGAGATGATAAATATAGGCTTCATCGCCGCTGAAATGGGACATAACATCACGCTAACAATCGAGGGTTTAAACGAGCTTGAAGCGATAATCGCCATCGCAAAAGAGCGCTTTAAACCAAAACCAAAGATCGGACTTAGAGTAAGACTGCACTCGACAGGATCGGGACTTTGGGCAAAGAGTGGTGGCATACACTCTAAATTTGGCCTAACATCAACAGAGCTAATAGAAGCTGTAAAGATGCTAAAAAAGGCAAATTTACTCGAAAATTTCACGATGATACACTTTCACATCGGCTCCCAAATAAGCGAGATCCATCCGCTCAAAAAAGCACTCATCGAGGCTGGCAACATCTACGCTGAGCTTAGAAAAATGGGTGCCTCAAATTTAAAAGCGATAAATTTAGGTGGTGGCCTTGCGATCGAGTACTCGCAGTTTAAAGAAGAAAGCAGCAGAAACTATACACTAAACGAATATGCAAACGACGTTGTTTATATGCTCAAAACCATAAGCGAACAAAAAAAGGAGATCGAGCCAGATATTTTCATAGAGTCAGGTCGCTACATCGCCGCTTCTCATGCACTTTTGGTTGCTCCCGTGCTTGAGCTATTTTCTCAAGAATACACCGAAGAGAAGCTAAATTTAAAGAAAGATAATCCAAATTTGATAACCGAGCTAGTCGATCTTTATAAATCAATCAAACCTTCAAACGCCCTAGAATACTTGCACGACGCCATCCATCACACAGAGAGCGTTTTAACGCTTTTTGATCTAGGATATGTCGATCTGCAAGATAGATCAAATGCAGAGGTGCTTTTAAGGCTCATCAGCAAAAAAGCCGTTGTCATGCTTGGCAACAAGAGCAACTCAAGCGATCTGGCTAAAATTCAAAAAGAGGTTCAAGAGAGATACCTGCTAAATTTCTCAATCTTTCAAAGCTTACCAGACTTTTGGGGTCTAAAGCAAAATTTCCCTATCATGCCACTTGACAGGCTCGATGAGCGCCCTACCCTGCCGGCTTCGATCTGGGATATCACCTGCGATAGCGACGGCGAGATCAGCTATGATGACGAGAAAAACCCACTACTTTTGCACGACGTGGACGTGGAGAAGGAGGATTATTTCTTGGGATTTTTCCTAGTTGGCGCATATCAAGAGGTGATCGGTATGAAACACAACCTCTTTACCCACCCGACAGAAGCCACGATAGAGCTTTCAAATGATGGCTATAAGATCACAAATTTACTTGAGAGCCAGTCTATTTTAGACATTATGGAAGACATGGACTATGATATCTACGAGATCCAAGACACTCTAAACGAGCGCTTAGTGAAATCAACTTTGATAAACGAAACACAAAAGAAGCAAATTTTGGGCGAACTTTATCTATTTTTAAATGATAATAGCTACTTAAAGACAATCAACTAAAAAGGAAAATAATGCAACTAGCAAACAGAATGCAAACATTAAGCGAGTCAATAACGATCGCTATCAGCACAAAAGCCAAAGAGATGAAGACTGCTGGCATCGACGTGATCTCGCTTTCAGCTGGTGAGCCTGACTTTATGACTCCAAAAAAGATAAGAGAAACTGTAAAAAACGCACTTGATAACGATAGCAAAAGTGGCAAATATACGCCAGTGCCAGGCCTACCTGAGGTGATTGATGCCATTAGAGCAAAGCTAAAAAGAGATAACGGACTTGACTATAAAGCAAATCAAATCGTCACAAACATCGGCGCAAAGCACTCACTTTTTAATGTATTTCAAGCGCTTATCAACCCAGGCGATGAAGTCATCATCCCGTCTCCATACTGGGTGAGCTACCCTGAGATCGTTAAATTTTGTGGCGGCGTGCCTGTCTTTATCGAGGCAGACGAGAGCACAAATTTCAAAATCACAGCCGAGCAGCTAAAAAAAGCGATCACACCAAAAACCAAAGTCTTTTCGCTAAATCACCCTACAAACCCAACTGGAGCTGTATATACAAAAGATGAGATCGCGGCATTTGGTGAGGTTTTAAAAGGCACTGACATCATCATCACAAGCGATGAAATTTATGAAAAAGTGATCTACGGCAAAGAATTTCACGCAGTAGCCTCAGTAAGCGAGGATCTTTTTAAAAGAACGGTCACGATAAACGGACTAAGCAAGTGTGGTGCGATGCCTGGCTGGAGATTTGGCTATATAGCAAGCTCGATGGACTGGCTCATCGCTGGTATCAAAAAGCTTCAGAGCCAAAGCACAAGCAACATCAGTTCGATCGTGCAAATCGGCGCTATCCCGTCACTTCTTGGCGAAACTGACGACGATATCGAAAACATGAGAAAAGAGTACGAAAAAAGACGTGATGTGGCTGTAAAAATGATAAATGAGATCCCTGGGCTAAGCGTAGTTAAGCCTGATGGTGCGTTTTATCTATTTGTAAAATGTAAAGAGATAGATAGCAACTCACTTAGATTTTGTAAAAAGATGCTTGAAGAGGCAAATGTAGCCACTGTGCCAGGCGTGGGCTTTGGCATGGAGGGATACTTTAGAATTTCCTTTGCAACCGACATCGAGAGCATAAAAAGAGCGATTGAGAGGATTGCAAATTTTCTTAAAAGCTACAAAATTTAATGATCAAATTTACTATTAATGGCAAGATTTTCGAGCTCGAAAACGATATGAGTGTTTATGATTTTTTAGCTCAAAATGGTTATGAGCTTAAATTTATAGCCCTTGAGCGAGACGGAGAAATTTTGCCAAAAAAGCTTTGGCATGAGAGATTTATGAGCGAGGGCAAAGCTTACGAAATCGTCACTTTAGTAGGTGGCGGATGAGGAGAAAATGATAGAAATAGTACTAAATGGCACAAAATTTAATGTGCCAGTAAAAAGTCTTAGCGAGCTAAAAGAGCTTGCACTTGGCGATAAAGAGAGTGAAATTTATAAATTTTTAGAGAAATTTAATGCGACTGAGCCAGACATTTTTATAGTTGATGGCTTTGCTATAAAAGAAGATACCGAGTTACAAAATAGCTCAAATGTTGTTTTTATAAAACGTGGCGTGATGCCTGAGCGTGAAATTTTACGCTCGATGATCGCCTCAAGAAACAGCCCTGAGCTAAATTTAGCCCTAAGTAAAGCAGTTATCGGTGTGGCTGGACTTGGCGGACTTGGCTCAAATATCGCGTTAAGCCTTGCAAGAGTTGGCGTAAAAAAGCTAGTGCTTGCCGATTTTGATGTTGTTGAGCCAAGTAACCTAAACCGTCAGCAGTATTTCGTCCGCCACATCGGCATGCAAAAGACGCAGGCGCTAAAAGAGCTGATAAATGACGTCAATCCATTTGTTGAGGTCGAAACTCACGATATATTTTTAAATGAAAAAAACGTGGCTAGCGTCTTTGGTGAGTGCGAAATTTTATGCGAAGCCTTTGACAACGTCGCTGGCAAGGCGATGATACTAAACGAAGCTGGTGCTAGTCTAAAAGAGAAAAAGATCATCGGTGCCTCTGGTATGGCTGGATACTTTAGCTCAAATCTCATAAAAACCATAAAATTTGCCAAAAATGTCTATCTTTGTGGCGACCTCACAAACGAGGCAAAGATCGGTCAAGGGCTCATGGCGCCACGCGTTGCGATTTGCGCAAACCATGAGGCAAATTTAGCCATTAGACTGCTTATGGGCTTGGAGGCGTAAGTGCAAAGTGATAGTTTGATCCTTGGCGGCAAGGAGTTTCAAAGCCGCTTTATCCTTGGCTCTGGCAAGTATTCGCACGAGCTCATCGACTCAGCCGTAAACGAGGCTGGAGCACAAATTTTAACCCTCGCTCTTAGGCGCATAAACGAGAGCAAAGATCGAAATATACTTGACTTTGTCCCAAAAGGCGTGACACTTTTACCAAACACAAGTGGCGCTAGAAACGCTAAAGAGGCCGTTCGTATCGCCCAGCTTGCACGTGAGCTTGGGTGCGGCGAGCTTGTTAAGATAGAGATCATAACTGACTCTAAATTTCTCTTTCCAGACAACGCTGAAACGATAAAAGCTTGCGAAGCCTTGGCAAATGATGGCTTTGTGCCAATGCCATATATGTTTCCAGATCTAAACGCCGCAAGAGCAATGCTAAGTGCAGGAGCAAGCTGCATAATGCCTCTAGCTGCGCCCATTGGCTCTAACCAAGGGCTAGTTTTTAAAGACATCATCGAGATTTTGATAAACGAGCTTGATACGCAGATCATAGTTGATGCTGGCATCGGTAGGCCCTCACAAGCGTGCGAAGCGATGGAGATGGGATCAGCTGCGATCATGACAAATACAGCTATCGCCTCATCTAAAAATATCCCGCTCATGGCAAGAGCCTTCAAAGAGGCGATCATCGCTGGTCGCAACGCCTATCTAGCAGGACTTGGCGCAAAGAGCAAAAGCGCAAACGCCTCATCGCCGCTCACTGGATTTTTAGACTGATGAAATTTACAAGAACTGATCACATGCAGCTGCTACCTCACATGGAGGATGTTGGCAGTGAGATCATGGATGAAATTTTAAAAGAGCGCACGAGCTACAAACCAGAAATTTATACCGAAGCAGACGTAAAAGCAGCTCTAAATGCAAAGCACTGCTCGCTTGAAAATTTAAAAGCCCTACTCTCGCCTGTTGCAGCGCCATTTTTAGAGCAAATAGCTCAGCTCGCTCAGGCAAAAACAAGGGCAAATTTTGGCTCAAACATCACGCTTTTTACCCCACTTTACATAGCAAACTACTGCGATAATCTCTGCGTTTATTGCGGTTTTAACGCTAAAAATAATATAAAAAGGGCAAAGCTAAGCGACGAGGAGATCACAAGAGAGCTAAGAGAAATTTCAAAGAGCGGCTTAGAAGAAATTTTGATCCTAACTGGCGAGAGCGAGACCAACTCAAGTGTCGTCTACATCGCAAACGCCTGCTCTTTGGCAAAGAAATTTTTTAAAGTCGTTGGGGTTGAAATTTACCCGCTAAACTCTGAGGACTATGCCCTGCTTCATAAAAGTGGCGCAGACTACGTGACCGTCTTCCAAGAGACCTACAATCCCACAAAATACGAGAAAATCCACCTTGGCGGCAATAAAAGAATTTTCCCATACCGATTAAACGCGCAAGAGCGAGCGCTTCTTGGAGGAATGAGAGGAGTCGGCTTTGCAGCACTTCTTGGTATAGATGACTTTAGACTTGACGCCTTTGCTACTGCACTGCATGCGAGCCTCATTCAAAAAAAGTATCCGCACGCCGAGATCTCATTTTCATGCCCAAGACTTCGCCCTATCATCAACAACAATCGCATTAATCCGCGTGACGTGGGCGAGCGTGAGCTTTTACAAGTGATCTGCGCTTATAGAATTTTCATGCCAACAGCCAGCATCACCATCTCAACCAGAGAAAAAGCGAAATTTCGCGATAACGCCGTAAAGATCGCCACAAATAAGATAAGTGCTGGCGTAAAAGTGAGCATCGGCGCTCACGGTGAAGAGAAAAAGGGTGACGAGCAGTTTGAGATAAGTGACGATAGAAGCGTGGATGAGATCAAGACTATGCTAAAAGCAAACGGCCTAGAGCCACTAATGAGCGAGTATGTCTATGTTTAAGATTCTCTGTGTGGCCGACTTTGAAAGCTATGATGGCGATGACTTTTTAAAGAGGATACAGCTACTTTGTAAGGCTGGTGTGGATGAAATTTTACTTCGTGCAAAGGGGCTTGGTGAAGCTGATTTTTACGATCTTGCCAGGGTTGTGGCTCAAATTTGCGAAAACTACTGCAAGAAATTTATCATTAATCAATTTTTTGACGTCGCTTGCAAGCTAAAGAGCGACTTTTGGCTCACTTCAGCACAACTTGATTTTTTTAAAAATCACGGCGTTTTTTTAGATGAATTTAGAAAAACAGCAAAAATTTACGCCCCAGCTCACGACCTAGAGCAGGCTAAAATTTCAGCCTCTATCGCTGACGTGCTCGTAGCTTCTCATATATTTACCACCTCTTGCAAGGAAGGCTTAGAACCAAAAGGGGTAAATTTTATAAACGAGCTAAAAAGTCTTGATAAAGAAATTTACGTACTTGGCGGACTAAATAGTAAAAACTACAAAGAGACTATAAAAGCTGGAGCAAGTGGCGTTTGTTTTATGAGCCTAGCAATGAACAGCGATATAGAGCTTATAAAAGAGATAGCAGAGAGCAAAAACGAGCAAATTTAGCTTATAATGATTAAATTTATATAAAATAATACATAAAATTTTACTAATTTTTCCAGTGATATAACCATTTTATATCGAGTATAAGCAGCGCTATAAGGTCTGGCAACACATATAGCAAAAGCAAGAGAGCATCAATAAACTAAAGAAGTAAACAGATGGTGAAAAAACAAACGCAGTTAAATATGGATATATAACCTGTAATAGTTCAAAATAAGCTAACACACAAAAAGCTAAATTTTAATAAAAAGCCACTGCCTATCCATAAAAGTAGTGGCTTTAAAATTAAACTGATTTAAGAAATTTTCTTTTGTTTTGGACGAAATACTTTCATAACATTTTCGTCAGTCTCGATAAACGCACCCTCAATCAAGTCAATGCAATACGGCACTGACGGAAATACCGGCTCCAAGCACTCTTTTATCGCTTTTGGTTGACCTGGTAAATTTATGATGAGCGCATGCCCTCTTATGCCTGCTACTTGGCGTGACAGGATCGCTGTTGGGACGTATTGCAGGCTTGCAGCTCTCATTAGCTCACCAAAGCCTGGCATCATCTTCTCGCAAACCGCCTCAGTAGCCTCTGGCGTAACGTCTCTCACCGCTGGTCCTGTACCGCCAGTAGTTAGCACAAGGTCGCAGCCAAGCACGTCCACCATGTGCACAAGCCTCTCTTTTATCAGCTCAAACTCATCTGGTATGACCTCGTAAAAATACTCACGCTCGCTCACTATCCAGCTATCAAGCACCTCTTTGATCGCTGGACCTGATTTGTCCTCGTATGTGCCTTCGCTTGCACGGTCAGAAAGGGTTAATATTCCTATTTTTGCTTTCACTTTTTCTCCTTTAATAGTTTTCGTTTAAAATTTTTGCCAGCGTCTCTTTATCTACGCTCTCGTACGCTAGCAGATATGAACTGATCTTTGCAATCTGCTCGTTTGTACCCTTTAAAAAAGACATAATCTCTTCTTTTGCTTGTTTTAAAATTTCTTCTACATCATTTGGATTAGGGACAAATGAACTTCCCATACCGTATTCATAAACCATTTTTGATGCGATCTCTTTGGCTAAATTTAGATCACTGCTCGAGTTTGAAAAAATATCATTCTCGTCTATTTCAAGCTTACACATGCCAGAGATTAATACTTTAATGCGAGATATCATCTGCGACTTTGACTCTATCTCTTGCTCGGTTGCCATAAAGCGGTCTTCAATGAGTGAAATTTTTTCAAATTTCACATCAAACCAGTAAGCACTAAGTGCTTTTGCACCTTGATAGACGGCTTGGATTTTTTTCTCACTCTCGCTGTAGCTTAAAACCTTTTTCTTGCCGAGTAAGACCTTGTTTAAAACAGCCTCAAAGTCTCTTATTTTTAGTATGCTCTCATTATTTCTTAGAGCATTTATGGCTGCTTCATTTACAAGTGTGCTAAGTGCTGCACCTGAAAAGCCAACGCTCATTCTAGCAATATCTTCGGCTGAAACATCGCATTTTTTATCTTTTAAATAGGTATTTAAAATAGCCACTCTGTCGTTGAAATCAGGCATCGAAAGAAAAATTCTCCTATCAAAACGACCCGATCTAAGTAGTGCCTCGTCGATCATTTCGATCCTATTTGTAGCAGCTATTACGATGACGCCCGAGTTATCTTCAAAGCCGTCCATCTCGGTTAATAGCTGATTTAGAGTGGCTTCTCGCTCGTCGTTTCTAGTGCCGCCCCTGCTCTTTCCAACAGCATCTATCTCATCGATAAAGATAATAGACGGAGCATATGATTTAGCTTTGCTAAAAAGCTCTCTTACTCTTTTTGCACCCATGCCAACATAAATTTGCACAAAACTAGCACCATTTTGGTAGAAAAATGGTACATTTGCCTCGCCTGCAACGGCCTTTGCCACAAGTGTCTTGCCAACACCTGGAGGACCTACCATTAGCACACCTTTTGGCATTTTGATACCAAAATTTCTGTATTTTTGTGGATTTTTCAAAAAGTCAACTATCTCACTAAGCTCGCTTTTGACCTCACTAATGCCAGCCACATCACTAAATCTAACATTTGAAATAACTGGCATCACATTTTGATTTAGCACGCTTTCTATCTCTAAAGCACTATCTTTTTTATTAAAAAGGCTCTCGTTTTTTTTGTTAATACTCCTAAAAATGTAAGCGTACCAAAGGATAAAACAAACAAAGATAATAAATCCCCAAACCATACCAGGAGTGATGTATTGCTTCGTCTTTTCAACAGGTACTTTTTTGATAAGTTCTTTTAAATCAACAGCCTCTTTGATAATAGAAAAGCGATTGTTTTGTGCATAAAGTATGACTTCATCACCGTCTATGACTGCTCTATCGACAAAATTTCCCTCCATGAGCTGCATATACTGAGAGTATGTGATATTTCGTGGCTCTTTGCTAACGGCAAAAAGTAACACACCTATTAAAGCAATGGCGGCGATTATTAGGATATTTTTTCTACTAAATTTAAATTTTTGCATAATTGGCATCTGGCTTAACTTCATATTCGCTTACCTCCACCCACTCTTTTGTTATATCTTTTTGGCTTAAAATT
The DNA here is from genome assembly GCF_002914195.1 of Campylobacter concisus. Lineage (GTDB taxonomy): Bacteria > Campylobacterota > Campylobacteria > Campylobacterales > Campylobacteraceae > Campylobacter_A > Campylobacter_A concisus_M. The sequence goes on along the minus strand of NZ_PPAU01000090.1, from coordinate 491,675 downwards.
TTAGCTTTGTTGTAAAACTGATCAAAGCCCTCGTAAAACTCACCATTTTTTTGCTCGACTAAAATTTTCAAAGCCCCGTTATGTTTTTTTCTAAAATTTTCATTATTTTGCAAAGCTATGCCTTGTAAAATTTTTAGCCTACTTTTTGCCACATCACCGCTAACATCGCTTTTTAGCATAGCTGAGTGCGTATCACGCCTTGGCGAATAGACAAAAGCATGCAGATGCGTGATAGGAAATTTCTTAAAATTTTCCAAAGCCTCTGTCCATATCTCCTCGCTCTCACCAGGATGACCTACGATATAGTCCGTACCAAGTGCAAAGCCAAGTGAGCTAAGCTCATTAAAAAGCTCCAGGTCACTAAATGCATCATTGCGTCTTCGCATGATCTTTAACATCGCCTGACTCGTGTGCTGAAGTGCAATGTGAAGATGGCGCTCCAGCCACTCTTCTTTTAAAATTTCTCTAAAGCTCTCATCTATCTGGCTTGGCTCAATGCTTCCAAGCCGAATGCGTCTAATGCCAGAAATCTTTCCCAAATTTGCCAAAAGCCTACCAAGAGAGCTATTTGTATCTTTGCCGTAACTGCCTATATTTGTGCCAGTTAGTACGAGCTCATTATAGCCGTTTTGGGCTAAAATTCTTGCCTCTTTTAATATCATGGCCTCATCCATGCTTCTAGCCTTGCCACGAACCGAAGGAATGATGCAGTAGCTGCAGCTAAAGTTGCAGCCTTCTTGAATTTTTATAAAAGCCTTTGTGTGATTTTCATAATTTGTAACTATATTTTTATCGACTGAGTTTAAATTTCCAAGCTCAAAAAATGGCTTTTCTTGCTTTAAAAGCTCATTTAGATCGCTCTTTTTGCTAGCTCCTAGCACACCAAATATACCGCTATTAAATAGCTCTTTGCCCTTGCTAACCGCACCACACCCAGTCAGCACCACCTTCGCCCCACGCCTTTTTACGCCGTTTATGTAGTTTCTGACACCACTATCGGCAGAATTTGTAACAGTGCACGAGTTTATGACCACGATATCAGCGCTCTCTTCATCATTTGTGATCTCGTAGTCCTTGATGTAGCTTTTTAAAAGCTCAGTATCGTAGATATTTGTACGACACCCAAATGTTTTAAAAAATATCTTTTGCATTAAGAATTTTCGCTCTCTTGCTCGCTGTGAGCGGTATGGTCGCTTGGATTTTCTTTTTTGCCTATAAACATGGTTTGTGTTGGATAAGCGATCTTTATATCATCTTGAGCCAAAAATACTTCTATTATCTCAGCACTAATAGTACTTCTAAGAGCCAAAGTCGCATAAGAATTTGCCATATACCAACATGAGACATTTATACCATAAGGCTCAAAAAACGTATAAATTCTTGGCTCGACATTTGGATTTTTGATGCTATATTGGCTTCTTAATTTATTCATTTGACGTTTTGCGATATCTGTATAGCCTTTTGAGTATTTTTTAACGACATTTCTTGCTAGATACACAGCTTTTTTATGATTACTATCAAAGCTTATAACGATATCTATACCATCCCAAACGGTCTTCATGCCATAATGAGCATAGTTTGCGATGAGGTCAGTAAAGATATAGTTATTTGGAACAAAGATGATCCTACCTGCACGGCGATTCGTCTTATAAGTCGAGTAACTAACATCCTCAAAAACGGTCAGCCTAAGCAAAGAGATATCGATCACATCGCCCACAAATTCACTGCCATCATGAAGCACCCTTATCCTGTCACCCACATGTATAGAGCCGCCAAACATGATCACCATCCAGCCAAGCATACTCATAAACATATCTTTCATCGCAATGGCGATACCAGCTGAAGCAAAACCTAGCACGGTTACTAGATATGTGACGTTTTCGATATACGAAAAAAGTAAGATTATGATGATAACGGTGATATTTAAAACGTTTAAAAATTTATTGACTGTGTAAAATCTCTCATTGTCAGTAATCGTTCTTTTAACAATAAATTTAGCGATAAATGTTAGTCCGATCGTCAAAAGAATGATGATAGCTGTATAGCCCATACTTAAAAACTGAGCTTTTATGTCAGAGGTGGTTAAATTTATAGCCTCATCAGCTCTTTTTTCATAGACATTATAAGTTGTATCAGCGATCTGTTTTGCCGCTTTAAAGTCGCCTATTTCTTGTTTTACTAAGTTTAGGCTTTCCCTATTTTGTTCATTTTCTTCTATCAAATTTAGTCTATTTAGTAAATTTTCTTTTGTTTCAAGCTTTTCCAAAAGCGTATCAAGCTCTTTTATATGCCTTTGATACTCGATCTTATCGCTCTTTATCTTTTTGATATACGAAAAGCCAGATATAAGTGCAACAGGACTTGTTATCCTTGGTGGAGTATCCATTTCAGGAGCTGCTAACATATTTGAAAATGGCGTTTTTTCATACTCTTTTAGTAAATTTATCTGCTCTTTTAAGGTTTGGATTCTCTTTATGATATCGCTGCCTCTTCTTGAGCTTTTGTCCAGTTTCTTTAGTTCATTTTCATTTTTTTCAAGCTCATCAATAAGCCTTTGATAAGTGTTATAGTTAGCATACCTTGTGATCCAGATATTATTTTTTAGGGAGTTATCTAGATTTGAAATATCCTTTATAAGCTCGTTATTTTGTAAATTTTGCGAGCCATTTTGCTCAAGCGTAACGTTCTCCTCAGCATAAAGGGCAAAGCAAAAAAGTAGTAAAGCTATGATCTTTTTCATTTAAATTCTCTTAAAATTTTTAAAACGTCTTCTTTTTTGACGTCATTTTTGATGATCGCACTGCCGATTTTATCTGCAATGATGAAATTTATCTTATCATCTTTTGTCTTTTTATCCATAAAAAATGCCTCGTAAAATGCATATTTATTTTCTATTTTGTAGTTTACTGGAAGGCCAAATTTCACTAAAACCTGTTTGATATCCTCTGCTTCTGCCTCGCTCATGAGCCCTAGTTTTACACTTAAGCGATTTGCCATATTCATGCCTATTGCCACTGCCTCGCCATGTAAAAATTCTTTATAATTTGTCTCATTTTCTATAACGTGAGCAAAGGTATGTCCGTAGTTTAGGATGGCTCTTAGCCCCTTTTCTTTTTCATCTTGTTCAACCACTTTTGCTTTTAAAATTACCGACTTTTCAACTAGCTTGGCTAAATTTTCATCATCTAAATTTATGCTCTTTAGCCAATCAAACATCTCTTTGTCAAAAGTTATCGCCATTTTTAAAGCCTCAGCCACGCCAGCTGCAAATTCTCTCTTTGGCAACGTCTTTAAGAAATTTATCTCGCAAAAAACTGCCTTTGGCTGATAAAAAGAGCCTATTAAATTTTTGCCAAATTTGTTATTCACACCCGTTTTTCCACCCACACTAGCATCGACTTGCGCTAGAAGCGTAGTTGGGATATTTATGAAATTTATCCCTCTTTCATAGATGCTCGCCGCAAAGCCAGTCATATCGCTTATGACGCCACCACCAAAGGCGATTAACGTAGATGAGCGATCAAATTTACTCACAAAAAGCTGCTCTAAAATTTGCTCTACCGTTTCAAGGTTTTTATACTCTTCGCCGTCAGGCACACTTATGATAAATTTCTCATCGCACTTCAAAATACTAAGTAGCTTTTCAAGATGAAGCCCCGCTACTTTGGCGTTTGTAACGATGCCAACCTTGCCTTTTAGCTCTAGTCTTTCAAGCTCATTTATATAAATTTTATAGCTTGATGCTTTTTCTTTAAGATTTAAATTCATCTGCATTTTTACTCACTTACTGGCACAAAAAGCTGTGCATTTTGGCTTAGTTTTTTATAAAGCTTGTTTAAATTTGTCGATAAAAAGGCAAATGTCCCACCATTTGCCACGCTTTTAGTAAACATTACAAAATGAAGCAAATCTTTTGTATTTTTTAGTTTTACAAGCGGATTTTTTAGATTGTGATTTTCTATCTTTATGCGCTTAGAAAATAGCGCGCTAATGCTCTCAAAATGCTCTCTTAACGCCTCATCATCGCTGTGTTTATTATCAAAATAGTAAAATTTCATCTCCAAATCAAGCTGTGCACAGCAGTCAGTTATCACAGCTGATTGATTCTCCACTTCTTGACTTTGATCGCCTAGTATAACGCCCTCTTTTATATTTGAGAGTAAAATTTTACCTGTTTTTAGCACTGGAAGTTTTAGCTCATAAAATAGCTTTTTAAATTTAAAAAAGTATTTATTATCGCTTAAGATTAGACCGATATCGTGCTTTAAAACATCATGTTTTATAGATTTGTTATCACTATTAAAATAATCCATCAAAACGATGATATTTTTCTCTTTTATCGCTTTTAAAGTATCTAAATTTTCACCTAAAGTTGGATTTATCACTCTAAAAAAAAGGCGTTTATTATTTAGCTTTGAATGCAAATACAAGCTATCCTTTATGAGCTTGCTAACACGTTCTTTATCCATTGAGATCATATCGATCAGCACATAGATGTTGCTACCAAATGGACTTGGAAACTGCCCACTTTCACGCTTGATCGAGCGATAAACATTTTGAAGCACATTTGGATCACCAACGATTAGTAATATATCGCTTGGCTGTATCATTACATTTGGCTTTGGCAAGATGATCTCACTGCCTCGATATATGAGAGCTATTCGCCATTTTTTCTGAGCTACTGAGCTGATGTGACGATACATATAAGAGCTGCCTATTGGCACCTTAACCTCCATGATCTCGCCCTCACTAAGTCCGATATTATCAGCTAAAACCGGCAAATCTGGTAAATAGTCCATAAGCCTTGATGCTGCAATATCTCTGATATCAACCACGCTTAAGTGTTTATCGCTTGCAAATATTTCTTTACATTTTTCATCAAGCTCCCATGAGCTCATAAAAACGGTCTCGGTCTTTGTGCTGATCTGTCTTAAATTTTCATAAACAGCAATCGCCTCATTTTTATCATCGCAAACTATACAAAACTGACTAAAATAGCCATCGCTCACGCTTTTTAACTTTGAGAGGCTAGTTGGGTCAAACTGGTAAAATGTAAAATTTTCATAATTTGATTTTTGGCTGTAATCTTCGCTTGAAACAACGATATAGTGATGTAAATTTGATTTTGTTTCAAGTAGTCTGTTTAAAAAATTTCTTGCAAAAGTTCCATCTGCGATTATTAAAATTTTCTTCATCAATTCTCCGTATTTTAAAGCTCACATTATAACAAAAGGTCTTTAAAATAAGCTATTTTGGCTATAAATTTAGAAATTTACAGCCAAGAAAATTTAAGAGATTATTTCAGAGATTAGTGTGTCGATTGCTAAATTTGTAGCCTTGTTTATCGTATCAAAAATAGTACTTGAGCTTGGATCTGGGCAGAAAATTTCTTTTGTGATCATGCCTGATTTTAGTGAAGTGTTTGCATTAAATAGCTCATAAGCTAGCGAAACTTCGGCCTTGTCACCTCTTATTTGAAGAGAGATGATGCTTACTTTTAGTCTAAGATCTTTTGCATTTGGTGAAAATATCGGCTTAGCAGCACAGTTTGAATAAAGCCCTTTTACAAGTGATTTATAGACCATTTCGCTTGGCTCAGAGACAAATTTAGCATCGCTTAGGTATCTGATTTTATTATTTTCAGCCACAATCAAAATTTTTCTAGTATCAACCATGTCAAGAGCACTCACGTTTTCTATGAAGACATTTTTTAGCTCTTTTTGCTTGTTTTCAGCTGAGCACTCTTTGTTTGAATAGTGGATTTCATACATCGTAGCTTGCGGCACATCTGTCTTTAGTGAGCAACCAAGAAAGAAAAAAGCAGCCGCTATGTATATCAAATTTCTCATTTCTTATCTCCTTTGTCGTTTGAGACCGGATTTGTGAAGAAAAACTCGTAAGGATTATCTTCGAGTCTTTGAAGCGCACCTCTAAACTCCCGAAGCGTCTTGTCAAATCCATTTAAAAAATCACTCGCTTCTCTTAATAACGGCCCAACTGTATTTCTAAGGTCGTACTCGCCGTCTTTTGCTTTTGCGGTGATAAATTCTTGCAACGAATTATATCCAACAATAGCCGAATTTGCCGTTACAAAAACTTGATTTGCATTTGAAATTAGAGTGTTTAAATTTTTAGCAAGCTCTTTTGTGTCGGTTTTGTTTAAAGTATCTGTAAAATTTCTCACATTTTTAACGATACTATCAACCTCACTTAGTCCCTCTTCGTCTGTTAAAACTTGTGTAAATTTATCAATATTTTTAAGGACTGACTCTACGTGAGCAATATTTTCAGGTGAGAAAAAGTTATCGACTTTATCAAGTGTTTGATTTATCTTTAAAGTAATGTTTTCAGCGTTGTTTCCAAGCTTTGAAAAGAGGCTCTCTTCAAGCTGCAAGATAGGCTTTTGACCTGATGTAAAGTCTTTTGTGCCACGGCTTATATTTATACTAGCAACGCCGCTAATAGCCTGAACTTCTATACTTGCCACGCTATCGGCCTTTATCGGCAGATCTTCTCTAATTTTCATCGTGATGTTTATAAGAGCGTTTTTGTCATCGACAAAATTTATATCACTAACACTTCCAGCTGGCACACCGATAAATTTAACCGTAGAATCAACCTTCAATCCGCTTGGCAGCTCGCTCGTGTGGATGTAATACTCTTTAAAATCAACCTTTGTGTTATTTTTGCTAGTCATCCACCAGATAAATATGGCAAACGCTGTAAGGCAGGCTATGAAAAACATGCCAACAATGGTATAAGAATTTCTATTTTCCATCTACTTTTTCCTCATTTTAAATAGCTCTTCAAGCGGGTTGTTTTCAAGATGCTCAAGCTCTTTTATATCTCCCTCAAAGGCTATCTTTTTGTTATCTATTATCAAAAATCTATCCAAAATATCAAAAATGCTATCCGCATCATGCGTCACCATGACGACGGTCACGCCGATGCTATCACGAAGCTCTTTTATGAGCGCGTCCATCTGCCGCGAGCTAACAGGATCAAGACCGCTGTTTGGCTCATCTAAAAATAGCACCCTAGGACTTAGCACCAAGGCTCTTGCGAGTGCAGCACGCTTCTTCATACCGCCACTTAGCTCGCTTGGATAGAGCATTGATACCTCTTTTTTTAGCCCCACTTTTTGTATCCAAAACATCGCTATCTCATCGATCTGTCGCTTGTTAAATTTAGAGTACTCATGAAGCAAAACACCCACATTATCAAGTATCGTCATCGAGCTATAAAGCGCTCCAAACTGAAACATCGTCCCACTTTTTAGCTTTATCTCTTGCTGCTCTGCTTGACTACTTTTCCACATATTGACGCCATCAAAAAATATATCGCCCTTGTTTGGCTTTTTTAGATATATCATCGTCTTCATTAGTGTGGTTTTACCAGCGCCACTACCGCCTAAAAAGCCGTAAATTTCAGCCTCTTTGACGCTCCAGCTCACATTATCGTGCATTATCTTATCGCCATAACTTGTCGTTATGTTTTTTCCAACTATTATCTCGTTCATATCTTTAGCCACATAAAAATTATCGCAAAAAATGCATCAAGCGCGATGACCCAAAATATCGCATTTACAACACTAACAGTTGTCATCGCTCCAAGGCTTTGGGCGTTTTGACTAACACCAAATCCCCTCATGCAGCCAATGATCGCTATTACAGCGCCAAAAAACGGAGCTTTTATCATGCCAACAGCAAAGTGCCTAAGCTCGACCATCTCGCGAAATCTATTGAGATAGTCGCTAAAGCTGATATCAAGTATCGTTTGGCAAATGATCATCTGTCCTAAGATGCTTATCGCGTCAGCTATAAAGATAATGACAGGCACACAAAGAACCATCGCGATGATGCGTGGCAAGACCAAGAAGTTAAATGGCTCAAAGCCCATTGTCTTCATCGCATCTATTTCCTCAGTTAGCTTCATAGCGCCAATTTGAGCAGTAAAACTAGAAGCCGACCTACCTGCGATAACAATAGCTGCAATGAGCGGAGCTACTTCTCTAAGCGTTAGCATACCCATGATCTCAACTATAAATATACTTGCCCCAAAGCTTGCAAGCATCGCACTGCCAAGATATGCAAGCACGACGCCTATCAAAAAAGCGGTGAGCGAGACTATGAAAACGGCATTTACACCGCCATCTTTTATGTAGTTGCTAAATTCTCTAAACCTTAAATTTGCAGGATTAAGTAAAATTTTGATGCTTTTTATCAAAAACTCACCCAAAAACGAGCCAAACTCAACTAAATTTACAAAACCCTCGCAAATTTTCTCTCCCAAGCGTGAGAAAAAATTTAGGCTATTGTGCGGTGGCATGTAGTTAAAATCGATCTTCTCGTCATTTAGCAGCTCACCCATCGCCTTTATCTTGGCGTCATTTGTGATGATCTCAAATTTCTTGCCATTTAGCGTGTTTTTTAAAAGGATCAAAACAGCGTAATCAATGCTCTTTAGCTCGCTAAAGTCAAATTTAACATTGCCGTTAAGCTTTTGGATTTTTTTAAAAATGCTTTGTAAATTTTTAGCCTCTTTGTAGCTAAACTCACCTGCAAATTTTATGGTCGCAGTGCCGTTTGCTTCGGTAAAAACGATATCATTTCTCTTTTGCAAAAAGTTCCTTTGCCTTAAAATTTCTGGATTATATTATAAATTTTGTTAAAATAAAAAATCAAAAATTTTAAGGACTTAGATGAAATTTGAAGTTATAAAAAAAGATGGAAATGCAAGGCGTGGTATCATAACAACTGCCCATAGCGTTATACAAACGCCAGTTTTTATGCCAGTTGGCACGGTTGGTGCGGTTAAAAGCTTAGACGCCTTTGATATGAGTGAAATTTTAGACGCAAAGATAATCTTAGCAAACACTTACCACATGTATCTGCGCCCCGGAAGCAAGGTCGTGCGCGAGTTTGGCGGACTTCATGGATTTTCCAAATTTGAGCGCTCATTTTTAACTGATAGCGGCGGTTTTCAGGCATTCTCACTTAGATCAAACACCAAAAACGACGATGGTGGGATAAAATTTAAAAGCCACATCGACGGCAGTACGCACTATTTTACGCCAAGATCCGTCCTTGACACGCAGTACGATCTAGGCAGCGATATTATGATGATACTTGATGATTTGGTCGCCTTGCCTGCTGAGCCAAAAAGAATCGATCTAAGCATAAAGAGAACGATAAAATGGGCAAAAGAGGCGATTGATTATCATAAATTTATGCAAAGCAAGGGCGTTGGCTTACAGCAAAATATCTTTGGTATCGTTCAAGGAGGCACTGATTATGAGGCACGTAAATTTTGCGCCAAAGCTTTAAATGAGATGCCATTTGACGGCCTTGCCATAGGAGGTCTTAGCGTTGGCGAGAGCAATGAGGCGATGTATGACACAGTTGAGGCGGTTATGCCATTTATGGATGAGCTAAGACCGCGTTATCTAATGGGCGTTGGCACACCTGAAGATCTCGTGGAAAACGTGGAGCGAGGCGTTGATATGTTTGACTGCGTAATGCCAACAAGAAATGCAAGAAACGGCACGCTCTTTACTAGCTTTGGCAAGATAAATATAAAATCAGCCAAATTTATAAACGACCACGCGCCAATCGACCCACAGTGTCAGTGCTATACCTGCAAGCACTACTCCAGAGGCTACTTAAACCACCTTTTTAAGGCTAGAGAGCTAACGTTTTTTAGACTAGCAAGCCTTCACAACCTGCACTACTATCTAAATTTGATGAAAGAGATGAGAGAGGCGATAGAAAGAGGCGAATTTGCCAAATTTAAGAAAAATTTTTATGCTAAAAGGGTAAAAAATGAGCTATAAAAGTTCAGTTTGTGGATATTTTTATGGCGATGAATACGACTATATTTTGCTTGTTTCTTTCACGCAAAAACAAAGCTATAAATTTTTATTTAAAAATGGCAAAATTTACAAAGAAGACTTTGATCACGAATGCGATAAAAACGAGTTTGAAGCGGCTCTTAAAAAACTATGTAATGAATATGCAAACAAAATTTTAGAGCATCAAGATGAGCTAAATGAGTATGAAAAAATTTATGCTAGTCGAAAAAACTTTAATCAATTTATCAAAAGACACCACTTTTTAAAATACGAGATTAGAAAATTTCAAAATAAGATATCTCATTTTTATGAAACCCTTTCGATTTGTCAAAGCGAGCAACAAAATTTAAAAAATGAGCTTAAAAATAGTACTCATGAGGCAAATGTTTTTAGAACAATGGCCAATGAATATGCCTGCAGAATCGATGATATTTATACATTTATACAAAGTATAAAAAATGACAAAATCAATCAAAACATTTACATTTTGACAATGATATCGGCTGTAATGCTACCACTAAATCTAATAACTGGCTTTTTTGGTATGAATACACAAGGCTTACCATTCAATGAAACCAAAAATGCTACTATGATAGTTGTATCAATAATGTTTGGAGTAATTCTTTGTTGTGTTATTTTTTTATTTTGGTATACAAATAAGAAGAAGTAGAAAATAAATAAATTTAGTATATAAGGTATCTGAAACTTTATATAGAAATTTTTTATATATTTTAAATTTTTATAGCCTAGCGGTAAAAACAATAAAAATAAATAGATATTTTAATATTAAAAAACAAAAAAAATTAAAAAAATTAAATTTAAAAAGAAGATTAAAAGTCCTGAATAGACTTCAGGACAGATAGTAGAATTATTTTCTAAGTTCGCGGATTTTAGCAGCTTTACCACGAAGGTCACGTAGATAGAATAATTTAGCTCTTCTAATACGACCTTTTCTAAGAACTTTTATCTCTTCAATTGAGTCACTAAAGATTGGAAAAATTCTCTCAACACCAACACTGTTAGCACCAATTTTTCTAATGATAAATGTTTCGCCGGTACCGCTACCACGTCTAGCTATACAAATACCTTCAAAATTTTGAATTCTAGTTTTATCGCCTTCGTGAATACGAGTAGCAACACGCAATGTATCTCCTGCACGGAAGTCAGGAATATTTTTACTAGCAATTTGAGCATTTTCAAATGCTTCAATGTATTTATTTCTCATGTTTTTCCTTATTTATGTGGCTTAAGCTTTTGATATAAATCAGGGCGAAAGAACCTTGTTTTGCAGTGAGCCATCTTATTTTTTAAAGTGTGGATTTTAGCATGGTTACCCTTTAAAAACTCTGAAACCACAAAGATTGATCTAAAATTATCAGGCTTTGTAAAAGATGGGGCCTCAAGCAAATTATCCTCAAAACTCTCAACTTCAAGGCTCATATCGTTTCCTAAAACTCCAAGTACATTTCTTGATATTGCATCACTCATACAAAGCGCAGGAAGCTCTCCACCAGTTAAAACAAAATCGCCTATGCAAAAAACTTCGTCCGCCCAAAGCTCAACAACTCGTTCATCAAGGCCTTCATATCTACTACAAACAAAACAAATATGATCTTTTTTAGAGAGCCTCTTTGCGTCATTTTGATTAAATTTTTTACCAGCTGGCGTTAAAAATATCACATGAGCATTTTTATCTTTTTCTTTTAGAAATTTGATCGACTCATCCAAAGGCTGTGGAAACATCAAAAGCCCTGCTCCACCTCCGATCATATAATCATCAACTTTATTATGCCTATCTTTAGTAAAATTTCTTGGATTTATAAAATCAATTTCAATAAATTTATTACCAATTGCACGTTTTAAAATAGAATCACAAAAATAAGGTTTAACTAAATTTTCAAAAAGTGTAATAAACGTAAATTTCATGAATTTTCTAAAATAGCTCTAGCACCTTTTACCAAAATCTCTTCATTGTCTAAATTTACACTTATAATAAAATGCTCTAAGTATGGAATGTAAAAATTCTTTGGTTTACCACCTAAGGTAAGCTCTTCATCAGTTTTTATGTATAAAAGTGAATTTGCAAAATTATCTTGGATATCTTCTACAATACCCAAAATTTCACCATTTTCTATAACTTTTAAGCCAATAATATCAAACTGAAAAAATTCATTTTTTTTTAATTTGCAGTTTTTTCTAGTGAGCTCTTTTGTGGTGTATATAGTTATATTTACAAGCGTTTTAGCAAGGTCTAAGTCATCAAAATTTTCAAACAACACCAGCCCTTTTTGTCTATTGTAGTCTTTTATGGTCAGCTGATCATTGTTTTTATCAAAAAAGGTTGCACCTTTTTTAAACTGTTCTGGGAAGTCGCTCTTATTGTGAAGCTTTAAGTAGCCCTTTAAACCAACACATCTTCCGATGGTAGCGACTTCAACAATATCACTATTCAATAGCTTTTACCGTTACTCTATAACTTGTATTATCTTTAGCTTTACAACCAATAATAACGGTCTTTATAGCGTTTATCATTTTGCCGTCTTTGCCGATAAGCTTTCCAGTATCAACCTTATCGGCACTTATAATGATCTCGACAAAATTTTCACCAAGTTCCTGACGATCAACACTTACTTTATCAGGAAAATCAGCAATCAACTTGGCATATTCGTATAAAAAATTTTTAACCATTATTTTGTAATTTGTGCAACTCTGTCGCTAAGTTTAGCACCGACGCTTTTCCAGTAATCCAATCTCTCTTTATTAAAATTTATAACATTTGGTTCAACCATAGGATTGTAATAACCAATGCTCTCTATCCAACCGCTATCGCGTCTTTTTCTGCTATCTGTAACAACTATACGATAAAAAGGTCTTTTTTTACGTCCCATTCTTGTTAGTCTTACTACTGTTGCCATATTATATTCTCCTCTTGTTTTTAAATAAAGCTTAAATTTAGATAACAAATATCCAAATTTAAGCCCTTTTATCAAACAGGTCTTTTTAAATTTACTTGAGAAAGCATATTTGCAAGTCCTTTTGCTCCACCTTTTCCTGAAAATTTCTTAGCAAGTTTTGAGGCATTTTCAAACTGCTTTAAAAATCGATTTACCTCTACCTGAGAAAGCCCAGAGCCAGTCGCTAAACGTCTTTTTCTACTATTGTTTAAAAGGTCTGGATTTTCACGCTCTTTTTGTGTCATAGAGTTTATCATAGCCTTAATATGCAAAATTTCTTTTGAATTATCAAGGTCTATATCTTTTATTTGATTTGCAATATTTGAAAGTCCAGGTATCATCCCCATCAAAGACTTCATGCTGCCAAGCTTTTTAACGCTTTCCATTTGATCTAAAAAGTCGTTAAAGTTAAACTGACCTTTTTTTATCTTTTGATTTAGGCGTTTTGCCTCTTTTTCATCAATTATAGTCGATGTTTTCTCAACCAAAGTAGCTAAGTCACCCTCGCCCATTATACGACTTACGATGCGGTCTGGTATAAAGCTCTCAATGTCAGCTACTTTTTCGCCAGTACCGACAAATCTAAGTGGGATATTTAGCTGTTTTGCGATACTAATAGCTACGCCACCCTTTGAATCAGAGTCAAATTTAGAAAGAATAACTCCAGAAATTCCTAAAATTTCATTAAAACTTGCAGCTGTTTTGACAGCGTCTTGACCACTCATAGCGTCAGCTACGTAGAAAATTTCATGTGGATTTATCGCATTTTTTACATCTTTTATCTCTTGCATCAACTTTTCATCGATCGCGAGACGACCGGCAGTATCCACTAAAAGCACATCATAAAGCCCACTTTTTGCTTTTTCTAATGCTTCTTTTGCTACTTTTATAGGATTGTTTTCATTTTCTATATAAAAAAGATCGATCTCGTTTGCAACGCAGAGCTGTCTTAGCTGCTCAACCGCTGCTAATCTTTGCAAGTCACAAGCCGCAACTAAAACTTTTTTCTTTCTTAGCTTTAGATAGTTTGCAAGCTTGATAGTTGTCGTTGTTTTACCGCTACCTTGTAAACCAGCCATCAAAACAATAGTCGGTGCAACTGGTGCATAGACAAAGCCTTGGTTGCCAGGAGCTGTTAAAATAGTCGTTAAATTTAACTTGATCGCATCTAAGAAATTCTTTTGACCAACACCAGTTTGCTTTAGTTCGCTTTCGATAGATGCAAGTAGATCTTTAGTGACTTTGTGATGGACATCAGCTTTTAAAAGAGCTTTTTTAAGCACGTCAAGTGCGTTTTTTAGAGCTTTTTCGTCATCTACAAAACGTATCTTACTAACGGCTAATCTAAAAGACTCGCTAATTTGTTCGAACACTAATCACCTTTCTAAGTTGTTATTAAAGGGCGTATATTACTAAATAATTTCTTTATTGCTCTTTAAATTTCAAATTTATTAGATAGCTCAAATCCAAGAGAGTTAAATTCTTTTGGGATCGGCGCCTTAAATTTATAGTTTAAAAGAGCGATAGAATAGGCATGCAAAAACATTCTATTTGCCCTATTTTTGCCGTATTTTTCATCGCCAACGATAGGTAAATTTAAACTAGCCAAATGCACTCTTATCTGATGCGTCCTGCCTGTTTTTATGGCAACTTTTACCAGCGTTTTTTTACCCACAACCATGAGCGGTGAAATTTCGCTGATCGCCTCTTTGCCATCTTTTGAGATCTTTGAAATGGCGCCATTTTTATTTTTTATCGTTAAGATCGGCTCATTTACGACCACTTCCTCGCTCATGACGCCCCTAACTGCGGCCACATAAATTTTCTCAACCTTCATCTTTTTAAATTCATTTATAGCAAGCGCCGCAAATTCATCATTTTTTACAAGAAGCAACACGCCGCTTGTATCCTTATCGAGTCTGTGAAGGAGTGGAAATTTATACATTTGGCTGATTTTTTCGCTAGTTATGGCAGCTGGTTTACTAATGGCTATTAAATTTTCATCTTCAAAGATAACACTTGGCTTTGGCATCTCTTCGACGTTAAATTTAGTATTTTCACTCATCAAAGCACGAGCTATCATCACCTTTTGCCCTTTGGCATAGACTAGGCCACTGTCGATTAGCTCCTTTGCCTCGTTGTTTGAGATATTTTTTTGTTTGGCTAAAATTTTATACGCTTTTTCTTCACCCATAAAGTGCTCCTTATGTCTTTTATGATCGCATCAGCGCTTGCTTGCACGGCTATTCTGCTCTTTTTGGCGCCACTATCTATTATACCGCCTATCTCGCTAGCCTTTGCGATATAGATGTTTTCAACTAGGCTAAATAACGCCTTTTGGTTAAATATAAACTCTCCGCTAATTACCACTGGATTAAATTGCGCACACTCGATTGGATTATGCCCACCGATATTTGGCACAAAACTGCCTCCAAGCACGACTATGTCGCTAATAGCATAGACATTTACAAGCTCGCCTAAAGTATCAAGCAAATTTACTTTAGCATCAAATTTATGCGTTTGACTAAATTTAGCAAAGCTAAAATCACGCTTTTTAGCATACTCGCTTGCAAGCTTTCCAACCTCTGCAAATCTCTCAGGATGGCGTGGCGCGATGATTAATAGATCGTTTTCTTTTAAATTTAAATTTTCTAAAATCATCTCTTCTTCGCCAGCATGCGTGCTTGCTAGCACTATCACTCTAGCTTTTGGCTTTTCATAAATTTTACTCACACTTGGCAAAAACGCAGCTTTTATGTTGCCAACGACCTGGGTTTCACCTGCTCCAAGTGACTTTAGCCTCTCTTTATCAAGCTCACTTTGGGCGTAAATTTTATCTATGAATTTAAAAAGATATCTGTAAAAAAAGCCAAATTTTAAGTAGCTTTTGTAGCTTCTATCTGAAATTCTCGCATTTATTAATATCACACGGCTGCCTTTTAGCTTTGCCATGAAAACTAGCATAAGCCAAAGCTCAGCCTCAAAAATAACTAAAATTTTGCTCTTTTTTAGCCAAAACGGCAAAAAAATTTCAAATGGCAAAAATCTCGTGTTAGAGCAAATTTTACTTGCCGCTTCAAAGCCTGTATTTGTCACCACACTTATGGCTTTACTATCAAATTTTTGTATCAAAGGTTTGAGTGCTTGCACCTCGCCAAATGAGCAAGCGTGAAAATGCACATCTGCATCTTGAAATTTAGGATTATTAAAGAGGAAAAAACGTGCTGGAATCGACTTATGATACTTTTTTTCAAAACTTAAAATAAATAGAAAGATAGCCCCAAATATATAGAGTATTGAGGCTAGAAAGTAATATATTATTATCACGAAATATGTTATTGCTCTTGTTTGTATAAAATTCTGCCACAATGCGGACATGTAACGATATCTTCGCCCTTGATAACAGCAGAAAAAGTTTTGTCATTTATCTGCATAAAGCAACCATAGCAAGCTTGCTTTTTAACAGGCACAACAGCTGTATTGTGAGCCCATTTTCTTATCTTTTCATAAAATGCGAGAATTTTTTGATTCATTGCAGCAACAAGCTTATCTTTTTTCGCATAGACCTCTTTGCGTTCTTTTTCAATACTTTCAAGCTCAGATGAAGCATTACTTTTTATCTTTTCTAAATTTCCTTCAAGCTCGGCTTTTTTGGTATTTAGCTCATCCTTTTGACTGTTTTTACTATCTATTAGTTTTTCAAGTCTAGCTATCTCTTCATTTGCTGCTTCAAGTTGCTCTTTTGCAATATCTTCTTCAAGGCTTAGAGCTTTTATCTCCTTTTCACTTTTTGCACTTGAACTTTTTTTAGCTACATCTTTTATCTTTGCACTAAACTCAGCAATATGGGCATTTGTGCCTGATTTTTGAGTCTTTAGATCACTCATTTCTTCATCTAGTTTTGCTACATCAGCTGATATAGTGTCACACTCTTCTTCTATGCTTTTATAGGCTTTCTCGACTTCTTGTATGCGTGGCGTAAAACCATCTATTTGTCTATCAAGATCAGACAATTCAACTAATTGTTGTAAATATTTATTCATAATGTTTCCTTTTTTGTTAGCAATATGTAAATGGATTTTTAGAATTGCTTATTATAACTTCAATTTTTAGATTTTGCAAATACTTTGCCAAAAAATCACTAAAATAACGCTCACTCTCATAGTGGTTTATGTCTATCAAATTTAGGCCATTTTCCTTTGCGTAAAAAGCTTGGTGATACTTTATATCACCTGTTAAAAAGGCATCTGCCCTGACATCTTGGATGAGATCTGCGCCGCTTCCAGTGCAGATACAAATTTTAGAAATTTCATATTTTGCATGAACCGCTCTTAAATTTTCTAGCCCAAGTTTTTCTTTTACAAATTTGCAAAGCTCGCTAAATTTCATCTTCACATCAGCATAGATCAAAAAGCCATCTTTGCTTGAAATTTCAAGCCCCAAAATCTGCGTCACAAATTTTTCATTTAAAAAAGCAAGATCAGCATTTGTGTGAAGCGAGATGAGCGAGATATTTTTTATCATCATCTCTCTTATGAGCGAGCTTGGATAAAAATTGTAGTCTAAGCTCTTTAACCCCTTAAAAATGAGCGGATGGTGGGTGATGATCAGCGAGTTTGGCAAGACATTTTGCAAAAGCTCGCTATCTAGATCAAGGCTTAGATAAATTCGCTCAAATTCGCTGTCAAATGAGCCAACTTGCAGGCCGCTATTGTCCCAGGACTCTTGGCTCACAAAGGGGCAAATTTCATCTAAAATTTTATAAATTTCAGCTATTTTCATCAAATTTTACTTTTCTTCCAAACTCTCTTTGTAGGTAAGTGCACACTCTTTTGCAAGCTCACGAATTTTTAAGATGTAGTCTTGCCTTTGTGTTACACTTATCGCTCCACGTGCATCAAGGACATTAAAAGTATGTGCCGCTAGCATGCAGTAGTCATACGCTGGCAGTGAAATTTTAGCCTCTAAACAGCGTTTACACTCGCCAAATGCATTTTCAAACTGATTAAAAAGCATATCAACATTTGCCACTTCAAAGTTATATTTACTCCACTCGTACTCGCCTTGTTTGTGTACGTCAGCATAGGTTACTATATTACCATTAGAGTCATCCCAAACGATGTCGTAGACACTATTTACGTCTTGGAGATACATAGCTAAACGTTCAAGGCCGTATGTTATCTCACCGGAGATCAGCTCGCATGCGATGCCGCCCACTTGCTGAAAATAGGTAAACTGCGTCACCTCCATGCCGTCTAGCCAGACCTCCCAGCCAAGCCCCCAAGCACCAAGTGTAGGGCTCTCCCAGTTGTCTTCGACAAAGCGGATGTCGTGATTTTTCAAATTTAGACCAAGCCTTTCAAGGCTTTTTAGATAAAGCTCTTGGATATTTTCTGGGCTTGGTTTTATGAGTACTTGAAACTGATAATAAGCGCCTAGGCGGTTTGGGTTTTCGCCGTATCTGCCATCAGTAGGACGGCGGCTTGGAGCTACGTATGCAGTCGCCCAGGGCTTTGGCCCAAGGCTTCTTAAAAATGTTGCTTGGTGATATGTGCCCGCACCAGCTGGCATGTCGTATGGCTGAAGTATAACGCAACCTTGCTCTTGCCAATAGTTTTGAAGGGTTAATATTATTTGTGAAAATGTCATTGCTTTCCTTTTAAAATTTTACTTTACATAGTGTATAACTGCACCAGGTCCTAGCGGTAGATCAAAAATGTACCAAAACGACATTAGCGCTGTCCAAGAAATTAAAAATGCAACCGTATAAGGAAGCATAATAGAAACAACTGATCCGATTTTTAACTCTTTATTGTATTTTTGCATAAAAGCTACTATCAAAACAAAAAATGGCATCAAAGGCGTTATGATATTTGTAGTGGAGTCGCCTATTCTAAAAGCAGCCTGTGTAAGCTCTGGTGAGAGTCCAAGATTCATAAACATTGGTACAAAAATCGGAGCCATCATCGCCCACTTTGCAGAATCAACAGCTATAAATAAATTTATAAAAGCGATCAAGAAAATAAAAACCATGATAAGACTAAGTCCAGTTAATCCGACCTCTTTTAGAAAAATAGAACCTTTTATAGAAAGCACTAGCCCAATATTTGAGGTATTAAAAAGATATGTAAACTGGGCTGCAAAAAATATCAAAACCAAAAATCCTGATAGCTCAGAAATAGATTGCTCCATAAATTTTATGGCATCATTACTGTTTTTTATGGTCCTAGCGCCTACACCGTAAGCTACGCCTACCACTATAAAAAGCAACATCATAAAAACAACAATAGAATGCATAAAAGTAGACTTCATAAAGCTTTCATTGCCTTTTGCTCCAAATAAAGAGCCTGAAGGTAAAATAGCCACAAGCAATAAAATTACAAAAACAATCAATGCTATTAGCGAAAATTTTAAGCCACGTTTTTGCTCTGCACTTATCTCACTATGCTCCTGTAAGCTAAAATCACCCAAAAAATCAAATTTACCAAGCCTAGGCTCTACGATTTTATCTGTTACAAACCAGCCAACAAATACGATCAAAAATGTCGAAGCTATCATAAAGTACCAATTTGCAGTTGCTAATACTACATAATCTGGATTTAACACGCTAGCTGCTTGCATAGAAAATGCCGCAAACATCGGGTCATTTGTGCCGATTAATAAATTTGCCGACCAGCCACCGCTAACACCAGCAAAAGCAGCAGCTAGTCCAGCAATTGGATGGCGACCAAATCCAGCAAATAAAATAGCTCCAAGTGGGATTAGCACAACATAGCCAACCGAGGAAGCAACATTTGACATTACACCAAGAAAAATAACGATTGGAGTTACCCATATTTTGGAAGATTTTAAGGCAATCTTTGTCATAAGTGCTGATAAAAGTCCAGACTTGTCTGCAATACCAATACCTAGAATAATCGCAAAGACTACTCCCAAAGGATAAAAATTAGTAAAATTTTTAAGTACAGACAAAACAAAAGATCTAAGACTATCAGCAGAAAGCAAATTTATAACATTTGCATTAAGCTGTGATATTTGTCCGTCTTTGATAGCCTGATAGCTTACGCCAACGCCCATCTTTTCTAACACAAACGATATTATTATCGTAATAATCGAAAGATAGATAAAAAGCATAGTTGGATTTGGTAATTTGTTACCAAAATTTTCGATAAAACTCAAAATTGAACTATTGTTTTTTTTATTCATTTTTTCTAACCTAAAATAGATATAAAAATTTTTATCTCATCGCTGCCGTAAAACTCAAAATCCGTTTCGTAGGCTCTTTTTAGCTCGCTACTTTCAAAATATCTCCAAATTTTACCCCAAAATTTTGCAATATTTTGTGGCTCTCTTGCAAAACTAAAAACGGCATATTTGCCACTTTTTATCTCTAAAATTTTATCACTTTTGTGGCTTGATCTTGTGCCGATGAAGTTATCGTAATGTCCATCAAAATCGCTTTCATAGTTGCAGTAAACGCTATAAATTTCACTCTTGCCATCATAGTATTCACTCATAAATTTAGACCATAGAGCTGGAATTTTACCCTTGACGCCTATCTCATCTTCATTTTTAGTGCGAGTTTTTACTCCGTAAATTTCAAAGCTATCCTCTAAATTTATAATCTTCATAAACTACTTTTGCCCGTTAAAATTTTCAACCGCTTGGTTCCACATGAGCTTGTATTTTCGTTTTAAAAATTCAACTTCATCTTGTGAAATTTTAAGCTGTTTTGTAAGAGTTTCTACCGTTTTTCTATCTTCGTCATAGAGCTCTTGCATAGAAATGAGAGCCTCTTTTAAAAATTTATTCTCATTTCTTAAGGTCCCAAGGGTCTCATCTTTTGCGTCAAGCACCTTTTCATGTAAATTTAATATCGTTCCAATCGTCTTTTCAACAAAGCTGATACCATCTTGGCTTTGCGGCTGCAAGGATAAATTTTGCGAAACACTAGGCACCACGCTCATCGTTCCTTCGCTCGCTTCTATCAAAATTTCTCCATTTTCCTCTTTGGTTTTCAAAACGCCACGATTTATCATATCTTCGATAACTTCACGCTCCAAGTGCACAAGTTTGCAAAATTCATCAACACCAAGATAGGTCTGCACCGCTTCTCCTTTTTACAGTATCACTTCAACCTTTGAAGAGTCTTCCTCTAAAGCCTTTATTTTCACCTCTCTGTCAGCTTTTAGAGCACTTGCTAGCCCCTCATCTTCAAGTGCTAAAATTTGCACCGCCAAATAGGCTGCATTTATCGCTCCAGCTTTTCCGATAGCTAAGGTCGCCACTGGCATACCACTTGGCATTTGTACCGTTGAGTAAAGTGCATCAACGCCGCTTAGAGCTGAGCCAGCCATTGGTATGCCGATCACTGGTTTTGTTGTATTTGCGGCGATCGCTCCGGCTAGGTGAGCCGCCATACCAGCAGCTGCGATGAAGACTTTTGCGCCTTTTTTCTCAGCATTTGCGACGTACTCGCTCGTTCTTTTTGGGCTTCTGTGAGCTGAGCTGATTATCAGTTCATATTTTACGTCAAATTTTTCAAGAGTCTTTGCCGCCTCACTAACTATCTCATAGTCACTCTTACTTCCCATTATAATAGAAACAAATTTCATATCTTCTCCCTTAAAAAACTAAATTTTGGCAGCTTAACGCCGAGGTTTATCTCATTTTCATTGCCGCTGTGAATTTCACTCATAACCTTGCCTTTTTTGGTAATGAGCTGCTTAAATTTGATAAATTTCTTGCCATCTTGTGAATAAACCTTTGAGATTTCATTCTCGCTACCATCTATATGTGAGCCGGTAGGAGCCACGATCTCATAGCTATTGCCTGGAAAAATTTTATATTTACACTTAAAAAACTCGCCATCTTCGCTTATTGCATTTACCTGATGTGTGCCCTCTTCTAGGCTGCTAACGTGATTTTGCGTATCGGCTCGTTCATAAGGCCTATGTACCAAATATCCATCCGTAAAGCCGCGATTTTTTAGCGTATTTATCTCATTTTCATAAATTTGTACGTCAAATTTATCATCCATGGCATCATCTATCGCCATTTTGTAGGCTCTTGCTGTGCAGGCTGCATAGTACTCGCTCTTTGTGCGACCTTCTATTTTTAGGCTATCTATTACGCCACTATCAACGATCTCTTTGATGTGAGAGATGAGGCAAAGATCCTTTGAGTTCATAATATGAGTGCCGTTTTCATCCTCTTCTAAGCGAAAAAGCACACCACTCTCTTCGTTTTTAGCGTAAAGTTCATACTTAAACCTACAGTCATTGGCACAGCTGCCGCGATTTGACATACGTCCGCTTTGCACTGAGCTTACTAAGCACCTACCAGAGTAGGCAAAGCACATCGAGCCATGTACAAAAATTTCAATGTCAAGAGTTGGAATTTCTTCTTTTATCTTTATGACATCTTTCAAGTTCATCTCGCGTGCTACGACGATACGTTTTGCGCCCATATCGTGATAAATTTTTGCATCAAGCACATTCATAACGTTTGCCTGAGTTGAGAGATGTATCTCGATATCAGGAGCGATGGCTTTTGCTAGACTCATAACGCCTGGAGTTGCGATGATAAAGGCATCTGGCTTCATTGCCGAGATAGTCTGCAAGTGCCTTTTTAGTGGCTCAATCTGAGAGTTAAAAGGAAAAGCATTTATGGTCGCATAAAATTTCTTTCCCTTTGCATGCGTGTAGTCTATCGCCTCTTTAAATGTTTCAAGATTAAATTCCCTGGCTGATCTAGTTCTTAGTGAAAAGCTCGCCACCGAGCCGTAAACAGCGTCGGCTCCATACTCAAGGGCGATTTTAAGTTTTGTTAAATTTCCAGCTGGAGATAAAAGCTCAGGCCTTTTTAGCACTATTTTTTACCTAAACTTTCTATCAAGGCTTCGATATCGTCGTTGCTGACAAGATTTTCAGTCGTTGTATCACCAGCGATGTGAACAGCAGAGCTAACACGCTTATCATCGTCGATTTTACCTTCAAACAAGGTATTCATATATTTACTTAGCGCTCTCATAACGTTGATAACACGCTCTATCTTTTGTCTATGGATGTCTTGATACTGCATCATATCCATAGCCATCATTATCTCATCTTGTCCCATTTGTAAATTTCCGATGATATTATCGATCGTGCCAAGAAGTGAGTTGTTTTTCTCCAAAGCCTCACTAAATGCAGCAATATTTGGAAATTTCTCACTTAGCGTCGTAAATAGCTCGATATTTGAGTTTATTGTGTCTTTTAGGCTATTTGAATCACTCTCAGCGTCCATAAAAAAGTTATTTATCGTCTCAAGCTTATCAAACATCTGAGTAGCTTTTTCTTCGCTATCTCTTGTTACGTCATCAAGCTGATGAACCATTTTGTGGTCTTCCGTTGGTGGTGGCGGTGGCCAAACGCCATCTGCACTCACTCTATAATTTTCCGCATTCTTTGAATTACTTTCTAATTTTGACTGTGGCTCATCTTTAGTATCGATTGCTTCTGCAACTTCTGTTACCTCGTCCGTATCCTCTTTGACGTCCGCAACCTCTTGGCCAGAATCTTCTTTAGTATTATCTAACTCATCATCTAGTCCACCTGCCATAAGTGCGTCAAGTTCCTCTTGGGTCATAAAAGCTCCTAATAAAATTTGGCTTGATTATATAGGATTTAAATAAAAAGTAAGTTTAAAGGCAATGCTTTTATCTTTAAATTTATAAATTTTTAGATAGCATTTTTAAAAATAAACGACCTTAAAAGGCTAAAAATGACCGTCGATCTTCACAACCACACGCCACTTTGCAAACACGCAGTTGGCAAGCCAAGAGAGTATGTACAAAACGCAATAAAAGCTGGCACAAAATACTTTGGCTTTAGCGATCACGCGCCGATGAACTACGATGAAGCTTACAGAATGAGATTTGATGAAATGCAAGGCTATGAAGATGAAATTTTACGTTTAAGAGATGAATTTAGCGGTGAGATAGAAATTTTACTTGGCTATGAGATGGATTTTTTAGATGGATTTATGGATGAGCGAGTTTTTGCTAGAAAGGTTGATTATCTAATAGGCTCTGTGCATTTTTTTAATGGCTGGGCATTTGACAATCCAGAATTTATCGGTGGCTACGATGGCAAAGACTTAGATCAAATTTGGCAAGAATATTTTGATCATGTAGAAAGATCAGCCAAGCTTGGAAAATTTGACATAATGGGGCATATTGATCTACTCAAAATTTTTAAATTTTTACCCAAAAAAGATATTAGAATTTTAGCGCGTGATGCGATCAATGCGATAAAGGAGGCGAATTTAGTAGTTGAGATAAATGCAGCTGGCTTTAGAAAGCCTATCGGTGAGCAATATCCAAGCGTAAATTTACTAGAGCTTATAGCCGAAAAAGATATAGCTATCACTTTTGGCTCAGATGCTCACACAAAAGAAGATATCGGTAAAAATGGTGAAATTTGCGAGCAAATAGCTAGAGATTTAGGTTATTCAAAATGTGCTATTTTTAAAAATAGAGATAGAGAATTAGTAAAATTTTAGATTGGGTTCAAATAAAATATAAATTTAATCTTAAATATTAGGTTTTATGATAGAATACGAAAAATTTAAAAATTAAAAGGAGAAAAAAGTGGGAAAATTCGTCCAAAATATAGATCATTTTTTTGATTTTTGTAAAGAAAATGAAGTCAAATTTGTAGATTTTAGATTTACTGATTTAGGTGGTGCTTGGCACAGCATTAGCTACAATATAAAAGCTGTTACGAAAGAAAATTTTATAAATGGCATTCCAATGGACGCTAGCTCTATGCATGGCTGGCAACCAATCGATAAGAGCGACATGATAATGAAGCCAGAAGCTACAACTGCATTTTTAGACCCATTTACTTCTGATATTACAGTTGTTGTTTTTTGCGATATTTACGACATTTACAAGGGTCAAATTTATGAGAAATGCCCTCGCTCAATAGCCAAAAGAGCAATGCGGTACGTAAAAGATAGCGGTCTTGGTGACGAGGCGTATTTTGGCCCTGAGAATGAATTTTTTGTCTTTGACAACGTCAAAATCATTGATAGCCCAAACTGTGCGATGTATCAAGTAGATAGCGAAGAAGGCGAGTGGAACGATGCTGCAGACTTCAAAGATAGCTACAACACAGGTCACCGCCCACGCAGAAAAGGCGGTTACTTGATGACTCAGCCAATCGACAGCATGGTAGATCTAAGAGCCGAGATGATGCAGGTTTTAGAGCAAGTTGGCCTTGAAGTCTTTTTAGGACACCACGAAGTCGCTCAAGGACAAGGTGAGATCGGTGTAAAATTTGGTAACTTAGTCGAAGCCGCCGATAATGTCCAAATTTATAAATACGTCGTTCGCATGGTTGCTCACCTAAACGGCAAGACAGTTACATTTATGCCAAAACCACTTTATGGCGATAACGGAAGCGGCATGCACGTTCATCAATCAGTCTGGAAAGATGGTAAAAATTTATTCTATAAAGAGGGCAACTACGCAAATTTAAGTGACTTTGCAAGGCACTACATCGGCGGCGTTTTAAAACACGCAAGGAGCGTTGCAGCCTTCACAAACCCAAGCACAAACAGCTACAAACGCCTAATCCCAGGCTTTGAAGCGCCATCTATCCTCACTTACTCTAGCCAAAACCGCTCAGCGAGCATCCGCATACCTTACGGCGCTGGCGAGAAGTCAGTTAGAGCTGAGATGAGATTTCCAGATAGCACAGCAAACCCTTATCTAGCCTTTTCAGCGATGTTAATGGCAGGACTTGACGGCGTTAAGCACAAATATGAGCCAGTTGGTCCTATGGATGAAAATTTATTTAAACTTCATCTTGATGAGATCAGAGAGCGTGGCATCGAGCAGCTTCCACACACACTTCGCGGTAGCTTAGAAGCACTAATTCGCGATAATGAATACTTAAAACCAATAATGACCGATCTTTTCATAGATACCTATCAACACTTTAAATTTGAAACTCAAGTTTGGCCTTACGAAGCGCGCCCAACCGCTTATGAGTTTAAAACTTGCTTCTCTTGCTAAAACGCAATCTCCAAGCTCATTTTGGGCTTGGAGACTTTTTTAATCAAATTTAAAACATAAAATCTCCGTCGTACATATCAATGCATCTTACATTGATAATATATAAATTTTTAATACATATAAAAATACAAAATATTTAGCGTAAAATTTTATGTATTTTATCTATACTTTGGTAAAAAGTAAACTAAAAGCGATTAGAAGCATAATAATCCCAACAAAAATTTCTAAAATTTTCCATGAAAATTCTTTTGCAAAAACTGGAGCGAGAACTCTTGCTCCATATCCTAAAGAAAAGAAGAAAAATAGCGATGCAAGACTAGCACCGATGCCAAAAATTATATTTTCATCTCCAAATTTTGTTGAAATAGATCCTATTAAAAGCATCGTATCAAGATAGACGTGAGGATTTAGCCAAGTAAAAGCAAGCGTCAAAAGCACTATTTTGCTAAATTTGGACTCGTGTTGCGCACTAGGAAGAAGGCTTTTGGGATTTTTAAATGCACCATACAAACTCTTTAGACTATAGACAAATAAAAAGATAAAGCCACCATATATGGCAACCTGTTTAAAAAACTCAAATTTTTGTAGCACTTTTGCAAAACCAAAAACTCCAGCAAATATAAGCAAGGCATCACTAAATGCGCATATTAAGCAAACTGAAAAAACATGTTCCTTTTTTTATACCCTGCTTCAAAACAAATGCATTTTACGCGCCGATAGCCAATATTAAAGATAAACTTGTAAAAAATCCACTCCAAAATGCAGACATTTTCATCCTTTTTAAATTACCAATTATCTAAAATTTAACTAAATGCAACCTAAAAACATAAAAATTTTAACCCAATTTAAAGATATAAATAATCATAAATTTATGCCTTTTTTTATAAAATCCTTGAACTTTATAAAAAGGATACCGCATTGCAAGCACTAGCTTTAAAATATCGCCCTAAAAATTTTGATGAACTTATCGGTCAAGAAGCCGTTAGTAAAAGTCTTATACACGCACTTGACGAGGGTCGCATAAGCCACGCATATCTATTTTCTGGGCTTAGAGGCAGTGGAAAAACTTCAAGTGCTAGGATATTTTCAAAAGCTTTAGTGTGCGAAAAAGGACCTACTTCAAAACCATGTGAAGTATGCCCACAATGCATAATGGCAAATGAGTCAAGACATATGGACATCATCGAAATGGACGCTGCTAGCCACAGAAAGATAGATGATATAAGAGAGCTAATAGAGCAAACAAAATATGCTCCAGCAATGGCAAGATATAAAATTTTTATAATCGATGAAGTGCATATGCTAACTAAAGAGGCATTTAACGCTCTTTTAAAAACGCTTGAAGAGCCACCAAGCTATGTAAAATTTATCCTAGCGACGACTGATCCATTAAAACTCCCAACAACGGTGCTTTCAAGAACGCAGCATTTTAGGTTTAAGCAAATAAGCAGATACAGCATCATTAAACATCTTGAGTTTATTTTAAGCAAAGAAGGCATTAGCTACGAAAAAGAGGCACTTGAAATTTTAGCAAGAAGTGGCGGAGGATCGTTAAGAGATACTTTGACACTTCTTGATCAAGCTATCATTTACGGGGCAAATAATGTCACGGCAAATGGCGTAGCATCGATGTTAGGACTTCTTGATCCAGAAAAGATCGAAGAGATAATAGCTCATGTTTTAAATCACGATAAAAATGCGATCAGAGTGCTTGTAAGCGAGCTTGAAAGCTACGATCCTGAGATGATAATAGATGAAATTTTGGCAAATTTAAAGCAAAAATTTATAGAAAACGACTCAAAAATTTCACTACTTGTTTATGAGAGATTTTTTAGGATTTTGGCACAAGCTAAAGGTATGCTAAATGTAAGTAGTGACAATGGCTTTGTGCTAATGCTAATGCTTTTTATGATGATAGAAGCGCTAAATTTACAAGATATTGATGATGCTATAAATGAAGTGATCTCAAAAAATAGTGAAAATTCCACTCAAATCACAGAAGTCATCACTCAAAAAAGCCAAGTAGCTCCTACTAAAATGCAAGGTCCATACGAACTCTTCTTAACAAAAATTTATGATAGAAATTACGATCTTGGCGAGTTTTTTAAAGAATTTGTAGAATTTAGCTTCTTTAATAACAATGAACTTGGACTGATAGTAAATGCAAAAGATGAAAATCTTGAATATTTTAAGAAAAATTGGAAAATTTTAAATGAGATATTGCATACGCTTTTTGGACAAAATGCGAAAATAGTAAATGCAAAGAGTGATGAGCAAAAAGTACAAACTAAGACGCCTAAAGCCTCTTTAGAAAATAATGAAAAAAGCGAACTAGACGAGCTTGATGAGGAAATTTCAAGACTAAATGCAAATAATGTTGAAACTAAAAATGAGCCAAAAGCAGAGATAAAAGGCGAGCTGCAAAACGAGAAAAATAACTTTGCTTTGATGCTAAATAAAGAGCCAAAAACGCCAGAAGAGCTTCAAAGACAAAGAGAACAAGGGGTTCTAAAAGAGGCCAATAGACTTTTTGGCGAGCCAACGATTGAGAGCTAAATTTTATCTTTATTAGATTTTGCTCTTTTTTTTAGGGCTTCTTTTTTGCGAAGCTCTAGCTCATAAGCTTCATTTAGTGCATCTTCATCGTCCAAATTTGCTCCGTCTAAAAATTTTCGGTAGTCTTCAAATTGCTTATTTTTTATCCCCCAAAGCACGCCAAAAAGCAAAAATGCTCCCATCAAAACTGAGATAAAAACTAGCATCGCAAGTGTCGCACTATCCATTATTTTTCCTTAAATTTTCTAACAATATAAAGTGAGTTTAAGATAACACTTAGCGAGCTAAGCGACATAAAAAGTGCAGCAAATAGCGGAATGACATAGCCACACACAGCAAATGGCAGAGCAAGAACATTATAAAGAAGACAAAAGAGCAAATTTTGCTTTATCGTTTTGTAAGTAAATTTTGAGATTTTTATGGCCTTTGCTAGACTTTTTAAACTATTATCAAGTAGCACTACATCGCTTCTTTCTAGGCTTATTGCCGCCCCGCTTCCCATACAAATGGCAACATGAGCAAGGCTAAGCGCTGCTGCATCATTTATGCCATCTCCTACCATTAGAACCTTTTTGCCCTGCTCTTTTAGTTCGCTTATAAATTTAGCTTTCGTTTCAGGCAACATCTCTGCTCTAAACTCACTCACGCCAAGCTCATCTGCCACATTTTTTACCACTTTTTGCACGTCGCCACTTAAGATACACACTTTCATGCCAGCGCTCTTTAGCTCGTCTATCAAGGTCTTTGCTTCGGGCTTTACACTATCTTTTAGGTAAAATTTCGCCACTAACTCACCATTAAGCCCCACAAAAAAGCTCACATTTTCTTCAGCTTCATCAAAGCTAATACCATTTTCAACTAAAAATCGCTTGCTTCCTGCATAAAATTTTTTACCCGAAATTTCAGCCTCAACACCCTTTGCCACGCTTAAATTTGTATTTTTAAGCTCTATTTTCCTTGCACCTTTTTGCTTTAGAAATTTAGCCACTGCCACGCTTATTTGATGATTTGATATAAGAGCTAGCGAATAAATTTCATCTAAACTTATGCTCTCTTTTATGAAAAAATCACTAACTTTAAATTCTGCCTTTGTAAGCGTGCCAGTCTTATCAAATACCGCTACATCGCACTTTGCAAGGCTTTCAAAAAATTTAGCCTCCTTAAAAAGCACTCTATTTTTAAAGGCCACACCAAGGGCACAGACACTACTAACTGGCGTGGCAAGCGCAAGCGCACAAGGGCAAGCGATCACGATGACGCTAACAGCCGTGACAATAGCTTCTGAAAAGCCAAATTTAAAGTACCAAAACCAAAATGTAAAAAATGCCAAAGTTAGCACGCTAAGAGAAAATTTAGAAGCGATTTTATTGACTACTAGCTCGATATTTGGCTTTTTTAGCTCTGCAGTTTGGAGCAAATTTATAAGCTGATTTAGATAAGAATTTTTAAAAATTTCCTTTGCTTCATAGATGATTTGTCCATTTTGGCAAATGACACCACTTTTCACCTCTTGCCCCACTCCCAAGGTCACAGGCAGGCTCTCTCCAGTTAGACTTGAGCTATCCACACTTGCCTCACCACTAAGCACCGCTCCATCAAGTAGCGCCCTCTCGCCTGATCTAAGCACGATCTTTTCGCCCAAATTTAGATCTCTTGGCTCTTTTAAAACATCCTTACCATCTTCTAAAACGCACACTTTTGCAAGCAGCATATCATTTAAGAAATTTGAAGTCTCAAGTGCCTTTTTCTTACCCAAAATTTCTAAAAATTTACCGATAAAAACAAAGGTGATAATCATTGCAACCGAGTCAAAATAGCTCTCGCCACTCCTCGTAAACATCGCAAAAATGGAGTAGATATAGGTTATGCTAGCTCCGGTGATAACGAGCAAATCCATATTTGGCGAAGCGTTTTTAATGGCTATCTTTGCTCCTTTGAAAAACTCGCTACCAGTATAAAAAAGTACAGGCGTTGCTAATACAAACTGCGCAAAGCTTAAAATATCTTTTATATCGCCTCTTATGCCACTAAAATACCCGCTATATTGAGCAATAGCTAGCCACATAATATTCATCGTAGCAAAGATACCAACTAGCGCTTTTGTGTAAAAATTTCTTCTTTTCTTAGCTAGCTCATCCTCTTTTTGACTCGTAGCATAGGGCTTTGGGACGTAGCCAACGGCATAAATTTTTTCAATTATTTGCTCTATTAAAAGCTCTTGCTCATCAAAAACAATGACCGCCTTTTGATTAAGCGAGTTGATATTTACCTCCAAGACGCCAGGCAAGCTAAAAAGTGCCTTTTCAAGTAGCCAGATGCAAGCTGAGCAAGTGATACCATCGATTAAAAATGAAATTTGACTAAAGTCGCCCTCTTTTGTCACAAGCTCGCTAAAATTTGCCGCTAAATTTTTGATATTTACACCGTTGCTTGCCGGTGTAAGTGTATTTTTACCAAGACGCTCATAAAACTCACTAAGCCCATTTTCATTTAAAATTTCATAAACACCTTTGCAACCAACACAGCAAAATTTAAGTCCGCTTTCATTTGAGATCATCACGTTTTCATCAAATTTTAATCTACAATGAGCACATCTACTTTGTGGCATTTTTACTTTCTTTTATCTAAAATTTTTACCAATATTATTGCATCACATGCCTATTACACGCCATATAAATTTATGGTAGGCAAACTGCAAAAATAGGCACAAATTTCTTATTTTGTTACCGTTATAAAATGGCGAGATTATAGCAAATCAACCATTTTTGAGCAAAAATTTTATTTTATACCATTTCTTGACAACAAAGTTTTATTTTTATAAAATGCCAAAACTTTCAAAAACTTCTTTTTGAAACTTAGAAATTCTGCAAAATTATCCCCGCATTTAAAGAGGAAATATGGAAAATAACCAAACCGAGCAAAGTGCTGCTCAAAGCACAAAAACTACAAAAAAACACCAAGTATCAAGAACACACATACCAGTAGACGGACACAAGATCGAAGAGCTAAGAACGCTTAGTTTAGATGAGCTAGTGCAGATCGCAAATAGCGTTGGTGTCGAAAATCCACGCGAATTTCGTAGGCAGGATTTGATATTTGAGATACTAAAAACCCAGACAAAACAAGGCGGCTTTATACTATTTACTGGAATTTTAGAGATCACAAACGAGGGCTACGGCTTTTTAAGAGCTGTTGATGCGAATTTAAGCGACAGCTCAAACGACGCTTATGTTTCAAACTCTCAAATCCGTAAATTTGCACTTCGTGTGGGCGACATCATCACCGGCCAAGTAAGAGAGCCAAAAGATCAGGAAAAATACTACGCTCTTTTAAAGATAGAAGCGGTAAACTACATGCCTCTAGCGGATGCAAAAGAGAGGCCACTCTTTGACAACCTAACCCCACTTTTCCCAACTGAAAAGCTAAATTTAGAATATGATCCGATGAAGCTAACGGGACGTGTGCTTGATCTTTTTACGCCTATCGGTAAAGGTCAGCGTGGCCTCATCGTCGCACCTCCAAGAAGCGGTAAAACTGAGCTTATGAAAGAGCTAGCTCACGGCATCGCCAAAAATCACCCAGAAGCCCAGCTCATGGTGCTTTTGGTCGATGAAAGACCAGAAGAGGTTACCGATATGCAGCGCTGCGTAAAAGGCGAGGTGTTTAGCTCGACATTTGACCTACCAGCGCTTAACCACGTCCGCGTGGCAGAGCTTGTCATAGAAAAGGCAAAACGTCTAGTTGAGATGGGCAAAGACGTCATTATATTGCTTGATAGCATAACCCGTCTAGCACGCGCCTACAACACAGTGACCCCACCAAGTGGCAAGGTACTAACAGGCGGCGTGGATGCAAACGCACTTCACAAGCCAAAACGCTTCTTTGGCGCAGCTAGAAATATCGAGCACGGCGGCTCACTAACCATCATCGCGACAGCACTTATCGACACTGGCTCACGCATGGATGAAGTAATATTTGAAGAATTTAAAGGTACTGGAAACAGCGAGATCGTGCTAGATCGCAACATCTCAGACCGCAGAATTTACCCAGCTATCAACGTACTAAAATCAGGCACCAGAAAAGAAGAGCTACTTCAAAAACCTGACGAGCTTCAAAAAATTTGGGCTATCCGCTCTGCGATTGCTACAATGGACGATGTCGAAGCACTTAAATTCTTATACGCAAAAATGTTAAAAACAAAAGACAACAAAGAGCTTCTCTCTATCCTAAACGAGTAAATTTACTGAGCTTGAAGCGCTTGCTTTGAGCTCAAATTTTTTCACCTAAAATATCCAGCTAAAAATATCTTAGAAATTTTGAATTTTCTAACTCTTGCTATTATAAAAGAGATTACAATTTTTAAACGATTATTTACTAAATTTTTCTATGTCTTGATTGATCAAATTTTCATATTCACAAAGCTCGTTGCAAGTCTTTTTGCTCTGCTCTATAAGCTCATCAAATTTAAATCCAAGCATCACAATACGATAAAGGTTTGGCTTGTGTTTTCGCCAATTGTAAAGTGTTGCGACATCAACGTCTAAATGATAAGCCATATCACGTTTTGTCATCTTAGCCACTTTACACTCCTTTTTTCGAGTGATTTTATAAATTTTATTCTGATAAGAAAACAATTGAATTATTTTATGTTTTTTATATATTTAATTGAATATTTAAACTTTATTTAATCCAATAAAATTTAGAATACCAGCCAAACATTTTTAAAATAAGGAGTAAAAATGAAAAATGTAGTTTTAAAAGTTGCTTTAGGATTAAGCCTGGCTAGTGCTACTGCTTTAGCACAAGGAGCATTCATTGGGATCGAAGGAGATTACTCTTTTAATTCAAAATTAACAGCAAAAAGCGACAATGACACAACAAAAGTGAAAAAAGCTCAACCAGGTATTGGGCTAAAAGCTGGCTATGATTTTGACGTAGCTAGAGTTTATGGAGCTTACATATATGACTTTCAAGCCAAAAAATCACTTGGTGATGAAGATGGCACAGTAGTAAAATGGAAAACACATAAATTTATAGTTGGAGCAGACTACACTCCAAGCGTAGCAAAAGATCTTAAATTAATTCTTGGTGGCTACACTGGCTACTCAAAGCTTAAAATGGATGTATTTGACACTCATGATGGCTCGGAAAAAGCTAATACAAATGGCTGGATACTAGGTGCAAGAATTGGTGCTGAATACTCTATCAACGAAAATAATGCGGTTGAGTTTGGTCTAAAAGCAGATAGAACAAAATATAGCTCTATAGCAAAATATGATAATGCAAAAATAAAAGAGACAAACGTTGGTCTTTATATGGGATATACATATAAATTTTAATCGCTCACAAGCTCAAATTTCAAAGCAAATTTGAGCTTTTAGCCAACTACTATACTTTAAAATAAGCTATAAATTTACCAGCTTTTCTAAATTCTCGCCGTCCAAACGATAATTTCTCCACTCAAGTGATTGATTTTTAGCACCCAAGCTTTCATAAAATTTAATGCTTGGCTCATTCCAGTTTAGGCAGCACCACTCAAGCCTTTTTAAATTTTCATCCTTACAAATTTGAGCTAAAAATTTAAAAAATGCCTTGCCGACACCTTGATTTCTAAACTCTTTTTTGACGTAAATGTCCTCAAGATAGATCCCGCCAAGCCCCAAAAATGTAGAAAATGTGTAAAAATAGATAGCATATCCTATCACCCTACCCTCGCTTTCGCAGACAATGGCTTTTGCGTGATTTTTATTAAAGATAGAGTCTGCAAAAATTTCATTTGTAAAAGTGACTTGATCGCTCATCTTTTCATAGCTTGCAAGCTCTCTTACAAGCTCGCAGATCACGTCTATATCGCCCTCAGTCGCTTTTCTTATTTGAAATTTCATTAGTTATCACCAAAAAGAGCTTTTAGATCTTTAACCATTTCGCCATTTTCGCCACTGCTGCTAGTTTTTGAGCCAAGCTCATTTAGCTCGATCTCATAGCCAGTTAGCATGCTTGCTAGGCGGATATTTATGCCGTTTTTACCGATCGCCTTGCTCTTTTGCTCGCTCGCAAGCGTTACAATTGCCTTATTTTCTTCAATCTTTACAGATGTGATGATCGCAGGTGCCATAGCGCGAGCTACCAAGATCGCTGGCTCTGTGGTGTATTCGATCGCGTCGATACTCTCACCGTGAAGCTCTTTACTTACAGCATTTATCCTAACGCCCTTTGTGCCAACAGTTGCACCGACCGGATCAATGTTTGGAGTGGTTGAAATGAGCGCTACTTTAGCTCTTTCGCCAGGAATTCTCGCACTTCCTTGAATTATGATGCCACCATCTTTTATCTCAGGCACTTCAGAAGTCAGCAGTGCTTCAAGAAATTTTGGTGAAGTTCTTGAAAGCTCTACCTTTATGCCTAAATTTTTATCTGTAAAAACTTTTCTAATGACAGCTTTTACGACGTCTCCTACTTTAAATTTCTCGCCTTTTATACGGTTTTTACGTGGTAAAACAGCGCGAAGCTCGTCAATTTCAATAAATGTATTTTCATCATTATCGACTCTGACAACTGGCCCAAAGACCATGTGACCGCTCATCTCATTATATTTTTGTAAAATTTTCTCTTCAACTAGGCGCTGGATATGATATTCAAGCTCCTTATGAAGTGTTTGGGCTGCGGTTCTTCCAAGGTTATCAAGGCTTAGCTCATATGTGAGCTCATCTCCGATCTCTACGCCACCATCTATCTTTTTAGCCTCTTTTAAGCTTAAAAAATGCTCATTATCCTCTTCAAGCCTCTCATCGTCGTTTGCTACGATTGAAATTTTTTGATAAAGCTTTAAATTTTTATTTGCATCGATACTCACATCATACTCATAATTTTCGCCATAAACTCTTTTTGCAGTATTTATCAAGGCTCTTATAACGCGCTCTTTTACATCTTCTATCTCTAAATTTTTCTCATTTGCAATTGACTCGATGATATCTGAAATTCTTTCCATTTTTTCTCCATTGTAACGATAAATTTCGGGGATTTTTCGTGAAGTTTTGAAATTATACATAAGCCATACTTTTAATAACTTTAAGCTTATTATTAACTTTTATTTAATCCTTTTTTTATGATGTTTTGGATATATTGACCGATTAAAATTTAAGATTTTGAAAGGATTAAAAATGGAGCTAAAACTTGCAAGAGCTGAATTAGACGCAAAACCAAAAACGATTTCGCTAGAAAAAATAGAGGCAGCTGTCGAAAAAGAGGGTCAGAAAATTTTCTATTTTGATAAAGAAAACACACACAAACAGCTAATCGCCTTAGTCGAGCATTTTGAAGAAAAAGGGCTAAGTGTTTATCACAGAACCGTAAAATACGGACTTGATGATAGCGACTACATGTATGAAGTGCATATACTTTAATGAGTAAAAAACTCTTTATCCAAACTTTAGGCTGTGCTATGAATGTTCGTGACAGCGAGCATATCATAGCCGAGCTCTCACAAAAAGAAGACTACTCCTTAACACAAAACATCGAAGAAGCTGATTTAATCCTTATAAATACCTGCTCAGTTCGTGAAAAGCCAGTCCATAAGCTCTTTAGCGAGGTCGGAGCCTTTGAAAAAGCCAAAAAAAGAGGTGCAAAGATAGGCGTTTGTGGCTGCACTGCAAGCCATTTGGGTAGTGAAATTTTTAAGCGCGCACCTTATGTTGATTTTGTCCTTGGCGCAAGAAATGTTAGCAAGATCACAAAGGCGGTAAATACGCCTAAATTTATCTCAACCGACATCAACCACGACGAGAGCGAATATGCATTTGGCGAATTTAGAGGCTCGCCATACAAAAGCCACATCAATATCTCGATCGGTTGCGATAAAAAATGCACCTACTGCATCGTCCCACACACCAGAGGCGATGAAATTTCTATCCCTTCAAGCCTCATCCTAAAAGAGGTAGAAAAGGCTGCAAAAAGCGGTGCAAAAGAGATATTTTTACTAGGACAAAATGTCAATAACTACGGTAAAAGATTTTCAGGCGTGCAAGAAAATATCGATTTTAGCGATCTTTTAGTAAAGATAAGCGAGATAGATGGCGTTGAGAGGATAAGATTTACAAGTCCGCACCCACTTCATATGGATGATAAATTTCTTGAAATTTTCACCAATAATTCTAAAATTTGCAAGTCTATGCACATGCCGCTTCAAAGCGGAAATACCAAAGTTTTGCGCGAGATGAAGCGCGGATACACAAAAGAGTGGTTTTTAGACCGCGCGCTAAGACTTAGAAAGATGTGCCCGGACGTGAGCATCTCAACTGATATCATCGTCGCATTTCCGGGCGAGAGTGATAGCGAGTTTGAAGACACAATGGACGTGCTTGAACAAGTTAGATTTGAGCAAATTTTTAGCTTTAAGTATTCGCCTCGTCCTCTTACAAAGGCAGCTACTTTTACAAATCAAATAGATGATAAAATCGCTTCAGCAAGGCTCACGCGCCTGCAAAATCGCCACAATGAAATTTTAGACGAGATCGTGGCGGCACAAAAAGATAAAATTTTTGATGTATATTTTGAAGAGCTAAGGGCAAACGGCGGCGTTGCTGGGCGAAGTTTTAACAACTTTTTAGTTCAAGTCGATGGTAGCGAAGAGCTTCTTGGCACTACACAAAAAATTAAGATCACAAACCCAAAACGAATGGTTTTGTATGGCGAGCTGCAAATTTAAAAACGTCTTTGAAAAGGTCGCCCTAAGCGTTGGCGTCTTTTTCATCTATATTTTGATGTGGCTCATTTTTCTAACCTGCAAAAAGAGTTACACTCCAAATTTCTTACCACAAAATGGTTGTGTAGTCGTCTTTTGGCACGGCAGACTTAGCTTTATGAGCTTTGCTTACAGGCGCTGGTGGAGCAGTCAAAACAGAAAACAAGGCAAGGTGATAATCAGCGATCACAAGGATGGCGAGTTAATCACTAGAATAATCAAATTTTTTGGTATCGGCACCATTAGAGGCAGTAGCTCAAAAGGCGGCGCAAGAGCACTGATAGAAGCTTTAAGAGAGATAAAGCAAGACCACGACGTCATCATCACGCCAGATGGCCCAAGAGGGCCAAGGCACAGCGTGGCAGATGGAGCTGCGGTGATCGCACAAAAGTCATCTTGTGAAATTTATGCTCTAAATTTCGAAGCAAACTCGTTTTGGGAGTTTAAAAGCTGGGATAAGATGATACTTCCAAAGCCATTTTCGACTATAAAATTTAGCCTCTCAGCTCCTTTTAGTGTGGAAAATTTGGAGCAAAAAGATGCAAAAGAAAAGATACAAAACGAACTTTGGCAGGCCTCGCAAAACGATGGTGGTAAGAGCGTGGAGCAAAACCAAGAGGACTTTAGAGCAAATTTAGAAATTTGGTGGAAAAAATATGCGCATAAAAATCCGCAAATAAGCGACGAGATAAGAGAAATTTTGGACGAAATTTATGAAAAATAAACTATCTATCTTTATAGCCATCTTTCTAATTATTTTATTTGGACTATTTTTTTACAGCGGCAACTCCTATAAGCTCGCTCTTGAAGCAAAATTTTTATACGAAAACAAAGAATATGAAAAAGCCTTGAATTTAAGCCAAAAAGCACTTGATATAGATATTTATAACAAAATGGCAAATACTGTGCTAAACCAAAGTAAGGCTGCTATCAAATTTAGCTCATACATAAAAAATGGCAAAGAGTATCTTGAGCGTATCAAAAAAATGAGCCAAAGTAGCGTCAGCAAGGCTGATAGCGAACGCATTAAGATGATGTGTGATGTGATGATAGAGGATTTTGACGACCTTAAAAACTCGGCCCTACTTGATAATGAACTAAAAAATGAAGCTTTAAACACAAAAGAGATTTTCGTTAAGCTTAAAAACGAGCTGTTTTAAACTTATTTAATCCCTTTTTAGCTACCATAACGAAAATTATGCACTAAATTTAGGAGATTTATGTCTTTTAGCGTCAAAAAGCTTTTTTCTAACCTTTTTTTAAGCGTCGTGTTGGAGGGCAATGAGTGCATATTCTTCGGTCAGGTCTTTAGAAATGGTAAACTTTTAAAAACCATAAACGCTAAATTTACAGATATAAATATCGATAATATCGATGAAAAAATCATAAAATACATAGAAGAGCAAGAAAAAACATATTTTGGTGTGTATGTTTCAGTTTTTTTTAATGACGACTCGCAAGGCGCGCTTCCTAGCACTAGCTTTGATGAATATAAAAAATTTAATATAAATACTAAAAATCTTACAAGCCTTATCATGCAGGATAGCTGGAGTATTTATGCAAATTTAAATGCTATAAAAAAATATAAAAATTTATTTGGGCAAGATAGTGTAGATCTCATCTACTCACCTATTGCCCTACTCTTTCACGAGCTTTTAAAACGCGGAATTTCTCCAAAAACTACACTTTATCTTTATATCCATGCACATTCGTTTACGCTTGCGATCTTTAAAGATAAACAAATGAAGTTATCTACTTTTTTAAATATGTCTGGCATTGAAGAAACCAATCAGGAAGCTGAAAGCCTAAAAGAAGAAGATATAACAGATATTGACAACTTAATCATTAAAGAAGAAAATGACGCAACCTCACTTGATGATTTTAAAAGTTTAGATGATTTTTTAAGTGATGATAAGCCAAAAGAATTTGAAGATCTAAATTATGAACTAAATATGCCAGTTTCTACAAATGTAGAAAAATCCGTTGCTATTTTTGGGTATGACATGAAGATGTTTGATTACATCGTAAAGGCTGTAAAAGAATTTTACGAAAATCCTCTCTACGGCGGTGATTTTATTGAGCAAATAATTGTTTTTGAAAACACAAAAACAAGTGCA
The DNA here is from genome assembly GCF_002914195.1 of Campylobacter concisus. Taxonomy (GTDB): domain Bacteria; phylum Campylobacterota; class Campylobacteria; order Campylobacterales; family Campylobacteraceae; genus Campylobacter_A; species Campylobacter_A concisus_M. The sequence goes on along the minus strand of NZ_PPAU01000090.1, from coordinate 452,395 downwards.
ACCTTTTTACAATATCTGCAATCTGAGCTTTTAGTGGAGACTTCGGTGTATCCAGTGAATACAAATCATATTATGAATGAAATCATGCAAGAAGAGATAATATTATGAGATTTAGCTTTATTGCTCCAGAACCAAGACCACTTATATCTATCTTTAGCAAAATTTGGCTAAGCCTTATAAGCTTTGTGTTTGTAGCTCTTTTGGCAACAAATTTCTTTATACTCTATAAAAATTATTCAAGTGAAAAAAATATAATTTTTTTATCAAATGAGCAAAAAGAACTTAGTCAAAAAATAGTCACAACAGATGAAATTTCAGCTAAACTAGCTGTACAAATAGAATCTGCAAATGATATTTTCACATCAAATTCTATTCTCAAGCAAAGCTTGCACAATCTTTTTGACCTAGTGCCTGACAGCATAACGCTTGAAGAGGTTTTTATGGATAAAAACTCACTCATCATTCGTGGTATAACGCCGACAAAAGATGTATTTAATCAGCTTCTAGCTTCACCTTTAAGATCTATTTTTACAACTTCAAATACCAGCTTTTATCAAAGCAAAAACGGCTGGTATGGCTTTATAAGCACAAATAAAATTGATAATTCTGAGGGATATAATGAGTAAAAAAGATACGAGCTTAGAAAAAATAGATCCCGTCAAGCTTTTACTTTTTATATTTGCTTTTATCATAGTTTGTTTCATTATGATATTTGGTTTTATAGTGCCAAATATAAAAGAATTTAAAAGCCTAACTAGACAAAATTATTCACAGACCTCATCTTATACAAAAGTAAAAAATGAATTTGAAGCTAAATTTAAAGCCCTTGAAGCAACTAAACAAAAAGACGGAGCTATCATTTCAGCTTTTGATACTAAATTTGATAAAGATAAATTTATAGAATTTGCCTCTAAATTTTTCAGTGAAGTAAGCCTTAGCAAGATAGAAGAAGGCGATAATAACGCTAGTGAGAAATTTTTTAGATTTCGCCTAAATGTAACTAGCTCCCTAAGGACACCACAAAAATTTTATGACTTTTTAGATGCGCTTAGCAGCTATGACAGTATCGTAAAGACAGAATTTCCTATCGTCATGAAAGGCGAAAAGGATAAAATCCATACTACTTTTAATATAAAAGTTTTTGGATTGAAGTAAAATTTTAGATTTCATTTAATAAAATGCTACAAATAGATAACATTTCTCTCAAGTTCTTAGTTATAGAAATTATATTTTTATAGACATGAATTTATGTATTTCATCAGTATTGATATAAGCTCAACATCTACAAAAGCAGCAATACTAGATAATCAAGATAATTTTTGTGATCTATTTTTGTTATAAAGTAGTTTTAGTGCCATAAAAATAGTACGCGATATAAAAGAAATTTTAGAACAAAAAGGCTATCAATATGCCTCAATCACAGCTACTGGGTATGGAAGAGCAAGTGTAGAAGCGGATGTAGTAGTTTTTAAAAGCTGTACAGAAACTACAAATTTTAAAAATAATATAAGCGCACAAGGTAACCTTGTAGAAAATATCGCCAAACGTTACTTAAAGACGCCCCTCTTCTGTAATGTACAAAAACAACTCAAGATCTGATATTATTAAAAATTTGTAGATGAATGTAAAACAGATGGTGCAATAGACATCGTTTTAAGTGGCTGTTACGCTTATGCAATAGAAACAAACAAGATAAAAGAAGTCAGCAAAGAAGCTGGTGTAAGCTATATGAGTCTTGAAACTGACTACTCCAAACAAGATGTATGTTGGCCAGATCCGCACACGTTTGAAGGTATTCTTAGAATTTCTCGATTAAAACATAAAATTTTAAAAGGCTCAAAAAGAGCCTTTGTTGATTTATTGCGAATTTTTAGAATGGTATTTTGCTAGTATTACTTTTTATCCACACATTTGCCAAGCTGGCAGGCTCTTTTATAAAGTGTCTCTGCTTTTGCTTCATCGCCGCTTAGCTTTGCAAGCAAAAAGCACGACTGAGCGTATTCAAGCTCGCAGCTCTTTGCCAAAAGCCTTAGCACTCTAGTCTCAGCCTTAGTTCTATCTATCTTATGTGTCTTTAAATTTTCGCTTTCGATGTAGGATTTTAGCCCCATAGCCTCATTATAGCAGCCAACGCCATCGCCACTATCACAAGCTAGTTTATAAAGTTTTAGAGCTTTTTCCATATCTTTTTGCTCATCAATCAGCCCTTGCTCATAAATTTGACCCAAATTTGAGCAAGCCGTCGCAAGCCCAGCATTGCAAGCTTTTTCGTAGTAGCCTTTTGCTTTTACGAAGTCTTTTTCATTGCTAAAATTTACGGCTAAATTATTGCAGTCGATGCTATTTCCGCTCTCGCAGTTTTGCACCATCTTCTCTTTTTCAAGCTCAAGACGCTCTGCCCTCGCCTCTTCATCACTTTGCCAAAAGCCAAAGCTTACCATCTTTTGCCACGACCAGCAACCACTAAGCATAAAGCCCATGGCCAAAACAAGACTAAAATTTAAGACCTTTTTCACTTACATTCCCAGCTTTGTGCCTAGTCTTTTCATCTGAGGGCATGCCTTGCTTAGCCCACGAAAGCAAGCGACTTTATAAATTCCATAAGCCCTTTTTTCATCTTTATTGACACCAAGACCAAGCTCATACATCGCTCCGATATTGGCACAACTTGGCAAATCGCCAGCATTGCATGCATTTGTATAAGCTTGCATTGCTAAGTAATAATCTCGCTTAACGATTTCACCCTTTCTGTAAGCATTGCCTAAATGATAGCAAGCTTGCATGCCTCCGCCATTGCAGCTTTCTTTATAAATTGAAATTGCTTTTTTTGGATTTTTTTTAACTCCGAGTCCAAGCTCATAAAGAGTGCCCAAATTTGCACAACCGACTTGTACTTTAGCATCGCAAGCTTTTTGATAATTTATTAAAGCATTTTCATATTCTTTTAAAAGCTCGTAATTTACACCCAAATCGTTGCAAGCTTCCGCATCGCCTTCTTCGCATTTTGGTATTAAAATTTCGATCGCATTTCTTGAAATTTGCTCTTTATTTTGCACTATTTTTTCATCCTTTGGTTGCTGCCACGAATCATCTTGTTTTTGTCCTACACCAATCACATTTAAGCAGCCAGTGAAAAATAAAGCCGATAAAAGCAATAAATATTTTTTCATTCTTTTCCTTTTAAAATTGTCCAAATAAGTCATTTAGTGCTTCACTGATGCTTGGATGAGTGAAAATTTGATTTTTAAAGAAATTTGCGTTTGCTTTTAAATTCATAGCAATTGCGATTTCATTTATCAGCTCATTTGCATAGATGCAGTGAAAGCTAGCACCTAAAATTTCGCCACTTTGTGCATCAACAATAGCTTTTAGCATACCTATATCGTGATTTAGTACTTTTGCGCCTGGTACTGTTGCCATACTAAGCTTTAGCTCTTTAAAATTTAGCCCAAGCTTGCTAGCTTCTTTTGCATTTACTCCAACTCTTGCTAGTGGAGTATCGGTAAACAGCACATTTGCATGAATGCTTCTATTTTTAGTATTTCTCTTTTTATCACCAAAAATTTGTGAATAAACTATCCTAAAATCATCCAAGCTCGTATAAGTAAAAAGCTCTCCGCCGCGCACGTCGCCTACCGCATAGATATTTGGCACATTTGTTTGAAGGTTTTCATTTGTCTTTATAAAGCCTTTTTCATTTAGCTCAACTCCAGCAGCTTTTAAATTTAAATCATCTACATTTGCTACTCTGCCAAGTGCGATCAAAAATGCATCAGCTCTAAGGCATCTTTGCTCGCCATTTTGCTTGAAATTTAATATATTTTCTTTAATGCACTCTATCTCGCAACCCTCTAAAATTTCAACACCTTGGACTCTAAGAGCCTCTTTTACGCTATTAGCTATATCATCATCTTCGTTTTTAAGTAGTTTTGAACGTCCTACAATAGTCACTTTTGAGCCAAAATTTGCAAACATCGATGCAAACTCTATACCGATAAAACCGCTACCGATAATGACGAAATGCTTTGGTAAATTTTTTAGATCAAGCAAAGTTTGGCTTGAAAATACATTTGAGCTTACAACCTCAAAAGGAGTACCTGCCTCTTTTGAGCCACTATTTATGATGATAAAGTCGCCCTCTATTATCTTTTTCTCACCACTTGGCGTTGTTACAAGGACACTATTTTCGCTAACGAATGAGCCAACACCATCGATCACATCGATATTTTCTTTATCATTTAGCATTGCATAGTTTTTAGCATTCAAGGCCGAGATTAGCTTATTTTTATTTTCCACGCTAAGCGTGTAATATTCGCTTTCAACGCTATTATTTACAAATTTTGCCTCTTTAGCGGCTGTTATTAAGCGTTTGGTTGGTATGCAGCCAACATTTATGCAAGTACCTCCATACATCTTTGGCGATCTCTCTACAAGAGCTACTTTTTTACCAAGTGCGGCAGCTTTAACCGCTAGCGTTTTGCCAGCTTTTCCAAAACCAATAATTACAATATCATATTTCATTTTTAGTCCCTTATCTTTCCCATTAAATAGTAAGTTGTTTCATTTATCTTTTTTAGCTCCATTTTATATTTATTAGCCCAGTTTTTTATGATCTCATCAACTCGCTCTTTTATTTCATTAACGGTAGCTACATTTTTTATCTTTAGTCTATCTTCACTTCCACTCATCGCCACAAAACAAAGGTGCGGCTTTAAATGATCATTTAGTTCAATTATGCTCTTTGGTAAAAGACCATCAGTATTGTTTAAAATTCTACACATTTGAGCAGTGGTCGTTTCATTGACGTTATAGCCAAGCTGGATTAAAAGTGCATTATGATCCATATCGTTCCTTTTGCTTAAAATTTGCGGACATTATAAGATAAAATTGGATAAAATCGCCTAAATTTTCAAGGACAAATATGAAAAAATTTATCATTTTTGTATTTAGTATTTTGCTATTTTGGGGATGTTCGTTAGATCAAATTTCACAAAATTTTGGCCTTAGCGAGCCACCACTTGATCCAGAGGTCGAGCAAATAGCAGACGCCATCTATCTATACAATGAAGGCAACTATCCAAAAGCTTGCAAGAGATTTTATGATTATGCAAAAGATGGAAATGTGCTTGCCATGCAACAAACTGGTGCATGTTTTCGTGACGGCAAAGGCTTTAGTAAAGATATTTTAAGAGCACTTTTTTGGTTTGAAACAGCTGGCAGATACGGCAACATAGACGGATTAAGAAGTGCCGGATATATCTACGAGTACGGCCTTGGTGTAAACAAAAATTTAGAAAAAGCAATATATTTTTACGAAAAAGCTACAAGCCTTAGCTCAAGCGAGGCCAGCTACGATCTAGGGCTTATCTATCTAGGCAAAAATGACTATAAAAAAGCAAGAATTTATCTTGATGAGGCTTGCTTTAGAGGCAAAGAAGAAGCGTGCATGAAGCTAAAAGAGATGAAATTTTAGCTCTCATCTCTTTTTATAAATTTACTACGCCTCAGCCTTTTGAGCGATCAAGACGCCCTCTATCATCTTTTTAATATCGCCATCAAGTATCGCATCAGTTTGTGAGTATGCCTCACCACTGCGGTTATCTTTTACCTGCTGATATGGGAAAAGCACATATGATCTTATCTGATGCCCCCAGCCGATCTCGCTCTTTTCTACGCTGTTGCTCGCCTCTTGCTGCTTCATCAGCTCAAGCTCGTAAAGGCGCGACTTTAACATCTTCATCGCTGTGGCTCTGTTTTTGTGCTGGCTGCGGTCGTTTTGACACTGCACGACGATGCCAGTTGGTATGTGCGTGATGCGGATGGCAGATTCTGTTTTATTTACGTGCTGACCGCCTGCGCCACTAGCTCTATAAGTGTCTATTTTTAGATCTTTCTCTTCGATCTCGATCTCTATATCATCATCTACTTCAGGGCTTACCATGACGCTAGAAAAGCTCGTGTGGCGGCGTCCTGCACTATCAAATGGGCTTGTACGAACGAGCCTGTGGATGCCATTTTCTGCCTTGAAGTAGCCATAAGCATTTTCACCTTTTACTATAAAGCTCACGTCTTTTAGTCCAGCCTCATCACCCTCTTGAAAGTCAAGAGTCTCGACCTTAAAGCCCTCGCGCTCGCAAAATCTAAGATACATCCTATAAAGCATACTCGCCCAGTCGTTACTCTCAGTGCCACCAGCTCCAGGATGGATCGATACGATCGCGTTTTTGCCATCATCTTCGCCACTTAAAAGCATAGAAATTTCAAGATTTACTATCTTTTCATCTAAATTTTTAGCGTCATCAAAAAGAGAATTTATAGTCTCTTCGTCATTTTCAGAATTTGCTAGCTCAAAGAGCTCCTTTGCATCACTTACTGCCTGATTAGCATCGTTAAATTTTGCAAGCATATTTGAAATTTTTGTTTTTTCTTTATTTAGCGCCCCTGCTTTAGCGATATCTTGCCAAAAATCAGGGTCTTGCTCGGTGGCCTCGATCTCTTTTAGCCTAGCCTTTATCTCGTCAGGCTTTACGATAGAGCCTATGTTTTCAACTTTTGTTTGTAGCTTCTTTAAAAGCTCGTTGTATTCGTAACTATCCAAGTTTTTCTCCAAAAATTTTTGCCGATTTTAGCCAAAAGTTGCTTACATTTTTAAATTTACGCCCTTTTAATCCTTTTTTGTTACAATGCCAAGTTAAAATTTCAAACAAAAAGAGTCAAAATGCAAATCATAAGAACTATAAAAGAACTTGAAAATTTCGTCTCTAGCACAAGCGCAAAGATCGGTTTTGTGCCAACCATGGGCGCACTTCATGATGGACACGTTAGCCTTATCAAAAAATGCGTGAGCGAAAATGAGATAAGTATCGTCTCAACATTCGTTAATCCAACACAATTTTTACCAGGCGAAGATCTGGACAAATACCCAAGAAATGAGCAAAACGACATTAAAATTTGTGAGCAAAATGGCGTTAGTGCTATTTTTATCCCAGATGCTAACGAGCTTTACTTTGAAGATGAACCTCTAATCGTCGCTCCAAAGAAATTTTCAGCCATCTTAGAGGGCAAAACTAGGCCAGGACACTTTGATGGCGTACTAAGGGTGCTAAACAAGCTATTTCGCCTAACTCGTGCAAATAGCGTTTACATGGGCAAAAAAGATACACAACAATTAATCATCGTGCAAAACATGATAAAGACATTTTTTCTTAATACCAGCCTAGTGGCTTGCGATATCGTTAGAGAGCCAGACGGCTTAGCACTTTCAAGTAGAAATGTCTATATCTGCGACGAAGATAAATGTAATGCTCTAAGGCTTTCAAGATCGCTAAATAAAGCACAAAATTTGATCCAAAACGGCGAAGAAGACGCGAGCGAGATCAAAACAAAGATGCTTGAAGTGCTAGAGCCGTTAAAGGTTGATTATGTCGCTATTACGGATAGAAATTTAAATGAAATTTCCAAAATAGAAAAAAATAACACCATCATTTTAGTGGCAGCTTATGTTGGCAAAACTAGGCTAATAGATAATATCTGGATATAAAAATGCCAAAACTTCACTTAATTTCACTTGGCTGTAACAAAAATTTAGTTGATTCAGAAATAATGCTTGGTAGATTGCAAAACTACGACATTACGGATGATATCAGTGACGCTGACGTCATCATCGTAAATACCTGCGGCTTTATCAAATCCGCCAAAGAAGAGAGCATACAAACCATACTTGAGATGCACGAAGCTCGTAAAAATGGCTCTTTGCTAGTAGTAACTGGCTGTCTTATGCAGCGCTACAAAGATGAGCTTATGAAAGAGCTACCAGAGGTCGATCTCTTTACCGGCGTGGCTGACTACGATAAGATCGATGAGATCATCTTGAAAAAGCAAAATTTATTTAGCCCGCAAACTTATCTGCAAGCAAATGAAGAGCGTGTGATAACTGGCTCAAACTACCACGCCTACATCAAAATTTCAGAGGGCTGTAACCAAAAATGCAGTTTTTGTGCCATTCCAACTTTTAAAGGCAAACTAAAATCACGCTCACTTGAAAACATCGTAAATGAGGTCAAAAATTTAGTCAAAAAAGGCTACTACGACTTTAGCTTTTTATCCCAAGACTCAAGCTCATATATGCGCGATCACGGTATTAGCGACGGGCTTATAAATTTAATAGATGAGATAGAAAAGATAAAAGGCGTAAGGAGTGCTAGGATACTTTACCTCTACCCAAGCACGACCAGCAAGGAGCTAATTGAACGTATCATCGCTTCGCCTGTCTTTCACAACTACTTTGACATGCCGATTCAGCACATCAACGAAAATATGCTAAAGATAATGAAGCGTGGAAGTGGCGCTAAAAAGATAAAAGAGCTTTTAAATTTGATGAGAAATGCCAAGAATTCATTCTTACGAACTGGTGTCATCGTGGGTCATCCAGGAGAGAGTGAGGAGGATTTTGAGGAGCTTTGTAAATTTTTAGAAGAATTTAAATTTGATAGAATTTCAGCCTTTGCCTACTCAAAAGAAGAAGATACGGCATCTTTTGAAATGGAGCAAATCCCAGCCAAAATCATTTCAAAAAGACTAAATAAAATAGAAAAAATCACCAAAAAATCGATAAATGAGAGCTTGCAAAAAGAGATTGGCAAGCAAATTTATGCTTCTCTTGAGGGCGAGAGTAGCGAGGGTGAGATGTTTTACGCAGCCAAAAAAGACATCTGGGATAAAGATATAGACGGAGAAATTTTAATAAACGAAAGTGACGTAAAAGAGCTTGAGATAGGCTCACTCTATCTTTGTGAAGCAAGCGATGTGGTCGATCAAAAACTAGTCGCACGAATCATCAAAAAAGTAAAATGATAAGCAAAAATGTGCGAGAAAGACTAGGCTCAGGTGCAAATCTACTAGCCTTCTCGCACGGTATAGACAGCACTGCACTTTTTTACATTTTAGAAGAGGTTGGGATCAAATTTGATCTAGCGATGGTTGATTACAATGTTCGAGAGCAAAGTAAAAGCGAGATAAAAAGCGCAAAAGAGCTCGCAGATAAATTTGGTAAAAAAATTTATACTAAAAGCGTTTTTTTAGATAAGTCAAATTTTGAAAAAAACGCGCGCGAGGTAAGATATGAGTTTTTTGGAGAAATTTGCCAAAAATTTGGCTACGAAAATTTAATCATAGCGCATCAGTTTGATGATAAATTTGAGTGGTTCTTGATGCAGCTTAGTAAGGGCGCTGGACTAAAAGAGCTCTTTGGCATGAGCGAGCTTGAAAAGAGAAAGTACTTCTGGCTAGTTAGGCCGCTTTTAAATTTACGCAAAAAAGAGCTTCAAAGCTATCTTGATGAGAGAAATTTACACTATTTTATCGATGATACAAATTTAAAAGGCGAGTTTAAAAGAAGCTTCATGAGGCTAAATTTTAGTGAGCCATTTTTGGATAGATATTTTAGTGGCGTACAAAAGAGCTTTGAGTTTTTGGAAGCTGATAGACAAATTTTAATGCCAAATATCACAAAAATAAGTGATAAAATTTTTATTATAAAAAATGATAGTAATGCGATACGAGGCGTTGATATGGCGGCAAAAGAGCTAAACGTGCTTCTAAGCAAAGCTCAAAAAGATGAGCTAAGCACAAATTTAGCAAAGCAAACAAGCGTGGTGCTAAGTGGTAAGATCGCCGTCGGATATGCAGATACTTACCTTCTAGTAACTCCATTTTGTAAAACCATAATGCCAAATTTTTTTAAAGAGAAGGCTAGAATTTTAAAAATTCCAGCTATAAATAGAGGCTATCTTTTTGCTATAAATTTTGATTTATCAAAATTAAATTCTAATAAATATTGAAAGATTTGGCTTTTGCCTGAAATACTCAAAGCAAAAGCCAAGATTAATTAAAATAAGCTATTTACGCTTTCATTGTGATATACACGGCGTATCACTTCTCCAAATAAAGAAGCCGCACTTAGCACTTTTATGCAAGGAAGCTCCTCAGCTAGAGGGATCGTATCTGTTACTACTAGCTCATCCAAAAAGCCTAGTCTTAGCCTATCGTAAGCTGGTCCACTAAGAACTGGGTGTGTACAAAAAGCCATAACGCTAGTTGCGCCACGCTCTTTAAAAATTTCAGCTGCCTTTACGATCGTGCCAGCCGTATCGATCATATCATCGACCAAGATCACGTCTTTGCCATTTACGTCACCGATTATATTCATCACTTCGCTCTCATTTGCTTTTTCGCGGCGCTTATCAACAATAACCATGTCAAGATTTAAATTTTTAGCTAAAGCTCTAGCACGAGCAACACCGCCTACATCTGGGCTTGCAACGATTGGATTTGGTAAATTTTTAGCTCTTACATAATCATTAAAAATGATGCTACCATAAAGGTTATCAACCGGAATATCAAAAAATCCTTGAATTTGCCCTGCATGAAGATCCATAGTGACGACCCTGTCGATGCCTGCTGTTTGCATCATGTTTGCCACTAGTTTTGCAGTGATCGGCACTCTAGGAGCTGCTTTTCTATCTTGTCTAGCGTAGCCAAAATAAGGTACGATCGCTGTAATAGAGCTTGCGCTACTACGTTTTAGAGCGTCGGTTAGGATTAATAGCTCCATCAAATTTATATTTGCAGGAGCACATGTTGGCTGGATAACAAAAACATCTTTCCCACGCACACTCTCGCCGATCTGCACGCTGATCTCGCCATCGCTAAATCTTTTTATACTTGCCTCGCTAAGTGGAAGCGACAGATATTGTGAAATTTTCTTTGAAAGCTCGATATTTGCTGTGCCTGAGAAAATTTTATAGCCTCTCATAATGGTGACCTTTTTAGTGATTTTTATATTGGGATTTTATCAAAACGAGCTTTAATTTAAATTTATTATTTCAGATATTTTTTTAGAGTTAAAAAACTTATAAGGGTCTATACCGACCCTTGGTTAATTTTTATCTCCACAATCAAAAATTTGTGCTTTTATTCTATAAGATGCTGCAAACTGACTACCTCTAGGGCAAATATCAAGATTTTGTCCATAGTAGCAAAGCGGTAATTCATTTACAATATAAAGTACAACTCTTTTGCGAAGTCCAACGATCTCAATTGCCTCATTTTTTAGATCATTCATTGCGCCTTGTCTAAGCCCTTCAATAGTTGGATTCATTCTGCCATTTGCCTCGTCACTTCCCTCTGCTTCGCCTAAAACTTTACAGTTATAAGGTGTAGAATTTACCATTGCTATGCCTTTTGAATCTGGCAATAATGGCTTTGGCGTAAATTGTGGCGCTACACAACCAGAAAATAAAAATAAGATAGTGCAAAAAACTATCAAATTTGAAATTTTCATTTAACCTCCTTAAATAAATTTTGGCATTATTCTATTTAAAAAAAAAAAAAAAACGCAAGGTAAATTTTAAAAAATTATAAGTTAATCTAAAAAATTTATTCATTAACCTTACAGCATTACAATTACAAACATGTTTAAAGCTTATAGAATTTATGATTTTATCAAAGATGATAGTTTGGATATGAAGGCGGCTTTTGTTGATAGACTCTATCCAAGAGGCATAAGAAAAGAGATATTTTCAAATTTCCTTTGGTTAAAAGATATCACACCAAGCACTGCTTTAAGAGAGTGGTTTCATGAAGATAGAGAAGCTAGATTTGATGAGTTTTGTGAGAAATTTGAGCTCGAGCTTGATAATGAAAAAGCGCAATCTTGCTTTAAAATGCTAAAGAAACTAGAAAAAGAGCATGGCGATATAGCACTTCTAACAGCTAGCAAAGATATAAATCTTTGCCATATCGTTGTGTTATTAAAAATTTTAAATAAGTAGTTTGCCCGCCTATTTTGCAAGAGTGCCAAGCACCTTTTCAAACTGCACACCATACCATGCACGACTCTTATCTTTTAGCGTGACTTTAATGCTACTAAGCACAAAGTTTGCTGCCTTTTTGATGGCATTTTGCATGCTTTCGTCATTTATGAGTGAGCCAAAAAGCACAGAAGCAAATATATCTCCGGTTCCACTCGTGTGAAATGGCAAAAACTCGTGAAAATACTCTACTTTCTCTTTTGTCTTTGCGTCGTAAGCTATGATGCCACATTCATTTTGCTTGTATCTAATACCCTTTAACACAATCTTTCTAGCTCCAAAGCTAGCTAAGCCTTCAAGCAACTCTAAAATATAATCTTGCGTATAGTCACTACCAAAAAACGGCATCCCGCACATAAAGCTTGCTTCAGTTATATTTGGCGTGATGACGTGAGCCTTTGTGCAAAGATCACGCATTTTCATAACAAATTTTTCATCAAATCCGTGATAGAGCTTGCCATTGTCGCCCATGCAAGGATCTACAAGTATTAGTGGAGTAGAGTCATTAAACTCATTAAAAATTTTCTCTATCAGCTCAAGCTGACTAAAGCTGCCTAAAAACCCAGTATAAATTCCATCAAATGCGATATTTTCTTTGTGCCATACTTGTGTTATCTCATCAAATTCATCAGTCAGATCACGAAATGTGAAATTTTTAAAGCCAGTATGGGTCGAAAGTAGCGCAGTAGGCAATATACATGCTTCGATGCCTTGAGCGCTAATTATCGGAAGTGCGACAGTAAGGGAGCATTTGCCAACGCACGAGATGTCTTGTATTGTAAGGATTCTTTTCATTTATGCTCTTAGTTTGTAAAATTTTACTCCAGCAACATCTGCTAGATAAACCACATCTTGTTGCAAGAATTTTGCTAGAGTTTGCTTTGAAGAGTCAGAAAAATTCTCTTCAACATTTGCGATAGTTTGCGGACGACGCCTTAGCATTTCTAGAATTTCATCCTCACTAAAGTTATACTTTTGCTCTATTTTGTGAGCCTTAGCTATATTAACCGGTACGCCACTTATCTGCTTGGCTAGCTCCTCTAGTTTTTTGGCGTCTACACCCTTTACATTATAAGCTGGTGGGCGATCTATCGTGCCAATATCCACTCGGTGCGGAGCTATCTCATTTATCGCTGCATTGAGTGCTATAAATTCCTCTTCTTTGTCGTTAAATCCAGCCACAACCAAAATTTCAAGCACAAGTTCGCCCTTAAATTCCTTGCAAAATTTAGCCATCGCTTTTATAAGCTCATTTACTTCTATGCCACTTTTGTTGCGGTCTATCTTTTTAAATGTGCTTTGCACCGCGCTATCAAGGCTAAATTTCACTATATCAAGCCCTTGCAAGGCTTCACAAATTTTTGGGTCACACACGCCTGAGCCATTACTCAAAATAAGTGTTTTTGCGCTACCTTTTAGCTCATTTACTTTTGCTATCAGCTCTTTTAAGTGCGGGTAAAGAGTTGGTTCGCCATTTGCTGTAAGCGTGATGACGTCGATGTTTTGATAAGTTTTTAAAGCTTCTTTTAAATCGCTTATGATCTCGTCAACACTTGGCGGATTTTCTATCGCATTGACTACTTTAGCGCCACTTAGCTCACAATAAACACAGTCAAAATTACATGATTTTTGTTTAGGACTTAGATCTATGCCAAGGCTCATACCAAAACGGCGAGAATTTATCGGTCCAAAGACGATGCAAGGCTTGTTACCTTGCACTTTTTGTCTGTACCTGTTTTATAAAATATTTTGCATTCTCAACTGGCACATCAGGCAAAATTCCATGCCCAAGGTTGAAAATATGTGGCGCGCCTTTCATCGTGCTTAAAATTTTATCTATGCCCTCATCTATCGCCTTTTTGCTATAAAGCCTTGTTGGCTCCATATTGCCTTGAAGGACGTATCTTGGGCTAAGTTTTTCTTTCGCTAGCTCGATCGGCGTGCTCCAGTCGACGCCAAAAACGTCAAATTTACCTGAAATTTTATCCAGATAGCCACTTATTCCTTTTGGGAAAACAATGACTGGAATTTCTGGAAATTCAGCCTTGACGCTATCAACTATTTTATTAATGTAGTTAAATCCAAACTCAAAATAAGCCTGCTCTTCAAGCGCGGCTGCCCAGCTGTCAAAAATTTGCACCGCATTTACGCCTGCTCTTATCTGCTCTTTGACGTAAAGGATGAGAGCTTGCGTCACTTTTTCTAAAATTTGATGCAAAAATTCTGGATTTTGATAGAGCATTTTTTTGCAGACCGCATAAGTTTTACTGCCACCACCCTCGATCATGTATGTAGCTATCGTCCAAGGTGCGCCGCAAAAGCCAATGAGCGCCTTATCTTTGGCTAAATTTTCTCTTGTAAGCTTGATCGTGTCATAGACGTATGCTAAATTTTTAGTCGATTTTTCGATACTTAGCACGTCAAGTGCAGCTTTATCACGCAAAGGCTCTGTAAAAACTGGACCCTCGCCCTTTTCAAAACATAGATCCATACCCATTTCAAGAGGCACAACAAGGATGTCGCTAAATAAAATCGCCGCATCAACGCCTAGAATTTCAACTGGTTGAAGCGTGACTTCGCTAGCCTTTTTGTAGTCTTTGCAAAGTGACAAAAAATCCCCTGCTTGCGCGCGTACTCGCATATACTCTGGCAAATATCTACCAGCTTGGCGCATCATCCAAACAGGCGTATAAGGGGTAGGTTTTTTAAGACAAGCGTCTATAAAAATCATTAAATTTCCTTTAAATTTTTAAAGGGATATTACCTAAAAATAGCTAAAGAAAAGATGTAGGAGAAATTTTAAGCGTAAAAACGCTTAAAATTTTAGTGATCTCCCTTGTGAAGGAAGTAAAGTCCAAGGCAAAGTGCAAGGATAGAAGACGCAAGATAGGCCATCTCAAGCGGAGTTGTGAAGTTTGCGTGAAGCACCCTTTGGAAGAAATTTACGATTAAGACCATGACGATCACTTTGCCAAGCTTATCTTTTAGCTCATCAAGAGAGTGAACCTCTAAGACTTTGCTCTGCTTTGACTGCTTTAACTGTGTGATCTCTGAGATGAAAAGCTCGTAAATTCCGAAGCTAAATATATAAAGAACAAGCGCCATCAAGTATAGATCGATCGCTCCAACTATCTCACCAACGACTTCTGAGTGGAAATTTTCAACGTGAAAATCTGCGGCGAAGAAATATCTATAAACCTCTAAAAGCACCTTGCCAACATCATAACTTGCGATGATGAAAAGCACGATCGCACCTAAAAGTCCAAAAACTACTGGAAAAAGTGTAAAGCTGTTGCTAGCAAGCAAAATTTTTTCAAATATCTTACGCAATAAAAATCCTTCTTATTTACTCTTGCATCGCAATCCACTTTTGCGCGATCCTGACGGCATTTGTCGCAGCCCCTACGCGGATCTGATCGGCACTACACCAAAGATGAAGCACATTAGGTCTGTAATTATCAACTCTGATCCTACCGACATAAGTCTCGTTTGTATCGCTTGAGATAGTAGGCATCGGATACTCTTTTTTAGCTGGATTATCGACTACGACGACGCTTGGAGCTTTGCTTAAAATTTCTCTTGCTGCATCAGCACTTACATCTTTATCAAAGTGGATGGTGATCGCCTCAGAGTGGCTCCTAAGCACTGGCACACGCACGCAGGTAGCGCTAACCTCTATATCTTTGTGAAGAATTTTTTGCGTTTCATTGACCATTTTCATCTCTTCTTTTGTGTAGTCATTGTCCAAAAAGACATCGATGTGAGGGATCACATTTAGTGCTAGGCGGTGCGCAAATACCTTTGGCTCACACTCATCAAGCTTAAACTCAAAGAATTTTTGCATCTGAATGACAAGCTCTTCCATGCCCTCTTTGCCAGCACCGCTTGCTGCTTGGTATGTAGAAACATCAACTCTATTGATACTAAAAGCGTCATTTAGTGGTTTTAAAATTTGCACCATTTGGATAGTCGAGCAGTTTGGATTTGCGATGATACCGCGATTTTTCCACATAGCAATGTCGCTTGGATTACACTCTGGTACAACAAGAGGAATGTCTTTATCCATCCTAAAATGGCTGGTGTTATCGATGACTACTGCGCCACTATCAGCTGCAAATTTGGCAAATTTCTCTGAGACTGAACCGCCCGCACTAAAAAAAGCAATATCTATCTCATACTCGCTAAAAACCTTCTCGGTTAGCTCTTTTACCTTGTAATATTTGCCATTAAATTCGATCTCGTTACCAGCACTTTTTGCGCTAGCAAGCGGCAAAAGCTCTCCAACTGGGAAATCAACCTCTTCCATAACTCTAAAAAGCTCTTCGCCGACCGCTCCAGTAGCACCAACGACAGCTACGTTAAATTTTCTCATCTGCTCTCCTTATCTTTTTTAATTTTCGTAATTTTACTTAAATTTATGGCTATTTTTTGCTTCTGGCTTGTAAAAATAGATCTTTTGGTAAAATTTCATCGCCCTCGCTTAGTATCGCTGCACGCTGCACGACTGAGATGAGTTCCCTTACGTTGCCTGGGTAGTCGTAGCCCAAAAGCTCCTCTTTGGCTGCTTTTGAGAAATTTTTAGCCTCAAAGCCATACTCTTTGCAGCATTTATCCAAAGCATCCTGCGCGATAGGCAAAATTTCATCCTTTCGCTCGCGAAGCGGCGGGATGAAAAGTGGGATCGTGTTTAGGCGGTAGAAAAGATCCTCTCTAAATCTACCCTCCCTCATAGCAAGCTCTAAATTTGCATTCGTAGCGCAGATGATGCGAACGTCTATCTTTTCGCTCTTTGTAGCGCCAAGCCTTGTTATCTCGCGCTCCTGCAAGGCACGAAGCAATTTTGGCTGTAAATTTATAGGCATCTCGCCGATCTCATCTAAAAATAGCGTTCCGCCATTTGCCAGCTCAAACTGCCCTTTTTTTGTGGTCGCTGCGTCGGTAAAGGCACCTTTTTCAAAGCCAAAAAGCTCACTTTCTATCAAATTTTCAGGGATCGCAGCCATATTTAAAGCAACAAATGCCGCATCTTTTCTTGGTGAGTTTGCGTGGATAAATTTAGCAAAGACCTCCTTGCCAACGCCGCTTTCGCCACTAAGCATTATTGAAGCGTCAGTTCTTGCAGCTTTTAGCGCGATATTTTGCGTGGCTTCAAGCGCTTTTGAAGTGGCTAAAAAGCCGTTATTTTCACTTTTGCTTTCAACTTTTTTTATGCTTTTTGGAGTTTTTTGTTTTAGCGCCTCTACCCTTTTTATCGCCTCATATAGCGTTGAGACGTCAAATGGCTTTGTTAAAAAGTCCTTCACGCCGAGCCTAACGCTCTCGATCGCCTTATTAAGTGTGGCGTTTCCAGTCATTATGATGACGTCAAATTTGCCGTTTAACTCTTTAATGAACTCAAGTCCGTCCATCTTTGGCATGTTTATGTCGGTGATTATTAGATCAGTGTCGTCGCTTAGCTTTTTTAGAGCCTCAACTGCGCTCTTGTAACTCTTGATGTTTAGCTCTTCATACTCGCCAAGTGCGATCTCAAGCGACTTTCGCATATTGATGTCATCTTCTACTATGACGATATTCATTTGATCTCTTTTTCATTGAAGTGTGCCGATGATAGCGGATTTTGGCTTAAATTCCACCATAAATCTAACTGGCAAAATTTTCAAATTTGAAGCGTTTGTGACCTGTGCATTTTTGACATTAAGCTCATTTTTTATCATCACTTTTTTTAAAGCAAAGCAGTCAAAAATTTCATCTTTGTGTAAATTTAAAAAGCCAAGAGTTGTGGTATTTTCATCTTTAAAAGCATCTATCTGGCAAAGAAATTTTGGTTTTGGATTTGGCGAGAGGGTCATCGCCTTTGAAAATGAAATTTCTTCAAAGGCAACTATTTGATTTTTCGTATCTACCTTTGCCCAGAAGATAAACTCCTCTAGGCAAAAGGCGAAATTTAAAAGTATCGTTAGTAAGAAAAGACTTCTCGCCACTTATCTTCGTCTATCTTAAGCTCCATATTTACCTTATAAAGCCCGTCTTTGAAATTTTCATTCACGATCCTTGCATTTTTTACAAGACCTTGAACCTTTGAAGTGATAGATGAATCATTTAACATCGCGTCTCTTACGGTGTCTTCAGCGTTAATCTTTACGCCATAAAGCTTACCAGCAAGCTGAGAATAAGCATCAGCCATCGCTGCTCTTTTTGCAAGAGTGACCGACTGAGCGTATGAGAGCGAATTTAGCGGAGCTATGCCCTCGCCTGTGGCTCTAAAAGTGGTCTCTCTTGGAGCGCTATCATATATCATCTTCTCTTTTTTCATCACCTCTCTAAGATCGTCTTTATCGACCTTTTGGATGACTACGTTGCGGTTTGATGTGCTAGTTGGCTCGCCCATAAAGCCATTAAATGAGCAACCGCCAAAAACAGCGATCATCAAAGCAAAAGATAAAATTTTAACCTTCATAAACAACCTTTTTTATGCTTTTATTTAAAATTTAATAGCAAAATTTATTCCAAAAGCCCCATATCTTCGCTTGGTGCTTCGTCCTCGTCCTCGCCATCATCTGCCTTAGGGCATCTTGCGATACTTACGACATCATCGCCATCGACATTTACGACGATCACACCACTTGTGTTACGTCCTGCTTTGCGGATGCTTTGCATATCGACTCTTATCATCTTACCACTTGATGTTAGAGCCATAAGATCTTGCTCTTCATCAACCATCACAACGCCCACAAGATCGCCTGTTCTACTTGTTAGCTTCATGCAGATGACGCCTTTGCCGCCGCGGTTTGTCAAGCGGTACTCATCAGCGGTTGTGCGCTTGCCGATACCTTTTTGAGATATGCTTAAAATTTCTTGATCATTGCTTTCAATTACTGCTGCACCTACGACCTCATCGCCTGGCTCTTTAAATTTAATGCCAGTTACGCCGCGTGCAGTTCTTCCCATTTGGCGAACTTTGCTGATCTTAAATTTAAGACACATACCCTTTTTGGTAACGACAAATAGCATTGTCTCATCGCTTGAGTTTGCATCCTCTTCGGCATTTACATTATCTTCGTCGATCTCGTTTTGAAGCTCTTCAACTTCAAGCACCTCTGTCTCAACGCTTAGCTCATTTTCTGGGTCAGTTACTGGCATATCATCGTATGTTTGAGCGATGAGCGCAGTTACTAGCTCGTCGTTCTCATCAAGACTTATCGCTCTTACACCAACTGAGCGAATGTTTTTAAACTCACTTAAATTTGTGCGTTTTACGATGCCATTTTTAGTAAAGAATGCTAGCGATTTGCTCTCGTCAAAGTCAGTCGTTGGGATGATCGCTTTGATCTTCTCATCAGGCTGCAACTGGATCAAATTTACAACTGCCTTGCCCTTTGCTGTGCGGCTTCCCTCTGGGATCTTATAGACTTTTAGCCAATATAGCTGTCCGCGGTCAGTCACAAACATAAGCGTATCGTGAGTATTTGAAGTAAAGAAACTCTCTATAAAATCGTCATCATATGTCGTGACCGCTACTTTGCCCTTGCCACCGCGTTTTTGCTTCTCGTACTGCTTGCTTGGCACACGCTTGATGTAGCCGCGGTGAGTTATGGTTACAACCATATTTTCATTTGGTATGAGGTCTTCAATGTCGATATCATCGTAGTCATCAACGATCTCAGTCACTCTTGGTACTTTAAATTTATTTTTGATCTCAAGAAGCTCTTCTTTGATCAAATTCTCAAGCAGTGTCTCGCTCTTTAAAATTTCATCAAGTCTTGCGATCTCAGCCATAAGCTCGGCTAGCTCGGCCTCTAGTTTTTCTCTCTCTAGGCCTGTAAGCTTACTTAGACGCATATCAAGGATAGCGTTTGCTTGAAGCTCTGAGAGGTTAAATTTACTCATCAAGCCTTCTCTAGCAACCGCTGTATCAGCACTATTTCTAATAAGCTCTATCACCTCGTCGATATTATCAAGTGCGATCTTTAGACCCTCTAAAATATGGGCTCTTGCGCGCGCTTTTTCAAGCTCAAATATCGTTCTTCTAATGATGACCGTTTTTCTGTGATTTAGAAATAGCTTAAGTAGTTCGATAAGGTTAAATACTTTTGGCTCTTTGTTATTAATAGCAAGCATAATAACACCAAAAGTGCTTTCCATTGTAGTTGATTTAAAGAGATTATTTAGCACGATATCGCTCATAGCGTCGCGTTTTAGCTCGATGACTACGCGGATGCCGTCTTTATCAGACTCATCTCTAACCTCGCTAATACCCTCTATCTGCTTATCTTTTACTAGCTCAGCGATCTGCTCGATAAGCCTTGCTTTATTTGTTTGATATGGTAGCTCGTCGATGACGATGACGTCTTTGTTTGGCTTTTTTTCTATGTGAGTTTTGGCTCTTAGTTTGACCCTGCCACGACCTGTGCGGTAGGCCTCTATGATGCCTTTTTTACCAAAGATGATACCACCAGTTGGAAAGTCTGGACCTTTTATAAATTCCATTACCTCTTCAAGTGTAGCCTCTTTGTTTTCAAGAAGTAGTAAAAGACCGTCTATTAGCTCGTCAAGGCTGTGTGGTGGGATATTTGTCGCCATACCGACAGCAATACCGCTTGAGCCGTTTAATAATAAATTTGGCACACGGCTAGGCAAAACATCTGGCTCAACCTCTCTATCGTCGTAGTTTGGTACAAAATCAACCGTGTCTTTGTCGATATCTTTTAAAAGCTCTTCAGTAAGCATGGTCATTCTAGCTTCGGTATAACGCATCGCAGCTGCGCTGTCGCCGTCAATCGAGCCAAAGTTTCCTTGTCCATCAACGACTGGATAACGCATAGAAAATTTCTGAGCCATACGAACAAGTGCGTCATAAACCGCTGTGTCGCCATGTGGGTGGTACTTACCGATAACCTCACCGACGATACGAGCTGACTTCATATAAGCACTTCTGCTGCCAACGCCGAGGTTATCCATAGCGTATAAAATTCTTCTATGAACTGGCTTTAGTCCGTCTCTAGCGTCAGGCAAAGCACGTCCGACGATGACGCTCATAGAGTAGTCAAGATAGCTATTTTTTATAGAATCTTCGATATCAACTGAAGCGATATCTTGAGTTAATTCAAGTAGATTGTCTTTCATATTTATCCTTAAATTTAGCTTGTGGGATTTTAGCTAAAAATTGATAAAAACTTGCTAAATAGCAAATCAGCGACTTTGGCAATAGTGCGATAAAAATTTTAGTCTAAAATTTTTACTATCTGCTCTTTTTTAAGAATAAAATCATAGCTAAAAGCATCAACCACGATTCCAGCGTAACTACTCTCTTTTAGCATCGCAAGATACTCTTTTAGCCCTATCTCAATGCTCTCTTGCTCGCTATCGTTTCGCCAAAGCTTCATCGCTTCTTTGCTTGTAAATGCTGGAAAATAGCTAAGCTTCTCGCCTTCATCTTCAAGCAGGATAAATTTGATATTTGAGCCCTCTTCTTCATAAGCCACACCACCATCAGGCTTTGCGAGCGCTTGGTTTAAAAGCACCGGAGCGAAAAAGCTAGCCTTTTTTAAAGCCGCTATCAAATTTACCTCATTTTGCTGGCAAGGATCACTTAAAAATTTATCCATCGCTTCTTGCATTTTAGCTCCTAAAAGCCTCATCTACTGCCTGGCAGATCGTGTGTATGAAAAAGATATGCGACTCTTGAATTCTTGCTGTATCGCTTGAGCTAACGACTAAATTTAGATCACAATCCTCATTCATAGCGCCACCTCCTTTGCCGCTAAGCCCAAGTACCGATACGCCCATTTTCTTAGCACTTTTTATAGCTTCAAGGACGTTTTTGCTGTTGCCACTCGTTGAGATCGCCACGAGTAAGTCGCCAGACTGCGCTAAAGCCTCAAACTGACGTGAAAAGACATAGTCAAAGCCGTAGTCGTTGCCAATGGCCGTAAGTGCCGAAGTGTCGGTAGTTAGCGCGATACCGGGTAGTGGCTGGCGCTCACTTTTATATCTGCCAGTTAGCTCGGCCGCAAAGTGCTGCGCGTCCGCCGCAGAGCCGCCGTTGCCACATATCAGCACCTTTTTGCCATTTTTTAGCGTATCAGCTACCATCTGGCAAGCACGCTCTAAGCTATCCAGCAAATTTACATGCTCGCTAAAGATCTTTTGGTGAGCCTCGAGCTCATTTTTTATCATTGTTTTTAGCATCTTTTATCCTTTTTATTATTCCTGTCGTGCTTTTGCCCTCGACAAAATCAATCAGCCTGACCTCTTTTACGATATCGCTGCCAACGACCTCTTTGTCCTTGTAATCAGCCCCTTTTACAAGCACGTCGGGCTTTATCTTTGTTATCAAATTTAATGGCGTATCCTCATCAAATATCACGACGTAATCGACAAATCCTAGCCCGCTTAGCACGCAGGCTCTATCATCTTGCGAATTTATAGGCCTCGCCTCCCCTTTTAGCCTCTTAACTGAAGCGTCCGAGTTTAGCCCAACGACCAAAAGATCGCCAAGCTCTCTTGCTCGCGCTAGGTATTTTACGTGCCCAGCGTGTAAGATATCAAAGCAGCCATTTGTGAAAACGACCTTTTTTTTATCTTTTTGGCTCAAAATTTCTTCTAACTCCTCAACACTTTTAAGCTTGTGTTCGAAATTTGCTCCAAATGAGCTATTTAACAGCTGTTCGATCTCGCTAAAGCTAGCCGTTGCGCTGCCGATCTTAGCCACTACAACGGCTGCTGCGAGATTTGCTATCTTTATCGCCTCTTTTATATCAGCCCCATTTGCTAGCATGTAGCCAAGTGTAGCAAGCACCGTATCTCCAGCGCCAGTGACGTCAAAGACCTCTTTTGCCTTAGCAGCAAAGATGTGTAGCTTGTCGTCATAAAGCGCGATACCCTCTTCTGATATCGTGATGATCGAATAGGTCAAATTTAGCTCGTCTTTTAGCTGCTTTATCGCCTTTTCAAGCTCGGCTTTGTCTTTTATCTTTAAATTTGTAGCCTCGCTCGCCTCTTTTTTATTTGGCGTTAGAAGGGTCGCATTTTTGTATTTTGAGTAGTCGCTGCCTTTTGGGTCTATGAGCACTGGGATATTTAGCCTCACGCACTCGTTTATGATCTCTTGACAAACCTTTTTGCTAAGCACACCTTTGCCGTAGTCGCTTAACAAGACAGCCTTGAAATTTGCAAGGTTTTCTTTTACTTTTAAGATGAGCTCATCTTCTAAATTTATCTTGACAACGCTCTCTTTATCTATCCTGACAACTTGCTGGTGCGATGCCATGATACGGCTTTTTATCGAGCTTTCACGCCCTTTTTCAGTAAGGATCAGCTCATCTTTTACATTTAGCTCAGCAAGCTTCTCTTTTATCTTCTTGCCAGCATCGTCATCTCCTAAGACGCTAGCCACGCTCACGTTCGCACCAAGAGAAAGGAGATTTCTCACCACATTGCCAGCGCCACCAAGCGTGTAGTTTTCGTTATTTATCTTTACAACCTGCACTGGTGCTTCAGGCGAGATGCGCTCGCAGCTGCCCCATATGTAGTGATCTAACATGAGATCGCCGACGACTAAAATTTTAACTCTCTTAGCCATTTATCTCTTCCTTATAAATTCTCTTTATCTCTGGCAAGTAGTCTTTGATTGCCTCTTCTAAGCTCCACATAGCACTAAAGCCAAATGCCTCTCTAGCTGGGGCCACGTCAGCCTCGGTGTGAAACTGATATGAGCCGATAAATGGGTTTTTTATGTATTCGTTGCCTAAATTTACACCGATCTCACGCTGTAAGATGTCAGCTATATCTTGAAAGCTTCTAGCCTTACCAGTAGCTGCGTTGTAGACGCCACTTGGCGCGTCAAGTGCTTTTATGTTTGCGTCAATGATATCTTTTATGTAAACAAAGTCTCTTTTGATCTGGTCGCTGCCCTCAAAGAGTCTTGGGGTCTTGCCAGCTAAAATTTGCAGACCAAACTGAAGCACCATCGAGGCGGTTTTGTTTTTGAAAAACTCGCCCTTGCCAAAAACGTTAAAATATCTTAGTCCAACCACGCTCACGCCACACTTTGCGTAAATTTTATTGATATTATCCATGCTTAGTTTGCTAAAGCCATAGACGTTATTTGGCGCTTCGCACTCGCCAACGGTTTGTGGGCTCTTTGCGTTGCCATAAGTCGCCCCTGAGCTTGCATAGATCATCTTTGCGCCCAAACTCTCGCAGATATCAAGCAAATTTACAAAGGCATTTACATTGGTTTTTATTAGCTCATCTTGCTCTTTTACGGTCGTATCTGAGATCGCTGCCTCGTGGTAGATGACGTCTGGAGCAAAGCCTTTTATCTTTTCAAGCGTGCTATGATCGTTGATGTCGCCAGCGTAAATTTCACCCTTAAATCCAAGTAAATTTTTAAAATGGCCAAAGCTTTTTAGGTTGCCGTTGCTAAATATCTCGTCGTTTCTAAATTTATCCACGACAAGCACGTGAGCATCTTTAAAATTTTCGTCAAAATAATGTGCCAGCGCCGAGCCGATAAAGCCAGCGCCGCCAGTTATAACTATCTTTTTTCCGTTTAAATTCATAGTGATTTTTCCTTTTTTAGCTTATTTAAAACATCTCTTACATCTTTAAAATTTATCCCATCAAGTAAGAAATTTCTACCCACACCCGCTCTTTTACCAGCCTCGACGTCGCTTGGTTTATCGCCTATCATGAGCGAGTTTTCAAGGTTTAAATTAAACTCTTTGCAAGCATCAAGTATCATCTTTGGATTTGGCTTTCTGCAGGTACATTTTTGCTCTGGAGCGTGTGGGCAAAAATAGACTTTGGTGATGAAAATTTGCTCTTTTTTAAAGCTTTCAAGCATAAATTTGTTTAGAGCGTCAAACTGCTCCTGCGTGTAGTAGCCTCTGCCGATGCCTGATTGATTTGTCACAACAAAGAGTTTATAGCCAGCATCGCTAAATTCTCTCAATGCGTCAAAAATGCCATTGATAAATTTAAAATCTTTTATCTCGTAAACATATCCAGCATCTTCGTTTATTACGCCGTCTCGATCTAGAAAAAGTGCTTTAATAGGCTCATTTTTATTCATTTGGTGATTATAGCCAAAATATTTTAACTAGCTTCTTGCGAATTTACCTTTTTGTACTATAATGCATAAACTTTTTTTACAAAGGATGAAAAATGAAAAAATTACTAATTGTTTCTAGCGTTGCGGCTCTACTTTCAACTGCTGCCTTTGCTGCAGATGGTGCTGCTATCTACAAAAAATGCATCGCCTGTCATGGTGCAAAAGCTGAAAAAATGTTCAATAATAAAGTTCCAGCTTTAACATCTCTTGATGCAGCAGCTATCGAAGAGGCACTAAAGGGTTATAAAACAGGAGCAAATAAATTTGGTCTTGGCGCTATGATGAAACCAATCGCTACTCCAATGAGCGACGAAGATGCAAAAGCAGTAGCTGAATACATCCAAACTTTAAAATAATAATTAGGGGCATTCGCCCCTCCTGCATTTTTAAATTTATACTAATAATCCATAAAACATATAGTAGATAGGAATTTCTCTTTTTATATTTAAAAGTTATGAAACCTTTTTTTACTAATCTTTCTTTTTACATATTAAAACAAAACTATTCTAGTCTTCAAAGCCATAAAACAACGCTTAGAGATAGCTAAGAGCGTAAGTAAAATAGAGGCTCGTAAACTCTTTACTGAAACAAAAGACGACCAAGTGCTTCGTATGACATACTACTGGGTATCTCAAGGGGCTTATGATAACTGCAAAGACCTACCCTTAAACAAGTGCCCCATAACTCATCTAAACCACGATATAGCAAATCGTATGTGGTGGGCTGTAAGAAACCATCTATGATATAAGGGAGAAAACAACACTCACGGATTATACGTATTACGCCATACAGTGGCTTCTAGGTTAGTGAGCTTGAAGGGATTTAATGCTCATAAACTGATGGCTTTTATGGGTCATACAGATATCAAAAGTAGCTTACACTACGTTCATCTCAATGTTGATGATATACGTGATGGCACGGGGGTTGGCGTTTAGTTTTTAAATGATAAAGATACGAGGTATTTGGTTGCGGAGGACGGATTTGAACCGCCGACCTTCGGGTTATGAGCCCGACGAGCTACCACTGCTCTACTCCGCGATAAGTATTATTTTGGATTTAAAAAGTGGATGGGGTAAGAGGATTCGAACCTCTGAATGACTGGACCAAAACCAGTTGCCTTACCGCTTGGCGATACCCCAATGTTTTTAAGAGTTGTAATTATATAGATTTTAATGTGCTTTGTCAAGACTTTTTAGAATTTTAATAAAAATTAAAATTCTAAAATTAAAATAATTTATGACTTTAGCTATAAAATTTCTCTTTGTCCTTTTGCATTCACTGGACTTAAAACACCCATTTTCTCCATTTGCTCTATTATGTTTGCAGCTTTGTTGTACCCTATTTTTAAACGCCTTTGCAGATAACTGATCGACGTTTTTTGCTCACTTAAAATGATCTCTTTGGCCTCTTCGTAAAGTTCATCAAGTTCATCTTCTCCTAGAGGACCAGCAGCCACGCTTCCGCTTGTACCTTCTTCTACTAAAAATTTCTCGTCATAAACTACATCTTGTTGCTCTTTTAAGAAATTTACAACCGTTTCTATCTCTTTTTCGCTAGCAAATGGTGCATGTAACCTTATCACACCAGGGCTTCCTGGAGGTGTAAATAACATATCTCCTCGTCCAAGCAAGCTTTCAGCTCCCATTTGATCCAAGATGACCTTACTATCGATTCTCTGCCCTACTCTATAGCTTATCCTACTTGGCAAATTTGCCTTTATAAGGCCAGTCACGACATCAACGCTTGGGCGCTGGGTTGCCACTATCAAGTGTATACCACTAGCTCTTGCCATCTGTGCTAGACGGCCGATATAAAGCTCCACATCCTTGCCACTAGTCATCATGAGATCAGCAAGCTCGTCAATGATCACAACGATGTACGGGAACTGCTCTCCGCCCTCCTCTTTCATCTTTTCATTGTAGCTCTCTATATTTTTCGTACGAGTTTGGCTCATTATCTTATATCTTCGCTCCATCTCAGCGACCATATTGGCAAGTGCAGTGATCGCCTTTTTAGCCTCTGTAATAACCGGCGTCAAAAGGTGTGGGATGTCGTTATATATGCTAAATTCAAGCATTTTTGGATCGATCATCATTAGACGCAAAGTTTGCGGGCTATTTCTATAAAGTAAGCTTAAAAGCATCGCGTTTATACCCACACTCTTACCTGATCCCGTTGTGCCTGCGATTAGCAAATGAGGTAGTTTTTTAAGGTCAGTCACAAAAGGGGCACCGACGATATCTTTGCCAAGTGCCATAGTTAGCGGGCTACTTGCATTTTTAAAGACTTCGCTCTCTAAAATTTCTTTTAGATAGATTGTTTCTAAATTTTGATTTGGCACCTCGATGCCTACGACATCTTTGCCAGGGATCGGCGCTTGAATACGGATAGTTTGAGCTTTTAGTGCCATCGCTAGATCATCTTGAAGTGTTAAAATTTTACTTACCTTGATATGCGGAGCTGGGCGAAACTCAAATGTCGTGACGATAGGCCCAGTATAAGTTCTAACCACATCACCGTCTATTTTAAACTTACGGAGTTTATCAAGCAAATTAGAAATTTGCTGATCGATTTCAGTTTCATTGACACTGTGCGAGCGTTTTGGCGGATCGTTTAAAAATTTAAGCGGTGGCAAGACAAAATTCTTTGGCTTTTCCACATTTCCTCGCTCTATTTGATCAAGCAACTTCTTGTTTTCAGCCACTTCGTTTAAAATTTCAACTCCGTTTATAGTTGAGGCTCTGCTCTCTTTTTCTGACTCAGGCTCTAGCTCTTCATCTAAATTCTGCTCATCATCATTTAGTACCTGAGCTTCTATAAGTTCTTCTTCTTTTATATCATTATTCTTTTGTTTTTTGCGTTCGATTTTTGGAAGTTGTTTTTGTTTTATCTCTTTTAAATTTCTCTCTTCATGGACTTTTATCTCTTTATCTACAAAAGCCTTTCTTAAAACAATGATAAAATTTTCCCTAAAAGCAAGCCCAAGTGAGATAATAAACATCATAAGTATAGCAACCGCAGTGCCGATAGAGCCGATCACCTCTTTTAAGGCACTAACTATAAAATTTCCAATTATACCGCCATTTATGCTCGAAGCACTCAAGGCTTGAAACATCAAAAAAGCTACAAAAAAGAGGAAAATCCCTACTAAAAACTGTGCAAAATCAAAATCAAATTTCTTAAAATTTTTATAGACAAAATAGCCCAAAATGATCAATAAAAATGGATAAACATACGCTATAAGTCCAAAATACTTGATATTTAAAAAACCAAGGCTTTGTCCAAGCGAGCCAACAAAATCAGCAGTTGGAGCAGCTGTAGCGATACCAAAGTATATAAAAATGCAAACAAAAATTGTAAATAAGATATGTCGTAAAATTTTAGATCCTTTATAAAAAAGGCTTATTATAGCACGCTTGAGTTTAATTTTAAAAAATCAGCAAGCTAGGTGACCTGCTGATTTAAATTTTAATTTAAATAATTTAGCAAGCTTAGTTGATTTATCTTTGCGCTTGCTTGTAGGGTTGCTTGATAAGATAGTGAAAGCTGCGTAAATTTTAGATATGACTCCGCATAGTCTGCGTCAATTACATCATTTTTAACAGTTTGCACATTCACTTTCATTACTTCGGCTCGCTCTTTTGTAGCTGTTAAAAGTTTTGATTGAGAGCCGATCTTTGTAAGCTCTTTATTTGCATGATCTATTAAATGATCAAGCCTTTGTAATGCGCCTTGCATGCCGGTATTTCGTGGGTCATTGCTATTTGCATCAGCTCTATAATATCCCTTTCTAACAGCTTCGATCATATTATCAAGGTCTTGAAAAACGCTCGTACTTGGCTCATCAATAGTTAAGGCATTATTTTCATTAAAGCTAAAGACAGAGCCTTTTCCTTGAGGGTGGCCAGCATTACCAGCCGTATCTCTACCAGTGCTATCTCCATCAAATTTATCACTATTTTTTGCATCATGCATAGTTACTTCTATGTTTGTTACTGATTTTGTCTTATCAGTTAAAACCATTCTGCCCTTATCATCTAAAGTTGTCTCTACTGCACCTTTAGTTTTTGATAGAGCTTCTTTATATGCATTATAGTTTTGATCTCTTTTTACTTTTTCTATATCTGTATCAAAATTTGCATTTTCTGCATGTGGAGGATTTGGGATATTATCACTTGCTGCCATAGCAACTATATCCATGAGCTGCCTATAAGTAAAATCACTAGCGTAAGTTCTGTAACTTCCAAACTCATCTGAGTTATAGACTGTTAAATTTCTAGTTGGAGAAGGCGTACCACCTGGTGGTGTAGATGTTATTTCAAATTGCACTGGAGTATTTGTACCCCCTGCTGTACCCATTTTTACTTTTATGTCATATTTTGTACCAGTGATTGACTTTACTTGTAAATTTATCTCTTGGTTGTCGATATTAAAAAGCTCTCTCTTTCTAGCATCGACATCTTTTGGATATAAATTTCTATCGTAGCTCTCTTTTGTACCAGAAACTTCGCTTAGCTTTGTCTGATCTGTTGCATATTCGCCCGTTCTTCTAGCTACTTGCGGTAAATTTGCTATTAGCTCGTTATCCTTTCTCTCAAATCTAACCTTATCATAGTCAAATGCATTTGTCGCATTTCCATCTTTATCAGTATATTTGCTCTTTACAAATTCAGTGATATGAACCGTTTTTGGAACGTTATTTGCCATTGTTTCAAGATCTTCAAGAGAATTTACTGCATCAAGTGCGTTGTTTTGAGCGATTGCACCGCGATTTGGTGCTACTGATGTGGCTGCAACCATATGAAAGTCAATAGTTTGATTACCTTTAGTAAGATCTTTTATATTAAATTGTCCATCGTTATTTATACTTACATCAACAACTTTTGTTGTTTTTGTATTGCCAAATTCCATGCCGATTTTTTCCATAAGTCCAGCCATTGTTGTATTTGCACTCATCTTAAATTTGCTAGTAAATGTCGTGCCATCTGGCTTTTTGCCTTGCATGAAAAAATACGTATCTGGAAAATTTACATTTGAATTATCTAAAAAATCATAATCTGGATTTATTGTTCCATTGTAAGAGCCATCATTTCTAACCACTGAATCACTAGCGTAATTTAGCCCAATCATATTTTTTATCTTGCTGTTATCGTTTAGAAATTTTGGCGCATAAGAGATGTCGGTTCTAGTTTGATCAGCTAAACGAACATTTGTGGTCAAAATTTTACTGTAATCACCGTCTTTTCCTAAAAATAGATCATATCCTGGGATATTATAAGGAAGCTCAACCTGAGCGCCAGCTGATGTCTTCATATAATCACGGTTGCCTTGATATTTTCCTGCACCATCTATTGGCTTTGTATCAACAGCGCTTCCAGAAAACAAAAACTGCCCATTAACCGAAGTATTTGCAATATTCACAAGGTGATTTTTTATACCTTGAAGATCATTTGCTAAAGCCTCTAGCGATGTCTTACTATGCACGCTGCTAGCTGCCTGGACTACTTTTGTCTTAAAATTTTCAAGCTGTTTTTCAAACTCTTGCAATGCATTATCTGTATTTTTTGAGAAATTTACAGATTTACCAGTGGCATCAACTACTTGAGTGAGAGTAGTCGCTTCATAATCAAGCCTCATCGCATCATTATAAGTCGCAGCACCATCGTATGGATCTTGAATTTTCAAACCATTTGAGAGCTGCTTGTAGCTTTTATTTACACCAGTCATATTTTTTTGGTAGTCATGCAAAGTCTGACTAAAACGTAGTTGGTTTGTTATTCTCATAATTTTTCCTAAATTTTTTATTCACTCTAAGCAAAAATGATTCCGCTTGTTTTTATATCGGTAAAAATTTGATTTTTTTTAGCATAAAAAGTTTATTGTATAATCCAACAAAAATTTATATATAAAATTAGGTAAGAAAAATGGCATTAAAAATTCTCTTTTCTCCAAGCGAAAGCAAAATTTCTCTAAATACGAATAATAAATTTAATGGCAAGGATTTGATATTTCCAGAACTTTTTGACAAAAGAGTTGAAAATTTAAACAGATATGATGAGTTTTTAAAAAACGCAAATTTAGACGAGATAAAAAAGCTTTTTGGGCTAAAAGAGCTTGAAGAGAGCAAGCAGCTGCGAGAAAGCCTATCTCAAAAAGGCAGCATAAAAGCTATTTTAAGGTATGATGGCGTAGCTTATAAGCGTCTAAACTATCGTGGTTTAGACAATGAGGCACAAAAATATATAGATAATAATGTTTTAATATTTTCAAATTTATTTGGGCCTATCTTAGCAAAAGATGAGATACCAGAATACAAACTAAAGCAAGGTGAAAAGCTAGGTGGCTTTGAAATTTCAAAATTTTATGAAAAAAAATTTAGTAAAGCGGTTGATGAATTTTTACAAAATGATGAAATTTTAGACCTTAGAGCTAAGTTTTATGAAAAATTTTACACTATAAAAAAGGAATACATAACTTTTTGTTTTGTAAAAAATAAAAAAATAGTGAGTCATCACACAAAAGCATATAGAGGCGAAGTCTTGCGTCAGATAGCAAATAAGCTTATAAAAAATAAAGATGAACTAATGAGCTTAAATTTTAAAAATTTAAAGCTTATTGATATGAAAAAGATTGGTCTAAAGACCGAGCTTATGTTTGAAATTTGCGAGTAAATTTTTAAAAAAATTGCATTTTTTGTTAAAAAAACGTAAAAAAGAGCTAAATTTGGGGAAAAAGTATTGTATTTTTTTTTAAAAGAGTGTAATATAGCCACATAACTTCTTAAAAGGATGGTTCATGAAAAAAGCTGAATTTATTCAAGCTGTTGCCGATAAGGCTGGTCTTTCAAAAAAAGATACTCTAAAAGTTGTTGATGCTACTTTGGAGACAATCCAAGCAGTTCTTGAAAAAGGCGATACAATTAGCTTTATAGGCTTTGGTACTTTCGGTACTGCTGACAGAGCTGCAAGAAAAGCTAGAGTTCCAGGAACTAAAAAAGTTATCGACGTTCCTGCTAGCAAAGCAGTTAAATTCAAAGTTGGCAAAAAACTTAAAGAAGCAGTTGCTGCTGGTGCTGCTAAAAAAGGTAAAAAGAAATAATTTTCTTTTTCGGGGAGCAACTCTCCCCTTTTTTCCTCTCATACAAAAATTAATTTTCAATCTTAACTTTAGCCCGAGTGGTGAAACTGGTAGACGCGCCAGACTCAAAATCTGGTAAGGGCAACCTTGTGTCGGTTCGAGTCCGACCTCGGGCACCATTTATCCCGAAATCTCAAGTTTAAAAAGCCTGACGAAATTCCCTAATAGACGCATATAACAAATAAAAAAGGTAATGTCAATACATCTAATCCGATAATTATCGCATTAGGTGAAAATACCTCTTTTTACGGTTATTTTTGTATAGATTTGTATAGCTAGTCAACATCTTATAATTAATCTGAATAGGCGAAAACCTATATCTTTTTTTAAGGATGTTTGCTATGGCAAAAACAAAAAACTCTATTATGACTTTTAAACAAGTCGATGAGTGGATTTTAAGGCAAGATACGGGCGGTAAAAACTACACCGTCCGTTATTCAATCCCCGGCTATCCAAAATTTAAATTGGAAGTCTCCCCAAAAGGCAAGAAAGTTATTCGCTTTTACTCTCCGCAAAACGGAAAAGCCGTGTTCGTGAAAATCGGGGAAATACCGTATATAACCTTTGAAGCTGCGTTTAAAAAAGGCGCTAGCTATGTCAATCAAGAGGAAGAGCCGCGAAACGCTCGAACCTTTAGAGAGGTTTGGACGGAGTTTATAAAGAAAAACCCGCTTAGGTTTAAAAACAAAACTATCCATAGTTATAAAGTTCGAACAAATAAACATATCCTAAACACGAGTCTTGCGGATATGGATATCTCCGATATTTCCGTAAGCGATCTTAAACTTCAAATTTTTAACGTCTGCGAGCATATTCCTGCAACTAATGTGAAGCTCTTTTATGTCATCGACAACGTCCTTAAATTTGCGAAAAAAAATAATTGGATCGCCGAAAACGTCCTTGAAACCTACAAATTCAATAACGATTACGAGGTACCGAACAAGAAAAATACCGAACATCACCCAAAAATAGTTAATCCGCAAGATTTGAAAAAATTTCTCGAAAATATTTGCTTAACGCCTAAAATAGCCCTAAAGAAAAGAATTTTAGTTCTTTTTGGCCTTGAGACTGCTTTGCGTAGTATGAATATTTTTGGGTTACGGTGGGATGATATCGATTGGGATAAAAAGCTCGTAAAGTTTGATAAGTCAAGAATGAAGGGCGAGTTAAAAACCGAAAAAAGCCGTCAAGATTTTATACTTCCGCTGAGCGGTACTATGATTGAACTTTTGACATATTTGAAAAAGCTTGAAAAATCAAACGGTAAGGGGCTAGTTTTTGACGGCGTTGCCGACCAAGTCATCAATTATTTATTAAAAAAGATGGCAAATATCACAAAGCATGGCTTGCGAGGAAGTTTTAAAACCTTTGCTATGAAGCAGATGGTAAATCATGGAATCCCAAACTATATTATCGAAATGTATATGAGCCATATTCCTAGCATGAACGACGTAGAGGCTGCATATACCGATTTGCGATATGACGATATCGAGATTCAAGATATGCTGCGAGAGCTCGCGGAGTGGTGGGATCGTTATCTACTCTCGTTGTTTAATTTTAAAGAAGTCTTGCTAGGGGTTGAATGTAATGATGACTGATTGTTTTGGGGGGCAGATTTTGGAGCCTTGCCCCTCACATAAAAAATACAATGTAATAATATCCAAAAGTCGCTTAAATCCTAATAAAATCGGGGCTTTGTATGGCGACTATCGATAGAAAATTTTTAAGCATAGATAACGGCGAAGTGATCGGTGATGAGCTTCTTGCTCGCTCTAGCATTGGTCGAGAAGTCCGACTGCGAACCGTGGATATCTCGAAAACTCTCGAAAAAATCGGCTTTACGGCTCTTGGTATCGCCGTAACCCTGCATAATTCTGGCATTCACCGCCGTGGCGCTTGCGGCCGCATGAGTGCCGTCGAAGCTGCTCGAGCTCTCGAAAAATATCTAAAGACATTTATCGAGAAAACGCTAAAGCAATATCCGATCTTTGTCAGTTACGTATTCGAAGCCCATCGGGGCGGTATGCCGCACATTCACGCCATGGTTTTTTGCTTGCCGCTACATTGTCAAAAAATTGCGGCTATTTTAGAGCGGTATTTGTCGCGCAAAGCCGTAACCGTCGATGTTTTAAGCCCCGAGTATCTATTCAAAGAGGGCACGGGCGAGTGGAATTTGCAGGCGAAAACAGCGCAAATCCTCGGTTATGATGTTTCGAAGCTACTCCGCAAAACTGTGAGTGAGTACGAGGGGGACAAAAAGAAAACCTATAGATGCGATAAAATTAAGGGCTTACAGGATTGCAAAATTTTACACAGCATGCAAAATTTTCAGCTAGCAAAGAAGTACCCGAATGCATATATTGAGCTCGATATATTTATGAATCAGCTTTTAGAAGCTTGGAATAGCACCTTTGGAACTAAGAAAAATCGCGCAAAGATGTCCTCTGAAATGTCGCCTGAAAACAGAGCGCCATATATTTTGGAGAAGGTCGTCATATTCCCGTCGAGCATTAAAAGAAATCGCAAGCCCAAAAAGACGAGTAAAAAAGAAAACGCAAAACCTCTTGATCTAGATTTGCGGGCAAAAAATGGCGATCGATATCATGCCTGCAACTGCCGGGTTTTTCTCTCTGAACGGCAACTAAAAGCCCTAAAAATTGCAGCACGGCAACAAAAGAACAAAGCGGGGTTAATTCACTTAATCCGCTTGCTTTTTTCGAACTATCAAAACGGCTTAATGCCTGCATTGTCGCCGTCGCGTGCGGCTTCGTATTTAAACTTTGTCCTTGAACGGCAACGGGCACAAGAAAAAGAGGCTCGCGCAAACCGCAAGCTCGCGCGTGAGTATGGCGCGGAAAGCATAGATTGGCTTTATAACTATCACTTGCACCGCGATATTTTCGGCGAAATAAAAGTCGAAGTCCACGAGACTTGGCATACGGAACTTTGGTCGCGGGGGCTTATGTCTGATATTTCTAGCAAAACTCGTGATTCTCTAATTGAAGAGCTGCTCGATACCGAGGAATATTTTGATCTAAGCCTAGATGAAAAAAAGGCAAAAATGGCCGAGCTATTTCCGAAGCGAGAACGCACGGCAATTTTAGAAAAATCGCCGTTAAAAATAAATGAAAGCGAGCCGCAAAAAAAGCCCGAGCCTTGCCTCTTTGCGCCTGCTGAATTGATCCCGACCGTTAGTAGCAATTTTTAATCACTTCTGATCTATCATGTTTTTAATTAAACTAAACAAAAGGAGGCCTTAAATGGCAAACGATTTTATTGCAAATGTTGCTCAAACGCAGAGCCAAAAAACCGCTCAACCGCAAGAGCAAAAACCTGCGGAACAAAAAGAGAAAAAAGAGCTAAGTCCTCGAGGGAAGCTCGTTAAAGAACTAAATGCTCTTGTTCTGAAAATAAAAGGCATTGACAAACGCGAAGCCAAAGCGAAAAACGCTTTGGAAGCTGCGAAAAGCGCTTTGACGAAAATCGAGGAAGAGCGTGCTGAAGTTGAGGCGCTTGCGAAAAAGTTCGAGCTCGCGAACTCTGCTTCTGTTTAAACCCCCTTGCGGGCGAACGTTTAGCTATACCCTCGCGGTATAGCGATTAGTGAGCTCACTAATCGCATAAAGCGACGTTCGTTTTTTAAAGGGGTGCAAGACCCCTTTAAAAAAATAATACAAGTATACCCAAAGGAAGTTTAAAAAATGGACAATAATGCTAAATCTTGCTTTCGCATTGATCCGATGAAATCGGAGTTCGCATATTGGCACGATTTTCGGCAAGGTTTTCAAGCCTCAAACGTTCAAGGCGAAAGGACAAAGGATAATGAATATTCTTGCACCTTTGCGGAAGCTCGGGCTAGGGCTAAGCAAATGAAAGACGAAGCTGACGCTGCCTATCGAGCGCGAACGGGGAGAGCGCCTAGCTACAATGCCGAATCTATCTATTGGGAAGCTACGGTGAATTTGCGTGATTTTCACACTCGCGAGGATGTCGAAAAGGTAGTTAAAATTTTAGAAAAAAGGCTCGGCTATCGAACCGTTTTTTGGACTCGGCATCGCGATGAGGGTCATCTAGCCACCGACGATGAGATGGATGAGTTAGGGCTCTCATCTGGCGATCAAAGGCCTTTTATCCTAAACGATCACGTTCATATCGCTATGTTTTCTCTGGATGAAGGCGGGAACTCTCTACATCGTCGAAATTTTGGAAAGCCTAACCTTATCAGTCAAATTCAGACGGAAATCGCGCAAGCCCTCGGCATGGAGCGCGGCATCAGTAAAAAAATCACGAAGCGAACGCATCTCAGCCCTCGTCAATATCGTCAAGCTATGAGCCTGCAGGAGCCTCTGCAAGTCAAGCTTGGAGAAGCCAAAAAAGATTTGGCTGAGGCAAAAAAACAAATAAAAGAGCTAGAGAGGCAACTCAAAGAAGCGAATAAACAAGCCCGCGCCGAGCTACAGCAACAAGGGGGCAAGCGCGAGGATTATGCGGCTTTGGAGCAAGAAAACCGATTGCTTAAAAATGAGCTAGCTGAGCTTAAAAAAATGCCTGCCGATGTGAATGTCGATGACGAGATGGCTAAGATTGTAGAAAGAATTCAAAAAATCAAAAACTCGAAGCGGGTTGTTACTGAGGCCGAGACTGAATTTGCTAATTTAAAAAACAGCTTTGGTATCTTGGATCGGGATAAGGTATATGCATTTGTATCAGAAGCCGTCGCTTTGGGTTATGCCGCGCATGAGCAGATACGAAGCTATATGCCCGTCTTAAATGACGTTGAACGTTATAAGGCGGAAGCTGCGCAAGCTACGAATCTTAAAGACAACAAGATTGCTAAGGCGTTTTTTGGTGGCATTGTTTCAAAGCCTGATGTAGATGTCGACGCTATCAAGAAAGAAAATGAGGGGTTGCTGAAAACTCTTGATAGCCTCCAAAAACAAAACGAGCTACTGCAAAAGACTTTAAAGGATACTGTGGGGCTTGTCAAACAAAAGGACGCTCAGATTGCCGAACTGCAAAAGAATCAAGAGGGTTTTGGTGTTACCGCTAACGATCACTTTTACCTCGGTCAAGCTACGCTATTGTCTGAATTGATTAATAGCAAAAAGCTCTGCATTGAGCCAAAGGGTCACTCTCTCTTACTTGGGCTTGATAGTATTATTTCAGGAGAGTATCCTCCTGCCAACTTCGAGGGAATAAAAAGCGGCCTTCTTAGCTATGTTCCGCGAATAAGTCAGCCTGAAAACGGGTTAAGCCTTTAGCCTCTGACCCCTCGCGCGCGTCTGGGAATACGGCGTTTGCGCGAGTTTTTGCCGTTTTCTTAATAATATATATAGATATATATGCAAAACCAAGAAAGCATAAAAAGTCCATCTCTTTATATCCCCTTTTTATCCTTGGAAAAAGACGCCGGGGGTATGGGGGACAAGTCCCCCATAGATGTGTTATTCGGCGACCTCTCCCCAAAGAGAGGGCGACGCCTAAAAGTGGAAAGAGAAAAACAAATTTGTATTTTTTTTACGCTTCGCCGATTTTCTCGCCTATCTCAAAAATGCGGCTACGCTTGACCGAGGTATGCATTTAAAAAATAAATAAAAATAATTTTTTGCATGAGTTTAAATTTGACTTTTAAAGCAAATTAGTATAGAATGCGTTTTTAAGAATTTGACGAAACTATGCATGTATCGGCAATTAGTCAAGGCAAAAATTAATTTGACCTCGGGCACCATTATACTCCTAAATACTTTCTAAATTTATCCGATATTATCTGCAACATCTTTAAAAAGGATTTTAGATGAATATTGCACCTTTAAAATATAACTTTACAAATTTAAAAGATTTAGAAAACCCTACAGATATGCTCCATGCCTTTAAAGACAAACAAGGTTTAGAGATAAATAACGAACAAATTTCAAATTTAAAAGAAAGTATCAAAGCAAGCAAAGTTATAAATATCACTGATGCCGAGATCAAAGAGCAAAACAGACACAAAATCCTACAAAAAGTAGAAGAAATTTTAAATAACTACTCAAAAAATCTCATCTACAGTAACAATAAAATTTACTCCGACGAGCTTTCTAGAGGTTATAATTTTAGTGAAAATTCCTACTTTAAAAATATAAAAGCTTCAGATAGCAGCAGCATGCTATCTACACTAAAAAGTAGATACTTAGAAAATACAAAATTTAAAAATTTAAACGATTACGCTTATTCAAACACTCTAAAAACAAAATATGGCGAAGTAGAAGTATTTTTAGATATTTACGGCGATAACGATAAACTTGGCACTACAAAATTAGAAAATAATAGCTATCTTTTTAGCTTTGATAGCAACAATGACGGCGTGCTAGATCAAAAAGATATACTCTTTGATAAGCTAAAAGTAAGGGGCTATTACAAAGACGGAAATGAAAAAATAGCAAATTTAAGCGATGTGATGCCAAGGGTTGATCTTAGGCAGTTTATCAGCACAAATGTCATAAATCACAACCAAATAGAAAGAGAAGAGCTAAATCGTAAAGCAACGATCACAAACAATCCCGATCTTTACGTGGATACAAAAGATATTGATTATAGACACTCTTACTACGCCTCAGATCCAAATACTTTGTTCGCTGCAGAAAACAGATATGAAAAGATAGAGAAAAATGATATAAATAATTTCTTTAAAAAATATGCCCAAAATGATGGCTGGGTCGATCTAAGACACAATAATATCTTTGGCAAAGATAGCTCTTTTAAAAATTTTGCCTATCTTAAAGTGGGTTTTGATGATACTGCAAGGCTAAGCGAGTTTAATCCGATCATTGAGCCAAGCAAAGAGCACAAAAAAGATGAAAATTTCTCATATACAAAATTTCAAAAAGATAGTTTTATGAAATTTTATAAAGATTATAACACTGAGTTTGATGCATACAACAAGATGATAGAAAATCTTGGCAATAATTTAAAGAAATTTGATGAAAGTGCAGACTCTTATATATCAAAGCTTGAAAAGACAAAATCAGCCAAAATGATCGCGATGGAAAATGAATTTAAACAAGCAACTGGACTTGAGTTTAGTATCTCAAATTTAAAAAAGGTAAAAAAGGCTTTTATAACAAATGAAGCCACAGCTGCCGCATCTTTGCAAGATAGCGATAGCGTCATAGCTATGAAGCTAAACAAAGATGGCACCATAAGGCTAAAATTTGATAGTGGTAGAGAGATAGACGTAAAAGAGCTTTATAACGATACTGGCAAGCTAAATACATCAAGTGAGCTAAAAACTAGCATAAATTTAGAGGCAAAAGATATGAATAATGTACAGCTAAATAGCTTGGATTTTAAAGACATTGGCTTCATGCAAGGTGATAAAATCGTAAGCCTAAAAGATGCTGGAGCGATCGCTATTGCCAATCTATCTAATAAATTTGAGAGTAAATTTTTAATCAGTCTAAATAATGGCAAAAGCATATCTACAAGAGAAATTTATAATATCAGCTATCTTGAGAATGATTTAAAGAGTAAAGAAAAGATAGATGAGAGAGATAAATTTTATAAAAAAGTTGATATTAAGGCATAAATTTTGAGAGCAAATTTTAAAAAAGGTTTATTGTAATTTAATCTTATGGGTCCTATAATCAATTTTCCGTAAAAATTTAGATTTATAAAGAGAATGCTATGAACTTTACTCCACTTTTTGCAATTTTTTTCATAATCGCAACTGGTTTTTTTGCTAAAAAAGTCGGCATTGTTGAGCAAAAGCACTCAATCCCATTTGTGGATTTTGTCCTTTGTTTTGCAATGCCTGCGCTAATCTTTGACAAAATTTATCACGTAAACGTCGATGTTTCGCTTATAAATACAATTTTAATTGGCTTTGGCTCAACAGCTATCAGTGCTGTCATGGCATTGGTACTTGGCAAGATCTTTAAATTTACCAAAGTAACAACTGTTAGTATGGTCATGCTAAGCCTTTTTGGTAATACCCTATTTGTCGGTATGCCTGTCATTCAGGGCTTCTTTGGCGATGCGATGGTAAATGAAGTCATCTTTTACGATCAAATAGCCACTGGTATCCCTCTTTCGATCCTTGGGCCACTCATCCTCTCTTTTGCTGCACCAGAGAAGGTTTCTCTATTTCAAAATACGATGAAAATTTTAAAATTTCCACCATTTATCGCGCTTATTATGGCTCTTATCTTAAAAGAAGTCCCTTTGCCAGAATTTATCTTTGCACCACTTAGGATGTTTGAAGGCAGCGTCACTCCAGTAGCACTTTTTGCTATCGGTGTTGGATTAAATTTCAATAGCATCACAAGCACATATAAGGGCGTTAGCGTCGTGCTTTTATGTAAGATGATCTTGCCAGCGATCGTATTTTTTATCGTCTTAAAAATTTCAGGTATCCAGATGAGCAAAACTTGGGTCGTTGGTCTCTTTCAATGTGCGATGCCAACATCAGCCCTTGCAAGTGCGATGGTCATAAAAGCTGGACTTGATAGCTCTCTGGCCATATCCTCAGTGGCCATAGGCGTGCTTTTTTCATTTATCACGCTTCCAGTTATATATTTTGTATTTGCGTAAATTCACACTCACTTAACACTAAAGAGATAGTATTTCATCATATTTCATTTAAAGGAGACGTTATGAAGAAATTACTACTAGTTGCACTTGGTGCTATGTTTATGTTTGGTGGTCTTGCAAATGCTACTGAAATGATGAAAAAAGATGACATGGGCAAAGACGAGATGATGAAGAAAGAGCAGATGATGAAAGATGACATGGCTAAAAAACCCATGGTAAAAAAAGATGAGATGAAAAAAGACGACATGGGCATGAAAGATGAAATGAAAAAAGACGACATGGGCATGAAAGATGAAATGAAGAAAGACGACATGGGCATGAAAAAAGACGAAATGAAAAAAGGTATGTAAAGGTGCTTGATGGTTAGAATTTTGCTCGTTGAAGATGATGAAATTTTACTTGATCTCATCAGTGAGTATCTAGTCGAAAATGGCTATGAGGTAACCACTTCAAATAATGCCAAAGAAGCGCTTGATCTCGCCTACGAGCAAAATTTCGACCTGCTTATACTTGACGTCAAACTCCCGCAAGGAGATGGCTTTTCACTTCTTTCTTCCTTAAGAGAGCTAGGTGTTAGCGCACCTAGCATCTTTACCACCTCGCTAAATACTATTGACGATCTTGAAAAAGGCTACAAAAGTGGCTGCGACGACTATCTAAAAAAGCCATTTGAGCTAAAAGAGCTGCTTATCCGTATACAGGCGCTTCTAAAGAGAAATTTCTCTCATCACAGTGGCGATGCGATCAAAATTTCAAGCGAGTTTAGCTTTCATCCGCAGAGCAAGACGCTAAGCAAAGGTGGCAAAAATGTAAATATCTCAAGTAAAGAGAGCGACCTACTCGCGCTATTTTTGCAAAATAAAGGCAAAATTTTAACCAAAGATGAAATTTTTAATAAAATTTGGAAATTTGACGAGGAGCCAAGCGAGCTTAGCCTTCGTGTCTATATCAAAAATTTACGCCAAATTTTAGGCAAAGATGCCATTTTAAATAGGCGTGGGGACGGCTATGTCTATGTCTGAAAAGACGCAAATTTTATTTAAAATTTTATCCCTTTATCTTGTTAGCACTGTGATATTTTTAGGATATTTTTTCATACACGACTATAAAAACAAAAAAGAAGCGCTCATTTTAAACGAGGTGAAGTCTTTAAAAGAGATAAAAATGGGCATTTACATGAAAGCTAGAATGAATGGACTTGACTCAATTTCAAGTCTAACAAAAGAAAAAGGCGTGCATGCTTGCATCGTGCTAAAAAATGGTGAGAAAATTTACAAAGACTTTGACTGCCAAAAGATAGACAAAAGCAAAAATGTAAATTTGATCGGCGGCAAGGTCGCGATATTTGAAAAGATCCAGTACATGGAGGACAACACCACAGACGAACTCTCGTACGCAGATATTTTTCTAGTTGGCAAAGATATCAAGGCTGAAATTTTATCTTTACAAATTTCAACCACGCTAAAGGCGCTCTTTTTCTTTTTTGCCCTGCTCTTTGTCGCCTTTTACCTCGCAAAACTGAGCCTAAGACCGCTTTATGAAAAGATAGATACACTAAACCGCTTTATAAAAGACTCAACACACGAGATAAACACACCTCTAAGCGTCATCTCCATGAGCATAGAAACAGCCGATCTTGACAACCTAAATGAGAGAAATTTAAAGCGTTTTAACAATATCAGCCTTGCCGCAAAGAGCCTAAATAACATTTATGACGCGCTCGTTCATCTAAGCTTTAACCTAGATAAGCCTAGCAAAAAAGAGCTCATAGATCTAAATTTACTAACCACACAAAGACTGAACTATTTCTCACCATTTTTTGCCAAACGCGGACTTGAGATAGATACTAGCCTAAAGCCAAGCCTTATAAATGCAGATCTTGGGGATGTGAGCAAAATTTTAGACAACCTTCTTAGCAACGCCTCCAAATACGCAGCGCCAAATTCAAAGGTTAGCATCGTTTTAGAGCCAAATTTCTTTAGCATAAGTAACACCGGTCGAGGCATAAGCAAAGAGGATCAGATGAAAATTTTTGATCGCTACACGAGATTTAACGACGATCAAGGCGGCTTTGGCATAGGGCTAAATTTGGTAAAAGAGTGCTGCAAGAAAAATGATATCGTCGTAAAATGCCAAAGCAAACTTGATGGCGAGACTACGTTTTTGCTCTCTTGGCAGAGTTAAATTTTAAAATAATCCTACTCTAAATAATAAAATTTATTAAAAAAGATAATTTATGTCCAAAATTTATTTTTGATAAATTTTATTAATATTATAATCCTTTTACAAAATCTTAATCAAGGAGAAAAGTATGAAACTACTAGAAAAATATGGGCTTTTCATAAATGGTGAGTGGCGCGACGCAAAAGACGGCGCTACACTTGATGCAAAAAATCCAGCAAACGGCGAGCACCTTGCAAAGATCGCTGATGCTACCGAAGAAGATGTAAATGACGCAGTTCGTGCTGCACGTGAGGCTTTTAAGAAATTTAAACATACCACAGTTAGCGAGCGTGCAAAGCTACTAAACAAGATCGCTGATATCATCGATGAAAACAAAGAGCACTTGGCAAAAGTCGAGAGCATGGATAATGGCAAGCCGATCCGCGAGACGCTAAATGTCGATATTCCTTTTGCAGCAGAGCATTTTAGGTACTTTGCTGGCGTTATCATGGGCGAAGAAGGTAGCGCAAATGTCCTTGACGAGAAGCAGCTCTCTATCGTTTTGCGTGAGCCAATAGGTGTTGTGGGTCAGATCGTACCTTGGAATTTTCCATTTTTAATGGCAGCTTGGAAGCTAGCTCCAGTGATTGCAGCAGGCGATGCGAGCGTATTTAAGCCTTCAAGCGAGACAAGTCTAAGCGTGCTTGAGCTATTTAGGCTGATAGATAAAATTTTGCCAAAAGGCCTTATAAACATCATAACTGGCAAAGGTAGCAAAAGCGGCGAGTGGATTAAAAATCATCCAGGCCTTGATAAGCTAGCATTTACTGGTTCAACCGAGATCGGCCGCGATATCGCCATAGCTGCTGCTCGCCGTATCATCCCAGCTACACTTGAGCTTGGCGGCAAGAGCGCAAATATCTTCTTTAGCGACGCA
This sequence comes from Campylobacter concisus, assembly GCF_002914195.1. Classification (GTDB taxonomy): domain Bacteria; phylum Campylobacterota; class Campylobacteria; order Campylobacterales; family Campylobacteraceae; genus Campylobacter_A; species Campylobacter_A concisus_M. The sequence goes on along the minus strand of NZ_PPAU01000090.1, from coordinate 408,606 downwards.
AATTTAGACAAAGCGCTTGATGGCCTTCAGCTTGGCATTTTGTTTAACCAAGGTCAAGTTTGCTGCGCAGGTTCAAGAATTTTCGTAGAAGAGAGCTTTTACGACAAATTTATAGAGGCTGCGGTGAAGAAATTTAGTACCATAAAAGTTGGCGATCCGTTAGATCCTAGCACTCAAATGGGCTCACAAATCAATAAAAAACAAGCTGAGCAAATTCTAAACTACGTCGAGATCGGCAAAAAAGAAGGTGCAAAAGTAGCAGTCGGAGGCAAAGCTTACACTGCAAATGGTTGCGACAAGGGTGCATTTGTCGAGCCAACGCTGCTAGTTGATGTGACAAACGATATGAGAGTGGCTCAAGAAGAAATTTTTGGACCAGTTGGCGTTGTCATCAAATTTAAAGATGAAGCCGAGCTTATCAAAATGGTAAATGACAGCGAATATGGCCTAGGTGGCGGAATTTTCACGCAAGACATCACAAAAGCACTTCGCGTTGCAAGGTCTATGGAAACTGGCAGGGTATGGATCAACACCTACAACCAAATCCCAGCAGGTAGCCCATTTGGTGGATATAAAAACTCAGGTATCGGCCGCGAAACACACAAGATCATACTTGAGCACTACACTCAAATGAAAAACATCATGATTGACCTAACCGGTAAGGTTAGCGGCTTTTACGCACAATGATTTTAGGGAGCTTAGGCTCCCTTCTACTTTAAATTCCTTAAATTTTAAATATCTTTTACTAGGTTTTAACTTTATATATCGCTAGCATTACGCCAATATAGTACAGCTATACAAAAGTGTTTTCTTAACACTACATTTTTAAGCTTAATAGACTAAAATTTGGCACAAAGGAGAAAAATTGAGCGAGCAAATTTATATCATAGGCGATGTGCACGGCTGTTTTAATACACTTTTAGAGCTTATCAAGCAGTTTCCAGACAAAGAAAAATCACAAATTTGCTTTGTCGGAGATGTGATAGATCGGGGGCTTTTTAGTTGCGATGTAGTCGAGCTTATCATGCAAAACAACTATAAAATGGTAATGGGAAACCACGAAAGAAGGTTACTAAGCAATAAATATGAATTTTTAAACAACCAAGCACCGTTTGACACGAGTTGGTTTTTCAATAATGGTGGCGTGGCGACATATGGATCATACCTAGCTCAAAGCCTAAATTTTAAACAAAGACACATAGAATTTTTAGAGAGTAGTCCAGTATATTTAGAGTTTAAAGACCACAAAAACCAAAATGGCGAGCATTTGGTCGTCTCTCACTCGGCTGTTGGTAAATTTTGGGGTTTAAGAGATGATGATAGCTCAAGAGATGAGTTTAGAAGGCATGTACTATCAGGCAGAGGCGATATGATGCAAGTTGAAGGCATATTTAATGTCTACGGACACACGCCAGTTCGTGAGGCTAAGCTCTATACAAATAGCGCCAATATCGATACAGGATGTGTTTTTAATGAAGAAGGATATGACAAGCTAAGTGCCTTAGAATTTCCATCGATGAAAATTTATACGCAAAAAAATGTTGAAAATTTTAATAAACAAGGATAAAAATGTGGTTTTCTAAAAAGAGCTCTAGCTTTGCAAGCAGAGTTGATAAATTTTGGAGCGAGTTTGGCAAAAATTTAGACGCCATCAAACAAAATTTAGAAGATAAAAATTTTGAAGCTGCAAGCAAAATGACCGAAGAAGCGCTAAATTTATGTTTAGTTGATCCAACTTTTATGATAGGCCTTATTGATGGAAAGATCGATCTAGTACTCACTCCAGAAGGACTAAAGCACAGGCTTTTGTGGCTTAAATTTATAAAATCGCGCATGCCAAAAGAGTATGAGGCAAAGCTTACTTGCACACTTGGCAAACCACGTGCACCACGAAACGTCGCTACTATACAAATGTATGGCGTAAGCGTTGATGCAAATGAAATCATGGTCTATGCAAATTTTAACGACAAAAGCGTAGATATGTGCCTATATAACGAGACTCTAAGTAAGCTTAAAAGCGAAGATGAAAATAAGGCATATACATTATCACTCATACTTTGTGACAACGTAGTTGGTGAGATGATCATGATAAATATGCTTGGAGAGTTTGAAATAATAGACAAGCCAAGAGAAAAAGGCGTACCACTGATCGACTTTGCCGATCTTATAGATGAAAAATTTGGTAAAGAAGCCTCAAACGAGCCGCTTAAGAATTTTATAGTCTATGAGCTAGAACCTCGCTCAAACAAGCTACGTGACGACGTTTTCACAGGATATACATCTCTTAGCGAGCTACTAAACGAATACTACGACGGCGCAAGCGATACCTATAACGAAGCTTTTGAGCTTGGCATAAATTTTTGCTTTTTAGCCATATCTCACGGTGGTGACATACAGTTTGGCGTTGATAGCAAAAACAAAATTTCAGATGTGCTAAAAGAGAGTGAAATTTGCGAGATCATAGGTGAAGCAAATGGCGAGATGCGATCTTACATAGATCTTATCTGCTTTGACAAAGATGAGCTAGAGAAAAAGACTAAAGAATTTAGTAAAGAACTTGGCGTAAAGATAGAAATTTGCGAGTTTAAACGCTAATTTTACATAATATTCTACATAAAATAATACAAATCACGCCAGCTGGCACGAACTATTAAATTTATCTTTTAAATTTTGAGCTGTTTGAGAGATAAGCACAAAGCTTTAGCCCATATAAAAAGATGATCCACGATATATAGATCCAAACAAAAAAGAAAAGCACAGCCGAAAACGAGCCATAGACGCTTAGATAGGTTTTGTTATAAAGGACGTAGTAGACAAAGGCTGACTTACCAATATACCAAACAAGCGAGGCTGCAAACGAGCTAAAAAGTGCGCTTTTAAACTTTATCTCGTCATTTACTGAGATGAGGTATGTGATGCAAAATATTGCCCAGATGATGAGATATGGGAATATGCTTAAAAAATTTATCGAGTTTGTGATCACGTTTGAGTTTAGCATCTCTTGAATGAGGCTTGAAAGATAAAAACTACCAGCAAGACCAAGTGGCGCAAGCGTGATAAGCGTCCAATACGAGCTAAGTGCTGACCAAAATCCTCTAGCCTTACTTGCACGTGTCACTTTCAAAACTACATACTCGTAGTCGCTAAAAAACATAGCCGATGTAAATATCATCGCCACAAAGCCAACTAAGCCTAAATTTCCGCTATTTTGTAAGAAATTTTGCAAATAGTTTGAGATGATCTCTTGGTTACTTGGCAAAAGAGCCGAAAATATAAAGTCCTGAATCTTGGCGTAATAATCCTCAAAACTAGGCAGTTTTGTAAAGATAGAAAATGATATAAGAAGTATCGGAATGATCGATAAGATCGTGTGAAAACTAAGGCTTGAGGCGTAGTGAAAGAGCTCTTTGTCCTTAAGCGTTGGAAGTAAATTTAAAAACTCTTTTAAGCTTTGCTTACTTAAGGACAAACGGCTCATTTATCAGTTATCTTCTTCGAAAAGTTTTTCGTAGTGAGCGTCGTAGTTGTTGATGTGCTCGCTATTTAGCTTCCAAAATACAGTGTCTATGTCGCTAACTCTTGTATAAAATGGCAGCTGATAGTACTCAACCTCGCCACTTTTAAATTCTTTTAGCACTTTAAAGCTTTGGCAATCAGCAAAAACGCTTCTGCCATCCATCGCTACGAAAATTAGACCAGCTGCGCTTTGAGCACACATCTTTCTAAAGTCATCTCTGCTTGGATTTGGCTTGTATTCGTAGCTTAGATACGCTCCTATAATATCTGGGTGGATAAATATCATATTTGGAAACGCAGAAGTGATCTCTTCATAAATTTCTTTATTTGGCACAATGATTAATGAGCGATTATAAAGATAGTTTAGCACGACCATATCGCCATTTGCAGGTGCAATGCCTGGAAGTGGGAGCGCCTTTTGCTCAAGCAGATCAAACACCTCAAATCTAATCTTAGCAAAGCCAGAATTTTTTGAGATAACACTAACTCTTGCGATGATAGAGCTATCAGTATCAAATTTATGAAGTACGACACCACTTGAGCCGATTAAAATTTCTGGACTATCAACTATCGTCGCTGTGCCATCACTATCGACGCTAATTATAGGAGTTCTATACTCATTTAAGGAAAAATCAGCCCCAAAAGCAAAGCCAAAAACTAGCGATAAAATCACAAATATACGTTTCAAAAATATCTCCTAAGTTTAAATTTTTAGAGCGATTATAGCCTAAAATGCTTTATCTTTTGCAAAATTAAAGCAAGTTTTAGTTAAAATCCCACCAGCTTTTTAAAAGGATATTAATGCCTCGTATTTTTATAATTTTTGCAATATTATCTATAAATTTATACGCTATAAAGCCAAGTGTCGACGAGCTTAGCTGGCCAAATGGAAGTAACTTCTTAAATTTCTTAGAGACAAACAAAATCCCACTTTCACTTTACTATAACTTAGCAACCGAAGATCAAGAGCTAACAGAAGAGATCATCGCTGGCACAAAGTATCAAATTTATAAAGACGATAATGGCAATACCAAACAAGTACTAATCCCTGTTAGTGACGAGCTTCAAATGCATATTTTTAGAGATGACAATGATAAATTTAAGCTCGAATTTCTTCCCATCTCTTATCAAAGTGAGGATAAATTTTTAGCCTTAAAGGTGGACAAATCAGTCTCTGAAGACATTTTTGACTACACTGGCTCTGGCACGCTAGCTCTTGGCTTTAAAGAAATTTTTAAAGGAAGTGACATTGATTTTAAAAAGATAAATAAAGGCGATACGATTGCTATCGTTTATAATCAAAAAATACGTATGGGCCGCTCTTTTGGCACTCCAGAAATTTATGCTGCGATGATAGAAACAAAAAATAAACGATATGTTATGTATAAATTTGAAGATAAATTTTATGATAAAAATGGCAAGAAGAATGATAAATTTTTACTTGTTCGCCCTCTTGCAAACGCTAGAATCACATCAGCTTTTACCCTAAAAAGATGGCACCCTATTCTTCAAAGATATAGAGCACACCTTGGCGTTGACTACGGTGCTCCAAAAGGCACACCAATCAAAGCCGCAGGCGATGGTACGGTTAAATTTGTCGGACAAAAAAGTGGATATGGCAGAACCGTTATCATCTCTCATGCTGGTGGCTATGAGACGCTTTATGCTCATCTAAATGGCTTTGCTAAAGGTATGAAAGGTGGTTTAAAAGTCAAGCAAGGCACGCTTATAGCCTACGTTGGCACAAGCGGTATGAGCACAGGACCACACCTTCATTTTGGTCTTTATAGGGACAATAAACCTATCAATCCAGAAAGTGCAATAAAAGTCGTTAAAAGCCTAGAGGATAAGAAAGAATCAGCTAAATTTAAAGCAGTTGTTATCAAAAATGACGAGCTAATAAAAAATGCTTTAAATAATGAAAAAGAGTACCACAAAGTGGAATTTTTCCCTAATGTAATAGAATTTTAAAGGTAAAACTTGAGCCAAGAACTAGAAGAAGCAAAAGAGCTGATAGATCAGCATTTAGATGAAAATTTAGAAGATAACGAACTCTCACCTTATGAGCTAGCCCAGCACCTAAAAACACTAAAGAAACACGACGAAGAGCTTTTTGCTCACTATCTTGAAAAGCTAGATCCTGAAATTTTAGGCGACGTTGCTATCGAATTACCTGATCACATGCTAAAAGATGTGATCGAACAACTACCAGCTGAAAAGATCGTAGAAGCACTTGAAGAGCTAGAGAGCGATGATGCGACTGATTTGCTTCAATACATCGAGGATATCGACGAAGATAAAGCTAGAGAGCTCTTTAACGAACTTGATAGAGAAAACCAAAATGAAATTTTAAGACTTAGAAGCTACGAAGAAGATAGAGCCGGTGCGCACATGCAAACAGAGCTTTTTTCGGCTCACCTTGAAGAAAAGCTTGGCAATGCAGTAGCAAGACTTAGACGAGAAAAGCAAGAAGGCAAGTTAGAAAATATCTCACAGCTTTTTATTATCGATAAAAATGGCGTTTTACAATACGCTATTCCGCTTGAAGATCTTATACTTTTTGATTTTACAAAGACACTAAAGCAAAATATCGAGTCAGCGCAGATCGATCACTACAAACCACATGTTGCAAATGATATGGACCTTATGCAAAATGTCGCTGATATGTTTCAAGAGTACGATTTAAATGTTATTGCAGTTACTAGTAGTACTGGAATTTTGCTTGGTCGTATCACGTCTGATGACATCCACGACTACATTCAAGAGAGTGCAACTGAACAAATTTATAACCTAGCCGGCGTTGATGACGAGTCAGAAGAGGACGATACGCTTTTTAAGGCTGGTCGTGGTCGTGCGGTTTGGCTTGGCGTAAATTTACTAACAGCTCTTTTTAGCTCATCTATAATCGGACTTTTTGACGAGACAATCGCAGCTTATGTTGCTCTTGCTGTTTTAATGCCAATAGTTGCGTCAATGGGTGGAAATACCGGCACACAAGCGCTTGCCGTTACGGTTCGCCGTCTAGCACTTGGTGAGATCGAGTTTAAAGATGCCAAAAATGTTCTAAAACGTGAGGTTAGTATTTCACTCATAAATGGACTAATCTTTGGTGTGGTAATGGGCATAATCGCCTCTGTTTGGTTTGACAAAGGTATGCTTGGCGTTGTTATCGGACTTAGCATGGTTACAAATTTATTCTTTGCTGGCTTTTTTGGCACGATCATACCTTTGACGCTAAGGCGCTTTAACATAGATCCTGCAGTCGGCTCAGCCGTCATTCTTACTACTTTTACTGATGCGATAGGATTTTTTAGCTTTTTAGGACTTGCAAAATGGATACTACTATAACTAATTTAGAAATTCTGCCTCTTGATGAGTCAAAATACCTAAAGCCATTTAAGATGAAATTTATGCAAAATGGTGTCCAAAGAGATTGGGACTGCGTAAAAGTGATGAATAGCGTTAGTATTTTTTTATATCACGAGCAAAAAGATGCCTTTTTATTTGTAAAGCAGTTTCGACCGGCTGTTTGGTACTCGCAAGAGAAGGAAAGCATCAAAACAAATGAGCAAGGCTTTACTTACGAGCTTTGCGCAGGTCTTATGGATAAAGGGCTTAGCGAAGAGCAAACAGCCAGAGAAGAAGCGATCGAAGAAGTGGGCTATGAGCTAAAAGAGATAGAGCGTATCACGATGACATACGGTGCTTTTGGCTTTGGAGGCAATATGCAAACGATGTTTTACGCAAAGATCGATGAGAGTATGAAGGTAAATTCTGGCGGTGGCATCGATGGCGAAGATATCGAGCTTGTTTTTATAAAACGAGAAGATATGATAAAATTTGCCTTCGACGAGAGCAAAGTCAAGGGTTTTGGGCTTATCTTTGCTTATTTGTGGTGGGAGAAATTTAAAAGCTAAAACGATATCTTTTTAATAAGTGCAAAAACAATGACTGCCACTAAAAAGATACCAACCAATATCACATAATCAGACATAACAAGCCTTTAAATTTAAATTTTAGCTTATTGTAACCAAAAATTTAAATAAAGTAAGAACTTTATAACCGCACATATCATAAAATAACTCAAAAACACACAAGGAGAAGATGATGAGCGAAAATGGAACTCTTTTTATAAACCGAGAATTAAGCTGGCTACGCTTTAATTCAAGGGTACTCGCTCAGTGTGAAAAGGAAAATCCTTTACTTGAAAAGCTAAAATTTATAGCTATTTATATGACAAATCTAGACGAGTTTTATATGATAAGAGTCGCTGGCTTAAAGCAGCTTTTTGCAGCTGGAGCTACTACAAGCAGTGGCGATGGCATGAGCCCACTTGATCAGCTAAGAGAGATTAGAAAATATTTACAAAATGAGCAAAATTTAGTAGAAGATCACTATAAAAAAACAGTAAATGCTCTTAGCAAAGAGGGGCTTTTTATAAAAAATTATGACGAGCTTGATGATAGCTTGAAGCAAAAGTGCGACGAATACTTTTTCTCAAATATCTTGCCAGTCATCGTGCCTATCGCTGTCGATGCGACTCACCCATTTCCGCACCTAAACAACCTTAGCTTCTCTCTTGCCGTTAAGCTTGCTGATATAGAGCATCCAGAAATTTTAAAATACGGCATGATAAGAATTTCAAGAGTCTTGCCACGTTTTACACAGCCAAGTAGCAATGTTTTTGTACCGATTGAAACGATCGTGCATCGCCATGCAGAAGAAATTTTCCCAGGATATAAGCTACTTAGCTCGGCTGCTTTTAGAGTGACGAGAAATGCCGATATCGTCATCGAAGAAGAAGAAGCGGATGATTTTATGATGATACTTGAGCAAGGGCTAAAGCTTCGCAGAAAAGGGGCTTTTGTTCGTATGCAAATCGATAAAAACGTAGACGTTGATATCTTGGACTTCTTAAATTTTCATATGAAAATTTTTCATAAAGATGTCTATTTTTCAAGCATTCCGCTCACTCTTAGCTCGCTTTGGGAGATAGCTGGAAGTAAAAATTTTACCCACCTAGCAAATGCGCCTTACGTTCCAAAAACGCTACCGCCATTTGGTAATGGCATCTCGGTATTTGACGCCATAGACAAAGAAGATGTGCTACTAGTGCATCCATTTGAGAGCTTTGATCCAGTTGTAAGCTTTATAAAAGAAGCCAGCAAAGATCCAAAAGTCATATCTATTCGAATGACACTTTATAGAGTCGATAAAAGCTCGCCAATAATTCAAAGCCTAATAGACGCCGCAAGTGACGGCAAGCAAGTAACCGTGATGGTTGAGCTAAAGGCAAGGTTTGACGAGGAGAATAACCTGCACTGGGCAAAGGCTCTAGAGGACGCTGGCGCGCATGTGATATATGGCATCACAGGCTTTAAGGTGCATGCAAAAGTTAGCCAAGTCATTCGCCAAATCGGCGATAAGCTCAAATTTTATATGCACTTTGGCACAGGCAACTACAACGGCAGTTCGGCTAAAATTTATACTGACGTTAGTCTATTTACGAGCAAAGAAGAATTTAGCCAAGATACGACTTCATTTTTTCACATCCTCTCAGGATATAATAAAAATCGTCGTTTAAACGCTCTTAGCATGTCGCCTTTTCAGATAAAAGAGCGCATCATCGAAAAGATAAGAGTAGAGGCAAACAAAGGAAGCGAAGGTAGGATCATCGCTAAGATGAACGCGCTAATAGACGAAGATGTGATAAACGAGCTTAGCCGCGCTTCAAACGCAGGCGTGAAGATCGACTTAATCGTTCGCGGTGTCTGCGGACTAAGGCCTGGCGTAAAAGGCAAAAGCGAAAATATAAAAGTTCGCTCAATAATCGGCAAATACTTAGAGCACGCTAGAATTTTATACTTTAAACATGCTCAGCCAAAAATTTATATCTCAAGTGCTGACTGGATGCCAAGAAATCTAGAGCGTCGCTTGGAGCTTATGACGCCTATTTTTGAGCCAAGACTTCAAGAGAGGTTGCTTGAAATTTTAGAGCTTCAGCTAAGCGATAATGACCTAGCATTTGAGCTACAAAATAGCGGTGAATACGTAAAAGTAGCAAGAAGCGAAAACGAAAAAGTAATATCTTGCCACGAAGTTTTGGAAAATTATATATCTAAAATTTACAAATCCGTAAAAAAAGATACAGATAAAGCAAAAGCCGATATGCTCGCAAGCAAGCTCTTAAAAGAGAGCTAAAAATAAATTAAGCTTTTAGACCTAGTCTAAAAGCTATTTTTTAATCAGCATAAAAACACTAGCATTTGATTAAGCAAGTCTTATTAAAAATTTTAAATCCGCAGCAAAAAGTAAAATTTATAAATTTACTTGAGCACTTTAAAGCTAACCAAATATTTCAAATTTTTTAAATAATTCTGGGTCATCTTTTACTATACCGCGCTTAACTAGATCAGCAACTACTTCGCGGTCACAATCCGTTTGTAACGGCCAGCCACGCGTATATCCCTCTAGCTCGTCCTTGCTCGTCGCATCTACGCAGAAATTTTCACCATCTATGAAAATATCACGCAAAGCATCGATATTATTTGTCACACGCCAAAGTAGCATATATGGGTTTTCAAGGTGATTTTGCATATCTACAACGATAAGGAGTTTGAAAAATTCTCTAAATGTCAAAAGCTTGTCAAAAAGCTCTTTTACCACACAATCTTTTTCAAATTTCACCACACAAATAGGTGTTTTAGTATCCGATTTAAACTGCTTAAGCTCTTTTACATTTGGCGCTATACTTTGAAACTTAGCCAAAAGCTCGCTGTCGCTTAAAACCATAGGGTTAAATTTACAAAAATCCTGCGTCGCATCTACGCCGAGTTTGCCACCAAAACACGAGTTTGGGCTGGCGTGATCGAGCTGGTCGCACACACCTTGGCTTATTAGCACACTCTGACTACCAAAATAATTTAAAACAAAGCTAGTAAATTCATCATAGTCTTTAAGCTCAGGCGCATCGGCTCCAACAAAAATGGCATGTTTTACAAAGCTCATCTGCCCAACGCCCCAAAATGCGTGCATGGCCTGCTTTGCATGAGCTGGATAGAGCGTATTTATCTTGGCTAAGATTAGGTTGTGAAAAACGCCATTTTCAGGCATATTGTAGTCCAGTAGTTCAGGCACGGTCGTTCGCAAAAGTGGCAAAAAAACCCGCTCAGTCGCCCAGCCCATATATTTATCCTCAAGTGGCGGCTTTCCAACCACAGTCGCGTGAAATACCGGCTCATGCTTGCTAGTTATCGCCGTTACATCCATCACTGGAAAAGGCTCGATAGGCGTATAAAAGCCGGTATGATCGCCAAATGGCCCCTCAAGCTCGCACTTAGTCGTATCCACAAAGCCCTCTATCACGTAGTCTGCATCGTGCGGGACGTAAATTTCATTCGTTAAGGATTTTACAAGTTTGGCTGGCTCTTTGCGGATAAAACCATAAAGCAAAAGTTCAAAAATCCCCTTTGGAAGCGGTGCTTGCCCACACCAGATGTAGAGTGGATCGCCGCCAATGGCTACAGAGACTGGCATCTTTTTGCCTGCACGCTTGTACTCGTGAAAGAAATTTGCGCCGTCTTTGTGGATCTGCCAGTGCATGCCAAGGCGGTTTTTGTCATAAATTTGCAGTCTATACATACCTAAATTTTGCAAAGCGCCGTCCAAGCTTTGCGTATAAACCTGCCCCATTGTAATAAAAGCACCACCATCATGCGGCCATGTCTTTAGTGCAGGTATACTCAAAAGATCGGTCTGCTCGCCTATAAATTTTACCTGCTGACACTCGCCCTCGCCTTTTAATCTCTTAGTAAAAATTTTTCTCATGCTAAAAAGATAGGCTAAAAAATCAAGCTTTTCTTTGAAATTCTCTGGTTTTCTGGGCTTTAAAAGCTTTTCTATCTCGGCTGCGATCTCATCAGGATTTAGCCCAAAGATAAGCTCAAGCGCATGTTTTGAGCCATAGATATTTGTAAGCACTGGGGCAAATTTACGCCCAGTTTTTTTACAAACTGGGTTTTTAAAAAGTAACGCTTGCGAGCCCTCACGCTTGACCTCGATATAGCTTGCATGCGCGATCTCAAGATCAATATCTGTTGGCTCGTCGATAACACGAAGTAGATTATTTTCTTTTAAAAGCTTGATGTAGTCCATATTTCGCCTTTTTGATTTTTGGGTGATTTTAGCCAAAAATAGCTGAAAAAGGCGAAGCAAAGCGGGTATTTATTATTTGCCGCACGCACCGATAGCTATCAGAGTATCGATCGCTGTTTCGGACGCATTCTTTGCGATATTACCTCGCCATTTAAATAGAAGCAAGAACTAAATTTATACTCCATTGTCATAACGTCCGCAAACTAGCACTAAACGCACACCCACGTATAGCCTATATACTTACGTCTTTTTCAAAGCAATTCATCACAAATTTTTTGTTAGGTTAAACACTAGATGGTATCGCAGTTTTGAAAACGGCAGTAATTTTTTTAATTACTTCGATATACTACATTTTAGTAGTTTGCCAAATATCTCTTTGCTATATTTCACAAAGCGCTCATTAAGCTTTACATCCTCGGTATCTACGCAAATGAGGCTATCTTGCACCTCAAAAATAATAGTTTTATCAGTGATCTTCACCCTTTTGCAAGCGTTATAGCAAACGTCGCCGTTGCACTCTGCGTATATGCCGTTTATGTCGGCGTTTTCGTCGTCATCTTTTTTGAGCTTGATCGGTCTTTGAAAGATTATGTAGTTTTTGTAGTCGTATTTGTCGTCTGCAAGACCGATCATATAGTAGTTGTCTTTGCTATTTTTAGTAGCGGTTAGGGCTTTTGCTTTAAATTTTAGCTCAAACACACTCTAAGCCATCTCTTCAGCGCGTTTTAAAAGCTCTTTTGCCCCTTTTTCTATAAATTTATGAGCTAGCTCCTTACCAACGCTTTGAAATTTATCTTTGCTGACCTTTAAGCTATCTTTTATAAACTCGCTTCCATCAGGTAGACCAACGATCGCATCGATAGAAATTTCATCATCTTTTAGCCTTGCGCTTATGCCAATTGGTACCTGGCAGCCGCCTTCTAAAACGCTTACAAAATCACGCTCTATGGTCGTTTCTATAACCGCATTTTCGTCGTTTAAAAAAGAGATCTCATCTAAAATTTTCTTCTCATCTCTAGCCTCAACGCCTAGAGCACCCTGACCCATCGCAGGTATCATCTCGTCAAAACCAAATGTGTAGATATGTGCCACTTCAGCCTTGATATTTAAGCGATTTATGCCAGCCATCGCCAAAATAATCGCGTCGAATTCACCCTCTTTTAGCTTTCTAAGTCTAGTTTGCACATTTCCACGAAGCGAGATAATCTCAAGATCAGGCCTCATGATAAGTAGCTGCATCTTGCGGCGTAGGCTCGTTGTGCCAACTTTCGCGCCATGTGGCAAGTCGCTAAATTTAGCAAATTTCTCGCTTATCATCGCATCTCTTGTATCCTCGCGTGAGCAAATCGCTGCTAGTTTAAGCCCTTTTGGAAAGACTACTGGCACGTCTTTTAGGCTATGCACAGCGATGTCAGTCTCGCCCTTTAGCATGCTATCTTCAAGCTCTTTTGTAAAAAGCCCTTTGCCGCCGATCTTCGCAAGCGGCGTATCAAGGATCACGTCGCCCTTTGTCTTCATGCCAATAAGCTCAACTTTTATATCGTTATGTTTTGATTCTATTCTAGCTTTGATATGCTCGCTTTGCCAAAGAGCTAAGATACTCTTTCTAGTTGCTATTTTTATCTCTTTCATCATCTCTCCTAATTTACTCTTTTTGGCTCTTCTATGACCTCAACGTCGATGATCTCGCCCTCATCTTTTTTGGTACTCTGTTTGCTAAAATTTTGAAATTTAAACTCTTGATAACTCTCATTTTCTGCTACGTTTTTCTTAAATATCAAAGAAAAAATGACTACAGCTACACCAAAAATATCTGTTAAAATTCCTGGCAAAAACAAAAGCATTCCGCCAAAGCTAAGCCCTAACTGACTAAATAAATTTCCGCCAAGAAAGCTTTTAAACGCCACTTGAGGCGAATTTAAGCTAGAAAATCCAGCATTTAAAAGAAGCGCAATGCCTACAAATCCAGAGACTAGCACCTCAAGAAAGTAGTTTAAAAAGCCAAATTTATCAACAAAAAGATAGATAAATATCGCTTCTATCAAAAAAAATAAAAATGCGAAAAATCTCATAAGCTTTCTTTTATCTTTTTAAAGGCTTCATTTGCGTCGATCGTTTCTTTACTTAAACCATCTCTTGTGATAAACTCAACCTTGCCATTTGCAAATTCTTTACCCACAAGTAGCGCATAAGGGAAGCCGATGAGTTCAAAGTCATTCATCTTAACGCCAAATCTCTCGTTTCTATCATCAATAATAACGCTAATGCCAGCTTTTTTAAGGCTCTCATAAAGCTCAAATGCAAATTCCACGCCCGCTTCATCTTTTAAATTTGAGATGATGATCTCCACATCAAACGGCGCGCACTCTTTTTTCCAGATGCAGCCCTTCTCATCGTGGCTAGCCTCTATCATCACAGCGATAAGCCTGCTTATACCAATGCCGTAGCAGCCCATCAAAAATGGCTTTGCCTTGCCGTTTTCGTCAAGATATGTCGCGTTCATCGCAGCTGAATATTTATCGCCCAGCTGAAAGATATGACCGACTTCTATGCCTTTGCTAAGCTTTAAATTTCCGCCGCAAACTGGGCATTTATCGCCCTCTTTTACCTTAACAAGGTCTTTAAATCTCTCTTCGTTAAATCCGCTAACGCTAACGCCAACAAAGTGGTAATCCTTTTCGTTGGCACCACATATCATATTATTTGCGCCTTTTAGCTCGTTGTCTATGTAAAATTTTACATCTTTTAGCCCAACTGGTCCGCAAAATCCAGCCACAAGCCCAGCTTTTATAATCTCTTCTTCGCTAGCATCGACAAGCTCGAGCGCATTACAAGCATTTTGTGCCTTTGTCTCTTGAAGCTCGTCATCGCCCCTTACAAAAAAGACCACAACTTCTTCTTTGTCTTCATAAATAGCTTTTTTCATAACAGCTTTTATGCAGTAAAACTCACTAACTTTAAAAAACTCAGCCACACCTTTTATAGTCTTTGTATCTGGCGTTTTAAATTTAGCCGCGTCAGCCTCTGGAGCTTCAGCATCGGTTGTTCTAGCTTTTCTTCTAGCAGCCTCTATATTTGCAGCGTATTTGCAAGCCTCACAGCAAAGGATATCATCTTCGCCGTTACTTGCAAGCACCATAAATTCTTTACTGCCGCTACCGCCGATAGCTCCACTATCAGCCTCAACAGCTCTAAAATTTAGCCCCAAACGAGTGAAAATTTTACTATAAGTTGCCTCCATAAGGTCAAACTCACGCTTTAGATCCTCTTTGCTAGAGTGAAAACTATAAGCATCTTTCATTGTAAATTCTCGTCCTCTTAGTAATCCAAAGCGTGGTCTTGCCTCGTCACGAAATTTAGTATTTATCTGGTATAAATTTAGCGGTAGCTGCTTGTAGCTAGTCACCTTGCCACGTACCAAAGCAACGGCTGCCTCTTCGTTTGTAGGGCTTATAACAAAGTCATTTTCTTTTCTATCTTTAAAGCGTAAAAGCTCCTTGCCAAAGACGTTATAGCGGCCACTTTGCTTCCAAAGCTCACCTGAAGTAACCACGCTAAAGCTCACCTCTAACGCACCAGCCTCATTCATCTCCTCTCGTGCAATACGAGAAATTTTCTCATGCATGATCTTTCCAAGCGGTAGATAGTTATAAAGACCAGAGCCTATCTGCTCGACAAATCCACCTCTTATTAAAAATTTATGACTTGGCAAAGAGGCGTCTTTTGGTGCTTCTTTGGTCGTTGGTGCATAAAATTTACTAAATCTCATCTATATCTCCCACTTGAAAATTTTGCTCTTCTTTTATATCAAATAAAAATCTAACTCCATTTGAAAGCTCGCTAGACCTCTCCTCGTCCGCAAGACTTTTTAGCTTCATCGTTGGCTGGTGCAAAAATGCTTTAAAAACTTGATGAATGAGCTTTTGTGCCTCCTCATAATCACTATGCTTTAAATATCCTTTTTTTATCGCTTTTTCTAGCTCATTTTTAGCGCAAATTTCAGCTTGTTTGCGGATCGATTTTATGAGTGGAACGCTCATATCTTCTTTTAAAATTTTTAAAAATTCGCTTGTGCCTTGACCTACGATCGAATAAGCCTTTTGTGCTTGCTCCTCTCTTAGGGCTAAATTTTTCCTTACTATCTCCTCTAAACTATCGACCGTATAGACGCTAATAAATTCTGTATTTATAAGATCAATATCCCTTGGTACGGCAATATCAAAAAAGTATCTGTGAAATTCTCTTGGTTCGATTATGGCGTTTGTGATGATAGCGTGCGGAGCTGCGGTGCTTGAAAATATTAGATCATAATTATTTACATACTCTTTTAATTTTAAAATGCTATCCCAGCTAGCGTTGTCCCCTAGACTATCAACTAGCTGCTCAACACGCTCGGAGCTTCTATTTATGATGATTACCTCTGCGCCACTTGAGATTAGGTGTTTTGCTGCTAGTTCGCCCATCTCGCCAGCACCAACGACGATAGCAGTTTTTCCTTCAAGCGTACCAAAAATTTCTTTTGCTTTTGCCACGGCGACGCTTGAAACTGAGATTGGATTTTTAGAAATTTGAGTTTCGTTTCTAACTTTAGCAGCGCACTTACATGCATAATGGATGATTTTACTGATTTGTTCACCGCAAGCTGAGCTATCGTAAGCAAATTTAAAGGCATTTTTTAGCTGGCCAACGATCTGCGTTTCGCCGACGACTAGGCTATCAAGCGAGCTTGCCACGGCAAAGAGGTGGTGCACAGCTCCGCTATCTTCATAAATATCAGCCCTTTCATAAAGCTCATCTTCAAAAACACCTGAAAATACAGACATACACCTAAATGCATGCGTCGTTGCACTTTCTAGATCACTAACGCTTGCAATTATCTCGACGCGGTTGCATGTATTTAAAACCATACATTCGTTTATACTTTTGTTTGATCTTAGTAGTTTTAAAATTTGCTCTTTTTTCTCATCACTATCAAATGCAAGCTTTTCTCTAACCGAAATATCAGTATTTTTATACGTAAAACTTATATCTAAATAGTGCATCAAAATTCCCTATCTATCATGCTTTTTATGATCCCTTCAAGCTCGGCATTTTTATACTCTTTTATCGCTTCTATCGCTTCATTTCCAAGCCTTTTTGCTTCATTTACTGCTTTTTGAAGCGAATTTGTCTTAACAAATTCCTCTTTTAGCCATGAAATTTCGCCCGCGTTTAGCTTCTTTGACCAAAGCGATTTAAGCTTTGTCTTACCAGCTTCGTCTAAGCTCTTATAAAGATAAATGTAAGGAAGTGTCGTTTTGCCTTCGACAAAGTCATTGAGTGCTGGCTTGCCAAGCGTTTTCTCATCTTGAGTTATGTCTAATATGTCATCAACGATCTGAAACGCAAGGCCTAAATTTTTGCCATAAATTCCAAATTTCTCACTATCTTTGCCAGCTAGCTTTGCTCCGCAAATAGCCGTGGCTTCTATCAAAACAGCTGTTTTATAGTAGATCATTTTTAAATATTCTTGCTCGTTTTCATTAAAATTTTCAGCCATTTTCACATCCATCATCTCGCCGATACTTAGCTTGCTGACTGCATCTGAGATGATAGCTGCGATGTTTGGATCAAATTTTGTAAGCTCAAAATAAGCCTTTGAGTAGAGGATGTCGCCTAGCATGACTGAGTTTTTACTGCCAAAAAGTGCGTTTATACTTGGCTTGCCACGCCTTATATTTGCCTCGTCTATGACGTCATCGTGCAGCAAGCTTGCAAGGTGGATAAGCTCGATGATAGCGCAAAGCTTAAGTGAAATTTCACTTTCCCCTGCGATCTTTAAAAGAAGTTTTGAGCGCAGCTTCTTGCCTGAGCTTATCTTTAAAAACATCTCAAACGCCTCTTTATAGCCAAGCTCGCTTATAAATTTACCCATTATTTCATCGATTTTATCCATTTTTATCCTTCTATTTAGCCTCATCTGGATCTCTAAAACCCACATCCACACGCTTGCTCTCATCTAGCAGAGCCACCCTAAAATGCGCCTTTTTATCCTTAAAATCAATAAATGATATATAAAGACTCACGCTCTCATTTGGTGGCATCGTGAAATCAGGCAGAACTCGCTGCATATAGGTGTTCTGTCCTTGCCTTAGCGAAAAAACCATCTGCCTTGGATAGCGCCTAAAAAAGCTTTGCACAGTGATATTTGTGCTATCAAATAGCGTCCAGCGAAAGTCAAACGTTTCAACCCTTTGAGTTCGCTTCTCAGTTATAAAAACTCTCGCCCACTCATCTTTTTTAAGCTCAAATGTATGCACCGAACTTGGATCAAAATTTGGCTCTTTTGCAAAGGCAAGAGCGGTCAGCAAGACCACAAGCGCAAAAATTCTACTCATTTTGACTTAAAATTTCTCCACTAAGCTCGATATATAGGTCATTTACTCCGTTATAAACTTTATCTTGCTCTGAGACTATAAAATTTCTGATCTCATCTTCGCTAACGCCATGCTTTTCACAAAGCTCACTTATAGCCACAAATTTTTCAAAAATTTTATCTATCTCGTTTTTAACCAAAACGGCATTTGCGTTAAACAAAATGTCATAAAATTTATCCCTCGCACTGCCCTCAAATATATCTATCATCGCTGTTTCTTTGAAAATTTCTTAAGATTATAGCCAATTAAAACTAAGTTAAAAATTTAATATTATCTCCCACGTCTCACTAACATTTTTAGCGTTATACGTGGCAGTTTTGCTCTCCTCGCCAAATCCCCAGCAAACTTGCACATAGGGCATATTTGCATTTTTAGCCGCAAGCTCGTCTTTTAAGCTGTCTCCTACAAAGATCGCTTTGCTGGCTCCAGTTTTACTAACAGCTAAGTGAAGCATCGCAGGATCTGGCTTTTGCGGTATCTCTTTGCTAGCGCCGATAACCTCGTCAAATAGCTCATAAATTTCATTTTTCTTTAAAATTTTCTCTAGTGTATCGTGTGGTGCATTGCTTGCCAAAGCAACCTTGTAGTGAGCCTCCCTGCACTTTCGCAAAAGCTCTTTTACACCATCATAGGTAGTCGTACACTCATCGTAAAATTTCTTAAATTTCTCTTCAAAGCCCTCTTTTAAACTCTTGCTTGGAGTGTCGATGCCGTAAAACTCAAGGGCCAAATTTCTACCTGGCTCGTTGATCGCTTTTATGATAAATTCCCTATCAAGTGGCGATAAATTTAGCTCATCTCTCACTTCATTTACCGTTTTATATATCGCCTCGCCGCTATCGATCACCGTGCCGTCCATATCAAAAATAACTACTTTCAATCCTCATCCTTAAATTTATTTTTATGTTTTTCTTTTTTATACGTCTTTTGATTTTTTAGCTTATCAAGTAAATTTGCCGCCTTTAAAAGCTCCTCTTTTGGGGCATTTTTGATAAGCAAATTTATAAAATTTTCTAGCGCCTTTGAGTATGGCTGATCAAGATAAACAGCCTCTATTTTTTCGATGACTTTTGCATTTTTCTCAACTCTTTGGCGAAATTCAGTCTCGTCAAAGTCATCTCTTTTTAGCCCGTTTATTGCTGATTTTGCAAATTTTTCTAGCGCACGAAGATATTTTACACGCTTAAATTTGTCCGTGACTTGGTTCAAATTTTTCCTTTTTTTTGGCAAATTATATCAAAATTTGATTTTATCCCCTAAATTTTGGCTTTGCTAATGTATAATTTACGCCAAAATTACCATAAAAGGAGCAAAAATGAGGCAAGAAACCGCTGCGATCCACGTAGGCTACGACACACATGAAGGCTTTGGCACAATGGCTGTGCCTATTTTTCAAAGCACGGCTTACGACTTTGGAAGCGCCGAGACTGCGGCTGCTAGGTTCGATCTAAAGGATGGCGGCCACATCTACACAAGACTTGGCAATCCAACGACAGATATCTTTGAAAAAAGGGTCGCTGCACTTGAGGGCGGAGCCGCTGCGATAGCGACTGCAAGCGGTCAGTCAGCTTTGTTTTACAGCATCATAAATTTAGCCCAAGCAGGCGATAATATCATCATTGCCAAAAAAATTTATGGCGGCACGACGGTACTTTTTACACACACACTAAAAAGATTTGGCATAGAGGCTAGAGTCTTTGACAGCGACACGGCTGATGATCTGGAGAGTTTGATAGATGATAAAACGAGGGCTATATTTTTTGAAACGCTTTCAAATCCGCAAATTTCTATCCCAAATATCGAAAAAATCGTAGAAATTTCAAATAAATATGGCATCATCAGCATCACTGATAACACCGTACCAACGCCTATCATCTTTCAGCCACTTCGCCACGGTGTCGATGTTTGCGTGCATAGTGCGAGCAAATATATGAGCGGTCAGGGTCTTAGCCTAGCGGGCGTGGTCATAAGTGCAAATCACCTAAACGAAAAGCTAAAAGATAACAAGAGATATGAGCACTTTAACGTGCCAGACGCGAGCTATCACGACATCGTATATGCCGATATGACGGATCGTTTTGATATCTATACGCTAAGAATGAGGCTTGCTATCGTGCGCGATATCGGTGCTGTGATCTCTCCTTTTAACTCTTGGCAGCTCATACAAGGCCTCGAAACGCTTGCTGTTAGGGTTGAGAGACACTCGCAAAACGCGCTAAAAGTGGCTAAATTTCTAAACTCTCACAAACATATAAAAAGCGTGGCTTATCCTGGACTTGCCGACAACGTAGATCACGCAAAGGCGCAAAAATACTTTAAAGACGGTATGGCAAATGGACTATTTTGCTTTGAAACTGATAGCTTTGAGCGCGCAAAAAAGATGCTAGAGCGCGTAAAACTCTTTAAGATCGTGGTAAATATCGGTGATACAAAGTCGCTCATCACACACCCAGCCTCGACAACTCACCAGCAGCTAAGTAGCGAAGAGCTCATCAAAGCTGGCATCACAAAAGAGCTGATAAGAGTTAGCATAGGCCTTGAAAATGCCGAGGATCTGATAGCTGATCTGGCTCAAGCCTTAGAATAAAATTTTTTAACTTTTTTCTAGCTCATCTTGGGCTAGAAATTTAACTTACGTTATAGACAGTATGCAATTATGCTAACACACTGTATGTGTTTATGTCAGAAAAATTTTAAAAATTTACGAGCTAGCATATCACGACTCTAAATTTAGTGGAAAAGCTTGCGAGAGTTAAATTTAGTAGTCTGCTAAGGCGAGCGAGTAAAGTTTTAAAATTTACAAAGAGAAATAAAATGTGGCAATTTTTATCAAAAATTTTAATACGTTAAATACTTAATCGTATCTTGATAAAGCACTTGATTTTCGCATTGTATCAGTAGCAGGTCATTTTCTTCAAAGATTGTTGAGCCAGTTGGCTTTTGATACTCATTTTTTCGTTTTATTAAGATTATTAAAAATTCGCTTGGAAGCTCAAGCTGAGCCAAATCTTTGCCAATTAGTTTTGAACCATAGTGAATGGTATGCTGACGAAGTGTGTAGCTTAAGATCGGCGAGTTTTCTACCGGCTTAACATCCTCTTGCTCGCTCTCTTTGACCTTAAATTTATCAGCCGCAAAGCCAAGTGACATACCCTGTATCAAAATCGAAATCAAAACCATAAAAAATATAATGTTAAAAATCATATCCGCATCACGTACGCCATCGACGTAAACATAAGTAGCTAGCACAACTGGCACAACACCTCTTAGCCCAACCCAAGAGATAAAAATTTGCTCATTTATATTAAATTTTGAAAATACAAGCGATGCAAAAACACCAAGTGGCCTTGCAAAAAACATAAGCCACAAGGCCAAAACAAGTGCCATTAGTGCTGTTGCCGGAAGCTGGGAAGGATTTACTAAAAGACCAAGCGTCAAAAAGACAACTATCTGCATCGTCCAAGCGATACCATCGTAAAAACCGACTAAATTTTTCTTATGAGAAAACTCTTTTTTGTTTATGAAAATTCCAGCTATGTAAACAGCCAAATAGCCATTGCCACCAACCTTAAAGCAAAGTGTGTATAAAAGCAATATCCAAGCGATAGAAAAAACTGGATAAAGACCCCAGCTTTTTAGGCGAAGTCTATTAAAGATAGCTGGCAAAGCAACGCCAAATAGATAGCCCATAGCAATACCTATACCAAACTGCTTAACCAGTGTAATCGCCCACTCTGACGCACTTGGAGCGCTATTTAGTGAGATCATTTGAATGATCGTCATAGTTAAAAATATCGCCATTGGATCGTTTGAGCCAGATTCAAGTTCAAGCAATGGCGCAATGCTATTTTTAAGTGAAATTTTCTTGGCTCTTAGTATGGCAAAAACAGCTGCTGCGTCTGTCGAAGAGATAATGGAGCCTAGTAAAAAGGCCTCCGCCCAAGTAAAATCAAGCAGATATTTTGCAACTGGAGCGATAGCTAGCGCGGTTAAGAAAACACCAAGTGTAGCAAGCGCTAAACCTCTACCAAAAATCGGTTTAATCGCTGCAAAATCAGTATCTAGCCCGCCAGCGTAAAGTATAAAAATAAGTGCTAGCATGCCGACATTTTGAGCAATCATTTGATCATCAAAATTTACGCCAAGCAGCCCATCTGAGCCAGCTAGCATACCAACACCTAAAAATATTATTAAAGATGGAATTCCAAATTTATCAGAGATCTTACTTAAAAGAATGCTAGTTATAAGCAAAACTGCAAAAAATAGTAGTAAATTCTCCAAATAAACTCCACAAAATTATATTAAATCATATACTTTCAAAAGCTTCAAATTTTTCTTGATTTGAAAGCATTTCAAGCAATATACCATAATTATCTTTTATCTCATCTTGAAGCTTAGTAGTAAGCTCTTTAGCGTTTCTTCCGTCTTTTGGATAGCTTACAATCAAATCAATTGGCTCAGCGTTTAAAAACTCTTGAATACCTGATAATAGTTCGCTAGCTCCTCTTTCATTTGTTCCATGAAGTACAACCACATAATGTTCATTCTCTCTTACAACAACATCGGTTTGTCTTAAAAATTTTTCAAAGAGTTCACTATACTCTTTAGTACTTGGCAAAGAAAAATATATCAAAGATAAATTTTTTGCATAATCTTTTACATTTTTATAACGATTTATAAAAGCTATTTCAAGATCTATTATTGATAAGATATCAACTGGTGAGAAAATTTTTGCTGCCATTTTTAGCCTTTTTTTTGTTTATTATGTTTTATTTAAGTCACTATTATATCTTGTAAATTTTCAAAAACAAAGACATTCATTCCGTTTTTATATTCATATCTAAATTTGAGTCCATGAGCATCAAGTATATTGCTAAC
The DNA here is from genome assembly GCF_002914195.1 of Campylobacter concisus. Lineage (GTDB taxonomy): Bacteria > Campylobacterota > Campylobacteria > Campylobacterales > Campylobacteraceae > Campylobacter_A > Campylobacter_A concisus_M. Next base: position 385,642 of record NZ_PPAU01000090.1, on the reverse strand, counting down.
TATATATAAACCTAGTCCAAAACTCTTTTGCGTATCCTCTCCTTTGATAAATGGCTGGATATAAAAATCAAGATCATTTTTTAGCTTCTCGCCTTGAGTTATAAATTTCATATGATCCTTGCTAACAACGATATTTACGTGCTTATCAGTTGAATATTTTATGCCATTGTCTATCATATTTTTTATAGCAACTGAAAATAGCTTGAAATCAACAAGCACCCTAACCTCATCAAGCTCACTGACACCAACACACTCTTTTTCGACCATCGCTATATCGATTGCCTCATCGATGAGATCCCTCATAAAACATGGCGTTTTATTGCTAAGTCCTATTTTTGATGTTATCTGCTCTATCGCCGCAAGCTCGTTTATTAAATTTTCAAGCTTGTGAAAGACAGAGATTAGCCTTTCTTGATTTTTGCTTTTTTCTATCATTTGAGCAGCTATTAGGCCTTTTGTGATAGGAGTTTTTAGCTCGTGCATGATATTTCTTAAGAAAAGGTGCCTTGAGTCATTAAGCGCCTTGATCTGACAAACCGCCTCATAAAATGCTTCAGAAACTTCAGAAATTTCATCCTTGCCGTTACCAACATTTTGCACGCCATCAAGCTCACCATTTGCAAATTTTACGATCTGACGCTTTAGCTTTCTAAGCGGCTTTATCTTATATATGACAAAAATATAAGCACCTAGCAAAATGACCGCAACCACCAGAAAAACAGCCTTTATCACCTCGTATCTGTAGGGCTGAAATTCTTTATCCATTAAAAGTTTTAGCTCGTCTAAATGCTCAATCCTTAAGTAATGATGCTTATCATAAAGCAAGATCGCACTTGAACCTAGATCGCTTGAAATTTCTTCTAAAACGGTCGCTTGTTTTAAAATTTCATCTTTTCTCTTCTCGTCTTTGATCTCTGGCATATCGATATTTGAAAGCTGGCGGTCGTACTGAGCTTTATTTATGATGCCACCCATGTAAAACAAATTTGTCCTAGCGACGTTTGAGTATTTATTATTTAACTCTCTTGTATAGTTTTGCTTATCAAAGCCCATAAGCCACAAAAAAGCTAGAAATATCGAAACAAGCGCAAGAGCAAAGATAAAAGTTATGGTTATAAAAATAGACGATCTTGGCATCAAAGAACCAATTTATAGCCGATACCACGGATAGCGTGGATGTATTTTGGCTCTTTTGGATTTTCATTTAATTTTTGGCGAATCCTGCCGATGATGACGTCAATACTTTTGTTTGAGCTATCTTCATTTATGCTCTCGCAGTTATAGACGAGTTCCTCTCTAGTAACCGCTCCGCCCTCTTTTAAAAGTAGATATTTTAAGATATCGTATTCTGCAGCAGTTAAATTTAAGATGCTACCTTTAAATAAAATTTCATGTTCAAATTCTTTTAAAACCAGGTCTTTATTTAAATTTCTCGCCTCACTTGCTGGGGTGATACTCTGCCTTCTTAGATGACTTTTGATACGAGCCAAAAGCTCTTGTGGGTCATATGGCTTTGGCAAATAATCATCTGCTCCGTTATCAAGAGCATTTACCTTATCCGTTATATCATGTCTTGCACTTGATATGATAATAGGAATATTGTGATTTTTCCTAATCTCTTTACAAACTTCTAATCCATCCATACCAGGCAATGTAAGATCTAGTATCACTAGGTCAAATTTACTTGTATTTAGCGTAGAAAGTCCGATATATGGCTCTTCGGCAGTCACTACTTCAATATCGTAGTTTTCTAGATATTCAGTTAAAATTTCAGCAAGCTCCATATCATCTTCTATCATTAAAATTCTAGTCATGATCTTTCCTGTTGTAAATTTATTTTTAAGGATTATAGCAGATTAAGATTTTAAAAATTTAAAAGGGTTAAGAGCTGAAATTTCAGCTCTTAGATGATTATTTTATAACAAGGCCTTGTATGATACCGCCGCGATTTATCCACACTAGCGTCTTTTTACCTTTTGTATTTTTGACAGTATTTGCAAATGTTTGAAGATCTTTTATACTCTCTTCGCCAACTTGAACGATCACATCACCTCTTTCAAAGCCAAAGTCTTCAGCTTTTGAGCCAGATTTCACATCAGTTACTAGCACGCCTTGAGTATCTGGGCTGATTTTGTATTTATATCTTATCTCATCGCTTAGATTACTAACGCTAAGTCCTTCGATTATAATGCTTTTTGCTATGTCTTTTGAATTGTGATCAGCGTTTGCAAGCTTAATTTTTGCATTCATTATTTTATTTGATCGCTCGTAAGTTATATCAACGCTGCTATTTGGAGTTAGTGAGCCGATGAAATTTTTAAGATCATTTGCATTTTTGATAACTTTATCATTAGCTGATATGACCAAATCACCTCTTTTTAGTCCAGCTTCATCTGCTGGCATGCCTTGCTCTACGCCGCTTATTAAAGCACCTTCTTTATTTGTGTAAAGCTCTTTTTGCTCATCAGTTAAATTTGCAATCGTAACGCCGATAAAGCCACGCTCGATCTTACCGTCAGTTATCAGCTTTTTAGCGATATCTTTTACCATATTTGATGGGATCGCAAAGCCAATGCCGTTATTACCACCACTTTTTGAAAGTATGGCTGAGTTTATTCCGACTAAATATCCCCTGCTATCAACTAAAGCGCCGCCTGAGTTGCCAGGATTTATCGAGGCGTCTGTTTGGATAAAATTTTCATATTGATTAAGTCCGATATTATCTTTATTTAGCCCTGAAATGATACCTTGAGTGATACTTTCACCAACGCCAAATGGATTTCCTATAGCAAATACAACGTCTGCATCAAGCAGCTTTGATGAGTCTGCAAAAGTGACCGCATTTAGTCCGTTTGCTTCTATCTTTACGACGGCTAGATCGGTTTTTGGATCGCTGCCTATTAATTTGGCTTTAAATTCTTTGCCACCATTTGCAAGAGTTACTACTATTTGATCGCTATCTTCTATAACGTGATTGTTTGTAACGATATATCCATCATTTGAGATGATAACACCAGAGCCAAGCGAAGTAGTTTTTTCTTTTTCTTTTGGTTTTGCAAAGTTAAATCCAAAAAATTCATTGAAGAAAGGGTCATTAAACATCTGCTCAATGCCAGCGTTATTTACTGTTTTTGTAGTCGAGATATTTACAACTGAAAGCTTTGCCTGAGCGATCGAGTCATAATAAGAAAGTACGCTATTTTTATCGCTAAGTGGCGAGACTCTCGTGATATTAGAGTTAGCTTCATTAAATTTAATATCAGCCCCCACTAAAAAAGAAGCTGCCACTAATGAAATTAGCACAATCTTTTTCATTTTTTTCCTTTAAACTAAAAATTTTTGCAAATTATAAATATAGTGAAAAAATAAAATCTTAACACTTTTTCTTGTTATTAAACAAAAATAAACTTGACTTGCATAGACTAAAGCTTTGTGATATAATCCGTATCAAAAAAATATAAGGAGAATATATGAGTGAAAGCTTGTATGAGACTTTAGGGGTTTCAAAGGGTGCCTCAAGCGACGAGATAAAAAAAGCTTATAGAAAACTTGCTAGAAAATACCACCCAGATATCAATAAAGACCCTGGAGCAGAAGATAAATTTAAAGAGATAAATGCTGCTTATGAAATTTTAAGCGACGATAAAAAACGAGCTCAATACGACCAGTACGGCGATACTATGTTTGGCGGTCAAAATTTCCACGACTTTGCTAATAGTTCAGCCGATATGGGCGATCTAAATGAAATTTTAAAGAATATCTTCTCAGGTGGCTTTGGTGGCGGTGGAGCTAAATTTAGCAGTGGATTTGGTAGTAATTTTGGAGGATTTGACGGATTTAGTAGTGGTGGATTTGGCTTTGGCGGAGCTGATCTAGACGTAAATGCAAAAATTTCTATACCATTTAACGTAGCTGTAACTGGCGGTGAACATAAGATAAATTTTAATGGCGAAAGTATTAAGATAAAAATTCCAAGTGGCATAGAAGGCGGCGAGAAACTTCGTGTAAAAGGCAAAGGTAAAAGCGCTGGTGGTCAAAAAGGCGATCTTATACTTGCTATTAGCGTTGAGCCAAGCGACGAATATGAAAGAGTCGGAGACGATCTTTATAAAGATATAGAAATTCCACTAAAAACTATGCTTTTTGGCGGAAAAGTCGATGTACATACTTACAAAAAAGATGTCACTATTAAAATCACTGAGAACTCAAAAACAGGCACAAAGATCCGCTTAAAAGGATATGGTGTGCAAAATAGAAAGAGCGGAATTTATGGGGATCTTTACTTAAAAGCCAGGGTAAAACTTCCAAATATTAGTGAGCTTGATGAAGGCTTAGTAAAAGAGTTAAAAGAAAAATTACCGGAGTAAAAAATGCAAAATTATGAAGAACCACTTTTTTTAATAAGCGTTGTTGCAAAGGTTTTAAGCATACATCCACAAACTTTAAGACAGTATGAAAGAGAGGGACTTATCGAGCCATCAAGAACAGATGGCAAGATGAGGCTCTACTCACAAAAAGACGTTGATCGCGTAAAAACTATACTAAATTTAACCCGTGAACTAGGTGTAAATTTAGCTGGCGTTGATGTGATACTTCAATTGAAAGAAAAAATTGACGATTTAGAATCAACTATTGATGAGCTAAATAAAAAATTGCACGAAGTTACCAGCCAAACTAGCACAAAAAGATCGCTCGTAAAGAGAAAAAATAGCTTTGATCTTGTATTTTACGAAGGTAAAAAATAATTTATGGAACAAATTTTAGAAGGTTTCTTGCTTGTTGCAGCGATCTCAGTCGCATTAAATGTCATTTTTAAAAAATTTCAGATACCAACCATCATCGGCTACATCGTAACAGGTACGCTTATATCAGAATTTTTTAACCTAAAAAGCAATGATGAAATTTCTCATATCGCGGAATTTGGTATCGCATTTTTGATGTTTACCATTGGGCTTGAGTTTAGTTTTAAGCACCTAATGGGCATGAAAAAAGAGGTCTTTTTAAACGGCGGCTTACAGGTTTGTTTAAGTGGCTTTATAATGGGTGTGATGCTTTATTACGCCCTTCACTTAAAAGACGAAACGGCACTTATTGCAGGTCTTGCGCTTGCACTCTCATCAACTGCGATCGTGCTAAAGACGCTAAACGATAGTGGCGATGTGAGTAAAATTTACGGCAGAAAAGCACTTGGAATTTTACTATTTCAAGATATTGCAGTCATTCCTATTTTGCTTATGATAGATATGTTTAGCTCGCAAGATGCCTCGATAAATGAGCTTTTACTAAAGACATTTACAAGTGCGATTATTCTTATTGTTGTGCTATTTTTACTTGGCAAATATGTCATCAACTGGATATTTTATAAAGTCATTCAAACAAATTCGCAAGAGGTTTTTATAGCTACGATTTTATTTATGGTCGTTGGCTCTAGTACTTTGGCTCACTTCTTTGGCTTCTCATACTCTTTGGGTGCATTTTTGGCCGGTATGATGATGGCAGAGACACAATATAAACACCAAATCGAAGTTGATCTCATACCTTTTAGAGATTTGCTGTTAGGGCTATTTTTCATAACCGTTGGTATGCAGATAAATTTTGCTGTCGTTATCTCAAACATCTGGCTTGTTCTTGGCCTAGTATTTAGTGTCATGGTGATAAAAGCAGTTGTCGTTTTTGCTATCTTAAACATCTACTTAAAGCGAAGAGTTGCTGCAAAAACTGCACTTAGTGTTTGTCAAATAGGCGAATTTGCACTAGCTGTTTTTGGACTAATGACTACTAGAAATTTGCTTGATATACAAACTGCTCAAATTTTTATCGCAGCCTCAGTTGTATCGATGTTTGCTACGCCTTTTATACTTAAAAAACTAGACGCAATAGCAGACCTCATAGAACGTGAGATCGTTGTTGAACCAAATGAAACACTAAAGCCGCAAAAAATAAAAAATCACATCGTAGTCTTTGGTTATGAAAGGCTTGGACAAGAAGTCGTTTTGAGACTAAAAGAGACAAAGCTTTTATATCTTGTGCTTGATAATGATATTAGTCTAGTTGAGCTTGGCAGGAGCCGTGGGGAAAATGTATTTTTAGGTAACGTTCTTCAAAGCCACACACTTGAAAATGCCTGCCTAAGCGATGCAGCTGCTGTTATTATAACTGTTAATAATGAGCAAAGAGTGGAGCTCATCGCGCAAAAGATAAAAGACTACGGCGTAAATACCCAAACTATAATAAAAATAAATGGCGAGGGTAATAAAGATATCTTTGGTGAGCTAGGTAAAAATTTTCACCTAATAAATGAAGAGCGTGTCATGGCAAAAACACTCGTACACGAGGCTCTTCAATGCAAAATCGATCATGATATAAGAGCGTAAAAGTATAAATTTATCCTATAATTTTTACTAGTTTATGCCAGTTTTAAAATAATCTTTTAAAAATAACTTTTACAAGCAATGAGCAAGCCTAAATCTCTAGGCTCTACTCATTTCTTAAAGTTTGAAGCACATTTACTTCTGTGGCTTTTTTAGCTGGATAATAAGACGATATAGCAACGATAAAAATGGCCCCAATGATTATAAGCATAAAGTCAATCAAAGAAAGTTCTAATGGCAGTTTACTTGAGCCATAAACGTCAGCTGGCAAGTCTATAATGTTGAAATTTCCAAGTAAAAATAGCCCTAAAAAGCCAAGTATCAAGCCAAATATAATGCCACCTCCGCCGATAACTAGCCCTTGATAAAAGAAGCTTCTTTTTATCTCGCCTTTACTAGCTCCAAGCGCTAGAAGCAAGGCGATCTCCTGCCTGCGGTTCATCACAGTCATTAGTAGCGAGCTTATGATATTTAGCGACGCCACAAGGATGATTAGCATCAAAACGATAAAAAGTGCTCGTTTTTCAAGTGCGAGCGCTGAGAAAAAGTTGCCATTTTGCTCCCACCAGCCAATAGCAACCGTGCCAGCCGGAAGTCCCTCACGCACTCTTTTTATATCATCAAATGGCTTACTTGAAAAGATATGAATTCCATCATAAACGCCTTTTGGATAGTCCAAAATTTTCCTCAAAGCATCAACCGAAGTATATGAAAATGCCTTGTCATAGGCGATTAGCCCAGATGTAAATGAGCCACCGATGTCAAAGCGCTTCATCTTTGGCGTTAGCGAAAAGCCAGCTGGATCGGCCTTTGTAAAGATAAGCGTTAGTTTCTCATCGCTTCTTAGTCTAAACTCACTCGTTATGCCACTTCCCACAAGTATCTCAAAGCCCTCTAGCTCTTTATCTTTTAAAGCTTCATTTACAACCGAGTTTATCTGCTTTTCATCTTTAAAATTTACGCCATAAACCAGTCCGCCCTCAAGTGCATTTGCCGAGCGGTAAATGACCTGTGTGCTTATAAATGGACTAAATTTTAGGTCGCTAAATCTAGCCTTTAGCTCATCTACAAAGCCATCATCAATAGAGCCCTTAAAGGCGCTTTGAACGGTTATTGGATAGTTCATCGTAAAAAGTTTGCGCTCAAATTCTTTATCAAATCCATTCATAATCGCCATCGCAACGATTAAGACCATAAGTCCGATGCTAACACCAAGAAAGGCAAGCAAGGCACTTAGAGTGATAAATGGCTGAGTTTTATCAAATCTTAAATATTTAAAAAGTAGGTACTTTGGTAAGCTTGTCATCAAATAGCCTTTAAAAGATTAAGGCGCTTTACACGCCTTAAAAGTAGAAATTTTAAGCAAATATGCCTTTTTTAGGGCCACTTTTGCCGTGGCAATCTTTATATTTTTTACCGCTTCCACAAGGGCATGGAGCGTTTCTTGGTATCTTTTTTTCTGGTGTGAAATTTTCATCTCCGCCTTGGTTGTTGTAGCTTAAATTTTCATTTTCAGCATTTTGACTAGCTTCAAGCATCATTTTAGCTTGTTCCTCTTGCTCCTCACGGCTCTTAAATCTTACAACCTGAAGCGTCTTAACACTCTCACTTTTTAGCCTGCTAACTAGCTCCATAAAGAGGTTATAGCTCTCTTTTTTGTATTCAACAAGCGGATCTTTTTGATTATACCCTCTAAGTCCGATACCAGTTTTTAGGATATCCATTTGATAAAGGTGCTCTCTCCACGCATTATCAAGCACTTGAAGGTATAAAATTTTCTCTATCTCTTTTCTTTGATCTTCATTTAGAACGCTCATTTTTTCGTTATATCTTACTTCAAAAATTTGCGCAAGCTTATCTATTAGCTCATCATACTCTAGGCCTTTTAGCTCGCTCTCGTCTATCTCTTCGCCACAATCTGCAAGGATGATAGAGCATAAATTTTTAATATCAAAGTCATCTTTCAAGCCGCCATGGAAAATTTCAGCCGTATCAAGTAAATTTGCAGCGTACTCTTTTCTATTTTGAGCTATCTTTTCGCTCATATCGTAGTTTTTATCAAGTAGCTCGTCGCGGTATTTGTAGATGGTTTTTCTTTGCTCATTTGCCACATCGTCATACTCAAGTAAGTGCTTTCTAGCCTCAAAGTGCAAGCTCTCGACTTTCTTTTGAGCATTTTCAACAGCTCTTGTCACCATGCGGCTCTCGATACTCTCGCCCTCGTCGATACCGAGCCTATCCATGATCGCCTTTATGCGGTCGCTGCCAAAAATTCTTAAAAGATTGTCCTCTAAGCTTAGGTAAAATCTACTCATACCAGGGTCACCCTGACGTCCAGCACGACCACGAAGCTGATTATCTATCCTTCTACTCTCATGCCTTTCAGTGCCGATGATATATAGACCGCCTAAATTTCTAACCTCATCATCGATCCTGATATCAACACCACGTCCAGCCATGTTTGTAGCGATAGTCACAGCACCTTTTACACCAGCTTGAGCGATGATCTCGGCCTCTTTTTCGTGATTTTTAGCATTTAGCACAGAGTGTGGGATACCAGCTTTTTTAAGCATCTCGTGAAGCACCTCGCTGCGCTCGATACTTGCAGTTCCCACAAGCACTGGCTGACCTTTTTCATGAGCTTTTTTAACCTCATCAATAACTGCTTTAAATTTCTCATTTTGAGTTTTATAGATAAGATCGTTTTGATCAATTCTTTTAACTGGTAAATTTGTAGGGATCGAGATAACTTCAAGGTTATAAATTTGAGAAAACTCAGTGGCCTCAGTTTGAGCCGTACCAGTCATACCCGCAAGCTTTTTATACATCCTAAAGTAGTTTTGGTATGTTGTATCAGCTAGCGTTTGGCTCTCTTCTTGGATTTTTACACCCTCTTTTGCTTCAAGTGCTTGGTGAAGTCCCTCACTAAAGCGCCTGCCTTCGCTTAGACGTCCAGTAAATTCATCAACAATAACTACCTCGCCATCTTTTACGACATAATGAACGTCTTTTTCAAAGAGATTGTGAGCTTTTAGGGCTTGGTCTAGATGGTGGCTTAGTATGGCATTTTCAAGGTTATATAAATTTTCAACTCCAAAGAGCTTTTCAGCCTTGCTTATACCAGCTTCTGTGATCATTATCGTTCTATTTTTTTCATCTACTATAAAATCCCCCGTTGGCTTTGAGCCTGGCACGTTTGGATCAGCTGGAGTACCTCTAGTAAGCTGTTTTGCGACCTGATCGGCTCTTATGTAGCCATCAAGTGTGCGATTTGTTGGACCTGATATTATAAGCGGTGTTCTAGCCTCATCTATCAAGATACTATCGACTTCGTCTACGATAACGAAGTTATGGCCTCTTTGCACCTTTTGACCAGCTTCAAATTTCATATTGTCGCGTAAATAGTCAAAGCCAAATTCTGAATTTGTGCCGTATGTTACGTCGGCGTTATAAGCAGCTTGTCTTACGTTATCATCGTATCCGCCGCTTAGTATCACATCGACACTTAAGCCTAAAAAGTTATAAAGCTCGCCCATTTGCGTCGCGTCACGCTTTGCAAGGTAGTCATTTACGGTTACTACGTGCACGCCCTTGCCACTCATCGCATTTAAGATAACTGGCAAAGTTGCTACCAAGGTCTTACCCTCGCCTGTTTTCATCTCAGCGATCCTGCCCTCGTTTAGCACCATGCCGCCTATTAGCTGTACGTCAAAATGGCGCATCTTAAGCACCCTTTTGCTAGCCTCTCTAACGATCGCAAAAACATCATTTAAAATTTCATCTAAAGTGACTTTTTCTTCGACGACTTGGGATTTAAGCTCGTTAAATTTTATCTTAAGCTCATCGTCGCTCATCTTCTCATAAATAGGCTCTAGCGCATTTATCTGCGCCACACGTTTTATATATTTTTTGACTTCTCTATCGTTTTTGGTGCCAAAAATCTTTCTAAATACCGATGAAATCATTACTTTACCTTCCTAAATTTTTAAACTTTGGATCTTAGCATAGTTTAACTATTTATTTAATTAAACTGGGCTAGAATACGCCAAAAAAGGATAAAAAATGAGAAAATTTCTAGTTGCATCTCTCGTTGCAGTTTGCTCATTTGGTGCTGGCTTAAATTTCAAAAGCCTTCAAAGTGACTTTACGCAAACTGTATTTAGCGAAGGCAAAAGCATAAATTACAAGGGTAGATTTTACGCAAAAAACGACAATACTGCGCTTTGGATATATGAAAGTCCAACGCCAAAGAGAATTTATTTTAACAAAGAGCGTGTGATCGTGATTGAAGACGAGCTTGAGCAAGCTATTATTTCAAAGCTTGACGATACACCAAATTTGACGCAAATCTTGGCTCATGCGGAGCAAATTCAACCAACACTTTATAAGGCGATATATGATGGAGTTGAGTACTTTATAACTATTAAAAACACGCTTCCAACAACGATTGATTATAAAGACAAGCTTTCAAATAAGATAAAAATAACTCTAAGCAACCCAGTAAAAGACGCACTCATACCACAAGAGACGCTAACTCCTGTCATTCCTCAAGGTTACGACATTGTAAATCAATAAATTTGGCTAGCTTTAGCCAAATTTACTCACTTCTCTCCAAAATCTTTTCCAAATTCTTGAACATTATTTAGATCAATAGGCTTTTGAACTACATCATTTGGATCTGGCGAGATGATGATCTCATTGCCCTTTTTCTTCTTTTCTGGTTTTGTTACAATCTCTTCATTAACACTTGGATCGGAGCATAAATTTTGGCTTTTTATTGCTTTTATGATCTCGCTTAGCTCAAGATTATTTATCACTTTTATATTTAAGATAAGCACATCATCGATATCAAGAGAGTGCTTTTTGGCTGCGTATTTTATAAAAAGCTCTTTAAATTTCTCTTTTCCCATCGAGGTTAAAATATCTTCTACGTAAAAGCTACCAACTATTATATTTAAAGCATCAAGTACATACGCTTCATTTTCTTCAACATCACGTCCGACGACTTCAAGATTCATATTTATCTTTTTTGTTAAATTTTGTCCAGCTTTTGAGTAGATATCTGTTTGAAAATCTCTTACTTTTAGCACGTCTGCAAATGCAAAAACACAAAAAGCAAGGCTTAAAAATAGCTTTTTCATAAACTCTCCTTAATATGCAAAAATACGTTTTCTTGGTAAAATTTCTTAACTTCGTCGTCAATTTTAACCACTTTTCTTAAATGCTGCCTAAAATCACTTTTCTTATCATAAAAAAGTTTTAAATTTTTAGGATTTACTGCGCGAGAAAGTGCGACGTAGAGCTGTCCTTTGGCAAAAATGTGGTTGATATTACAAATGAGCGAGTTTATGCTCATTCCTTGAGATTTGTGGATGGTTAGAGCGTAAGCGAGCTTAAATGGAAACTGATAGAGCGATGCCTGCACATTTTCTTCGATCTCATCTTCGTTTAAATTTAACGAACTAAATATATAAGCGGCTTTTTCTATCTCACAAATTTCGCCGCTATCTTTTTTCACGATCACGCTTGAGATGATGCCATTTTCTTTTAAAATTTGCATGATCTTGCCTTGCTCGCCGTTATAGTACTCACCCCATTTATTTGACGTAAAGATAATCTTAGCGCCTATCTTCATCTCCAAATCCCTTGAGATATTTAGTGTATTTGCCCATTTTTCAAACTCTTTTTTATCTAAATTTTCATCCAAAATGCTCACATCCGAGTTTGAAATTTCAAGTGGCGTGTCAAGTTCTGAAAGCCTTTTTTGATTTAGCATTTCAGCCTCGGCATTTCTACCAAAAAGCACACTCGTATCATCATCTGGCTCTATCTTGGCCACTCTTAAACTCTCTATATAGCTCATTATTTCATCATCTAGCTCGCCTACTCGCAGTCTAGAGAGAATTTCATAAAATTTAAGATCATTTGTGCGTTTTGAGACTAGTAGCTCAACATTTGTAAATTTCATATCCTCCCACGCACTGGAGTTAAAGGCGTATAAAAAGTTAAAAAGTTTGCTCTCATTTTGCTCTTTTTGCACTGGTGGAAGCTGATAAAAATCACCCACTATGAGCACCCTGCCCTTAAATTTAGATGTAAGCAAGCGGTATCTTATCATCTCCATTAAATCTGAGCTCACCATTGAAATTTCATCAATTACAAGCAGATCGCAAGCGTCTAGCATATTTCGTAGCTTGCTTAGCTTATCTTTTTGGCGGTAGTCAAGCCGTCTTAGCTCCTCGTAGTCCTTGCAGTAGCCAAATTTAAAAAAACTATGCAAGCTCACGCCCCCAAGGCTAACAGCACTTATGCCAGTTGAGCCAAGGATTATGACATTTTTAAAATTTTCTTTGTAGTGTCTGATGATGGAGGCCGTTAGATAGCTCTTGCCAACACCTCCGCCACCTGTTAAAAAGACGTTTGAGCGAGATAAAATTTCTAAAATTTGCTCTTTCATCTACTCAAACATCTCTGGGCGATACTCAAAGTGCATCGTATCAAAGTGTTTCCAGCGTCCGCCCCAGATAAATTTATGCTTTTCAAATACTCGGACAATCTTTTCAGGGATCAAATTCTCATAGCCCTTGCTCCACTGCCAGTAGTGGCTCTTTTTTACATTTATATCGATCGCAATGCCGTAGCTGTGAGCGCTCAAGCGGTTTGTGCCAGCGATGATGCGCCATTTAAATGTCCCACCTGGATCTTTTAAATACTCAAGCAAACTCGCATCACTTTTTACCATATCGTTTAGCTCGTTACTAACATCTTGCAAGGCGGCTACGGCTCCATTTTTAGAATTAAATTGTAACTTTAGCGCAAGGCTATCTTTTAGCCAAACGACATCTACCAAATTTGCTTTTACCTCGCTCTCGCTTGAGCCATAAATTTTGCCTAAAAGCTCGTAGTTTCTACATCTGCCAGCATCACTTAGTGCGGTGCTAAGTGGCGAAAATGCAGCGTAATCAAGCGCATTCATATCCTCTATATCAGCACCAATACTACACTCATCATCTTTTTGTTTAAAGTCATCATAGACAAATATTGTTCCATCACCGAATTTGATCAAATTATCCTCAACCTTAACACCATAAGCCCTTTGTAAAGCTGAAATTTTTCTAGCTTTATCGTTTATTACATTTTCTGGCTTTATCACATTTATAGAATCGACTTTTGAAATGAGCAAATTTGAGTTTTGTATGTCGCTTCTGTTTTGTCCGATGTTTAACGTAGTTACTGCCGTAGCACCGATTAACGCTCTGCCATTATTTTCAGTTTTTAGCCCCCAAGCATCATGCACCACATATATATCATCGCCCTTGTATCCAGCGTAAAGCATGATATGTCCTGGCAGATGCACAAGCGTAAGATATGGCACACCTTTTTCTTTTATCTCTTTTGTCTTAGCAGCATTACTAAGTCCTTTTAGATCAAATTTTTGTCCCATATTTGCTTGAGCCCTTGAGTTTCTAGGCAACCACACGCCAAAACTTGCTAGCAAATCTTTGGTAAAAAGCGAGCAATCCCTTAGCTTATCGACCCCACCCCAACCATAAGGCTGAGTAAGAAGGGAGCTAATAATTGTTTTTAGATTTGAGTCATTAAATTTAAGAGGAAAAAGAGCGCCAACAGACTTTGGCAACACAAATTCTCTCAAGAGATTTCTCACATAAATTTTACCGTAGTAGTTTTTACTATCCTGCGCCAAAACAGGCAGTATCGCTCCAACTCTTGAGTAAAACAAGAAATTTCCGGCCTTGTCATAAACTGGCATTTTATCCGTTTTTATAGTCACAAAACTTGACTTTTGATAGGCATTTGCCTCATCGTCGCTTATAAATTTAATATCCTCGACCTTTACCCAGCCCCAAACCGCATCATCGCTAACAAATGCCCATGCTCTGTCTTTAGAAAGATGCGAGACAAAAAGTGGATGAGCGATGCTTAGGGTTGATTCTTGTAGATAATCAAACGGATAGCCCTCGCCTGGAGTTTGCGGATTTAAAAATATCGGCTCATCGGTTGGAAAATTTCTTAAAGCTGTGTTTGCCGAAGTTAGAGCATAAGCAGAGATGCTTGAAAGAGCTGAAAAATTTGCATTGTCCTTTTGTGCGTCAAACCAGCTTTGAGGTATCTGTCTAAAATTTGAGCCAAAATACTTTCTCTTTTCGCTTGGCTTATATATATTAAATGCCCAAAAGACATCGTTTGGATTAAATTTTACGCCCCTTAATGTAAAAACCTTAAACCTTCTTTTTAAAATTTCTTCTTGGTCAAAGCTTGCACTTTGCATATTTTGCGGTAGTGACGAGGTATCTTGCTTCATTTCAAAATCAAGCAAACTAATGCGTTCATTTGGTCTATATACATTTTCATCTGGTAAAGAATTTTGCACACTTGGCTTTGGCTGGGTCTGCGAACATCCCAAAAACAAAGCAACACTAAATGCTAAAAATATACCCTTTTTCAATTTATTTCCTTATCCTTAAAAATAGCTTCTACAATCAAAACAAAAACATAAAACATCTTTTCATCGTTGTTTTTACAAATTTGTTTCATAGTCTCATTCTCGCTTTTTACTTTTATGTCATTTGATTTTAAAATTTCTACAATATCAGAGCCAAATTTCTTTGAAAGCTCACCCACTTTTACATCATTTAGAGCGTTTAAAAATCTAGTAGTGTTACAATCCATCTGCACTGGCTTGTGATTTAATATATTTTTAAACTCAAGGCTTAATTTCTTTAACTTTTTCTTCTTAACATAACTATGGACAATCGTCAAAACAACCAAACTAAAACCAAAGAAAATGTGTAAATTCAGCGAATTTTCACTCATCTCTCCATTTAAGAAAAGAACGCCACTCATAAAAAGACCGATCACACAGATAAAAAGCAGCAACAAGATGATGTACTTAAAAATCACCTCAAGTATAATGTTGTCTTTTAGCCTATCAAACATCAAGCCGCTCTATCTCATCTTCGCTGTAAACTAAAATTTCATTTTCTTTTAGTAGTTTTGCTGTGATGCCATCGCCTAAAATAAGCCTCCTACTAAAACTTCCGTCATAAATTTGCCCACTTCCACAACTTGGACTTTTTGATTTTAAAATAGCCTTTTTACAACCATTTAGTTTGGCTATCTTTAGGCAAATTTCTGCTCCATTTTTGAAATTTTCACTCACATCTTTACCTGAAAATTTACAAACAACCATACCATTTTTCATCTCAGCCGGTTCTCTTGGCGTGCTAAGTCCACCATAAACTTCAGGACAAACAAAAAGCAGATGAAATCTCTTTGAAATTTCATCTAAAACATCTTTATTTAAAAGATTATTTTCGCCGTTAAATTTACAATTTATGCCGACTAGGCAAGCACTTATTAAGATTTTTTCTCTCAAAGTCCAGCTTCTTTTAAAAGTTCACCAGCATAAATTTCACGAAGTTTGCTTGAAATTTCTCCTACTTTTGCACCATTTATCGCCTTGCCATCAGCATAAACGACTGGTAATAGTATGAGCGTCGCAGCCGAGATAAAGACCTCATCGGCACTATAAACTTCATCCATGCTAAATTTTCGCTCCTCTATCTTAAGGCCAATATCTTTAGCGATCTTTAAAAGCCTCATACGGCGAATTCCTGGCAAAATTTCATTTGAAAGTGGCTTGGTGATGAGGGTTTTATCTTTGATGATAAAAGCGCTCGAGCTACAACCCTCTGTAACAAAACCATTTTCCACCATAAAGCCCTCGTCTGCGCCTTTTTTGTGAGCCTCGTTTTTAGCGTAGCACTGAGCCAGAAGTGAGATAGACTTGATGTCACGCCTTTTCCACCTGATATCCTCGACACTTACGACCTTTATGCCAGTTTTTGCGGCAGGATTATTTAAAATTTCACTCTCGTAACAGAAAATAAAGACGCTTGGTGTTAAATTTTCCATAAAATAGAAATTTCTAAACGCCACGCCTCTTGTTACTTGCATGTAAATTCCGCCTTCTTTTAAGGCGTTTTTAGTGATTATCTCTTTTAAAATTGCTTCAAATTTTTCCTTTTCATAGGGTAAGCTTATATCTATTTCATTTAAGCTTCTTTCAAATCTCGCCCAAAATCCATCTTTATCAACCATTTTTGAATTTATCACAGGCACAACCTCATAAATTCCATCGCCAAATATAAATCCTCTATCAAAAGCACTAACTTTTGCCTCGTCTTTTTGCAAAAATTCTCCGTTTAAAAAGACGGTTTGCAAAGCTTGATCTGCCATTTTTAGCTCCTTAAATTTTGGGCAAATTGTATCTAATTTTGTTTGAATTTATAGATTCTTAGATATAATGAGTCAAAATTTCAAAGGTAAAAAGTCTATAAAAAATGCAAGAAACCTTAAAAGATAGAATCATAAAAAACGTTTTTTTTGTTTCAAAACAGCCAGTTTTATTCAGGGATCTACTTGAAGCAAATGCCCTTTTTAACGAAGGTATGCTAATAGATGGAGCAAAGCTAAATTTTAGATTTAACCACATCAAGCTCTATCAGATTTACGCACTTATCTGTTTTGTCATTTTATTTCCATTGTTAATCATCACGCATCATTTTTTAGCAAAAACTGACGCGCATATATCGATAATAGCGACTGCTGTCGTCACTTCGGCCGTTTTTATTGGCTTTGATATGTTTAAAGTTTGGGCAAGAAGAGAGATAAGCCACGATCTTATCAAGAAAGCCTGGAGTGTGCACTTTCCTTATTTTAGCTATGAAAAATACTCAAGCAAGGTCGAAGAAATTTATAATACTGCTATAAAAAATGACATATCAAAAAAAGATTTAGAACAATATATATATGAAAAGCTAATCTCTCAAAAAGAAAGTAATTAGCAAGTTAACCTAGGCTTTTTTTATCGAGCTAATTTTATTTTTGTGCAGTTATATACAAAATGGCTATATTATTTGCCAATATAATTGAATCGCCAAAATTTAGATGAGAATAAATAAAGCTTTAAATGTTCAGTTATTTCCATTGGCGTTCTTGCATATTGTTTAAAATTTGATTTTTATAACGTAAATTTTCAAGCTTTATATTAAGAGCTCTATTTTCCTCTAAAAGCATATCTCGTTTACCGCTAATGTCCGCTATGTCTCTACTTATATAATAAATTTGATTCGCTATGTAAATTTTTGGCAAAAATATAGCTAGAGCTACAAAAACAGCTAAATAGACCATCACTAATGTCTTAAAGCTTAAATTTACCTCACGTTTTTGCTCCTCATCGTGAAGTGATAATAGCTCTTCTTTTTCTTGCATCTTTATCCCTTTATCTTAAAAACCCGTAGTTTTGCACTCTTGCTTCGTGAGTTTATCTTTAGCTCATTTTGGCTTGCCGTTAGTGGCTTTTTGGTCAAAATTTCGCCTAGTTCATGGTTATTTCCGCACTCACATTTATAAACACCAGGTAGGCATATACAACTATTTGCCCACTTTTTAAAGCGCTCTTTTACGATCCTATCTTCAAGCGAGTGAAATGTAATAATCGCCACAAGACAATCCTTAAACCCACATTCTTCTATACTATCAAGTAAATTTGTTAGCTCATCTAACTCACCATTAACCTCTATCCTGATAGCTTGAAAAGCAAGTATCGCAGGGCTAACTCCGCGCCCTTTTATCTGGGCTGTACCTATTAAATTTGCAAGCTCTTTTGCACTCGTTATCTTGCCAAAATTTCTAGCATTTATAATCTTGTTCGCAATCCCAGCAGCATTTTTTAGCTCGCCATAATCTCTAAAAATTCTAACCAACTCGTCAAAAGAGTATCCATTTACAACGTCATATGCGCTAAAATTTCGCTCTTTGTCCATGCGCATATCAAGCTTGCTTGAGCCAAGACTAAAACCCCTATCATCTTTATCTATCTGAAGTGAGCTAACGCCGATGTCAGCCAAAATTCCTCTAACATTTAAAATTTCTTCTTGACTTAGCTTGCTAGTCAATTCAGAGAAGTTACTTTTATAAATTTTAACCCTACTACCAAATGGCTCAAGTTTTTTTAGTGAAAAATTTATAGCTTCATTATCTCTATCACAGGCAATTAAATTTAAATTTTCATTTTGAGATAAAATGGCACTAGAATGTCCGGCATATCCAAGCGTGCAATCTATAAAATTTCCATTTAAATTTTTAAAAAAAGATAGAACTTCATCAAGTAAAACACTGATATGTGGACTTTGCAACACTGCCTCTTTATAGTAAATAGTGTGGAAAATTTATCGAAATTTTACTTAAAAAGCTATCATTACGTAAAATTTTACATAAATTTTAAGATAGCTTAAATATAATCGCTTAAACGTAGGAGAAAAAATGGAGCTAGAACACTCAATAAATGAGATAAAAACAATATCACTTTCTATGTTTAGAAAGAATTTTTTTGGCGTCTTTCACGGCTCGATTTCAGCAAGAGTCGAAAAAAATCAATTTATAATCAATAAACAAAATGCTATTTTTGATAATTTAAAAGATGATGACTTGACGCTTCTTTCATCAAAAAAAGACTATCGTTGGAATGAAGCTAGTCTTGATGCTGATATACACTTAAATATTTATAAAAATATAAATGAGGCGAGATTTGTTTGCTACGCGATGCCACCATACGCAACTGCCTACGCAATGAAACATGAAAAAATAGTACCGAAAGATTATTTTGGATATATGAGATTTAATGAAATTTTAGTCTATGATCCAAAACAATATGACGACTGGTATGAGCGTGCAGAAACTGAAATTTATAGATATATGGTTGAAAAAAATACAAACATTATTATCGTTAAAGGATATGGTATTTATGCATACAGCAGAAGCCCTCAGCTTCTTGCAAAAGAGATAGCTTTACTAGAAAATAGCTGCAAATTGCTTCATTTAACTAGTGGTTATAGCGATTATAGTATTTAAAAATTTTGCTAACAATACTAAAAAATTGTTAGCAAAATTCTTCACAAAGATATTTTTAAAGCCCCTATTTTAAGCTTATTTAAGGCAATTTTATATAATATATCATACAAATTTCGTTAGTCTTTTAAAGGAAAATTTAATGTTGTCTTGGATGCAGAAACATAAAAAATACCTAGTTGTTACCATTTGGGTAAGTACAATAGCCTTTGTTGGAGCAGGCTTTGTAGGCTGGGGAGCATATGATTTAAATAGCAATCGAGCCACTTCGGTAGCAAAAGTAGGACACAGAAATATAAGCATTCAAGAACTACAACAAAAATACGATAGTTTGTATCAATACTATAATAATCTTTTTGATGGCAAATTAACGCAAGAAAAGGCCAATGAGTTAGGTCTAGAAAATGCTGCACTTCAGGCTACAATTCAAGAGAATTTACTATTAAATTTTGCAGATGATATAGGTCTTAGCGTTAGCAAAGATGATATTTTAAAATATATAATCGCTGATCCAACATTTCAAAAAGATGGTGCTTTTGATAAAAATTTATACTACGATATTTTAAGAAGGGCCAGAATAAATCCAACCGATTTTGAAGAAAATTTAAAACTAACAATACTACTTGATAAACTTAGAACTATTTTAAATTTACCAGCCAGCAAAGAAGACATTGCAATGATGGAAGCAAGCTTTTTTATGCAAGACAAATTAGCAGTACAGATAATAAATGCCAATCAAAGTGATATAAAAATAGATGAAAAAGAGCTAAAGGATCTTTGGGAAACAAATAAAAACAACTATATGACAAAGACTATATACGGTTTAGAAACATACTTTATAGAGTCAAATAAAAATGATGTAAATCAAACCACTTTGAGTGACTACTACAACGAAAATAAGGAGAGATATAAAGGCTCTGATGATAAAATCAAATCATTTGACGAAGTAAAGGCTGAAGTTATTAAAGACTACAATATTGAGAAAAGCAAGACCGATGCTTTAAAAAAATATACCTCTATCAAAAAAGCTGAGCTTGCAACAAATGAATTTATTAGTATAAATGAAGATAATGCGACATTCTCGCTTGATGAAATAAAAGGTGCAAAAGTTGGTGAGATTATAAAACCATTTACATATAAAGATGGATATTTAATAGTTAGAGTAAAAAGCATAACTCCTCCACAACCTATGAGCTTTGAGCAAGCAAGAGCAATAGTGTTTGAAATTTACAAAGATAAAAAGAAAAAAGAAAACTTAACAACCATAGCAAAAGAGTCTTTACAAAATTTCAAAGGTACTGATATAGGCTTTATCAGTAGAGATATAAATGGCTCTATCTCAGGACTAAATGAAAGTGAAACTAGAGCTTTTGTTTCTCAACTTTTTGAAACTAACAACAAAAAAGATTATGTTATATTAGAAGATAAGGCCGTTATATACGATATTTTGGAACAAAGGTTGCTTGTAGATAATATAGATAATAACTATAAACAAATAACACAGCAAAACGTTACAATGCTTAAAAATAATGAGTTAATAAAAGATTTAACAAACAAACTAAAAAAATACTATGAAATTAAAGAATATATCAAAAGGTAATTTATCTTGAGTACAAAAATTTTAGGTATAGATATCGGCTCTTTCCAGATTTGTGCGGTAATAGCACAACATGATGAAAATGGTATTAAGATAATTGGAATTGGAACTGAAAAAACGCAGGGAATAAGAAAAGGTGTTATAACTAATATAGAGCAAGCTGCAAAGTCTATAAAAAATGCATTAATAGAAGCACAAAGAGTTGCAGGAACACGCTATGAAAAAGTCATAGTTTCTATTTCTGGTGCGTATACAAAAAGTGTTGATAGTAGTGGTGTAGTAAATATACCAAATCATGAAATAGGTATAAAAGAGATCGAACGTGCTATGCAAATGGCCGATCATACAGCTGATATACCTCATGAATATGAAAAACTACATGTTCTTCCTTATAATTTTAAGGTAGATGGGCAAGAACACATTGAAGATCCAATAGGCATGAATGGTAGTAGGCTAGAAGTTCAAACACATATTGTCACAGTGCAAAAGTCATCTATTAGCAACCTAAGAAAAGCCGTAAATTTAGCAGGTGTTCAACTAGATAACATAGTCCTTTCAGGATATGCTTCTGCGATAGCAACATTAACAAAAGATGAGAAAGAGCTTGGTGCCGCACTTGTTGATATGGGTGGTGCTACTTGTAATCTTGTAGTGCATTCTGGAAATTCTATAAGATACAATGAATTTTTACCTGTTGGCTCAGCAAACATTACAAATGATCTTTCTATGGCTCTGCATACACCACTTCCAAAGGCAGAAGAGATAAAATTAGGCTATGGCGCTTTAATAAATAAGTCAGTTGATCTAATAGAGCTCCCGATCCTTGGAGATGAAACAAAAAGCCACGAAGTTTCACTAGACATAATATCAAATGTTATATATGCCAGAGCAGAAGAAACCCTTATGGTACTTGCTAAAATGCTAGAAGATAGCGGCTATAAAGATAGCATTGGTGCTGGAATAATACTTACTGGTGGTATGACTAAGCTAGAAGGTATTAGAGATCTTGCATCTGCAATATTTGACAAAATGCCAGTTCGTATAGCAAAACCAAAGGAAATGGATGGATTATTTGAAATTTTAAGAGACCCAGCAAATTCTTGTGCTATAGGGCTTTGTTTGTATGGTGCTGGCAACTTTAGCCCATACGAGATTGATTCTGAGAAAAAAATGAGATACCAAGGGGAAATAGCCTCAAAACCGAAAGCAAATTTTAGAAATGTTTTTGTAGAAGAAGAAAATATACAAAATTTTGGACAAGAGGTGCAGGATCCAAATGAAAAAGAGGATAGTTTTTCTGATAAAGATTTTGAATTAGAAATAGCAAATAAATCAAAAAATAAAGAAGAGCTTGCCAATATTGCAGATATTAGCAAACAAGAAAAAAAGCCAAATGCTTTTGCAAAATTTTGGTATAGTATTACACAATTATTTTAAGGAGAATTTCAAAAATGAGTAGCTTCACAGTAGAAGAAAATAAAAGCATCTATGGTGCAAAGATAAAGGTCGTAGGTGTAGGTGGAGGTGGTGGCAATATGGTCAACCACATAATAAGAGTTAATCCAAATTTAAATATAGATCTTATTGTTGCTAATACAGATGCTAAGGCTCTTGAAAATTCTCTTGCACATACAAAAATACAGCTTGGAGAAAAGACAACAAAAGGTCTAGGTGCAGGCATGAGACCTGAAATAGGAAAAGCCGCTGCTGAAGAGAGCTACGATGAAGTAAAAAGTGCACTTGAGACATCAGATATAGTTTTCATTGGTACAGGACTTGGTGGTGGAACTGGTACAGGTGCAGCTCCAGTAGTTGCTCAAGCTGCAAAAGATATTGGTGCACTAACAGTTGCAGTTGTTACCATGCCTTTTATGTTTGAAGGAAAAAAACGTAGAAAATTGGCTGATTGTGGTCTTGAAGAACTTAGAAAAGAAAGCGATTCTATTGTTGTCATTCCAAATGATAAACTCCTAACATTAATTGATAAAAATGCTGGCATAAAAGAAAGCTTTGAAATGGTTGATGAAGTGCTTGCAAGAGCCGTCAATGGTATGAGTACGATCGTACTTGATTCAGGAAAAAGCGATATAAATCTAGACTTTGCTGATGTTAGAACGATTATGAGTCACAGAGGACTAGCTTTAATGGGTGTTGGCGAAGCAAGTGGCGAAGATGCAGCGCAAGAAGCTATAAAAAATGCTATACAATCACCGCTTCTTGATAACATGACAATAAATGGTGCATTTGGTATTTTAGTTCATTTTAGAATAAGCCCTAGTTGCCCACTAGCTGATATCAATAATGCGATGAGTATTATTCATGAGGCAGCAGATGAAGATGCTGAAATTATATTTGGTACAACAACTGATGATAAAATAGAAGACAATAAAGTTGAAGTTACAATAATAGCAACAGGTTTTCAAAGCTCACAAAAAGAGACTGAAAAAAAAGATGAAATACAAACTTCTAATGCAAACGATATCATAAAAAAAGAGCGTATATTAAGACTTAAAAAAGTTAGTGGTGGATATGACGAAGACTATATGTCACAACTTGATGTGCCATCATTTATGCGCCATCAAATGGACTAATAAAAAAACAAACTCCTTAAAATTTCTAGAGAGCTTTTGCTCTCTAGCTTATTAAAAATTTACAAACCTTTAAATCCAAAAACTTAAAAATTAAACTCCGAGCTGTGCTTTTACAAAATCACTTGCCATTTGTATATTCCACTCAGGCTCCCAGACAAGATCGATCTCACACTCTTTGACGCCTTCTATATCAAGCACGGCAGTTTCTACCCAGCCAAGTATCATTTCATGTAGCGGGCAAGATTTGGTTGAAAGCGTCATAGTAACCTTTGCTTTGCCATTTTCATCGCAGCTCGCATCGTATATAAGTCCAAGCGAAACGATATCAAAGCCAACTTCTGGATCAACGATATTTGACAGTGCGTTATAAATTTTTTCTTTCATTTTTATCCTTTAAAACCAGTAAATCTAAAAATATTTATTATATTTATTGATAGTAAAACTATACTAAGAGCTATAAACATCATACCAGCTTGCACTAAAATTTCTAGTTCAAAGCAAGTTGAGAAAAGATAGCAAAGAAGCGAGATAGCATTAAAAGCTATACCAAAATAAGCTATCTTTTTTAGTATCATGGCATCAAGAAGTGGCACTTTTACCTTTCCGACAAAAGGTGCTACGTAGTGATACCATATGAGAAATGGTGCGATCTTGTAAAGATGAGCTACGATAAAAGCAAACAAAAAGCCATATATTAAAAAATATGCAGCTAAATTTAATTTATCCAAAGCTATAAAAACAGCAGCACCAAGCAAAGCCACCAATGAAAGTACGATATTTACATTCCAGTAATCATACGCCTTTCTAACGCGCTTTTTTAAAATATAAAGTGCTTGAGCTATAAAAAGTAAAGCTGCCACGCATATTGACAAAACAGACAAATTTTCATTAAAAGCTAGTAAGATACCACCCAAAATATAGCATGCTAGTGAGGCTTTACTAAGTATAAATTTTAGATCATGAGCTAGCGCAAACATAGGTAAGAGTACACTAGCAGCTCCAAGTATCACAAGAAATACAAATCCCAGCACAAAATAAACGTGAAATTTTAGTGTCATCTCAAAATCAAGCATCAGCGTGCCACTAAGTATCATAAGCAAGCAAAAACCAAGCGTTATTCCAATTATCAAAAAGATAGCTGAAACAAAAAGTGCAAAGGCTGCAAAGCTCCTTTTTTCATTATCCATAAAGCTTAATGCGTAAGTCGTTGCAAAAAAAGCGAGCGAGCAAAAAAGCAAAACTCCACTAATTTGTAAAATTTTAGCCTCAGTAAATAACATCCCGTAGCACATTCCCAACAATGATAGACAAAAAATAGCCAAATTTAAAATAGCACCTTTTGCGGTAAAAAATGGCTTTTCTAAAATGACTGAGGTTAGCTGATAGAGCGCTCCGATGATAATGCTCATCACAAAGCCAACAAAAAATATATGCAAAAAACCAGCTGTGTTTAGTGAGCTAATCGCATCAAAATCTGCATAAAAGAATGCCGGCACACTTAATGCCAAAAACAAAATTCCAGCAATAAAATATCCACCAACTAGCTTAAATGGTGGTGCGTAAGTATTTAAAAGCATCTTAGTGGCAAAGACTCGTATCTACGTCTTCTATGTTTGCGCCGTCTTTTAGGCTAAAAATCATCTTTACAGCCCCACCATCTATATCTTCACGCTCTATGTCAAAGCTCTTATCTATCTTTGGTATAAGACCAGCTGGAAATTTATGATTTAGCATCATAATTTTTGTGTTTTTATCAGCAAATTTAATAGCGATTAATGCATTGACCATTGGCTCTGGCGGCACGCAAGGACGTGAGTCAAAGCCAACAAAATTTACACCATTTTCATTAAATTTATAAAATGGCACGGTTGCACCATCGACATTAAACTGCTCTGCGTTTTTGAAAAAATCGCTCATTTTTTCTCCTTTTAATTTTGGAGAATTATACTCTGATTAAACTTTTCAAACTATTGATTTGCTTCAACAAAAGCTATTTTACGTAAGGTATAAATTCCTCATATCCAAGTCTAGCCATATCTTCAAGCGGTATAAATTTAAGGCTCGCACCGTTTATGCAATATCTTAGCCCGCCCTTATCGCTTGGGCCATCGTCAAAGACATGACCAAGGTGCGCGTCACTATTTTGCGACTTAACTTCGACTCTTTTCATCATAAAAGAGTTGTCCTCCTTATATGAAAGAGCTGTTGTCGTGATAGGCTTTGTAAAGCTAGGCCAGCCACATCCTGCATCAAATTTATCTGCACTTGAGAAAAGTGGCTTTCCGCTCGTTATATCTACATAAATGCCTTTTTGATCAAATTTATCATACTCGCTGCTAAATGGCCTCTCAGTTGCAGCTTCTTGCGTCACGGCATACTGCTCGCTACTTAAATTTTTCTTTAGCTCATCTTTACTAAGCGGCTTAAATTTCGCCTCATCGTAAAGCGGTTTATCGGCTAAACCTAGATCGATATGGCAATATCCAAAAGGATTTTTATCAAGATAGTCTTGATGATACTCCTCGCCTAAGACGAAATTTTTAAGTGGCGCCACCTCAACCACAATCTTATCTTTAAATTTCTTTTGCTCTATTTTCATAAAGCTCTCTATCGTTGGCAGATCACTTTCGCTCACATAGTAAATTCCGCTTCTATACTGCCTACCGACGTCATTGCCTTGTTTATTTAGAGAGGTCGGGTCGATCACTCTAAAAAAGTGAGCCAAAATTTCAGCCAAAGCGACTCTATTTTCGTCGTATTTTACATAAAGTGTCTCAGCATGATCGCTCTCATGAAGCTCGCGGTAGCTAGTATTTTCGCTCTTGCCATTTGCGTAGCCTACCTTTGTATCCACTACGCCAAATATCTTTTTAAAATATCCCTGCATACCCCAAAAGCAACCACCTGCTAGATAAATTTCTTTTAATTTTTGTCCTGCCATCGTCTGCTCCTTTATAAGCTCATCCTTTGCCATCAAATTTAGACCAAAAAACATTGCAGCCATTAAGATAAATTTTAAGATCTTTTTCATTCTATCTCCTTTCATTTTTGAAAGATTATACTAAAATTAAAGTTATAAAGTGTGAAGAAAGGGGCAAGCGCCCCTAAATTTTAGTGTAAAAAGTGTCTAACGCCAGTAAAGTATAGCGACATGCCGTGTTCATCGGCAGCCTCTATCACCTCATCATCTCTGATGCTGCCACCTGGCTCGATGACACATTTTACGCCGACTTTGCTAGCGATGTCGATGCTGTCTCTAAATGGAAAGAACGCTTCGCTTGCAAGTACGCAGCCACTTAGATCGATCTTTAGCTCTTTTGCCTTTGCCACGGCTGCACGTGCAGCATCAACGCGGCTTGTCATACCCATGCCGATAGCCACCATAGCGCCATCTTTTACATAAACTACGCAGTTGCTCTTCGTTAGCGCAGCCACTTTCCACGCGATCTGGGCATCTTTTAGCTCACTACCAGTTGCAAATTTCTTGCTCATTTGCTTCATATTTTCAAGCTCTTCGTCTTTTACATAGTCTCTTTCTTGAAATACAAATCCACCATCAACGTGCTTAAAGTCAAATTTATCATTTGAGCGAACTAAAAATTTATTGTCTTGAGTGAAAATTTTGATACGTTTTTTACTCTCAAATACTTTAAGCGCGGCATCATCTACGTTTGCAGCGATGATTACTTCAACGTAAATTTCATTTATCTTTTTAGCTAGCTTTTCATCAAGTGTGCCGTTTATTGCGACCACGCCGCCGTATGCTGAGACCGGATCGCACTTAAGCGCAGCCTCGTAGCTCTCAAGCAAAGTATCTTTTACAGCAAAACCACAAGGATTAGCATGCTTGATGATAGCCACAGCTGGTGCGTCATCAAAGCTAGTTGCAAGCATCAATGCACCATTTATATCGGTCATATTATTAAAACTAGCCTCGCCTTTTAGAGCTCTAAAGTTGTTTGTAAAGAAATAATCAAACTCATAAAGTGCGCCTTTTTGGTGTGGATTTTCGCCGTATCTAGTGTCAAAAACCTTGCTTCCCATGATAAATCTAGCATCGCCAAAACCGCCATTAAATCTATCATTCATATAGTTTGCGATCATGCTATCATAAGCCGCTGTATGCTCGAACGCCTTTATCATCAGCGATCTTCTAAACTCAAAATCATCGCTTTTCTCTTTTAGACGATTTAAAATTTCATCATAATCAAGCACGCTTGTAACAATAAGGACATCTTTAAAATTTTTAGCCGCACTTCTTACCATAGCTGGGCCGCCGATGTCGATATTTTCGATGATCTCAGCAAAGTCATCAGTCCTAATCGTAGTCTCTTTAAATGGATATAAATTTACGCAAACTAGGTCTATGCCCTCGATGCCATGCTCTTTTGCCTGAGCCACGTGCGTAGCGTCGTCACGTTTGTGTAAGATGCCGCCATGTATCTTTGGATGAAGCGTCTTTACCCTACCCTCAAACATCTCAGGTGAAGCTGTAAATTCACTAACTTCAGTAGCTTTGACACCCTCGCTCTTTAAAAGTTTATAGGTGCCACCAGTTGAAAGTATCTGCCAGCCAAGCTCTTCCAGCCCCTTTGCAAACTCTACAATGCCCTCTTTATCGCTAACGCTAAGCAATGCTCTCATTTTTTCTCCTTTATTAAATTTTTATCTTTTTGTTAAACACATACCTTTTACTAGCAGAAGCTGCCCCATTTTTATATCTTTTGCGATATTCTTTATCGATAAGGCTTCTAGCGTAACCATAACATTTGCAGCTGCATCTATATAATAGTCTTTTCTCTCTACAAAATTTTCACGCTTTTGACCAACAATATCAACGCTAAAGGCATAGCTTGAAATTTGATTGCCATCAAAATAACGCGCATCTAATACGCTTAAATTTACAGACTCCTCTTTCTCAAGCGCCTCGCATATTGGCTTTTTTGAGCTAAATTTCATCATCTTTATGCCGCGATCATACGAAAAGATATACTCACTAATTTCATTTAATTTTTTTGCTTGAACTGACATAATGTCGCTCTTGTTGCCATCTTTATCGACAAATACTATACTCACATTGCTATCTTTAACATCGTAGTTGCTGATGACTAACCTTTGATCTTGATAAAGCTCGCTTTGCGTAAGCTTAAATTTTATCTCTTTTCCATCGACATTTACCACTTTAAAATCATTACAAAAGCCAGCCACCGCTAGCAGCAAAATAATAAATTTCTTCATCTAAACTCCAAATTTCTCTTTTAATCGCCCATAAGCCTCGTTTATCTCCTGAAGCTTTTTAGTTGAGCGCTCGATCACCTCTTTACTCTCGCCCCTACCCATTAAAATGTCGGGATGATACTGCCTTACAAGCTCTTTGTAACGGGCTTTTACTTCATCAAAGCTTGCATTTTTGTTAAGTCCTAAAACCTCAAACGCATCTTTTTCTTGGACTACTTTATCAGTATTTGCCTCAAATCTTGAGCCATAAAAACTATCAAATTTAAAGATGATCTCATCAAGCGTTTCTTTATCAATGCCAAATCCATAAGCGATATTTCTTATAACATCTTGCTCGCTTTTGTTAAATTCTCCATCTATGTAGGCTAAATTTAGAAAAAATGTGAGCCTAGCGATGCATATATCGTAGTTTAGATTAAATGCTCTCTTGTAGTTTCTAGCGGTTTCATAGGCGTTATCTATATTTTCTTTTTGGCTCTTATAAACCTCTTTTAGATACTCACGCACACCGCTAACGCCGCTAACTTTCTGGCTTAGATCATCTAGCACTTGAGTGATCAGCCTAGCCTCTAGTTCGCTAACTCTGCCGTCACTTTTAGCTACTTTTGCAAGCAGTGAGACTAGAAATTTAGCCTCATCTACATCTGCTTGTTTCTTGCGGTTACTACCTATTTGGACATTCATAAAGAGAAATATCGCACCGCCTAATATCAGTAAAAACAGGACTCCAGACATATTACCACAAGTGATAGATAGTATTTTTTATTTTGCCATTTACTAGTTCGTTTTTACGCCAAGAGCTCTCGTCATTCATCACATTCCAGCGGCGCTCTTCAGGGCGGTAGAACCAGTCTTTATCTATCTGATAGTAAATTTGCTTGCCATTTGTTTCAATGATATTTGCGATATTGTTATCGTGGTAGCTATTTTCATCGTAGTCAGTAAAAGCCCGCTGTCCCATCTCAGAGTAAAGTAGCGTTAGCTCCTGAAGCATCTCGTTTAGATCATCGTCCATCTTTTTGACATGCAGACCGATCTCCTGCGCCTCACGAAAGAGTATCGGATACTCATGTGCTGGGTAGTCTGCGTTTAGCCTCTCAGAAATTTCAACGATCTTTTTATCATCATCTATGTGATATCTAAGTAACTCAGAGCAAATTTTAAGCGAAAGCGAGCTAGCACGATCAACCGCACCAAAAACTAGCGGATGGATATACTCATATAGCGAGTTGTAGGGGTTTGTGTCGTTTGGTCTATCTTTGTCCTGCTCTTTCCAAAGCTTCACCACACGGCTAAGCTCGTCCATAGAGACGCTAACAAGCTCGTTGCCCTTGTTTGTAGGGCTTAGCTCGTGCTTAAGCGAGGTATCAACTGGCGTTAGATAGGCAAGCGGCCCCATGACGATCTCATTAGCACCAAGTGCCATCATCGTAGCAGCTGAAGCGCAGTTTGATGGGATCAGTGCTATTAAATTTTTGCAGTAGTTTCTAAGCGTGCTAATGATCCTAAGTGCGGCTATACCGCTTCCGCCATCACTTTTTATGAAAAGATAGGCAGTGTCTATCTTTTTACCCTTTAAAATTTCATACATAGCGCTTGCATCGTTGCCGCAAACATTACCAGCGTTTGAGTTGTAGTAGGTTATCAAAGGGGCATTTAGCCTTTTTTCTATCGTACTTATCAAATTTTGAGTATCGCTAAAGAGCACTGGCGGTTTTGCCACGCCCTTTTTCTCGTTTTGCTCTACTTCCTTTTCTCCGCTTACTTTTTCCTTTTTAGAAAACATCTCTTAGTCCTCCTTTTTTACGATTTTCGCAAACTCATTTAGATAAATTTCTCTTACGTCCTCTAAGCTCTCATCTATCTCATTTAGCTTAAATCTCTTGCCTCCGCTAACGCCGATCTTTTCAAATTTCACACCAAATTTAGCCGCAAGCGCTTCAAATTTAGCCTCATCTTTCACGCCCACAACCGCTCTTGAAAAGCTCTCATCAAAAATGAAATTTGGCTCTTTAAATTTCACTTTGCAATTTACGCCGATGTTTGAGATGCTAGCCATTTTTGCCAGCGTGATAGCAAGACCGCCCACACCTACGCTATTTGCAAACTCTAAAATTTGCTCTTTATTTGCCTCTATCACTAGGTCCCAAAGGGCTCGCTCAGCTTTATAATCAACCTCTTTTAGCTTACCGCCAACCACGTTAAATAGTGCCTTTGCGTAAAGCGAAGCAGCAAATTCTCCGCTTGTTTCGCCAAGCAAGTAAATCGCCCTGCCCTCGCTTAAAAATGTGCTTTTTAGGTTTAAATTTGCATCTTCATTTACACCAACTGTGACGATGGCTGGCGTTGGATAGACACTAACGCCGTCAGTGTCATTATAAAGGCTCACGTTGCCACTCACAACTGGCGTATTTAGCTCACGGCAAGCCTCTTTTATGCCTTCACATCCCTCTTTGAACTGCCACATAACCTCTGGATTTTGCGGATTGCCGTAGTTTAGGCAGTCGGTGATCGCAAGTGGCACAGCGCCACTCATCGCTACCTTTCTACCAGCTGCAGCGACAGCTCTTGCAGCGCCAATTTTTGGATCAACAAAATTTGCTCTAGGATCGCACTGCGCAGCCATAGAGACGGCCTTTTTAGTGCCTTTTACTCTAATGCTTGCAGCGCCTAAGTGACCTGGCTGTTTTATCGTATTTGTCTGGATATTTGCGTCGTATTGATCGTAGATGAAGCTTTTATTTAGCACTTCTGGCTCTTTTAAAAGCTTGAAAAATGCGCTTTTGTTATCAACATTATTTGGAATTTCTAAATTTACTATCTCATCAAGGTATTTTGGACGTGCGACTGGGCGATCAAGCACCGGAGCTGCCTCGCTAAGTGGGCCGATAGGGATTTCGCCTGCAAGCTCACCGTGCCAGTAAAGCTGCATCACGCCGCTACTTGTGACCTCGCCTATGATCTCAGCGTCAAGGTCCCATTTTCTAAAAATTTCAAGCACCTTTTGCTCATAGCCTTTTTTGGCGCATATTAGCATACGCTCTTGAGACTCGCTTAGCATTAGCTCATAAGGCGTCATGCCAACTTCGCGCATCGGCACGCGCTCTAGATACATCTTCATGCCGCTGCCACTTCTGCCAGCCATCTCAAAGCTGGAGCTTGTAAGCCCCGCTGCACCCATATCTTGGATGCCAATGATGTAGTCTTTTTTAAAGAGCTCTAAGCACGCCTCCATAAGCAGTTTCTCGGCAAATGGGTCTCCCACTTGCACCGTTGGGCGAAGTGATTTATTTTCATCGTTAAAGCTATCACTCGCCATCACAGCGCCACCAAGTCCGTCTCTGCCGGTCTTTGAGCCTACGTAAATGACTGGATTGCCCACGCCTTCAGCCTTGCCGTAGAAAATTTCATCACTTTTGCAAAGTCCAAGCGCGAAGGCGTTTATTAGGATGTTGCCATTAAAGCTAGGATCAAATGTAGTTTCGCCTCCGATCGTTGGGATACCCATACAGTTGCCATAGTGTCCGATACCAGCGACACTTCCTTTTAGCAGATATCTATGCTTTTTAGTTAGCTCGCCCTCGCCTCTTATCTCGCCAAAACGAAGCGAGTTCATGTTTGCAACGACTCTTGCGCCCATCGTAAAGACATCTCTTAAAATTCCACCAACGCCAGTTGCAGCGCCCTGAAACGGCTCGATAAAGCTTGGGTGGTTGTGACTCTCCATCTTAAACACAGCCGCAACCCCGTCGCCAACGTCGATGACGCCAGCATTTTCGCCAGGTCCTTGAATGACCCAAGGTGCCTTTGTCGGAAAGCCGTTTAGGTATTTTTTGCTTGATTTGTAGCTGCAGTGCTCGCTCCACATCGCCGAAAATATGCCAAGCTCTAGTAAATTTGGCTCACGGCCTAAAATTTTTAAGATCTCCTCATACTCTTCGTCGCTGATTTTATGTGCTTGTATGGTAGCTTTATCCATTGATGTAACCTTTTAAGAATTTTAAGCTATTTTACAACCTTGCTTATAAAAAGTTACTAAAAAGCCTTTTGAAATTTAGCAGAATAAAGCATTATTGAGAGAATTTTACCTACTTTAATAAGGTCTTTTTGTAGCAGTATTTTAAAAATTTATGCCAGTGTTTTATTTTTGCTAGCATGGTAATAAAAAGTGGCAAAATTTTCAAACCTAGCTCGTAGCTATTTTGTTGCCACTTTTATTCATATTTGCAGTTTTGTTTCTATATTTAAATTTCTATTTCGTATTTTTAAAAACTTTTTTCAAGATGCGCTTCATACTCTTTTAGGTATCTTGGCACATCTGGCATCTTGATCACATCATTGCACATAAAATATGGAAGTGGCTTCATGCCCAAAAACTCATTTGCCTTTCTAAAATGAAAATAAACCCCATCGATCCCGCGCGCTTCAAAAAACTCGTTTGGATCGCTAAATGCCTCAGCTGGGGCATTCCAAGTAAGGCTTAGCATAAACTGCTTGTCATTTAACAAGCCGCCTTTGCCATAGTTTTTAGTTGGATCGACCCTGTGTCTGCCATCACTCGCATAAAGCTTGCCATGACCTGCAGTAAAGACCTTATCGATATATTTTTTCACTATCCAAGGCTCACCCATCCACCAAGCTGGCATCTGCCAAACTACTGCGTCCATCCAGAGAAATTTCTCAACTTCAGCCTCTACATCATAGCCATGATCTATTGTAGTTTGCTTTATCTCGTGACCCATTTTTACGAGCTTCTCGCATGCAAGGTCGTGAAGTGTTTGATTTAATCTGCCATCTGAGTGGGCAAATTTTTTACCGCCATTTATAAGTAAAATTTTCATCGTATCTCCTTAAAAATGAAAATTTTAACCAAAAAAACTATCATTTTCCTAAACAAAAATGGCTAAACATTTCGTCTAAAATTTCACTTCTTTCAAATGGCTTTGTGATACTTGCAAGCGCCTTTATCGCACTATTTAGCTCATAAGCAAAAATTTCTAGCTCCTCTTCACTAAGCCTTAAAAACGCTCTTTTTAAAGCCTCACTCGCCTCTTTACAGCTTAAAATTTGGCGGTTTGAGCTAAGCATGATCTCATCGGTATCTTGTGTCTTGAGGTAGCTTTCAAGCTCTTTTAAAACTACGCTCGTATCGGTTTTTGCTGAAATTTTGATAGCACCCTCTAGCTCTATGTCAAATTTAAACGCTAGATCGCTTTTGTTTAGGATAAAAAAGGCTTTTTTGTTTGAGTTAGAAACTAGCCTAATTATCTCTTTGTCTTGCTCGTCGCTTAAAGATGAACCGTCAAAGACAGCTAGGATGATGTCGGCCTCGTTTATGGCTGAGATCGAGTAGTTTATGCCGATTTGCTCGATCTTTCCAGCATTTTTTCTGATGCCTGCGGTATCTATTATACGAACTAGATGCGAGCCGATCTTGAAATTTTCTTCTATCCTATCTCTAGTTGTGCCCGCTTCGTCACTAACGATCGCTCTTTCGTATGCCAAAAATGAGTTTAAAATGGAGCTTTTGCCAACATTTGGTTTGCCGACGATAGCTATCTTAAAGCCATCAATTAGCCCTCTTCTTTGCTCGCTAAGAGTGGCTATGCGCTCTAGTTTCTCACTATTTTTTAAAAGCATCTCTTTGGTTTGATCTAGTAAATTTGCAGGCAGATCATCATCAGCATAGTCAATCATTGTCTCCACAAAGGCAAGAGTTTTGACCACTTCGCTTCTGATCTCACCCACAAATTTACTAAGATCGCCTTGCATCTGACGGGTCAAAATTTTAGCAGCGATCTCACTTTTTGAAGTGATGAGCCCTTGCATCGCCTCGGCCTTTGCTAGATCCATCTTGCCATTTAAAAATGCCCGTTTGCTAAACTCGCCAGGCATAGCAAGCCTTGCACCAGCTCTTATTAGCTCATTTAAAATTCTCTCACTCACCATAACGCCACCATGAGTTTGAAACTCGACTATATCCTCACCAGTAAAGCTTGCTGGGGCTTTAAAATATATAACGATGCCCTCGTCTAAAATTTCATCATCAAGGGAGTAAATTTTGGCTAGTTTTGCATATCTTGGCTCTAAATTTGAAAGTTTAAGGAGTTTTAAAGAGATGGCTAGGGCGTCCTTGCCGCTAAGCCTTACGATAGAAACTGAGCCAATGCCATAAGCCGTGGCAAGGGCTGCGATAGTTTCACTCATTTTTTGAAAAAGTCATTTACGACGACAAATTTACCGTCATTGCCACTTTTTATGCCGACATATTTATCTGGAAATTTCTCGCGAAGCTTCTCAAGTGCGATCTTGACCAAAACCCCATCAAGTGGCTTTGTTTGAGCTCTACCACTATTTTGCACACGCTCGATCACGCCATTTAGATACTGATCCATCATCGCTTCTTGATTTTGCAAAAATTGTGCGATCTCTAGACGGATAGCGAGGTTGTATTTTGAATTTAGCCAGTTATAAAGCATGTAAGATATCGCTTTATACCTATAACCTTCTTTACCTATAAGTAGAGCCGCATCAGCCCCATCAAGCTCTATAAGTACCGTTTCATCGTCAAATTTGCTAACTTCAATTTTACTAATATCAAAACAACTTGCCTTAAAAAGACGGTTCATGCCATCTTTGATCTCAGGTAAAATTTTATCAAAGTCGATTGTTGCTTTTTCTTTTTTTTCTTTTTGTAAAGCTTGAGCCACGCTCTCTTCATCAGTTTGGTTAAAATTTTCAATAATAGAATTATCTAAAATATTTTTAGGAGCATTTTTGCTAGCTTGTGACTCCTTTATTTCTTTTGGTTCATCAAGTCTCTTTATCACATATCTCGGTTCAGCTTCTTCTTCACTCTTTTGAGCAAACGCATCTTTAGCTAAAGCTTCATTTTTTTCACTTAAATTTGACTTTTCATTTTTATGTTCTTTTTGCTCAGACTTAGCCTCATTTTTCTCATCTTTATGCTTTTTAGGATTTCGCTTTTTATCATTATGATCGTGCTTTTTGCTCTGCTTTTTCTCTTCTTTTACACTCTCACTCTCATCATTTTTTTTAACAAAATTTTTATCATTTTTTGGCTTGTGTTGTGGTTTTGGCTGATTTTCTAAATTTGCTTCTATGATCGCGCTTCTTTTAAAAAATCCCAAAAAACCACTGCTTGGATGCTGTAAAACTTTTATATCAAGCTGAGTTACTGAGCAGTTAAGCTGCTGGGCTGCCTTTTGAAATGCCTCTTGAAGGGTATTTGCTTCTATTTTCATTAAGCCTTTACCTCCGTAGCTTTTTTATGTTTTTCAAAAAGTTTGTTTACAAATACTTGCTGAACAACTGAGCAAACGTTATTTACAAACCAGTAAAGTGTAAGACCAGCTGGGAATGTCACGAAGAAAAATGTAAATATAAGAGGTAAAAATTTCATCACCTTTTCTTGCATAGGATCTGTAAATGTCGTTGGTGTAAGCTTTTGCTGCAAAAACATCGTAAGACCCATCAAAATAGGCAATACAAAATATGGATCCATTACTGAAAGATCGTGTATCCAAAGTATCCAAGGAGCACCTTTTAGCTCGATCGCATTTAGTAAGACGCGGTAGATTGCAAAAAATACCGGAATCTGAAGTAAGATCGGTAAGCAGCCACCCATCGGATTTGCACCATGCTTTTTATAAAGCTCCATCATATGAACTTGCATTTTTTGCTTATCATCTTTATATTTTGCTTGAAGCTCTTTTACCTTTGGAGCAAGCTCTTTAAGCTTATTCATAGATAGCATACCCTTGTATGTAAGCGGGAATAAAACTATCCTTATGACAAGCGTTAGTACAACTATCGCCCAACCCCAGTTGCCGATGTAGTTATGTAAGAAATTTAAAAATGCAAACATCGGTTTTGCTATAAATGTAAACCAACCATACTCAATAACGTCGTTTAGTCTCTCGTCCATTGAGCTTAAAATTTTATGCTCTTTTGGTCCGATATATGCACCTAATTTTAAATTATCATTTGCCTTTACAAAAAGAATAGGATTATTGTTAGAATCTTTGTCTACGGCTACTTCAAATGGCTTTTCAAATGAGTAAAATAGAGTTGTATAGTATCTATCAGAGGCGGCTGCTATTGTGGTATTTGCATAGTTTTTAACCTCTTTGGCGTCACCATCTTCTATAATATTTAGGCTATCATCTGCATTTCTAAGCATAACGCCATGAACTGTGTAGCTATCTACTGCGATGTTTGGCCTAAAGCCAGGAGTGATGAAATAATCAACATTTTTGCTTAAATTTACTTCAACTTCATATCTGCCATTTGGGTAAAATTTGATATTTTTTGTGACTGTAACTCCATCTAATTTTTGAGTAAGTTTTATGGTTTTAGGCTCGCTGCTAGCATCTATCTCGCTAGCGTCACTACTATATGCAACCTTAAAAGCATCAGCGTTTAGCATACTATCGTTAAATCTAAGCTCAAGGGGCAATGGATTTTGCGAAACAAGCTCGATTTTGTTACCATCTTCAGTTTTGTATTTCTCTTCAGTTAAGTAGAATTTTGAAATTCTTCCTAGTTTATCTATCTTTGCTTCGTAGCTTTGACCTTTGATAGTAGCGATTATCTCATTTGAAGCCAAATTTTCATTTGATTTTGGTGTATTTTGATTTATATTTGGAGCTTTATTTTGATCTATAGATTGAGATTGAGACACTGTAGTTTGGTTTTGCTCAGGCATCACTCTTTTTGGCATAAAAAAATCATACACTATAAAAAAAACAATAGATAAAAGTGCTGCAAGAAGCAACCTTTTTTGCATAGACATCTGTTCCATTTTATTTTTTTTCCTTTAATTTATCTAATACTTTTACGACATAAAATTTACTATTCTGACAAGGGACAAACCAAAAATTTACATTTTTGATATCACTTTTTTGAGATATAAAACATAAGTTAAATTTTTTGTAGATGATTGGGTAGTTGATACCGCCTTTAAAAAGCTGATTACATTTTAAAATTCGCATGAAGGTTGCAAAAAAAGCAGAAAAAAAACTATTTGTTTGAAATTCCCAAATCGCGTATTGTGAGCAAGTCGGGTAATAGCGACAGCTTTTTGGTAGAAGTATGGAAATATATTTTTGATAAAAAGCGATAGTTTTAATCGCAATTTTTTTCATTTTAAACATCCCATTTTTTTTGTAGACCAACTTAAATTTTTACAAATTTTTACAAATGAAATTTCTGTAATTCCATTTTTTGCGATCATAATATATGTGCCATCTTTTAATTCACTAGAAATATTAAAAAAAGCGGCTCTCAAAAGTCTTTTAGCTCTATTTCTAACTACCGCTTTTCCTACTTTTTTACTAGCAACTACTGCTATTTTTTTTTCATTTGTTGGTTTATAAAAAACAATGCAAGCATCACAATGCCACTTGCTAGCCTCTTTATAAACTTGAGAGAATTCTTTTGAGCCGCTTAACGACTCAAAACCAGCTAAGCAGCCAATCTTTTTCTACCTTTGGCACGTCTAGCGTTTATTACCTTTCGGCCATTTTTAGTTTTCATTCTTAAGCGAAAGCCGTGAGTGCGTTTTTTAGGGGTTTTATGAGGTTGATAAGTCCTTTTCATTTCTATCCTTAAAGTTAATATAAAAAGTGGGATTTTATCAAAGCAATACTTAAATTCCTTTGAATAACTTAGCTTAAAAAGCCATAACTCAAACTTTAAGCAAATCAAGTTATAATCCAAAAATGAATTTTAATAAAGACAATAGGCTTTTAAAAAAATTATTTTTCTTAAAACTAATTGGTTATAAGTTTATTGATAAAAATTTTCTTAGTCTAAGCAATTATCATGATTATAACAATATTGATGAGCTAAACCGCGAAGTAAAAAAATGTTCTCTTTGTTCTTTGCGAAATAGCTCAAAAGGCGTAACAGCTGGCATCGGCAATGAAAATAGCAAAATCATGTTTATATTATTTTCTAAAAAAAGTGACTCTTATGAAAATAACAGTAAAAAATTTTTAGAAAATGCAATAAAAAAAAGTTTAAATTTAGACATAAAAGAAATTTATATAAGCTCTCTACTTCGGTGTGAAATTTCACAAAATGATGATAAAAGCCCGATTTTAAACCGCTCTATTGAGCTTTGTCGTCCTTATTTGTTTGAAGAGATTAGGCTGATAAAACCAAAGATAATCGTGACTTTAGGGGAAAAAGCTTTTATGCATTTATATCCAAATTTATTATTAAAAGGTGGATTTTCGAGCATAAGAGGTAGTATTTTAAAAAATGAAAACAGTCTTATTTTACCAACGTTTTCGCCAGAGTGGATCAGCAAAAATCCTAGTTTTGAAAATATTTTTATAGATGATTTAAGAAAGATCAAAGGAGTGATATGAGAAAAATTTTACTTTTTTTAGCCATTTTTTCGACTATTTTTGCATCACAAGATGAGATAAATTTTGAGAGTAATATTATAAAAAACCAAAGTCTATCAAGCATACCTCCAGCAAAGATTACTTATATAAATTTAGAACCAGAATTTTGTGATAATGCCTGCTTAAATGAGCTTATTAAGTCTGATTTACTGGCTAGTTTCATGGCGAGATTTGAGCCAGCAAAAATAGACGATAACGCTCTTTTAGAGCTTTATATCTCTCTTGGTGGTGAAGCTATTTTAAAAGTTAATAAAAGCGGCAAAATCGCTGTAATCATCCCACAAAAGATTATAAAATCTTATGCAAATGTTGTATCAAATGCTGTCTTAAGCTATGTCTTAAAGCAAGACGCAGATATCGAGATCAAATTTATAAATAGTAACGATGAAAGCCCACAAAGCCTTACAAATGCTATGCAAACGGCTAGAGCCCAAGGTTTTAATTATTTTATCGCAGCCCTTACATCAAATGGTGCAAACATTATAAATTCGCTAGTCCTATCAAATGAGCTTATCTACATTCCAAGCGTTCATAGCTCTTTTGTTATAAATCCAAAGTCAAATTTGATCTTTGGTGGCATTGATTATAAAGACCAAATTTCAGCTTTGCTAGCTTACTCGAACGAAAAAATAGTTGCATTTGATGATGGTAGTTCATTAGGGCAAAAGCTAAATGAATATGTCCGCATGCAAAGTAGCGATTATCATGAAGCCTCTATCGTAGGCAAAGATATAAATTTAAATGATACTTTAAGCAAAAAATCCAAATTTAATGATGCAAGTATATTTTTAAACATCCCAATCGTCAAAGCTTCTCTTGTAGCAACGCAGATGAGAGGCTTTGAGATAAAACCATATGCACTCTTAAGCACACAGATAAATTTTTTACCAAATATCTTTAATGCCATCGCGCAAAGAGATAGACAAAATCTTTTTATCGCAAACTCATTAAATCCTGTTAACGACTTATTTTTGGGGCTTGGTGATCTTTTTGATGTAGATTTTAGATATTCGCAAATCGGCTATTCAAGTGCTTTTGGCGCCGAGTATATATATACAAATTTTATAGATAAAAGCGCTGATAGAATTTTTACCGAAAGAGTTGAAAACTCTCAAGTCTTATATGGAGTTAAAATTTATAACGCAAAAGGCGACCACTTTGACGAAGCAAATCAAGAAATTTTGCTCGATCAAAATAGCTCGATGTAAAAGCACAAAGTGGCTAAAGTTAAATTTCTAAACTTAGCCACGATTTAAAATTTAAAATTCTCCAAAAATTTCTTTATCTCGTCATTTATCTTAGTAAGCTTTTCTTCTTTCATAAAGGCTAACGTAATCGTCGCTCTAAAAAGTAGTTTTTCCGCATTTTTATCATCAAATTTATAAATTTCTTGTTCTAAAACAATACTTGCTTTTTTAATCTCCAATACCTTGCTTCGCACAAAAATTTCATCTCCAAGTACGGCTGAAGCGATAAATTTAGCCTCCAGCGAAGAAACTACAAAGTATCCGCCCTCTTTTGTGAAATTTAATCCAGCCTTAAAAAATGCTTCACTTCTAGCTCGCTCGCAAAATTTAATGTAGTTTGTATGATAGACTATTCCGCCAGCATCGGTGTCTTCATAGTAGATTCGTATTTTCATTACATTTAATCTCCGGATTCAAAATTTACTTTAAGCTCAATTATTCTTGTAAGCTTTTTTATTTTTTTAACAATTGATAGCTTTGAGATAAATTTCATTTTTTCATACCTTCTAATCTCTAAAGATAGCCTTGGAAAAATTTTGCTCATCAAAGTTTCATTTGCCTGAAAATAAAATTTTCTTTTCATAATGTCCCTATTTAATACAATATAAAATACTCTTTCATTATTGCCATCAAAACTATCGTTGTCAAAATATATTCTACAATCTGCTACGTTTGTTTCAAAAAAAAGCTCATCAGGAAATTTGTCTTTACTTATAAGATTTATCAAGGCTCCTTCATTATT
The DNA here is from genome assembly GCF_002914195.1 of Campylobacter concisus. Classification (GTDB taxonomy): domain Bacteria; phylum Campylobacterota; class Campylobacteria; order Campylobacterales; family Campylobacteraceae; genus Campylobacter_A; species Campylobacter_A concisus_M. Next base: position 344,487 of record NZ_PPAU01000090.1, on the reverse strand, counting down.
CGTGGCAAATAAAAAAGTATTTATTTTTGGGATTTCTAGGACACTATTATGATAAAAACAATCTTTAAATAATTTATTATACTCATCAATACATGATTTATGTTGTTTTAAGCACCCTTGAATACGTGTTTTTAACCTATTAAAATCGTAAGCGTCCTGGTCTGTTGCTACGGCATCAACTATATTGTTTATTGTTTGCAACATATTATTTAAGATAGGTAGCCTGGAGTGAGATACTATATTTATACATTGTGCCCAAGCTAAATTAACAGCCTCTTTGTCAAAGTCGCTTGCAGAGAATATTACAGGGACATCCAAAAATCTATACTTATTGTCTTTTTGAGAAGATATGTAGTTTTCAGATATATCTTTATATACTCCTATATATTCCCTAATAAAAGATTTATCTACTTTTTTATCCCAGAATTTACACTCCGCTAGTAGCCTTATCGGAAAAACAAAGGGTATATTTCTGGAGTAAATTCCCACAAAATCAATTTGATGATTAGTTCCTCTGCCTTCTATTTCCCCATCTTCAGATACTATATTACCATTCAAAATACCAGGACAACCTTTTCCGCATTTTGCAAATCCATTTTGTTGTAACCAATATGAAATAAAAATTTCATATAGATATCCACGCATTTGGCCTTTTGTCATACTATAACCCTTGTGCTAATTTGTGCAACAATCATAACACCTTATTCTTTAATTTATTTTTTTATGTTTTAATAAAGATTTATTTACCTATTTATTGCCTCTATACTATATATTAATGGCTTCAAATTTATTTGATTTCTTTAAAAAACCTGCATCGTTTAACTTTAAACAAATTCTCATAATTAATACAATTATTAGCACACATTTAGTTTTTTTATAAAAGCTATTACATTAGAAAATTTATAAATTTTAAGTCAAAATAATAGGAAGTCCCAAAAAGCAACGAACAAATTTGTCTTTTAAAAAATGAATTTATCCCTTGTACATCTTTCCCGTCGCCAGATCACACTTAGCGCCGCGAGTAATCATCAAGGACTGATCGTAAAATAAAATAAGCACCACCGAAACCCCGACGCCTAGGGCTAGCGAGACCGTAGTGGTCGTGATCGCGTTATCGAAAAATATGATTAGGTATTCGTTTTTCTTAGCGATATTAGGCTCGTTTAGAAACGAAAACAGCGCCAAAATGCCCTTGTACGCGTAAACTCCGGGTACCATGGGTAAAAGTGCCGGAAATGCGATGATCTCGGCGGGCACCTTTAGCCGTTTGGCAAAGAGCATACCTAAAATCCCGCTTAAAAAAGAGACTATGAGAGTGGCGACGCTGATGTTAAAAAATCCCATCTGCATGATCCAAAAGCGGCTAGCGTGTGCAAACGCCGCAAGCAGCGCGCAAAAGGCGAGAGTCCTTTTGGGCGGAGAGCTAGCATAGGCAAAACCGAGCCCCGCCACCGCCGCAAAAGCGCCGTCTATGAGAGTCGCAGTCAAAAGCTCAAACATGTAAAATCTCCGCGTTGCTAAGCGAGAGCGTGATATAGACGCCTACTGCTATGCAAAGTATCAGGATGCCCGTACTCACGGCCCTGCTGATGCCCACAAGCGTGTTGTCGTTTAGGATATCAAAGACCGAGTTTATGAGAAAAACGCCCGGCATCAAAAAGAGTATCGACGAGCCGATCGCCACGTCGCTAGTATGCGTAAAGCCGTAAAATACGCCAAGATAGGCGATAAAAGAGACCACGAACGAGACCAGGACGTACTGGATTTTTAAATTTACGCCCATTTTAGCAAGCGCAAATCTAAGGCTATAGCCGACCAGAGTCGCAAAAAATACGCATACGACCGAGCCGGCGTCGCCGCCGAAAAGCCTGCAAAACGCCGCATTTGCAAGGCTTATTAAAATAAGTGAGCTTGTAAATTTATGTGCACCGATGCATATGACGCCCTCAAACTGCTCTTTGGCCTCGTCTAAACTCAAATTTTCATCCAAAATCCGCCAGCTAAGCGACGAAAGTTCGGAAATACGGTTAAAACTCACATTACCAAACGGGATCTTTTTTACGTAGGTTCGGCGCAGAGAGTTGTCGGCCGAATCCATGACACTAATCGTAAAATACTTCACAAAAATCGTCACGCCAATGTCGTAGCCGTAGTGTTTAGCTATGCGGTCTACGCACTTTTCTACGCGTGCTGTGTAGGTGCCAGCACTCACCATCGCACTCGTGTATTCAGCTAGAAAATTTGTTAAGACTTGAATATCAGGCTTTGCGTTCATTTTGGCTAATCTTAAATTTCAAAAAAAATAAAATAATTTGTAAAACAAGCATGATTTTCATCACATATTCACTCGCGCTATGCATTTTGGCAAATTCAGCCGTCTGTGTCGCATCGACCCCCAAATTTTGAGCGTAAACTATAAAAGGCGTAAAGAAAAACACAAAGCTCAAAGCTAAAGCCAAATTTAAAAAAGCAAGCATTAACATGCTAAATTTTAGTGAAAAAATAAGCTTTTTTCTAAGATCAAATAGCTCGCTAATCATTACAACTATGCTTATAAAAAGCAAAATATAATTAAATTTCAAAAATATCTTTGTCATCATTTGACCGCTCATAAAATGCGTAAGTATGCCGTCTCCTATGATGTTTTGCGGGAAAAATATGACTGGCGCCACCAAAATACCAAGCGTTAGCTCAGCTCCTATAAGTACTGCCAAAAGCAAAAAATAAACTCCTCTCAAACTCTCTCCTTTATATTTTTAACTTCGCGCAAAAGCCTCTATCAAAGCCAGCCAAATCTTTGTAAAAACTATACTCAAAACCATTGGCCTCTAAGAATTTTTGCATACTTGCTTTTTGATCGTACCCCATCTCACAAGCAACGTTTTTGATATTGCGATCTTTGGCTATGAGAATAATATCTTTTAAGATTTCATCTCCTACTTCGCCTCCAAAGAGTGCACTTTCTGGCTCATTTAGTACAAATTTACTAAGTTTATAGCTTCTTGCAATATATGGCGGATTTGAAACCAAAATATCAATATCTTCTAAAATTTCATCCACATAAGAGCAGTTTAAAAATTTGATCCTCACGCCTACATCAAATTTATCTGCATTTTTTTTAGCAAGTATCAAAGCTTTTTCATTGATGTCTGTTGCTACGATATTTGCCTTTGTTTTTAGAGCTAGCATGATACTAATAATGCCGCTTCCTGTACCTATTTCTGCGATCTTTGGTTCATTATATTCGCGTGAAATTTCTATTACTTTATCCACTAAAATTTCTGTTTCAGGTCTTGGGATCAGCACTCCGCTTTCCACGTAAAAATCAAGCCCATAAAAGCTAGCTTTACCAGTTATATATTCAAGAGGCTCGTAGTTTTCATACCTTTTAACTAGAGCAAAATAGCCACTCTCATCAAATTCTTTTTTTTGATTTAAAAATATCCATTCAATGCTCACATCAAGATAGTTCATAAGCAAAATTTTAGCCACTCTGCTTGGATTTTGGCAAAGTGAGCTTAACCTTAAACTAGCCTCTTTAAGAGCCTCTTCAATTTTCATTTTCTAGCTCGTTTATACGCTCAAAAAGGCTTGGGTGTGAGTGATAGAAGAATGCGTAGAGCGGATGAGCCTTCGGGAAGGCCTTGTTTTCGGAGCCTAGCTTTTTTAGCGCGCTTATCATGTCGGCTTTGTTTGAAACCTCACCTGAGAATTTATCGGCGCCAAATTCGTTCGCGCGACTAAAATACGAGCTCACCGGCGAAAATAAAAACCCGAAAATCGGTGAAAAAAGCAGTAAAAACACGATCACTCCGCCGCCTGCCGAGCTGAGCCCCAGCACGTCGTACGCCTCGTCTGGGATGTTACCAAATATAAAAAACATCGCAAAAAGCATAACCGCGCTTAGAGCGATCATTTTTAGGATATCTTTGTGCTTAAAGTGCCCGAGCTCATGCCCCAAAACGGCGATTATCTCCTCTAGGCTTAGTTTTTTAACGAGCGTGTCGAAAAGCACGACGCGTTTAGTCGCTCCAAGGCCGCCGAAATAGGCGTTTAAGCGGTTGTCGCGCTTGCTGGCGTCTATCGTAAAAACGCCGCTACTTTTAAACCCGCACCGCGCCAAAAGCCCTTCTATACGGCTTTTTAGCTCGCCATCTTTTAGCGGCTGCATTTTGTTAAAAATAGGCGCGATGAGCGTCGGGTAAATGAGATTTATAACAAGCGCGACCATGAAGCTTAACAAAAACGCCCAAAACCACCAAAAATCGCCCAAAAATCTAATGCAAAGCAGCACCAGCCACACAAACAGCGTGCCAAACACCAGCGTTAGCGCGAGCGTTTTAAGCAGATCAAGCGCAAAAATTTTAGGCGTTACGTTTGAAAAGCCGAGCCTTTTATCTTTGACGAAGGTTTCGTAGATATTTAGTGGTAGTTCTAGCAGCGACGAAACGAGCAAAAATACCATAACCATAAAGACGTTATCGCCTATATCTCCCGTTTTGTAGGCATGCCCCGATATCGCGCCAAGCCCCCAGCACGCCCACATCATAAATATTGCGGCGTGATAAAGAAGGCTAATTAGCTCAAATTTTTGATTGCTTATCGCTGCGGCGGCGGCGGTTTCGTATTCGCTCTGAGACAAAACCACGGCCGGTTTTTTAGCCTCCGCGCGTATAAAATTTATCTGCAAAATTGCCAAAATCGCCTTTGCGGCGACGTAAAAAAAGTAAATACCGAGTAAAAAATAAAACATATTTTCCCTTAAATTTTATAAAGACTAAAGCAGCCGTAGTCGGTACGCACGGCTAAAAATTCCTCGCCGTTTATGCACTCAAATTTAGCCTCGCAGCGCTTCACGACGTGCGAGAGCTCAAAGCTAAGCCGCAATTTTCCGCTTTTTAGATCGATGATGCGAGCCTTGTCGTAGCTAATTAGCGCGAGTCTCGAACCGTCCTTGCTAACGCAAATATTCTGAGTCTTGGCGCATTCGCCTCGCAGCCATGCAGGATTAAGCCGCTCGCCGCTTGCAGCGTCAAGGCAAAATAGCTTGCCCGCGTAGCGCTCCTTGCCCAGCACCAAGCCGTCCGCTAAAAAGCAAATTTTATCAAAAATGCCGAAGTCGCCTTTTATCTCGTTTAAAATTTCGCCGTTTAGCGTACTTAAAATTTTGATCTCGTTTTGCTTGCAGTGAAGCGCCAGCCGCGCGCCGTCATCGCTAATCGCGGCGCAAAGAATCGGCGTATAGCTTTTCATTTCGGATTTGTACTCGCTAAGAGGCGAAATCTCGCCGCCGCGCAAAGTAAAAATTTGACCCAACATCGCAAACGCCACCGTATCTTTCGCCGCGCAAACGAAACTCGTAAATTCTTTTCTATTTTTAAAGCTTATATCTTTAGAAAGGTCTTTAAATTCGCCGCTTGCCGGGTCAAATTTAAAGATAAAATGATCCAGATCCAAAAGCAAAACCTCGCCCGCGCACTCAGCCTGCCATGCAAGTGGCTTTGGTAGGACGATCTGTTGTTTTACGGCGCCGCTCGCGTCCAGCCTGATAAGAAAATCATCCAGCGCGCCGCCCTCTTTGTAGCCGCCACATTTATAGACGAAAAACTCGCCTTCCGCGCTCGCAAAGGCTAGCGCGCCCGTATATCCGCCGCCGATATAGACATGCAAACTCGCCTCGCCGGCTTTTGCGCCAGCATTTTGCATGACGTAGCCTTTCTTCAGGCTCTCCCACTCCTTTTTTACGTAAGCTTTTTGTGCCTCGCCCGCACTCGCAAACTCCTTTTGCGTCTGCCTAGTTTTGCCGTTTTTGGCGCTCTCGCTAACTAAAATTTGACCCTCTACGCGCAAATTTAGGCGGTCGCCGTTAGCTAAATTTACGAGATTTTTCATCAAATTTACTTTAAAAAATTATCGTAAAACGAGCTAATAAAAAGCACCAAAATGATAAACGGTACGACGAATTTGATATACCAAAACCAGATATTTATTAGTTTTGCATGTTTTTCACTACCTTGCAAAATCTCTTTTTTTGCATCATCTTTTAGCACCCAACCTACGAATATTGCACAACCAAATGATGTAAATACAAAAAATATTGTTGCGCTTATTGCATCATATGCATCAAAAATATTCTTACCAAAAATGCTTACGTGACTTAGTATGTTTGTAGCCATCAGCGAAGGCAAATTTCCTAAAATAAATATACCTCCAAGGACTAAAAATATTGCTTTCTTGCGTTTTATTTTAAATTTTTCTTGAAGTGTTGTGATTATTACTTCATATATTGGTAGCGATGTTGTAAGTGCAGCGATCATTAATAGTGCGAAAAACGCAACCGCGAAAAAACCACCAAATGGCATGTGTGAAAAAACGATCGGCAGGCTCTTAAACACGAGGCTTGGGCCGCTATCTGGCGATACACCGTAGCTAAAAAGAGAAGGGAAAATCATAAATCCTGCAAGTACGGCGATTAATGTATTTAAAATGCCTGTAATGATAGAAATTTTAACCAGCCCTTCGTCCTTTTTCACAAAGCTAGAAAGAGTGATCATCACACCAAATCCAAGCGAAAGAGCAAAAAAGACCTGCCCCAAAACATCAACGAAAAGCTTTAAGTTTATCTTTGAAAAGTTAGGTGTTAAGTAAAATTTTACACCTTCTATTGCACCATCTAGCGTGATATTTTTAGCGATCATAATAAGCATTAAAATAAAAAGTAGTGGCATTAAAAATTTCGCTGATCGCTCGATACCGCCGACCGCACCTTGCACCAAAATAGCGTAATTAACTAGCACAAAAACAAGTGTCGCAAAGCTTATGGCAAGTGGATTGCTTACGATGTTTTGCTCATAAAATGCACTTGTCTCCTCAAAACTAACCACATGCGAGAGATCAAGTAAACCAAATGAAATTTGGGCGATATAGTTTAGCACCCAGCCGCCAATGACCATATAGTAAGCCATGATACCAAAAGCACCAACAAGCCCCATCCAGCCAACGATCTGCCACTTTTTGCTGATCTTTTTGCCATTTATCGATCCACCAAAAGCGTCCACAGCGTTGCATTTTAGACGTCTACCGATCGCGTTTTCAACTAAAATCATCGGTATGCCAATCACGATCATCGCGATACAAAACACGAGTACGTAGGCGCCGCCGCCGTTTTGCCCGACCAGATACGGGAAGCGCCACGTCGCACCAAAGCCGACCGTAGCCCCTGCAACAGCTAAAATGTATGTGAGCCTTGAACTCCAAGATTTTCTATCCATCTTTTTGCCTTTGTGAAAAATAGGGATTATATAAAAAAATTGATTAAATTTTGCTAGCAATAAGCGGTGTTGACATGCGATCCTAACTTTTTGTTAATTTTAAGAATCTTTACGGAAAGAATTTGCTTTTGCGTTTTGCCTTTGTGGACAAATTTAGACAACTGCTTAAAAATAAATTTATTAATGCAAAACGCTAAATTCTACATATCCCTCCATCTCAATAAACAATATCCAGCCTTCCTTGGGACCACAAAAATAGTGATGTTCTGGGATATTTTCAACTATAAATTTTAAAAAGTCATAAAAATACTCAGGCGCAAATTTAATCTCTATATCTGTTAGACTATCGCCGATGTAGCTTATCTCGCCACTTAAAATTTTACTTTTGATGCTTGGATTTGAGCTAAGAAATTTTTCAATGTCGGTAAAATTTTTATATTCAGCCGTTTTGTAACCTTTTAAATTTTGTAAAACTGGCTTTGAGCCAATGAAGGTCAAATTTTGTTCTATAAACTCCGCCCCATCGTTACTCACGCACCAATTTTCACCAAAATTTGACAAAAAAGTGAGCATATCATCGCCAGCTGAGATAAAATTTGAAACTAAATTTTTCTGGCTCATTTGCCTCCTTTTTTGTAAAATTTAGCAAACTGCCCACAATCCTTTAAAAACAAAGATCGCATAAAAATTAATGATTAAATTTAGGATTGTGGATAATTTTTTATCGCTAATTCACACACAAAACCGGCTCAGGTTTTAGCTTCACGCTTGGAGCTGTTTTGCTAAAGCTTATGAGATCCTCTGTCGTTTGGATACTAAAAGGCAGGCGTGTGAGGCAGACTTTAAAAATTTCAGCTGCTGCTATTGCGTCATTTAACGCTCTGTGGTGGGTATTGTTTATGCCAAGAAGCTCTTTTAGCGAGCCAAGTCCGTATTTCTGCGAAGCGATAGTGCGGCGACTAAGATCGATGGTGCAAAGCTTTCTATTTAGCAACATACCAAGGCCGATCTCATTTAGACTATGAGAGATGAATCCGTAGTCAAAATTTACGTTGTGCGCGATAAAGACGCTAGTTCCTAGAAAAATTTTAAACCGCTCAAGTACATTTAGCAAATTTGGCGCACCGACTAAATCGCTAACCTTTATACCGGTTAGCTCGGTGATATTTTCAGGCACCGCATTAGCTGCCACAAAGCTTTCAAAACGCCCTATCTCAATGCCATTTTTCATTTTTATTGCGCCTATTTCAATGATCTGTCCGCTCGTCGTACCGCCAGTCGTTTCGATATCAACCACACAAAATTCCTGCTCGCTAATATCTCTAAATCTCGTACCAAGCTCGATCTCATTCTCTTCATTTCTAGTGATGTCAAGCCCAAGAGTTCGCCACATATCAAGATCGCGCACGTCAATGAGCGACGAAATTTCTTCGATATCGCTAAATCTTAAAATAAACTCATGATAGCCTAAATTTTGCCTAGCTAAAATTTCTATGCTATTTTCTAAACGCTGTTTTTTTGGTTTCAAAACTCAAGCTTTATGGCGCGGATGGCTTGTTCGTAAGAATTTGATGAGAAGATGTAGTTGCCAGCCACCAAGATGTCAGCTCCAGCCTCTTCAAGATCAGGCGCATTTAGTCCGTTTACGCCGCCATCTACTTCGATCAGACACTTAGCGTTTTTTCGTTCTATCAGCTCTCGTAGCGCCCTTGTTTTTTCAAGCACGACTGGCATAAATTTCTGACCACCAAAGCCAGGATTTACGCTCATCAAAAGCACCATATCGACTTCATCGATAATATGCTCGATCGCACTAACTGGCGTATGCGGATTTAGCACAATGCCAGGACTTACGCCATTTTTCCTGATGTGATCGATGAGCCTTAATGGATGCTTCTCTTCTTCGATATGAAAGGTTAGAAATTTTGGCTTTAGCGGCAAGAAAAGGTCGGCAAAAAATGAGTTATTTTCAACCATCAAATGTATATCAAGTGGCTTTGTAGCTACTTTTGCAACGGCATTTACCACAACTGGGCCGATAGTTAAATTTGGCACAAAATGTCCATCCATAACATCAACATGCACCAGATCGCACCCAGCCTCGCAAATGGCTCTTATCTCAGCTGCCAAATTTCCAAAATCAGCCGATAAAATACTAGGTGCAACGTACATTTTTTCTCCTTACTTGGTTACAAATACAAAGCCTATTTCGTCATCTTTTACATCTAATCTATTCATGATGCCTACACTATTGTGATCGAAAAAAACATCATCGGATAAAATTTTAGGCAAGCTAACTTTTACTTTTATGCCTTTTTGCCAAAGATGAGTCAAAAATTTATCCGTAATGATACTAAAAATTTGAGAATATCCACTTAAATAATCATTTAAATCATTGCCTTCAGGCATAAAAATAGAGCAAATTTTGTCTAATTTATCTTTTTTTACTCCAAATAGCACTCTTGCGTAAATATCACCATAATACTGAACACAAATACGCAAATAATCGCACTCATCCTCTATGTCAAGCGCACTAACTTTGGTATCAACACACAAAATTTCTTCTTCTGCTAATTGTGAAATAATTTTGCTCGCAATTTGCGTCACATAAGATGAAATTTGAGCAACGCTCTTGTTGATATCTACTGGCTCTGCATCAAAGTCTCTTTTTTTAAGATAAAAAATAGTGTCGTCTTTGTAAAAGTCATTTAAATTTTTATAGATAAATATATTTGCATCTTTAAGGTACGTTACTAATTCAATAGATAAATTTGATTCGTTTATGCCACAAAGCGAAATAAATGCACCTGATCTTTTGCTAATGCTAGCAAGTTTGATTAGAAATTTTGCACCCCTTATATTTAAAGCACCAGAAATATTTACCCATAAAATAAAAAATTTATATCCGATTTTTAGCATAATGTCATGAGCTGACATATCAAAATTTTCAATAAAATCTGAGTCCATAAAACTTTTTATGGCATAAACAACGACACCATCTTTTATAAAAGTATCTATCTGATTTTGTCTTAATCTCACATGATTTAGCTGTGACACTGCATAATTATATAAATTCTTTTTTTTATTAAACTCGGTCGTATCTCTAGCCTCAACCACATCAAATGAGCGATTTTTGAGATAATTAGCCAAATAGTGCTTATATTGCTCAGTTGAGTTATAAATGAAAACTTTGTCATTTGTGTTATTTAGAAATTTATTTAAAAATAAGCTTGCGATATTTTCACTTTCAAACATTGAAATATTTAAAATATTCTTAACTGTTTTCATCATCAATTCATAAAAAATTTCATTGTAATCGCAAATCGCAAATACCACGCCAAGCTTTTGTGCTTCTTCGCTTAAATTTTCAATTATTCTACCAAGCCAAATAGGACTAAAAAATGTAACATTTTTTAGTGAAAGCAGTATAGCGCTGATGTCACGCGATGAAATTTGGTTTATATATTTTTCACTTAATTTTAATGGAACATTCTCTGCTTCCAAAAAACCAAAAGGCCTTATAATTGCCATAGAACCATTAAAAGTTAATTTCATTTTTGTAGAGCTTTTTTAATAAATATAATGGTTTGCATTTCTGGATAAACATTGATATCTAAAATTTTATCAACTCCAAAATCATAAAATTCAGGCCTGCTGGACTCATAAGAGAGTAAAATTTCAAAAAAACAAAGCATCTCTTTATCAATCTTGCTTAATGATTGCTTGTTCATATTCATTGCTTTTAAAAAAATATCCCAAAGACTAAAGCCATATTTTTTTTGCAAAATTTTATTATAGCTTACGTCAGAATACGAAATAACGTCTGACATGTAAGATGGAAATTTCGAAAATAAATTCTCACACACTATAATACAGGCCATAGAATACGGAGCAAGCGATAAATAGTTGTAGTGTTTTTCTTTAAAAGAGTTTAATACCTTTAGCCAATCTGATAAAATTTTAGCATTAAGCTCTATCAAATCAACGATTTTAAAATTAAATACCTTATAAATTTTTGGGGATTTTAAAAATATAAAATAAGAAAGCACTATCGCCCTAAAAGTATCAATGCCAAGCATATTTGCTATTACTACCAAATCGTTGCCATCATAAGGAATATCAAATTTTGCACGTTTAAAAATGGAGCTAAAATAAGTTTTAAAAGATGCTATATTTTGTAAAGTAGTAACCGCCTCAATTACATTACCAGCTAACAAAAAGTGCTCGACCTTTTCAAAAAGAGTTGGCATCTGTAAAACAAAATCAACATTTTTTTCGATCAACTCTTTACTAAGCATTTTGTATCACTCAAGATTTCTAAATATTTTTGCTATTTATAATTATAGGCAAAGGCGTTATTTTATCTAGATTATTAATAAAAATCAATTCTTTTAAAAAAGAATCTATTTAAGCATTACTTTTGTTTGTTTTAGATAAAATCAGCAGAAATTTTTGTTTATAAGGAAAAAAAATGTCAAAAAGATGTGCGATAACAGGCAAAGGACCGATGATAGGCAACAATGTGAGCCACGCTAACAATAAAACTAAAAGAAGATTCTTGCCAAATCTTAGAACGATTCGTGTTACATTAGAAGACGGTACTACAAGAAAGATAAAAGTTGCTGCTTCTACTCTAAGAACGATGAAAAAACAATCAAACTAAGAATATAAAATGAAGAGGAATTTATGTCTTTTCTCTCAAGACTTTTAAAATTCCTCAACTGGTCAAACTCTACAAAACCAGAAATAAGCCTAGATACTGAGCTTTACGAACAATTAAAACCTTTTAGATTTCCACTAATTTCAGTCGTATTACTGTTACTTTTTGGAACGTTAGGTTATGTCTTAATAGATAATTTCTCGCTAATAGATGCCTTTTACCAAGCCGGCATGACTTTTACAACAGTTGGTTTTACCGAAGTTGCTCCAATAACTCCAAAGGGCAGAATTTTTACTATCACGTTTATACTTATTGGTTTTATTATATTTACACTATCGATCGGTATTGTGGTTGAGGTTTTAAAGAGGGGAACATTAATTAGCATTTTAAAGGAACGACGCATGCTTTATAGGATCGCAAGACTAAAAAATCACTTCGTTATTTGTTATCACAATCTATACACAATCGAACTTAGTGCTCAATTTCGCGAAAATCATATACCTTTTGTAGTGGTTGATGATAGAGAAGATATTGCGGAGCTAGCTCAAATTTATAAATATCCATATTTCATAAAAGCTCAGCCACATACACAAATTGCCTTTTTGAAAACACATCTATCAAGCGCAAAAGGTCTTATAACTCTTAGCTCAAATATTGCTGATAACATCGCCCTTATAGCATCTGTAAGGCTTTATGAAAAAGAGATAGTTCGCAGAAAGCCTTATCATATCATCACAAATGCAGAGACAGAAGACGATACGCAAAGATTAAAAAAATTAGGCGCTGACAATGTGGTAAGCCCATCTCGCTTAGTCGCGCAGCGGTTAAGTGCTATGAGCGTAAGGCCAGATATGGAAAATTTATTAGAACAGTTTTTGTATACAAAAAATTCACCTATCGATATAGAAGAAATTCTTGTGCCTGATTACTCTTGGATAAGATTTAAAAGACTAAAAGAGACTCATTTGCGAAATATTACAAATGCGGACATAGTAGGCATTAGAGATATAAATAATAATTTTGTGCCAATGCCAAATGGCGATACATTAGTAGGAACAGGATCAAAGCTTTTAGTCATCGGTACCGTTGATGGAATACGTCTAACCAAGCGTGTTGTAAAAAGCAAACACAAACCTGAAGAATTCAAATACGTATAAAATAAATTTTTCTACTCACTCTTTTTAAAAATTTAAGCAATGGCTTGGCACCTTTTTTATATCCAAGCATTTACAAAGTCTTGATAAAATTTCTCAAATTTTTATAGGAGCCGATATGTTACATGAATATACAGACCTTATAAATGAGCTAAAGAAAACAGATGCTCGTTTTGCTGCTCTTTGCAAAAAGCATGATGAACTAAATAAAAAAATAGACGACAATCTAGCAAAACCATCTGAAATTGATAATTTAAAGAAAGAGAAGTTAAAGCTAAAAGACGAAATTTATGCTCAAATTTTAAAGCATAAAAAGCAAGAATAAATTTATCTAATCTTTAAGCTTAGATAATAAACTCTGGTTCAAATTTTGTCCCATTTACTCGAACTATTCTCGCTGGTATACCAACGACTGTCGCGTTTGCTGGGACATTTTTTAACACGACTGAGTTTGCACCGATCTTAGCATTTTCACCGATCGTTATGGCACCTAATATTTTCGAGCCAGCTGCGATAGTCACGCCATTTTTTACAGTCGGATGCCTTTTGCCACACTCTTTTCCAGTACCTCCAAGTGTTACTTGATGATACATCATTACATCATCACCTATCTCAGCTGTCTCACCTATAACCACACCCATGCCATGATCTATAAAAAATCTCCTACCGATCTTCGCACCTGGATGAATCTCAATGCCTGTTAAAAATCTTGCAATTTGCGAGATGAGTCTAGCTAGAAAAAAATGTTCTTTTTTATATAAAAAATGAGAAATTTTATGAAATAAAACCGCATGAATACCAGGAGTGTTTATAAGTATTGCCAAAAAGCAACACTTATGTACCGATGGGTCTTTTTCACGAACAGTTTGAACTAGCTCCTTTAGACTCTCCCACATATTTTTATGCTCCGTAAAGCTCTGTGCTTAAGTATCTTTCGCCATTGTCTGGAGCTATGAAAAGTACTTTTTTGCCAGCGCCAAGTCTTTTAGCCACTCTTTTTGCAGCCACGTAAGCAGCACCACCGCTTATACCTATCATGAGTCCATCACTTTTTGCAATTGCTCTAGCTGCGTTTAGTGCGTCATCGTTACTTACTTTTTCTACCTCACTAACTAAGCTCATATTCATAGTATTTGGTAAAAATCCTGCTCCAATGCCTTGAATTTTATGCGGCCCTGGGTTGCCACCACTTAAAACCGGCGATGCTTCAGGCTCAACTGCGATGATCTCAGTATCATAGCCCTTTTCTTTTAGAACTTTTGCCACGCCGCTTATCGTGCCACCTGTACCAACGCCAGCTACAAATGCATCAAGCTTACTAAAATCAGCCACAATCTCAGCTGCTGTTGTTAGCTCGTGAGCTTGTGGGTTATACTTGTTTTCAAACTGGCTTAGCATTACGTGATTTGGCTGAGCTGCTAGCTCTGTAGCTCTTACGATCGCTGCTTTCATGCCACCAGACGCTGGAGTAAGCTCAAGTCGTGCGCCATAAGCAGCTACTATTTTGCGTCTTTCGATACTCATGCTCTCTGGCATGCAAAGTATCACTTTAAAGCCAAGTGCAGCACCGCACATCGCTACACCAATGCCAGTATTTCCGCTCGTTGGCTCAACGATCGTATCGCCATGTTTTAGCGTACCATCAGCTAGCATTTTGGTTATCATATTAAATGCGATCCTATCTTTTACAGAGCCACCTGGGTTAAAAAACTCTAGTTTTACGTAAATTTCGGCTTCATCAGCACCTGTTTTTACCTTTACGATAGGTGTATTACCAATCGTTTTAACGATGTTATCGTAAATCATCACTCCTCCTAAAATAAATAAGATAAATTTTGTGTAAATTTAGCACAGAATTTTAAAATAGATTATAAAAAGCCCCAATCTTTGGCAAATTTATAAAGAGTTGTTACATATTAGTAGTTTAATTTTTAATGCTGCTTAATATTTTTTGACCATTTTGGCTTAAAATTTTACCTTTGAAATTCTCTTTACAAAACTCCAAAATAAGAGCGTGATAGAGTTTTAAAATTTCAATCTCATCAAATTTCTCGCTATCAAGAATTTTATAAATTTCATCATAATCAAGCGAGCTAAACCACTCAGCCGCCTCATCGTAGCTCTCAAAAATATAGTCAAAATATGCTATTATCCTAAGCGCATAAGCATCAACAACCATATATGGCTTACCGCAAGCATAAGCAAGTATTGCATCACAAGTCTCGGCTCCAACACCTTTTACGCTTATGAGCCACTCACGACTTACATTTTCTTTGAAATTTTCAAAGTCGTCAAACTCGTTTCTTATGGCTTGGCAAAGCGTCTTTAGTCGTTTAGCCTTTGTGTTATAAAAGCCACTTGGCTTTATAAGCGTGGCAAGTTCGCTGTTTTCAAGCGTACAAATGCCTTGCAGGCTATCTTTACCTGCGTTTTTTAGATTATCTAGAGCTTTTTCTACATTTTTCCAGTTAGTATTTTGCACCAAGATAGCTCCCAAAATAACCTCGAAAGTACCCTCGCCTGGCCATTTTAGCTCATCAAAATTTTTGTTTTTGTGATTAAACAAGGTTAAAAATAGATCGGTTGAAGTCATTTTAAATTTTCTTTAAAAGTTAGATAAAACTGCTTTGCTGTTCTCCCACTTCTACTGGCTCTTAGCGTTGCGAAATTTTTAGCAAGTGTGTGAAGCTCATCTTTGTTGCCTGCGTAGTCTTTAAAGTAAAAATCAACCATTTTTAGATACTCGTCGTAGTTGCCTTGATAAAAGCTGATCCAAAGACCAAAGCGATCGGATAGAGAAATTTTCTCCTGAGCTGCATCGCTGTAATGGATTTCGCCGTCAATTAGCTCTGAGTTTTCATTCTCGCTTTTAAACTCGCTTATTAGATGTCTGCGGTTTGACGTAGCGTATAAAAGCACGTTTTTTGGCGGCTTTTGGATAGAGCCATCCATTATAGGCTTTAGAAATTTATACTCATTGCTGCCATTTTCAAAGCTTAGATCATCACAAAAAATGATAAATTTAAACTCACTCTTTCTGATCTCATCAATGATGTCGCCAAGGTATTTTAGATCCTCGCAGCCGATCTCGATGATGCGAAGTCCAGCTTTATAAAATTTAGTAAAAACAGCCCTTACAAGGCTTGACTTGCCACATCCTCTCTCGCCCCAAAGAAGCACGTGATTTGCATCTTTACCTTCTATAAAATTTAGAGTATTTTTTAGTAAAATTTCTTTTTGTTTTTCTAGCCCGTAAAGCGAGTCGATATCGACAAAATCGATATCCTCAACCGGCTTTAACATCCCTTTTGTACTTTTATAAATCGCTGCGTATTTCACACCCCAATCTATCACTTCTTATCCTTTCTTAGATAGACCAAAATTTCAGCCAAAACATCGTCATCGTCCTTGCTACGTGACTTTAGCCTGATCTTCTCATCATCATTTTTTGTTATTAGTATGTTTTGCTCGCTGTTTGAGATCGTTTTTATGCCGGCTTTTAGAGCTAAAATTTTAATGATAATGACATCTAAAAACTGCTTTGTAAACGTATCTATTTTGCCAAATCTATCCTCAAGCTCGCTTTGTATCTCATAGACTTCACTCACTTCTTTGCACTTGCTAAGGCGTCTATAAATTTCAAGCCTTAGCCTATCTTCTCTTATAAATTCTTGATTTAAAAAGGCGCTCACGCTAAGCTTTAGATCGATCTTATCAAGCTTTGCAGAGTCTTGATTAAGAAGCTTATTTATCTCATCTTCTAGCATTTTTAGATATAGCGAGTAGCCGATAGCCTCGATGTGGCCACTTTGCGCCTCGCCGATGATGTTACCGCCACCTCTTATCTCAAGGTCGTGATAGGCTAGCACCGAGCCAGCACCCAAAAATGAGTTACCCTCAAGTGCTACAAGGCGTTTTAGCGCATCTTTGCTAATGGCATCTTTATCCTCAACCAAAAAGTAGCAGTAGGCCTGCTTGTCGCTTCTGCCCACGCGACCGCGGAGCTGATGAAGGTCAGCCATGCCAAATTTATTGGCATTTTCTACGATTATGGTGTTTGCATTTGGCAAGTGGATGCCGCTTTCAACGATGCTAGTGCAAAGCAATAAGTCATACTCGCCCCGCTCAAATTTCATCATCTCATCTTCAGCTATTTTTGCATTTATCTTTGAGTGAAGTATCAAAATTCTAAGCTTTGGCAAAATTTTTCTTAGCTCATTTGCTGTCTGCTCGATGTCTGCGATGTGGTTGTGGATGTAAAAGGTCTGCCCGCCGCGTCTTAGCTCACGCATGATCGCCTCTTTGACGACCTTCTCGTCCCACTCTCTCACACTTGTTCTGACATCTAGCCTCGAGCTTGGCGGAGTGGCTAAAATGCTATATGTTTTTATCTTACTAAGCGCCATATTTAGGCTTCTTGGTATAGGAGTGGCACTCATGCTTAAGATGTGTGAGTGCTGAGAAATTTCTTTTAGTTGCTCTTTTTGCTTAACGCCAAATTTATGCTCCTCATCAACCACTATAAGCCCTAAATTCTCAGCCTTTACACCAAGAAGCGCATGCGTACCCACGCAAACTATGGGCTCATTTTCTTTTAGCGCTTTTTGGAGGCTTGATTTCTCTTTTGCACTTGAAAAGCGATCCAGCCTAAAGACCTTTATGCCAAATTTGCTAAATCTTTGGCTTAGCGTCTTGTAATGCTGCGAGCTAAGAAGCGTCGTTGGTACGAAGAAAAATGCGCTAAAGCCTGATTTTATGCAGGTAAATATGGCGTTCATCGCAACTTCAGTCTTGCCAAAACCCACGTCGCCACTAAGCAGCCTATCCATAACTTTCCCGCTTTTTAGCTCATCTTTTATATCATTTACCGCTTTTTGCTGATCGTTCGTGTATGAAAAGCCAGCATCTTGAACGAAATTTAAATAAGAGATATCCTCTTTTTGTAAAATTTTGCCTGCGATCAGCTCCCTTTTTGCCGCCATCGCCACGATCTTTGAAGCGATCGCGAAGAGTTTTTCTCTAACTTTTTCTTTTATCTTGGCAAAATTTGCCTTGCCTAAGCGATCAAGCACCGCCATAGAGCCATTTTGCGCGATGTAGCGGTCTATCAAATTTAGATGCTCAACCGGCAAAAGAAGCTTGTCATCATTTTGGTAGGCGATAACCACAAATTCCTTCGTCGCGCCCAAAACCTTGATCTTTTCAAGCCCCAAAAATCTGCCTATACCATAATCTTCATGCACGACGTAGTCATTTACCTTTAGCTCATCCACCACGAGACTTGAGCGTTTAACTCGTCTTTTTTTCTCAAATTTATTAAGTGAGACTACGATCTTATCACTTGAGGTTAAATTTACTACAAGGGGCGAAATTTCAAGCTTTACATTAGCAAAGCCATCAAGCTCATAGCCCTTAAAAAGCCCTTCATTTCTTGAAAGAACGGTTATGCTTTTGCTCTTATTTAGCTCAAAAAAGTCAAAATTTAAAGTAACCTCAAGATCTTTATAAACCTTTGGCTCAGGTAAAATTTCAATGCCCTTGAATTTCTCCTCAGGCACATCATAAATTTCAAAATCGATCTTTTTAACAAGTTTTGAGTCAAATTCTTTTAAGTAGTCACTAAAGCTATCTATCGCCCAAAATCCAAGCGAATTTAGATCACTCACCAAGGCGTCACTTTGCATATCCTCAATCTTTTGGCTAACTTTTTCAAACTCATCTTTGCTCAAATTTGCGATAAATGGCACGATCTCAGCTTCGCTTAGCTC
Source organism: Campylobacter concisus (assembly GCF_002914195.1). Lineage (GTDB taxonomy): Bacteria > Campylobacterota > Campylobacteria > Campylobacterales > Campylobacteraceae > Campylobacter_A > Campylobacter_A concisus_M. The sequence goes on along the minus strand of NZ_PPAU01000090.1, from coordinate 325,634 downwards.
AGCTTTATTGCTAATTTGCGTGGCGGTGTTATAGTTTCTTATACTCTCAACCTCATCACCAAAAAGCAAAATCCTAACAGGATCATCCATATTTACGCCGTAAATGTCGATCACTTCTCCACGTATGCTAAACTCGCCAACGCTCTCAACGATATCGACGCACTCATAGCCAAAGCGTATGAGCAAGTCGGCAAATTCGTTTAAATTTAGATTGTCTTTTAGCTTGATTGTTGAGCTTTCTAGGTTTTTTTGCGTTGGAAGTGGGTTTAAAAGCGTGCTAAATGGGCTTATGATAATCTTTTTGCCATCAAATTTATAGTATTTGCTAAGAACGGATGAAATTTCAAAAAGCTCTTCGTTAAAGCTTCTTAGATCATCGCCCTTTTTAGCTCTAAAATCAGGTAATTTAAAAACGTTAAAGCCAGCAAAACTGGCCGCATCAGCACAAAGTGCCGCCTCTTTATCATCTTCACAGATGAGAATTTGTGGGGCGTGTGTTAAAAGATACTCATAGACCTTTGCTTGCATAGTACTCTTTTAAAAAGGCTTCGGCTAGATGAAATGAGCCAAAGGCTAGATAAATTTTGCCGTTTTTTGCCTCTTTTATATCATTCATATCGCTTGGCTCAAACTCTCTATGTGAAATTTCAAGCTCATTTAGCGCTTTATTTATGAGCTCTCCGCCAAGCTCCCTGCCCTCGCAGCGGTAGTGATAAAGTAGCACGCTATCAATAACTGGCTTTAGAGCTGCTAAGACAGCTTTGAAATCTTTATCTAAAAATGAGTTATAAACTAGAGTTAGCTTCTTGTCACTAAACTCTTTAGAGCTAAATTTCTTAGCTATAGCCTTTGCGCCAAGCTCGTTGTGACCGACATCAGCGTATAAATTTGAGGTGATCTTTTCACATCTGCCACGAAGCGTAAGAGCACCAAGCTTTTTTATGTCTATACCGCTATCTAAAATTTTAGCAGCAGCGTAGGCTAGGGTTAAATTTGATCGTAAAAACTCTGGTAGATTAAATTTATCTGCATAGTTTGCGATCTCATTTAAATTTTCTTTGGTTAAAATTTCTCTTGGGAAGCTCAAAATTGCGCCCCTCTCGCTTGCGATCTCTTTTGCGATAGTAACGCTTATCTCGTTCATCTCATCATTTAAAATAGCTCTTTTGCCCATAGCTTCAAACTTCGTGCGTGAAATTTCTTCTAAGCTATTTCCTAGTATCGCTGTGTGATCAAAGCCGATCGGAGTAAAAATGCTTAGCTCTTTTTCAAAGACATTTGTCGCATCAAGCACACCACCCATGCCGGCCTCGCAGACAAAATAATCGCAATCCTCAAAAAGTACGGCAGAAAGCAGCGTCATATACTCAAAATAGCTTGTTTTTATCTTGTACTCGTCACTTAAAAGAGCCTGCAAGCGCTCGTGAGCTGCTTCTAAAATTTCATCACTAGCGACCTCACCATTTAGCCAAAATCGCTCGTTAAATTTAAATATATGCGGGCTCGTGTAGTGTCCTACTTTTGCGCCATTTTGGCTTAAAATTTGCGCTAAAAAGCGTCCAGTACTTCCTTTACCATTTGTACCTATTATGTGAATAATCTTAAATGGCTTTATATGCTCTTTTATAGTCGCATACGCTCTAATGATCCTGCCGTAGTCAATCTCTTTATAGTAAAGTGGTTTGCCATCAAGAAATTTAGCTAGGCTCATTTTTCCTCGATTATCTTTGGCATTACTTGATTTCTGCCATTTTCTTTTGAGAGATAAAGCATCTTGTCAGCAGCTTCAAGCGTCATCGTCTCGCTTAAATTTGCACTTCTTGTCGCTATACCAGAGCTTATAGTAACCTTAATACGCTCATTTTTATAGATAAATTTAAAATTTTCTATCATGCTTCTTAGCTTATCTCCAAATTTAACACTATCTTTTAAACCAGTGCTTGGAAGCAAGATTACAAATTCTTCACCGCCATATCTACCAACGAAATCAACCTTTCTAGCGTTTTTCTTAAGCACTTGAGCCACTGCTGAAAGAATAACATCTCCAGCCTCATGCCCATAAGTATCGTTTATGCTTTTGAAATGATCAATATCAACAAAGCAGATAGAATAGTCAGTCCCATAGCGTTTATATGCCTCTTCAATGCGTTGAATCTCGTTCATCAAAGCACGCTTAGTAGATACTTTTGTCAAAAAGTCCTCTTTGCTCTCCAACTTAGCTTCCTCAAGCTCTTTTTCAAGACTATTTACTCTGTTTTGAAGCTCTAAGATAGTAGCTTGCCTATTGTGCATCTCGATACCAAGCTCTTTGCTCTCGATCTCCAAAGCACCAGCGATCTCAATAAGCATGCTCCTTACTTGATCGATGCTATTTGTATTTAAATTTACATTTTTTAGATCATTTTTAATGCTTTTTACTTTATCAGAACTACTTTGTGAACTAACTGCAATATCAGAAATTCTCTCGCTTATATTTTGTAAAACATTATTTAGCGAACCAACTTTTTCTATGATCTCCGTTCTATCTTCTTCTATTCTGCGATCAACAAATGCCTTTACCTTTTCTTGAAATTCTTTGCTATTTAAGGTTTTAGGATTTTGCTTCAAAGTACTTCTTATCATGCTAAGCTCTTCATCAAGATCCTTTGTAATAGAAGGCTCAAGAGTAAGGCTTAAAAGCTGAATCAAAACATCCTCTTCGCCATCTTCATCTTTTTGTGTAAGAAATTTCTCAAGTTCAAAACTCATTGTCTTTAAATCATCAAAATTTCTAACACCATAATATTTCAAAAATTCTAAAAATTCAGTGTCGTAAGAGCTAACAAAGTCAAACCATCTAAGGCACATTTCTTCAAGATTTTTCTCATCATATCTTCTAGCAAGTAGCTGCATACTTTGCTCTGCTAAGCTTTTTGCATCTTTATTGTGAAGCATTGAGATAGCTTGGAGAATTCTTCTAGCAAATGCGTTTAGTGATTGTAATTTTTTATCGTCAGTCGCAAATCCTGCTCCCTGTTGAGCACCCCTAGAGAGCCTGGCAGTCATAAAAGCGACAAACTCATCGACCGTCTTTATATGAAGGCTTAGGGCTTGATTTTTATATTCATCGCCAAGCCTTGAGATATATTTTTCTATCTTTTTACTCTCTTCTGTTGTAAAGCCATATTTTTTAGAAATTTCATTATAGACTTCAGTGTAATTCTCTGGCGTTAGCATCAAATGGCGATCTTTGATCTCATTTAAGGCTTCCTTGACTATTTGACTAACGGTTACTGCTGCCATTTTTATATCCTTTTACCGCTAAACTTGCGATATACTCATCAAAGGCCTCTTTTGATGCCTCTTTGATAGCTTCGTATTTTTGAGTATCACTAAGAATACTGTCAGCAAATCTTACATCTTTTTGACGTCTTGCGACACTAAAGTCATACTCGCCAGTGGCTGGAATATCAACCACGCTACCATCTTTAAATTTAGTCTTATAATTTAAGCTTAAATGTGCTTTATATGACGTAATGTAGCCAAACTCATCATAAATAATTGCTTCATAGCTTAAATTATTAACTGAAACTATTATCGAAGTATCAGCACTCTCTTTGCTTGATAAATTTTTATTTAGCCTTGCGACCATGCCCTCTTTTACAGCGTCTTTTATCCAAACGCTATTTTTTGGTTCTTCTTTGCTGATAATCACATCAACGTAAATTTTATCGCCAACTAGATCATGTGTGATCTTTGAAACTGGTTTATAACCACATCCGCAGATAAATATCGCAATAAAAAACGCTAAAAAATATCTCAAAATTTATCCTTTAATGACAAAATTTACTAATTTGCCTTTTATATAAATCTCTTTTAAAATTTCTTTTCCTTCAAGCCATTTAGCAACATTTTGCTTAGCTAGCTTCAAAATTTCACCCTCGCTCTCGCTTGCTACCACTTCAAACTCGGCTCTTTTTTTGCCATTTACTGTAACTGCAAGAGCTATGCTATCTTTTACAAAAACCTCTTCTTTTACGGCTATCTTTGTGAAATTTTTTCTACCAAAAAGCTCTTCGCTAAGCTCATTTGCGATATGCGGCACGATAGGCTCTAGTAAATTTAAGATGATGAAAAAGCCTTCAGCATTTACATCTTCGTTATCTTGTGCATTTATGGCGTTTAGTGCCTCCATGCAAGCAGCGATCAATGTATTAAAAGCAAATGTGTCGCCAAAAACCTCGGTTGATTTTTTAAGCGCTTCATAAATTTTTAGTCTTGCAAATTTCTCATCTTTGTTTAGGCTTTCATGATCTATCTGAGGCAGTTCGTCTATCTTTTTGATAGTTTGTGCCTTCTCCCAAAGCCTATTTAAAAATCTAAAAGCGCCTTCAACTGCGCTATCGTTCCACTCAAGCTCTTTTTGAGGAGGCGCTGCAAAAAGGATAAATAGCCTTGCCGTATCGGCGCCATATTTACTGATAATATCATCAGGATCTACAACATTGCCCTTACTTTTGCTCATCTTTTTACCATCTTTTAAGACCATGCCTTGAGTTAGTAAATTTTCAAACGGCTCATCATCTCTTAGATAGCCAAGATCCCTTAAGACCTTTTGGAAAAATCTAGCATATAAAAGGTGTAAGATCGCATGCTCGATGCCTCCGATATACTGATCTACATTCATCCAATAATTCACGCTCTTTTCATCAAGCGCTTTTTGTTCCCACGTCTTCTCATCGCTCGCAAATCTAGCAAAATACCAGCTACTCTCTACAAACGTATCCATCGTATCAGTCTCTCTGATCGCATCTTGGCCGCATTTTGGACACTTTGTAAATTTCCAAGTTGGATGTTTATCTAAAGGATTGCCCTCGCCTGTGATCTCAACATCTTCTGGTAGCGCGATAGGTAAATTTTCCTCTTTTTCAGGCACTACGCCGCAGCATTTGCAGTGCACGACAGGTATTGGCGCACCCCAGTATCTTTGGCGAGAAATTCCCCAGTCTCTTAATTTATAGTTTGTAATCCTTTTGCCTAAACCATCTTTTTCAAATTTCTCTATTATAAAGCTTTTAGCCTCCTCTGAGCCAAGACCGTTTATCAGCTCAGAATTTATAGAAATTCCATACTCTGAATAGGCCTTAGAGCCGTCACTCTCACCCTCAAGTGGCTTTACGACTGGTTTTATAGGTAGATTAAATTTAGTCGCAAACTCGAAGTCTCTTTGATCATGCGCAGGGACTGCCATGATAGCGCCACTGCCATAGTCAGCTAGGATAAAATTTGCAACCCAAACTGGGATCTTTTCATTTGTGAGTGGATGAACGACGTAAATTCCCAAAAATTCTCCGTCTTTTTCGCTCGCTTGACGCTCTCTTGGGCTTTGGTTCAGGATTGTTTTTATCTTTGTCTTTTTGTTTTCATCAATTTTATCACTCTCAAGCAATGCTTTTACAATAGGATGTTCAGGTGCAAGGGCTGTGTAGCTAACGCCGTAAATCGTATCAGCCCTTGTAGTAAATACCTCAAAGCCGTCAAATTTACCACCTAAAGCCTCTTTTGAAGCTTCATCAAGATAAAATTTAAACTCCAAGCCGTAGCTTCTGCCGATCCAGTTTTCTTGCATTGTAATTACTTGATTTGGCCATTTGCCTTCAAGCGTTTTTAGATCATCTAGTAGCTCGCTAGCGTATTTTGTAATGTTAAAGTAATATCCTGGAAGCTCTTTTTGCACCACTTCGTTGCCGCATCTCCAGCATTTGCCATCCTCCACCTGCTCGTTTGCAAGCACAGTTTGATCGTATTCGCACCAATTTATAATTGCATTTTTTCTATAAACAAGCCCTTTTTCAAACATCTTTATAAAAAAGCTTTGCTCCCATTTTGTGTAAAGTGGGTCAGACGTGGCTAAAATTCTCTTTTTAGAAAATGAAAAGCCAAGGCTTGCTAGCTCTTTTTTCATATAGTCGATATTTTCATAAGTCCAAATTTTAGGGTGAATTTTATGTTTTATGGCTGCGTTTTCAGCTGGCATACCAAAGCTATCAAAGCCAATAGGGTGAAGCACGTTGTAGCCGCTTTTTCTATATGATCTAGCAAGTGCATCGCCGATAGAGTAGTTTCTTACATGCCCCATATGTATGCGCCCACTTGGATAAGGAAACATACTTAGGATATATTTTTTTGGCAAGCTTAGATCGTCTTTTGGTTCAAATTCTTCATTTTTATCCCAAATCTCTTGCCATTTTTTTTCTATCTTTAAAGGCTCATATTTTCTCTTTTCAGCCATTTTTTCTCCTAAAATTCTTCTTGAGCTTTACTTGATTCTATTAAAACCAAGGCTAGTGAAAATATATTTGCAATGACTGCACCAATAGCCAACGAATAGCTAAGTGTTATATTTTCAGAGACTTGCAAAATAACAAAAGCTGGTATAAGGTGTAAATCAGCAACCAGCGAGCTTGCAAAAAGCTCAGCTGAGAGTAAATTTTTAACACCGATCTTAAGTAGCGTTGAAACCAAATTTATACTAGCCGCCACAAAGAGTGCAATCTCGTTTTTATCATATAAAAATTCTGCCGTAGTCGTAAGACTCATCAATGCAAAAAATATGTAGATAACTTTTCCCCAGTTCATTATCCCTCCTTACACAACGCCTTTCTCAAACATAGCACGCTCTTTTTCGCGCTCTTTTTTTATCTTTTGCTTTTCAGTCTCTCTGCTTCTAAAATGCTCGATGCTAAATTTAAACCAGATAAGAAACGGCGAAGAGATATAGATCGAGCTGATCGTTCCTATGATAATACCAACAATAAGAATAAATGAAAATCCATGTATCATATCTCCACCAAATAAAAATAACACAAGAACTGTCATCATCGTAGTTGCTGAAGTTAAGATAGTTCTTGAAAGTGTGGCTGAGACTGACTCATTGATAACACCCTCGATGTCAGTTCGCTTACTCTCTTTGATACCCTCTCTTATCCTGTCAAAAATGATGATCGTATCATTTAGAGAGTAGCCAAGCACCGTTAAAACAGCCGCTAGCGTGTCCAAATTTACATCAATATCAAATAGCGAAATAGCACCAACAGTTATAACTATATCGTGAATTTCAGTTGCGATCGCAGCAAGCGCAAAACGCCACTCAAATCTAAATGTGATGTAGATTAATATGCCAATTAGTGAAATTCCAAGAGCCATCAAGCCTTTTTCTCTAAGCTCGTCACCAACCTTTGGTCCAACGATATCAACACGTCTTACTTCAAAATTTCCAGTATCTTTTAAAATTTGCTTTATCTCAGTGCCGATGTCACCAGTTAAATTTGAGCTTGATCCTGAAAATCTAATAACAGCCTCATCTTCGCTTCCAAACTCAGTAACAGAGGCGTTTTTAAGCACTTCATTTGTGCCAAAAGCATCACGAATTTTATCGAGTGGCGCTTTGGTGTCGTATTTTAGCTGAATAAGCGTACCGCCAGAGAAATCAATGCCGTAGTTTAACCCCTTTGTAGCAAGTAAAACAATAGAGCCAACAAATAAGAATATAGAAAATGCTAGTGAAGCAAATCTAAAACGCATAAAATCATAAACTTTTGCTTTAGTAAAAATTTGCATCATTAGCTCCTTTTATAACCAAACCAAAGTCTGGTATTTCCACTTTTTTCTATCTTGTCCATAGCAGCATCAAACATGCCATGAGTACCAAGTATAGCTGTTAGCATCGAAGCCATGATACCTATTGCCATTGTTACTGCAAAGCCTTTAACTGGGCCAGTGCCATAAGCGTAAAGCACCGCAACTGTAATGATAGTAGTTAAATTTGAGTCAATAATCGCGCTCATAGCGTGCTCATAGCCCTTTTGCACAGCTGTTCTTATCGCAACACCTTCACGTAAAAGCTCGCGAATACGTTCATTTATGATGACATTTGCATCAACAGCCATACCGATCGTTAGCACAATACCAGCCATACCAGGAAGTGTAAGCGTCGCTCCAAAAAGCGCCATCACGGCTACCAATATAACAACATCCGCAACTAGTGCTATATTTGCAAAAATTCCAGAAATTCCATAATAAACTAGCATAAATAGCACAACCAAGATAGATCCAGCAGCAAGTGCTACCATGCTTTGATTGATACTCTCTTGGCCTAAAGATGGGCCGACACTTCTTTTTTCTAGCATCTTAACAGGGGCTAAAAGTGCACCACTTCTAAGGGCAATAGCTACGTCGTGAGCCTCATCAAGGGTAAAGCCGCCGCTGATCTGACCGCTACCGCCACCTATTCTTTCATTTATAACAGGAGCTGAATAAACCTTCCCATCAAGCACGATAGCAAGCCTTTTGCCAACATTTGCACCAGTAAAATCACCAAAAATTCTAGCACCTTCTGAGTTAAGAGTGAAATTTATGATCGGTAGGTTATTTTGCTGAGAAAATGCAACCTTTGCATCAGTTAGCATCGAGCCGTCAAGCACTGGGATATTTTTAACGACATATTTTACACGGTCATTTTTAGCATCTTTAAAGATCACATCACCGTAGCTTTCAGCTTCAGCCTCGCTCATTGTATTAGCCTGATCTTGTCTTTTATCATCAACTGCCATAAGCTGCAAGTGAGCAGCCTTTGCGATGAGATCTCTTGCTCTTTGTTCATCCTCTTCAGTCTTTATGCCAGGAAGCTCAACTAGGATATTATCTTTGCCCTGTCTGGCAACAGTTGGCTCAGCTAGGCCAAACTGATCGAGTCTATTTCTGATAGTTTCAACAGCTTGCGAGATCGCATATTCGATCGTATCCGTTCTTTCTTGCTCGGTTAAAGATATGCTGTAATTTAAACCATCTTTTTTGATATCAAGGCCCTTTATCTCAGCTAGTGCTTTATCTACTTTTGGAGCTTCGTCGCCATCAAGGAGAGTAAAGTCAATGTTCTCTTCTTTAATCTTAAATTTATCAATTAACACATCTTCTTTTTTAGCATAATAATTTATACTTCCAGCTATTGATTTTATTTTTGAGTGAATAGCTTCGCTCGTTTCAACACCAAGCAGCATATGAAGGCCGCCTTGAAGATCAAGGCCAAGTGAAATTTTAGCCCCATTTTGAGTCTGAAAAAAAGATGGCACCGAAAAGCCAAAACCAAAAATCAAGGCTAATATTAAGATAATTAGCCTATATGTGACTCTTGCGTTACGCATTATTTATCTTCGATCTTTTTAGCTACAAACTCACGTGCTATACGAACGATTACATCATCGTTAAGTTTAACTTTGATAAAATCATTTTCGGCTTTAATCACTTCGCAGATAAGTCCGCCATTAGTTATTATCTTATCACCTTTATCAAGAGCTACGAGCATTGCTGCATGGGCTTTTTGTTGTTTTTGTTGAGGTCTAATAACCAAAAAGTAAAATATGGCGAAAAGCACAACAAGAGGTAGTAATGATGTTAAAAAATCAGCGTTTTGCATGGATTTCCTTATTTGTAAGATTTTTAAATGGGCATTTTAGCACTAAAATTATAATAAAAGCCTTTGTCGGTGCTTTTTTGCTTTCCAACTTTATTTTTTTAAGCCTCTTCGAGAATTTGCTATTAAATTTCATCTCACCGTTTCTTACTTTGACTGGAATTTACATCATCATAAATTTAAGTAGAGCTGGTTTTTTCGTGGCTGGATTTTTTATAGGAATTTTATGGTTTTATTGGATCAGTTTTAGTTTTATCTACTATGATCTGATCTGGCTTATACCGTTTGTCATTCTCTTTGTAACACTTGTTTATGGGCTTTTGTTTTGGATAGCCTCTTTCCCAAGTTTTATAGTGCTTAGAGCTGTTTTGCTATTTTTAGTAAGCTACGTTCATCCATTTGGCTTTAACTGGTTTAATCTCGAGGCCACACTTGTTTTAGGACCTTTTGAACCAAGCACGAGAGGGCTTATATTTATATTTTTAGCAGCCATCTCTTTAAGCTTAAATAATAAATTTTTAAAATTTGGCCTAGCTTTTATCTGCCTCATAGTAGCCTTGCAGTTTAAAAGTAGTGAGGCAAAAACTCTGCCATTTGACGTGGAGCTAATAAACACCAATGTCGCTCAAAGGGTGCGCTGGGATAAAAATCTGCGTATGAAATTTACAAATGAAAATTTAGACATGATAAGTAGCGCCATAGCCGAGCAAAAACGCCTTATTGTCTTTCCGGAGAGCGCATTTCCACTATTTATGACAAATGAGCCACTGCTTGTTGATGAGCTAAAAGAGCTTTCAAAAAAGATAACCATCGTAGCTGGCGCGCTTGCCTATGAAAGTAAGCAAATTTATAACTCTGCATTTTTGTTTCAAGATGGTGATCTAAGGCGAATGGATAAGAAATTTTTAGTGCCATTTGGAGAAGAAATTCCTTTGCCAAAATTTATGCAAGATGCAGTAAATAAGCTATTTTTTGGTGGAGCTAGTGACTTTAAAAAGGCTGAAAATTTTAGCGACTATGAGATAGACGGAGTTAAAATTAGAAATGCTATCTGCTATGAGGCGACAAAAGAGGAGCTTTATAAGGGTGAATTTGACGTGGTTGTAGCTATCACAAACAATGGTTGGTTTGTGCCAAGTAGCGAACCTGTGCTTCAAAGGCTACTAATAAAGTACCTTGCCACAAAATACAATAAAGCAGTCTATCACAGCGTAAATGGCTCAAAAAGTGAGATCATAAAGCCAAAAAAAGCATTTTGGGATGAGTTTTAAAGAGAAATTTAAAGTGGCTTTTAGATAAAGCCACTTTTTTGATTATTTTTTTAGTAAAGCCTTGAAAGTATCGACTGCGTCAAGCTTTTCCCAAGGGTATTTTGCATTTCCTACTTGACCTTTTGCAGCTACTTTTGCGTATAAAAAGGTATCTTTGCTTGGCTTATCAAGACCAAATTTATTTGTTATCCAGCGAGGCGTTAGAGCAAAGTGCTCGCTTACAAAATTTGAAAGCATATCGTCATTTACGCCGTTTGCATGAGTTCCCATGGTATCAACGCTAACTGAAGTTGGCTTTGCAACGCCGATCGCATAGCTTATTTGAACGATACATTTTTTAGCAAGGCCAGCTGCGACTATGTTTTTAGCTATCCAGCGAGCTGCATAAAGTCCGCTTCTATCAACCTTTGTGTAATCCTTGCTTGACTGAGCGCCGCCACCTATCGGACTATATCCGCCAAAGCTATCAACGATTAGTTTTCTGCCTGTTAGGCCGCTATCGTGAAGTGAGCTGTGATTTACATATCTGCCTGTTGGGTTTATGTAAATGATCGTTTTTTCTTTATTATATAGCTCTTTTGGAAGACCAGTTTCGTCTATTAAATTTTGAATTAGTGCGCGAAGCTCTTCTATCTTCATGCTCTCCACGCAAGGGGCAGAGACGACGATAGTGTGGATGCTTTGAGGTTTGCAGTTTTCAAAGTTATCTTTGCTACCGTAATCAATCGTAACTTGCGTTTTAATATCAACGCCAAGTTTATCAGGATTTGCCTTGGCAAATTTATAGACTTTTTCACAAAGCATTCTTGCGTAAGTTATAGCTGCTGGCATAAATTCTTTCGCTTCGCAGCTTGCAAAACCAAACATGATGCCTTGATCGCCTGCTCCGATCTCGCCGCTACTTTGATCAACGCCTTGATTTATATCTGGACTTTGTTGATTTAAGCAGACTTTGACCTCGATATCATCTGGGTGCAAACACTGCTCTTTTGTAAAATTACTCTTTCCATCATATCCGATATGCGCAAGAGCGTCTTTCACGATCTTTTCGTAGTCTTTATATGAGAGTTTTACCTTTGAGTTTATCTCTCCACCTATTACTATGTTTTTTCCAGCCACAAAAACTTCGCTTGCAACACGACCATTTGGATCTTGTGTTAAAATAGTATCCACTATGCTATCAGCGATTATATCAGCACATTTATCTGGATGACCTGGACTTACAACTTCAGAGGTAAATAGATACATTTTCATCCTTTTTTCTTGACTAAATTTTGTGCAATTGTAACAAATCTATTTAAAAGGCTTATTAATCTTTATCAAATTCTTTATATTTAAAAATTGTTTAGCTAAAATCAACAAAAAACTAATTTATTAAGGTGTCAAATGAATATGCTTAAAAATATAGCAAGAAGATACGCCGATGGAAATTTGATAGTTCAAATTTTAGTTGGTATCATCCTAGGTGCCCTAGTTGGCTTTTACACACACTACGAAGCAGCTCCTTATAACAAGATCTCAGCTAAAATTCAAACTATTCAAAACGAAAGTGGTTTGAGCGTAGATGAAGTTATAAAAACTCGCCTTAGTCAAGATGAAGCCAAACAGCTAAACGAAGCTAAAGAAAAAGCTAGTTCAGCCGATTCTATCGCGGCTTCAGCTTCAGTTTTAGGCGATTTATTCAAAGGTGCTTTAAAAGCTATAGCACCAATTCTTGTCTTTGTTTTAGTAGCAACATCTATCATTTTAAGAGATTTTGGTCATACAAAAGGTATGCAAAAGATCATTACACTCTATCTAATTGGTACATTTTTAGCAGCCGTTGTTGCAGTTATTGCTAGTTTCTTATTTCCAGTGGAGCTTTCTTTAAAAGGTCTTGCAAGCGCTGATATGTCAGCACCTCAAGGAATTACCAACGTTTTAAAAGATCTCATTTATAAAATGGTTGAAAATCCAATAAACGCCCTTGCAAATGGCAACTATATAGGCATCATCACCTGGGCAGTTGGTAGCGGTATAGCACTTAGAAATTCCACAGCTGAGACCAAAAAAGTATTTAAAGACATAAGTGATGGTGTGACTCATATCGTTAAATTTATCATTAGACTAGCTCCATTTGGTATTTTTGGCATGGTAGCTATTAGCATTCATGAAACTGGATTTGAGGTACTTGCAGGATATCTAAAACTAATTTTAGTTCTTGTTGGGGCAATGCTTGTTGTCGCATTTATTATCTACCCAGCCATGGTTTTTGTATTAACTAGAAAAAATCCTTATCCACTTGTCATGATCTGCCTAAAAGAGAGCGCTATTTCAGCATTTTTTACAAGAAGCTCGGCCGCAAATATCCCTGTAAATATGGCACTTTGCAAAAAGCTTGGTCTAAAAGAGGAGCTTTACTCGATCTCAATCCCACTAGGTGCCACCATAAACATGGGCGGTGCAGCAGTTACCATTAGTATACTAGCGCTTACTGCGGTAAATTCTATCCCATCTATCACAGTTACATTTGGCGATGCGCTACTTCTTTGCTTCATCTCAGCTCTTGGTGCTTGTGGTGCTTCAGGCGTAGCTGGAGGCTCACTTCTTTTAGTGCCATTAGCATGCGGTCTTTTTGGTATCAGCAACGATATCGCTATGCAGTTTGTAACAGTTGGCTTTACGATTGGTGTCATCCAAGACTCAGTTGAAACTGCGCTAAATAGCTCATCAGATGTGCTTTTTACAGCAGTAGCTTCAGAAACTTCAAACTAATACACATAAAATTTCAGCTAAATTTTGGCTGAAATTTTACTTTTATCCATTTTTTTGTAAAATGTCCCAAAAATTTAAAGGATAAATATGCAAATTTGGGATCTAAAAGCACTTTTTGCAAATGAAAAAGAGTGCGAACAAAACGCACTAAATTTACAAAAAGAGTGCGAGAAATTTAAAGATAAATACCTAGAAAATTATGAAAATTTAAAAACAGACGAGTTTTTAAAGGCATTTAGTGAATATGAAAGCTTGATAGCTAAAATTTCAAAAGTAATGACTTATGCTTTTTTAAATTTTGCTAAAGATACAAGCAAGGGCGCATTTTACGCAAAGATCGATGAGATAGCGACAAAAGCAAATGAAAATTTGATATTTTTTGAGATCAAATTTAATGAGTTTAGCCCTAAAAAACAAGAAGAAATTATCAAAAGCTCTAAAAAATATGGCTACTATCTAAGCAACCTCGCCAAAGCAAAACCACACCAGCTAAGCGTTGCTGAAGAAAGAGTGCTGCTTCGCACGGCAAGCACTAGAGCTGAGGGCTTTTCAAGGCTTTTTGATGAGAGCATGAGTAAGATGAGGTTTAAATTTAAAGGCGAACTTTTAAACGAAGAGGAGATTTTAGCCAAGCTTCATGAGAGCGACCAAAACGTGCGGAAACTAGCTGCCAAAAGCCTTTCAAATGAGCTTAGTAAGCACCAGCACCTTCTTGGCTACATATACAATATGATAAAAACTAATCTAAAAACGAGCTGCGAGCTGCGAAATTTTAAGTTACCAGAAGAGCCAAGACACCTTGAAAATCAAATCACCAAAAAAAGCGTTGACTCGCTCATTGCTGTAACTGAGAAAAATTTTGACCTGGTTGCTAAATTTTACGAGCGCAAAAGAGAAATTTTAGGCCTTAAAAGGCTTTATGATTACGATAGATATGCGCCTCTTAGCAGTGAGGGTGAGTATAAATTTGATGAGTGCGAAAAGATAGTTTTAAAGGCGTTTGGGACATTTTCACCTAAATTTGGCGATATAGCCAAAAGTGCCTTTAGTGACGGCTGGATCGACGTTTATCCAGCTCCGAACAAGCGAGGTGGCGCATTTTCTCACTCAGGATCAAGCGACACGCACCCTTATGTTTTGCTAAATCACACAAACCAGCGAAGAGACCTTTTCACGCTTGCCCATGAGCTTGGCCACGCCGTGCATCAAAAGCTCTCATATAGTGTAAGCTACCTAAACTCAGACACTCCGCTAACCACGGCTGAGACGGCTTCAGTCTTTTGCGAGATGTTAGTTTTTGACCACATCAAAGAGAGCCTTAGCAAAAAAGAGAAAATTTCACTGCTTGCTGGCAAGATCGAGGATATATTTGCCACGCTTTACCGCCAGATAAATTTCACCACATTTGAGCGAGCTGTGCACGCACATGAAGGCGAGATCAGTCTAGATGAGCTAAATAAAATTTGGCTAAGAGAGAGCAAAAAGATGTTTGGCAAAAGTGTCACGCTAAATGACTACTACAAAATTTGGTGGAGCTACATCCCGCACTTCATCCACACGCCATTTTACTGCTACGCCTACTCTTACGCGCAGCTTCTTGTACTTGCACTTTTTGGACTTTATAAAAGCGGCAAATGCAAAAATTTCGTTGAAATTTACACCGAGTTTTTGAGCCTTGGCGGCAGCCTTAGTCCAAAGGAGCTTGTAGGTAAATTTGGCTTTGATATCGATGATAAAAATTTCTGGCAGATCGGTATAAACGAGGTTAAAAAGCTAGTAGATGAGTTTTTAGAAATTTCAAAGGATTAAGATGTTAGACGAAATTTTAGATGATGAGAAATTTTCACTTTTGATGAAGATGCATGTCTATGAGTGCATTGATTTTTTGCTTGAAAAAGGGGTAAATTTCTCAGTTATGGCAAATTTACCGCTAGTTAGCTTTGAGCCAAGCTTGCCAGATGAGATAAGTAGAAGCTTTAGCATGCCAGTCATTATGTTTTCACTTGGTGGCTACACGCTTGAGAGTGCGAAGTTAACGCAAGATGAGCTTAGCTTTGAGGCCGGCTTTGGTAGTGAAAATTTTGCCTCTGTGGTCTCTTTTCCACTCGGTGCAGTGGTTCAAATTTTGGTTGAAAATAGCCCGATCCTTGTAAATTTCTCTATCTACAAGCCAAAAGAGAAGCAAGTCGATCACGCTAAAAAATCAGTCTCAGTCTTTTTGCAAAACCCAAAAAATAAAGATATATTTAAGAAAAAATAGTAATTTTAAGCATTTTTGGCTAAAATCAAAAGAAAATTTAAAAAGCAAAAAATGGAAAAATTACTATCAAATTTAAACGAATCTCAGCGCGAAGCAGCTACTCATATAGATGGTCCGATGCTCATACTTGCAGGAGCTGGCAGCGGCAAGACAAAGACGATCACTACTAGGCTTGCCTACCTCATCGGCGAGGTCGGTATAGATGCGGCAAATACACTAACTCTTACTTTTACAAACAAAGCCGCCAACGAGATGCGCAGTAGAGCCATGGCGATGCTAAGCCAAAGCGGCAAAAACTACTCGCCACTGCTTTGCACATTTCATAAATTCGGACTTTTATTTTTAAAGCTTTACATTGAAAAGCTTGGCAGAAAAAATAACTTCGTCATAATCGACACAGACGATAAAAAACGTATCATCAAAAGCTTTGAAAGTCCAGTCGCCACGGCGATTTTATCAAGTGAAATTTCAAACTATAAAAACTCACTTTTAAGCGTCGAAGAGGTCTATAAAAACGCAAATTTCTCGTCTTTCGATAAAAGCAAGGATAACTTTTACAAACAAGCAGCACAAATTTATGAAAAATATGAAGATTATCTCAAAACAAATAATCTTGTTGATTTTGACGATCTGCTCGGGCTTACTTATAAAATTTTAGACGAAAACGAAGATCTTGCTAGAGAGATTTCAAACCGATACAAATATATAATGGTCGATGAGTATCAAGATACAAACGACCTTCAATATAAACTGCTAAAAAAGCTCTGTCTATGCCACGAAAACATCTGCGTCGTAGGCGATGATGATCAAAGTATCTACGGCTGGCGCGGCGCGAAAATAGATAATATCTTAAATTTTAAAGATCAGTTTAAAGATGTAAAGATCATTAGACTTGAGAAAAACTACCGCTCAAGCGAGGCGATACTAAAGGCTGCAAACGAGCTGATAGACCACAACCGCAACCGCCTTGGTAAGAAGCTTGTAGGCACAAAAGGCGAAGGCGAGGCCGTAAATTTGATAGAGAGCTTTGATGAGAGCGTCGAGGCTGGCAAGATCGCAAAATGCATAAAAGAGCTTTTAAGTAAAGGCGTGCAGGCAAAAGATATCGCTATCTTATACCGCATAAATGCACTCTCTCGCTCGCTTGAAGATGGGCTAAACAAAGAGCAAATCGCTTATAAAATGGTCGGCGGCGTAAAATTTTACGAAAGGGCCGAGATCAAAGATATCATAAGTTATTTAAGACTGATAAACAATCCAAATGATGACTTCTCAATAAGACGCATTATCAACCGCCCAAAACGCGGCCTTGGTAAAGTAAGCCTTGATAAGCTTGAAAAGATGGCATTTGAGGGCAAAATTTCTATCTTTGAAGCGATCTCAAACATCTCTGATAACGACGAAGCCTTTAGCAAAAAGGTAAAATCAGCTCTTGTTGAGTTTGCAAACAACCTAAAAGAGCTTCAAGAAAGTAGCTCAGTTTTTGACCTAATAGATAAATTTGAAGCTAAATTTGGCGTGAAAAAATACTACGAGAGCCTGCCAGATGGCGCTGAAAGAGCGGCGAATATCGACGAGTTTTACGCTGTTTTAAAAGATCAGATCAAGCAAAATCCTAGCTTTGATCTGGAAGAGTTTTTAAACGAGATCACGCTAACAAGCGAGCAAGATGGCATCAGCGATGAGGCTATTAGCATTATGAGCGTGCATGCTAGCAAGGGTCTTGAGTTTGAGCACCTTTTTGTGATCGGTCTTGAAGAGGGATTTTTCCCACTCATCGGCGATGGCAGTGACATCGAAGAAGAACGCAGGCTTGCATACGTGGCGATAACAAGAGCCAAAAAAACACTTAGTCTAAGCTTTGCAAATTCGCGCTTTTACAAAGGTCAGCGCACAAGGCTAAATAAGAGTAGATTTTTAAGTGAGAGCGGTATCACGCATGGCTCGCTAGTCATCGAACAGAGTAATGAATTTAAAAAAGGCGACCTTGTTAAGCATAAAATTTTTGGTATCGGCAGGGTGAGCGCGGTTAGTAAGATCAAAAAAGAGTTTAAGCTGACCATAAATTTTGGTGGCAATGTAAGAGAGATAATGTCAAGCTTCGTGGAAAAGGCCGTATGAACGCCATTTTCGTGGCAAATAAGCCAGCTGGCATGAGCTCAAACCACTTTTTAGGACGACTAAAGAGAAAATATAGCGTTAAAAAAGCTGGATTTTCAGGCACACTTGATCCATTCGCTAGCGGCTGCTTAATAGTCGCTTTTGGCTCATATACGAAATTTTTTAGATTTTTAGATAAAAGTCCAAAAGTCTATGAAACTACGATCTGGCTTGGGGCGAGTAGTCCTAGCATGGACAATGAAAATATCACTGAAATTTCAAATGTAAAAGAGATAAATTTAGAAAAACTTGAAGCCATAAGAGGCGAGCTGACTGGCAGAATAAGCTACATCCCGCCAAAATTTAGCGCCAAGCACATAAATGGTACAAGAGCCTACAAGCTAGCTAGAAACGGCGAAGAATTTGAGCTAAAGACAGAAACGATGGAAATTTTTGATAGCCAAATTTTAAACTATTCGCACCCATTTTTAACCATTCGTCTAAGCGTAAGCGAAGGAAGTTATATCCGTTCGTATGCAGAAATTTTTGGAAAAAAGCTTGGTTATAATGTAACTTTAAGCTCATTAAAAAGGATAAGTGAAGGTAAATTTTGCTACGAAAATGAAAAATTTTTGAATATTTGTGATTTTTTAAATATTCAGGAAAATACATACTTTGGGGATATAAATGATATTCTTGATGGTAAGAAATTAAAAATTAACGATTTTGAAACACAAAAGCAAGGAATTTATTTGCTAAATTATGATAAATTTATGAGCGTAATCCAAATCACGGATGATACTATAAATTACACTCTAAATAAGGTTGAAAAATGTTAATCCTAGCAAGAAAAGAAAATGAAGAAATTTTAATAGGAAATGACATAAAAGTTGTCATAGTAAATATTTCAAAAAATACTGTTAAACTCGGTATCGAAGCGCCACGAAATACAATGATACTAAGAAGTGAACTAGCAAACGATATCAAAAACGAAAATATCCATGCCACAAAAACTGCAAGTGAAGCCGATATCCACGAGCTAGCTAAAAAAATCGAGAAATGAAAAGCTTTGCAAAGATAAATATATTTTTAAAGATAGTTGGTACTAGAGGCAACTACCACGAAATTTTATCGCGCTTTATCCTCTGTGAGCAGCTTTTTGATGAAATTTATTTTAAAAAGTCAGATTCTTTTGCCATAGAATGCAACAACCACGATATAAAAGATAACATCATTCAAAAAGCGATAGATGAGCTAAAAAGAGCCGGCTTTTCAAACGAGCTCGACGAGTTTTTTAGCTCTCATAAAATCATCATCAATAAAAATATCCCAATTGGTGCGGGTCTTGGTGGAGGTAGTTCAAACGCTGCCACCTTTTTGCTAATGGTAAATGACGAACTAAATTTAAATATAAAACATGAAAATTTGATGCAAATAGCGTCTAAAATCGGCGCAGATGTAGCTTTTTTTGTAAGTGGCTACAAGGCAGCAAATGTAAGCGGCATAGGCGAGATCATAGAAGAATTTGATGACGAAGTGCCAAATTTAAATATCTTCACGCCAAATATTTTTTGCTCCACGCCGATGGTTTATCAAGAATTTAGAAGCAATTTCTTACAATACATAGACGTTAATGCTGCAAAAAAGATGCAAAATTTAAAGAGCAAAGAGCTAGTTGAAATTTATAAAAACGAGGAGCTAAACGATCTTTTTGCCCCATGCTTTAAGCTCTATCCACAAATGAATGAGTTTAAAGATAAATTTCTAAGTGGTAGCGGCAGTAGCGTATTTAGCGTAAAATAAAAGGTAAAATTTTGATAAAAGATCTAGCAAAAAACAAAAAAGCTTTGCATGACTTTAGCATACTTGAAACCTTCGAGGCTGGCATTGTATTAAAAGGCAGCGAAGTCAAAGCATTAAGGGCTGGTAGAGCAAATTTAAAAGATAGCTTTGTGCGCGTCATAAAGGGTGAACTTTTCTTACTAAACGCCCACATTAGCTATCTTGAGACTACACATAGCGCATTTCGTCCAAATGAGCGAGCAGCCAGAAAACTTTTGATGCATAGAAAACAGATCGATAAAATTTTCGGTCAAGTCTCACAAGATGGACTAGCATTAGTTGTTTTGGCACTTTATCTAAGTGATAAAAACATTGTAAAAGCAAGACTTGCCCTTGCAAAAGGTAAAAATTTACACGACAAGCGTGAGACTTTAAAAAGACGTGAGGCAGACAAAGAGGCAAGAGCTGCCATAAAAAGATATATTTAAGGGATAAGATGAAAAATGTACTTGTTTTAATAATCGCTTTATTTTCTTTTTTTGGTTGTGGTGACGATGAGAGCAGTAGTGTAAATTTTAAAGAATTTAGTCCAAATGAAGAGGTTAAGCTTGTAGATGTAAGCGGTAAGGAGTTTACTTTAGTTAGAAAAGATCACGGCTTTGCTATCAAAAATGATGAAAATAAAGTTTTAATGATCGACATTTTTGGTACATTTTGTCCGCCTTGTCAAAAAGAGGCAGCTGAGCTTACAAAATATCAGCTTGAAAACAAAGATAAATTTACACTAATTGGGCTAACTCATTTTGAAAATGTCACAAATGAGTATGTTTTGCACGAATTTATGCAAAAATTTAATGCCTACTACTTCATAACAAACGATCAAAAGATAAATGACAGACTTGCCGAGCAAATCGTAAGAGACATCGAATATAAACACGAGATCGCACTACCTTTTAAGGTCGTGATAAAAAATGGCGAATATCAAATTTTAACAGACGTAGATAGCGGACAATACGGGGTAAAATACTATCTTGGTGGTATAAAAGTCACAAAAATGAAAGAAGATCTGGCAAAAATTTATGAGACAAAATAAATTTGCCCTATATTTGGAACATCGTTTGCTTATAAAAATGTGAAATTTCATAAGGATTTTAAATGTTTGTTTTAGATAAATCAAAATCTAGCCCACTTGTTGAATCAGCTCTTGCAGGTAGAGAGTTGCGTCAAAAACTAATCTCTGGTAATCTTGCAAACGTTGATACACCATTTTATAAAGCTAGAGATATAAGATTTGAAGATGTTTTAAAAGAAAAAGCAAATGAAATTTATAACACTTCAAGCCCAAAAAAGCTACAGCTTGCTAAGACAAACGAAGCGCATATGGCTGCGGTTGATTTTCCAAAAAGCGACACAGCTCAAATTTTCTTGCGTGACGGTCACATGGCTAGAAACGACGCAAACACAGTCGATCTTGATGTTGAGACAACAGAAATGGGTAAAAACACAGTTATGATAAACGCCCTTGATAACGCCTACAAGGCTCAAAGCAATATCTTTAAAAGCGTAATAGACGCAAGTGCTAAGAACTAGGAGAGACGATGTCATACTTAAATGATTTTGATATTAGCGGATACGGACTAAGCGCGCAACGCTTCAGGATGAACGTCATTAGCTCAAACATAGCAAACGCTCAAACCACAAGAACTACTGAAGGTGGTCCATATAGAAGGCAAGAGGTCATCTTTAAAGAGATGAACTTTGATAAAATTTTAAACGATCAGCTTAAAAACTCACAAAGTCTACTCGAGTATGAAAATCCGCTTGACGATCCAAGCTCACCAAGAAATGCTCACCCTGCCCTAACTAGTGTGATTGTGGATAAAGTGGTGCGTGACGATAAGGACTTTCAGCTAAAATATGACCCGAGCCATCCAGATGCAAATGTAAATGGCTACGTCGCATTTCCAAATATAAATCCGGTTATTGAGATGTCTGACCTACTTGAAGCAACAAGGGCTTATCAAGCAAACGTGGCAGCCTTTCAAAATGCAAAAACAATAGCACAAAGTGCGATATCACTTATTTCAGGACAAGCATAATGATAAATAGTATAAATTTAGACAAAATAAATAAAAATGAAAATTCAAATAAAATAGCGAAAGCAGGCGAAGAAGGCGGCTTCGAAAATGCTCTAAACGACTCTTTAAAAGAGCTAAACAAGGTTCAAATAAACGCTGATAAAGCCATAGCTGATCTTGCAACTGGCGAGGTAAAAGATCTTCACCAAGCTGCTATTGCGATAGGCAAAGCAGAGACTAGCATGAAGCTTATGCTAGAAATTCGCAACAAAGCACTAAGTGCTTATAAAGAAATTTCTAGAACACAAATTTAAGTCATTAATGAATTCCAGAAAATCAAAAATAACCATACTTTTTTTATTAATTACTTTTGGAATTTCAATATTTGTACTTGTTATATTTTATAGAGCGAGCATCGAAAGAAGACTCCCCAAGCTTCAAACAAGCGACATAAATACAGCAATTCGCGGCAACATCGTCACAAAAGATGGCTTTAGCATCTCTTCAAGCCAAAAGCTCTACAAAGTAATGCTTGATACTAGAAATATTGATCCTAATAAAAAAGAGATGTTTATCAAGCTATATTCGCTTTACAGCGGCGACGATCCAAACAAAGTAAGAAAGATTATAAATGGCACAAAAGGTATCGTTACGCTCTCATATAGCATTGATGCAAAGGGTGCTACCTACCTTCAAGAGCTCTCAAGAAAGCTAAATCGCAAGAGCATTTTGGTTTCATACCTTGATCCAAAAACAGGCCTTGCTTCATTTCAGGGCATGAGAGTAATGGAGAGTGGCCAAAATCGTAAATTTATGTCAAAAGATGCTCTCACACCAGCTATTGGCTATGTGAGCAAAACTGAAAGTGATGCACTTACAAAAAGTAAAGGTGTAAAAGGTCTTGAGAGATATTATGAAGATTATCTAGCTCCTATACAAAATGCAAAAATTTTAGGGCCTCGCGATATTGGAAATAATATCATTTTAACAAGTGACTCAAATTTAGCAACAAGGGTCGATGGCTACAATGCGGTGCTTTCTATACCGCTAAAATTTCAGACCAAACTAGAGCAAATTTTAGATGAAAAGCGTGAATTTCTAGATGCAAAAGAGCTAGTTATATGCATAATGAATAGCAAAAATGGAGAAATTTTAGCCCTAGCTTCTAGCTCAAGATATGATCCTTCAAACATAAGAAAGCAAGATTATAGCGCTCTAAATTCGACCGTTAGTGAATATGCTTATGAAGTTGGCTCGGTTTTTAAGCCATTTATATTTTCCATCTTACTTCAAGAGAAGAAAGTAAATCCATTTGAGCTTGTAAATACCTATAATGGCCGATACCAACTTGGCAAAAGGATAATCAAAGATACCCATCCGGAGCCTTTTATGAGTGCTGAAGATATAATCGTGCACAGTTCAAACATCGGCATGATTCAGCTTGTTGAGCGACTAAATGGGCCACAAATTTATCAAGGGCTTTTAAATTTTGGCTTTTCAAGAAAAACTGGCATAGATCTACCTTATGAGCAAGTAGGTATGATGCCAACAGTTACAAAGCTAAACTCATCGACATATAAGGCGACTGTGAGCTACGGATACGGCTTGCAAGCTACATTTATGCAGCTTTTAAAAGCCTATAACACATTTAATAATAAAGGCATTGAAGTTACTCCTCACATGGTTGCCTACTTAGAGAGAAATGGAAAAAGATACGATTTGCCAAAGTCCGAGCCAGCTCAAGTTATATCACAAGAAACCGCAAAGATAATGAAGAGAATTTTAATAAAAACGGTTGAAAAAGGTACTGGACTAAAAGCCTTTACGCCAGGGCTTGAGATAGGTGGCAAGACTGGAACTGCACACATTGCCTCAGGTAGTGGTGGATACAGCAATACCTACAATGGCTCATTTTTTGGCTTTGTAAATGACACAAGAGGCAATAGCTACACAATAGGCGTTTTAGCAAGGGATCCTAAAAGACCTTACTACTACTTCGGTGCTCAAAGTGCCTTGCCTATGTTTAAAAAGGCAGTTGATCTGATGATTGAGGATGGATATTTATTTCCTGATGCAAATGTAATAGCTGAGTTTGAAGCCAAAAAAGATAAACTTAAAAACGATAAGACAAAACAAAAGCCTGCTTTGGACTAAAATTTTAAAAACGAGAAAGATATAAAAACCAAGCAAAAGCTAAATCTAAAATTTTCTTTTATTTTTATTGATTCTAATAAATTTCTCTAATCGCAAAGTCTTTAATGCTCTTAAAATACTTTTTAGCTTCTAATAGCAATTAAATTATAAATAGAAAATCTAAACTGATCAAAAAGATTTAAGCCCTTAATATTTTTAGAAGTTATCTCTTTGTCATCTTTGTAGTTTTTTCCGCCTAGAAAGAGCAGATAAATAAGCGGGGTAACATAATTAAATCTTAAAAAAAGCGCTACAATGCAATGAAAAAAGCCGTGATTATATTTGATACAAGCATAAAAACCATAAATTACATAAGCTATCATTAGAATCAAAAAAGCATAGAATACAAAGCTTAAACCAGTATAATCTGAAATATTTAAAAAGCTACAAACTAAAATAAAAGTACCTACCAAAGTAGGCAATATAATGATTGGAAAAATTAGATGAAGTCCAATTAGGTCAAATTTACTCGCATAAACTTTTATATTATATCTACCTACAGGAATTATCAAAAATATAGGCAGTACGATTGAAAAGAAAATAAGAAATATCACGTACATAGAATCAAAATCATAAGAGCTCATTTTTATACCAAATTTAATTTTAAGATATTTAACTACACTTTTTTAAATAAATTTATCTACGATTTTTGCGATTTTCTATGCCGATTTTCTCACTCTCTTCTATTTCGACAATGTAGCTTGGATTTTTCTTTTTAGCCTCTTTGTCTAAAAAACTAATGAGCTTCGCATCAGAATTTTTATGAGAGCAGATCAAAATTATGAAATTTATATAGTTGTTTGCCTCTTTTGGCATGACTTGGTTATTCTTAGCTGGTATACTAAAATTTCCTACAAAGATTTGAATAAGTTCGAAAAGCTCGTTTTTACTTAGGCTATTATCACCGGCAAGCTTTTCAAGCTTTTCGATCGTTATCTCTTCTTTTTCTAATGCAAGGTCTTTTATTTCGGCGCTATAATCTCTATTTCTTAAAAGTAAATAGATTAACGCGCAAATTGCAATTAATAGCAATACAATAAAGAAAACTATTAGACCTTTTATTAGCATCTAAAGCCTTGAGCAAAGTGATCGCTTTGTAAATGCTAAAACACTCATAAGTACCATTATTACGATACTAATCCAGACAAAATCAGGCACTGGTAATGGATCGCCAGCTGCATACGAATGCATGCCAGCTAAATAAAAATTTACACCAAAATAAGTCATAATAATCGACCAATAAGCAAAAAATGAAGCCACCGCAAATGCATACTGGTTATTTAGCTTTGGAATAAATCTTATATGAAGAACTGCGGCATAAACAAGTATCGAAACTAGCGCCCAAGTCTCCTTGCTGTCCCAGCCCCAATATCTACCCCAGCTCTCGTTCGCCCAGACACCGCCTAGGAAATTTCCAAGAGTAAGCAAGCTAAGTCCTAGTATCATAGCCATCTCATTTATACGGGTAGCTTCGAGGATATTGCGAGAAATTTCTGGATTTGGCTTTTTCTTATTTTGTAAAATGATAAGCAATAGTGTAAAGCCACCAAGTAACGCGCAAAGCCCTAAAAATCCATAACTTGCAGTAATGACAGAAACGTGTATTGTTAGCCAGTAGCTTTGAAGCACTGGCACAAGTGTAGTGATCTGTGGATCCATCCAGCTAAGGTGCGCAACAAACAATGTAACACCAGCCAATATTGACGTAAGAGCAAGAGCGATAGGGCTACGTTTTGCAAAGACGATACCAGAAAATCCTAGAGCCCAAGCGATATAGACCATCGATTCATAAGCGTTACTCCAAGGCGCATGCTCAGCAATGTACCAACGAAGTCCAAGTCCGACAGTATGAGCAAGAAAAGCTAGTAAATTTATAATGTATACAACTCTTACGATACCATTTATCTGAACTTTTGGGGCTAGCATTTTAACAAAAACAAAAAATAAAAGCGCAAGGCCAGCCAAAAGATAAACCGGTGTCAATCGCTCAAAAATTTGAATTTTATTAAACAAAATTTCTATATTTATCTTTTCTTCACTTGGTATTACAGTAGAGCCGTACTTTTGCTGATAGGCTGAAATTTTATCAAGTGCGGCATCAGCCTTGCTCCAATCACTATCTTTTGTTGCTGCATCAACTGCTGCAAAATACTCTCTCATCATATTAATGACTAGATCGGCCTCCTTAGGCGGAAAGTACATCATTGCACTAGCAGGCGAATACCAAGAGTTTGATGGGTCATCTTGTTTTGGAAAAATTTTAAAAATTTCACCAATAAATATCATATAAAAAACATTCAATCTCTCGTCGATCTTTATCACATCTTTATCAAATGTACTGCGTGATCCAGGATGCTTACGATTAGCAATTTCGGCAAATTTTGTGAGTTTATATTCACTTCCACCATCTTTTGTAGCTCTAAAAAAATCATTAAAACTTGCATACTTTGCATTTTCATCTATACCAAGCTCTTTTTTTAGCTCCTTACTTTGTCCAAGTGAGATAATTTTTTCATTTCGCCAAAAATCAGGCGTTACCATTATTGAAAGCATCGCTTGATTCGAGTTCAGGCTATTTATATTCTCGCTTCTATGTATTTTATTTAAAATTTCTTTGCTAAGAGTGTCAAATGGCTTCATTCTACCATCTGAGCTTTGCACAATAAGCCTAGAAAGCTTTTGTGTGTGCTCTTTGCTGATATTAGGCAAAAAGTCTTCAGCCTTTAATGAGCTAAAATTTAAACTTAAAAGCATAATGGCAATGATAGCAACAACCTTTTTACCACCTTTTGTTGATTCATTATCGATTAACTTAGCTAGTTTTCTAAAACGACTACCAGGATTTACAACATTTAACACAAAGCCAAGTCCAAGCAAAAAGTAGCCGATATAAGTTGGTATCTTGCCTGGATCTTTATTTACAGAGAGAATGGTTCCTTTTTCATCTGTATCGTATGAACTTTGGAAGAATCTATAACCATCATAGTCAAGCACATGATTCATATAAATTTTATAGTCAAGCCCTGACATGTTTGTATCATCTTTTACAATAACTTCACTTGAATAGCTCATAGGCGAATTTGAGCCGGGATATCTTTTAAGCTCAAAGTCTTTTAAGTATAGGCTAAACGGAAGTTTAACTTGCTGCGCACCCCATGAAGCATTAAATTTTTGTCCAGCCACAGCTAAACGTGAAGGCTCTGTTAGGTTATAAAAAATATGCATCTCTTTACTCTCGCCTTTATAATTTAATTCAGCTATTAAGGCGTTAAATTCGCTATCTTTTGTACTAACTAGCTTTCTTGAGGCATGAGTCGAAACTAATCTTGGAGCAAAATTTATATTTGAAATAGTATAAAGACTACCCATGCCAAATTCATTTACGCTACCAGCTTTTAACTCAGTTTTTGAGCTATCACTCATTGTAAATTTTGAAAGATCAGTATTTGAAGTAACTGTGAAATTTCCGTCCACTAATTTAAAAAGTACATATTTTTTACTCTCGTCTGGCTTAGCATTAAAGATAAAACTAATATCTGCAACTCTTGCTTCCTCTTCTTCTAATAAGAAGATTTCTTCACTTTCACTCTCGTTTGAAACCACAAATTCCACTACTGGTTGCCCGTTTTTATCATTCACAAACTTATAACTTGCATTTGGCACAAATTCTTTAAATTTTAAATTAGCTTCATTATCTGCTATTTTTAGCTTTAGATCAAAACCTTTTTTTGCATCAGAAATTCCTAGTGGCAAAGCAGCGTTTATCTCTTCTCCATTATCGTTTAATGCAGTTAAATTTAAATAGGATATTTTTGTCGTAACGATATTTGACTGAGTTTTTTCTCTTATATGCATATCAGCCTCAAAGCCAAGATATCTTGTTATGCCAGCACCGATTAAGATAACGATAAAACCAAGGTGGAAGATAAGCGAAGGAAGTTTTTTGGGATCGATTAAGTTATATCTAAAGATATTATAGGTCAAATTTATACCAAGAAGTAGTTGGATGAGCGCAAACCAGCTGGCACCATAAACATAGTACCATGCAGCTTCTGTGCTAGTTTTACTTTCTATTATCGTAGCGGCTCCGCTAGCTATGGCAAAGATTATCATCAAAATGATAGCTGAGCCCATACTTAAAAATAATGATTTTGGATTTAACATCTGCTTCCTTTTATTTATATTATGACAAAGCTATCAAAGTAAAACTTATCTTAAATAACTGCCTTGCTTTGTTTGAGTAGAGACTGGTTTGTTTTCATTTGCATCTTGTTCAGCAAATGCATCTTTGCCTTTTAGATAGGCAAGAATCGCGCCAAGATCATTATTTGAAAGAATTTTAGCTTGGTTTTGCATTACATTTTTGCCGCTTCCGCCAAAACTTGAGTCACTTCTATAAGAGATGATGCTATCTTCAATATCTTTAGCGTCCATATTTTTTAGAGGTGTTGAACCAAATGGCCTTTTATCAGCATTCTCGCCATGACAGCTAGCACATTGCTTTTCATAAAGCTCCTTACCTAAAGAAACACTATATCTGCCCTTTCTATCAACGCCTAATTTTAAAATTCTATTATCTTTATAGCGTCTTGGATCTTCATCGACATAGACATTTACTTTTTCATTTCTATCATTAGCCTGCTTTTTTGCCATTTCGGCAAGTTCTTTACCAAACTCACCACGAGCTTCTATATAGTAGACTTGTGAAGCTGCAAAGGCATTTGCCACCAAAAAACACGCCAAAAAAGAAATTTTAATACTTTTCATAATTTTCCTTGAAATTTTGCTCTAAATTTAAAAATCCCGGATCAGATTGCTCCGACCCGGGATTATATCATAAGTTGATTAATGAGCTACGATTAGAATGAGTATTTAGCCTCAAATCTGAATTGATCTTCTTTGTTTTTAGCCTCATCAGCAAATTTTGAAGTTTTGAATGCATAGTATGAGCTAAATGTTAGCTTTTTGCTATATTCATATGCAAATCTTGGGGTAACCTCTTCAACTTTTTCTTTACCATTTTCGCCAGCAGCTGAAGCATGTTTAATGTGACCTTTTATATAATCAACACCAACTGTAAATTTATCAAATGTATATCCAGCTGTTCCATATACTAGGTTTGCTTTTCCATCAGCCCAAGTTGGATCAAGTGTAAGCTCACCAACATCTATTAGACTACCTTTATCCTCAAAAGCAAATGATGTTACGCCTTTATTATCAACTTTCCAACCCATATAACCAGCTCTCAAATCAAAGCCGAATAATGAAGCTGTAAGTTCGCCAGCATAGAAGTTGCCATCATTATAGTTTGCAACGCCATTAGATTCACTTATAGCTTTAAAAAGATGTGCTTTTGCACTTTTATCTACAGTAGTATTTATATAGTTAACTCTACCACCTAAGCTAACATCATCATTAATAGCAAAATTTGCTGAAACATCAGCTGCAAGTAGGTCAGCTAGATTTGTTAAGCTAGCATACCATAGTTGGAAATTGATAGGGTCATATGAACCAGCGATGCCAGCTGCATATAGATTACCTGCATCATAATCATTTAAATTATTTGTAATTTCATACAACTCGCCATCACTTTCAACACTATCACCCTCAATTGCGTCAAAAGCTAGAGCTGTTAGAGTAAGTCCTTCAATATCTTCATTTACTACTCTTACACCAGTACCAATAGCATCATCTGTAAAGAATGAGCCGATCTCTTGTTTGCCAGCTGTTATAGTAGTGTTTCCAGCTTTATAACCAAGATAGAACTGATGAACTCTAAATGGCTCAGTTGTATTAGTTTTATCTGTGCCAAATCCTTTACTACCTTGATCATTTTGAGTATTATCACCAGAATTATCAGTAGCGTTATATCTTAAACCAATAACGCCAAAGAAGTTATCATCAATTGCAGCTTTAAAATTTGCTACAGCTTTAAATTGATGACCAGCCTTTGAGCCAGACTCTGATTTTGTATTAGAAAACTCACCGTGTTTTTTATCGTTTGTATATCTATATCTTGCAAATCCTGAAAGATCTACATTTTTTATAGCTTCTTCAAGTGGAGTAGCACTTGCTACGCTTGAAAATGCACCTAAAGCAACCAAAGCGGCTAAACTAATTTTTGTTAGTTTCATTTTTTCTCCTTTTAAGGTTTTGTGCTGACGATTATAATCAATAAAATTTAACATGAAGCTTAAAATTTTTAATTTCAGTTACCGATCGTTTACCGTAATTAATCAGAAATAGGTAAAAGTTGATAATTTTAAATAAAATAAGGACAAAATTTTAAAGGAGTAAAAAGGGGCTGTTGATTCGCCCCTTAAAAGGAGTTCTAGTTTTGATTGCTGTTGAAATTATATAAGCAAGCAGTAAATCAACGGTAATTAAAAAGAAATTTTTTCCTCTTTTGGCACTTCGATATTTGTTTTTACATTTTTTCTTTTAATAATCACTTCATTTTGCGGCTTTTTTATACCATTATATAAGCCACTAGAGCCACCCTCTTTTATAAGAAGCATATCTATAAGTTTATCTGCATAAAAGGTCGCATAGACCAAGTCACCTTTATCATAATAGTATCTATTTGCACAAAAATTTGCTTTATTGAGTTTGTGATTTTTTGTATCGCTCGCCACTATTTCATAGCAGTATTTTGAATCTTTATAAGTAACCTCTTTTATAAAACCTTTAATCGAGCTTTTTGCTGGTGTATTTTGCATGACCTGTCTTGGCTGTTTTCGCACTGGTGGGTTATCCTCAAAAAATGAGCAACCCAAAAACATGATAGCAGTTGCCAGTGGAAGTAAAATTTTAGCTTTCATCTCTTCTCCTTAGTGTAAAACGGCGAAGTATAACTTTTAAGATTAAATAAATTTTGTGGAAAATTAAAGGCTCGTATCTAAATTTATATGCAAATCATATAAATTTATCTTAGGCGAGCCTGCCTAAGATAGTTAAGCTGAAACATTTAAAACGTTACCGCCAAGCTCGGCGATCTTTTTATCAAGACTCTCAAGGGTCTTTTCAATAGTCTTTTGAGAAATTTCAGGAAGCTCACCTCCCCAAATTTTCTTCGCATCCTCAAAACCCTTTGCCACACCCTCTCTACCAGCTTTTAGTTTTTCCACGTCATCGCCTGCACCATTTAGCACAAAGCTAGCTATCCTATCAGCCGTATTTGCGATACCAAAAAATCCATTCTCGCTGATAAGATCATTTGCCTCGTCACTACTTAGCTCGTTTAAAGATTTACCGTTATAGCCGATACTTGCAAGATCAAGTCCTGATAAAATTTCTGATAAATTTTTAGGCGTATTAAAGCTTAAGCCACCTTGAGCTAATAAATTTGAACTGCTACTTTTAACGATCTCTTTTTGATACTGCAAAAAGTAGATATTTGAAATGTCTTTGGTTGTTAAATTTGTAATTTCAGACTCTTTTTTGGAGATATCCTTTTCATCTTTATGAAGTGAAATTTCTGATTTTACATTTTCTTTTAGGCTTGAACTATTATATGAGTTTGCGATTTGAGAAATTTTCATTTTGGCTCCTTAAAATTTATAAAATCAATATCGCCAAAAAGTAGAATTTATTTAGATAAAGCGGGAAAACTCCCGCTAGCAGTTATTTACTAAGTGTTGCGTTTAGCATCCAGATCGCTTTTTCAAATTTTGCGATTTGATCTTGTGCATACATTTGAGTTGTTGTATCGCCTTCTGCAAGCTCGTCAAGCTTTTTAAACTCACCCAAAAGGTGCTTATAATCAGCCAAGACAATCTCTAAAACCTCAGTTGGAGTGTAAATTTCCTTTGGCTCGTGTTTGATATGAGTAACTTTTGCTAACTCCTCAGCCTTGACGATAGGTCTGCCACCAAGCATAAGAGCTCTCTCAGCTGCATCGTCAAATATCTCACTCATATCTTCATAAGCTTTTTCTGTGTATTCATGAACGCTAAAAAATTGAATACCTTTTACATTCCAGTGAAGGTCGTGAAATTTAATATAAAGTGCATTTGCATCAGCCTGAATAACATTTAACTGTAAAATAACTTTTGACATTTTGTCTCCTTTTTTATTATAAATATGATGAAATTATATATAGCTAGAGTTAATCGGTGGTTAATCAAATAATAAATTTTATTATTTGATATAAAATTTGACTACAAAATAAATTTATCTTGTAGTCAATGTAGGATCACAAAAATTTATCTATTTTTTATAAAGTGTAGTTTTGTAGCCTTGCTCGATCAAACTGCTCATACCTCCATCTAAATTTATTATCTTAAGATCTGAGCTATCTATTGCTGCAGCTGCTGCTGTGCTTCTTCTGCCACTTCTGCAAACAAGAGCAATAGGTTTTTTGATATCAACTGCCTTTGAAAGCTCCTCTAAAAATGCACTCTTATCGTTTGGATTAAAAGTTATAGTCTTTGCACCTGCGATAACGCCAGTCTCTTGCCACTCAGATGGGGTTCTTATATCGATAATCTGATCATATTTTTTGATCTCATCTGGGCTTATATTAACGGTTTTAACATCAGCCGACAACATACAACAAACAGCTCCTAAAAGTAAAATTTTTTTCATCTACTCTCCTTAAATAAATTTTTGAAATGTTAGCACAGATTATTAAATATATAAAAATTTTTGTTGATAAAATTTATTAGTTTAGATAAAAATTAATAATATAACGTGTTGATAAAGAAAGCTAAACCCACTACGAATGCATATATAGATAAACCAAAAAATATAGCTGCTTACCATTACACATATTTTATAAAAATTTTTCTTTGATTTTAGTGATCTTATTTGCATATCACTTATGATCTTATTCTTAAAAGTTTATTCTTTTTATTTTTCCCTTAACCTGTGTTATGCCGATCTTTATAAGAATATTTTTTATAAATTGCTATATCTTATTATACGTTTTAGTATATTTTAAAAACACTTGTTTGAGCACTTTATATTTTACAAAAATGATTGCATGATGGATGGTGTCCCCAACAGGGTTCGAACCTGTGGCCTTAGAATTAGGAATTCTACGCTCTATCCAGCTGAGCTATGAGGACAATTCATATATTTTGTAGATAGACTTTATAAGAATTTAATTTTTAAAGGACAGATTACTCTGCCCTTCTTTGGTTAATTAGCCATTTCTCTTTTTAATAATCTCTTCACTTACATTTTTAGGAACTTCCTCGTAGTGATCAAATTCCATTGAGTAAGTCGCACGACCTTGAGTCATTGAGCGAAGATCTGTTGAGTAGCCAAACATTTGAGCAAGTGGACAATAAGCAGCAATGATTTTTATACCATTTCTATCATCCATTGAATTTACTTGACCACGGCGCTTATTAAGGTCACCGATAACATCGCCCATATACTCTTCTGGAGTCTCAACTTCAACTTTCATCATAGGCTCAAGGATAACCGCACCTGCTTTTCTAGCGCCCTCTTTAAAGCCCATAGAAGCAGCAAGTTTAAATGCCATTTCAGATGAGTCAACTTCGTGGTAGCTACCATCAAAAAGTGTAACTTTAACATCTTCAACTGGATATCCAGCAAGAACACCGCTTTGAAGCGCTTCTTTACAACCTTTTTCAACAGCTGGGATATACTCTTTTGGAACAACACCACCTTTGATGTCATTAACGAATTCAAATCCGCTAGCAGCTGGAAGTGGCTCGATGCGTAAGAATACGTGACCGTATTGACCACGACCACCTGATTGTTTAGCATACTTGTACTCTTGCTCAACTGCCTTACGGATAGTTTCGCGGTATGCAACTTGTGGCTGACCAACTTCAGCATCAACTTTAAATTCACGAAGCATACGATCAACAATGATCTCAAGGTGAAGCTCACCCATACCACTAATGATAGTTTGTCCGCTCTCTTCATCAGTGCTAACTCTAAAGCTTGGATCTTCTTGAGCTAGTTTTTGAAGAGCGATCGCCATTTTTTCTTGATCTGCTTTTGTTTTTGGCTCAACCGCGACACTGATAACTGGCTCTGGGAAGTCCATTCTCTCAAGGATAACTTTATCTTTTTCACTTGCAAGAGTATCGCCAGTTAGGGTATTTTTTAGACCAACAACAGCACCGATTTCACCAGCGAAAAGCTCAGTAATCTCTTCACGTTTATTTGAGTGCATTTTTAGCAAGCGACCGATTCTCTCTTTACTATCTTGAACGGTATTATAAGCATAGCTACCACTTTCCAAGCTTCCTCTATAAACACGAATAAATGTTAGCTGTCCGACAAATGGGTCAGTCATGATCTTAAATGCAAGAGCTGCAAATTCACCATTATCAGTGCTTTCAACAGTTACTTCGGTGCCATCTTCATATACACCCTTAATAGCTTCAATTTCATCTGGAGCCGGCAAGTAATCAACAACAGCATCAAGCAGAGGTTGAATTCCTTTGTTTTTAAACGCAGTTCCACAAAGCATAGGTGTGATAGTCATTCTCAAGCAGCCTGCTTTTATACCTTTTTTGATCTCTTCTTCACTTAGCTCTTCACCAGCAAAAAATTTCTCCATCAAGCTATCATCTGTCTCTGAAACTGCTTCGATTAGTTTCGCGCGATATTCTTCTGCTTTATCTTTAACTTCAGCTGGAATTTCTTCTTCAACATAGTCAGTTGGCTTTTTCTCATCATTCCAAACGTAAGCTTTCATTCTTACAAGGTCAACCACACCTCTAAAGTTATCCTCAGAGCCTATAGGAATTTGAATAGGTATTGGGTTTGCTTTTAGTCTTTCCCTAATCTGCTCTTCAACTCTAAAAAAATTTGCACCGATTCTATCCATTTTATTAACAAAAACGATTCTTGGTACGTGATATTTATTTGCTTGTCTCCAAACGGTTTCTGATTGTGGTTGAACACCACCAACAGAACAAAATACTGAAACAGCACCGTCAAGAACACGCATAGAACGCTCAACTTCGATAGTAAAGTCAACGTGTCCCGGAGTGTCAATTAGGTTTATTTGATGACCCTTCCAAAATGCCGTAGTTGCAGCCGAAGTAATAGTAATACCACGCTCTTTTTCTTGCTCCATCCAGTCCATGGTAGCAGCACCATCATGAACCTCACCTATTTTATGGCTCATACCAGTAAAGAATAAAATTCTCTCACTAGTAGTTGTCTTTCCAGCATCAATGTGAGCCGCAATACCGATATTTCTTACCTTATGTAAAGGCGTTTTTCTCTCTGCCATACTAATTCTTTCTTACCAGCGGTAGTGAGCAAATGCTTTATTAGCCTCTGCCATCTTGTAAGTATCTTCCTTCTTCTTGAAAGATGCACCTTTTGAGTTTGCCGCATCTAAGAGCTCATTCGCTAGTTTATCTATCATAGTTCTTTCGCTTCTTTTTCTAGCGTAAGTTATAAGCCAGCGGATAGCAAGAGCTTGTTGGCGAGCTGGGCGAACCTCAACTGGCACTTGATAAGTAGCACCACCAACACGGCGTGATTTAACTTCTAAAATAGGTTTTACATTTTCAATAGCATCGTTAAAAACATCGATGCCTTTAACCTCAGCATTTTTCTTTTCTATGGCTTTAATAGCACCATACATTATCTCAGTAGCGACGCTTTTTTTGCCATCATACATAAGAGAATTAATAAATTTAGTGATTATTTTATTTCCGTAAATCGGATCAGGTAAGACTTCCCTTACAGGGGCTTTTCTTCTTCTCATTTTGATCTTTCCTTCAAATTTTTATGAAATTTTACTCAAACGTTTGCAAATTTTAGCAACGTCTGCGAACCTAA
This sequence comes from Campylobacter concisus, assembly GCF_002914195.1. Taxonomy (GTDB): domain Bacteria; phylum Campylobacterota; class Campylobacteria; order Campylobacterales; family Campylobacteraceae; genus Campylobacter_A; species Campylobacter_A concisus_M. The sequence goes on along the minus strand of NZ_PPAU01000090.1, from coordinate 289,964 downwards.
ATTTTTACTTTTTTGTTGCAGCTGCAGCGCCAGCTTTAGGGCGTTTAGCACCATATTTAGAACGAGAAACTGTTCTTTTTGCAACACCAGCAGTATCAAGTGCACCACGAACGATGTGATATTTAACACCTGGTAAGTCTTTGACCCTACCGCCGCGAACTAAAACGATACTGTGTTCTTGTAGGTTGTGACCTTCACCACCGATATAGCTGATGACTTCAAAACCGCTTGTTAGCCTGACTTTGGCAACTTTCCTCAAAGCTGAGTTTGGTTTTTTAGGAGTTGTAGTATAAACCCTAGTGCAAACTCCTCTTCTTTGAGGGCACTCTTTTAACGCTGGAGATTTTGACTTAACAGTCACTTTCTTGCGTTCTTTTCTGACCAATTGATTTATGGTTGGCACAATAATTCCTTTCAACTAAATTTATTAAAAAGACCTAATTTTATTTAAAATAAACTTAAATAACGGTTAATAAGTTAGACTTACTTATCTAATTCTTGATTTTATAAAAACTCTGCTGTCTTTATTTTTGTATTAGTCTTGTTTGACAGCATATTTGCCACTACCTATCAAAAGAATACAAAGTGAAATAGCAATATAAAGGTAAATAAGCTCTGATTTAAAGCCATTAACCTCATTTAATGCAAATAAATTTGCAAATCCATAGTACGAGTATAAAATAGTAATACTAGTACCTAAAACTAGGATAGCGCCTACTCTTGAATAAAAACCAATAATCAACATAATGGGTGCTAAGACCTCTCCAAGGTAAGAAAAATATGCCAAAAATCCAGGCAAACCAGCATTTACTAATATACCTTTTACCCCACTAAGTCCATGTAAAATTTTACCAAAACCATGCATAAAAAGGCAGATACCAAGGCCTAAACGTATAAATAAAAGTCCAAGATCAACGTTTTTCATAAATTCTCCATAATGTGATTTAAAGACAAGGATTTTATTAGGTGATAGTTAATAGCTTGTAAATTTTTATTGATTTAATTTTATAAAGAGGTTAAGCCCCAAAATAGGGGCTTAAAGGACTAGTTTTCTTTGATTTTTACTTTTTTATCTTTATAAAAACCAGTTCCAACTGGGATCATACGTCCTAGGATAACGTTCTCTTTTAGATCTTCAAGATAGTCAAATTTAGCAGCAATCGATGCTTCTGTTAAGACCTTAGTTGTCTCTTGGAACGATGCAGCAGAGATCACACTATCACTTCCGATAGCTGCTCTTGTAACGCCTAATAAGATCGGCTCAGCAATAGCTGGCTCACCGCCCATGTTCATAATGCGCTCATTCTCTTCTTTAAATTTATTTCTTGAAACCATATCGCCAACTATGAAATTTGTATTTCCGCTATCAACGATTTTAACTTGGCGAAGCATTTGTGATACGATGATCTCGATGTGCTTATCAGCGATCGCAACACCTTGGCGGCGATAAACTTGCTGAATCTCGCTAATCAAATAGTAGTGAAGCGCTTTTTCGCCAAGAATTCTTAAAATATCGTGGCTTGAGATTAGCCCATCAGTTAGTTTCTCGCCAGCATGGACAAATTCCCCGTCTCTTACTTGTATCTGACGACTTTTCTCGATCAAATACTCAGCAGTTGTGCCATCTTCAGCTTGGATGATTATGCGCTCTTTTGAGCGAAGTGGCTTGTCAAATCTAACCACACCATCAATCTCTGCAACGATAGCTGTATTTTTAGGGCGTCTTGCTTCAAATAGCTCACTAACTCTTGGAAGACCGCCGGTAATATCTTTTGACTTAGCAACAGCTTTTGGAGTCTTGGCCAAAATATCAGCTTGAGCTACTTCATCGCCACTTGAGACAAAGATCGCAGTTTTTGGATCAAGCGGATACTTAATTAAATTTCCTTTTTTAGTAGCGATAATAATCGCAGGTTTTACACCGCTTGGCAAATACTCATTGATAACAAGACGTCTTTGTCCAGTCGCTTCATCTGCTTGCTCAGTCGCACTATATCCTGGCTCAATATCCTCAAAACTAACCACACCGGCTTCTTCAGCAATAGTTGGAGTTGAGTATGGATCCCACTCAGCAATAATCAACTTGTCATCTTTTTCAGGCAATGAGACTACTGTCGCTCTCTCAACTGCATCATTATCAGAAACTTGAATGATAGAATTTCTTGGGATATAATGGCGAACCGCCTCACGTCCATCTTTATCAGAAACAACTACAAAGAAACCTTTTTCAGTTACTTTGTGACCTTTTTTGATATCTTTAACCCTATCAAGATAATCACCTTTTAATATGAAAAATTTAACCACACCATTTGCGTCGGCTAAAATTTTACGAGTTACAGGATCTCCGTCTGAAATTTTAAGTTCACTAGCGTATGGGATACGATTTGGGATATTCCAACCCTCTTTTATGATCTCAACGATACTTTCATTCTCTTTTACCTTATCGCCACTTACATAAGGTATATACATCTTTCCTTCGATCTTTCCGCTAACACCAGCTAATTCATTTGGTTTAGCAAGATCATTTCTTCTAATTGTATATTTAACCTCTTCTTTTTTACCTTTTATCACGATATTTACATCTTCGTGGGCATATTCGATCTCTATTTTACCGTCAATCGTTGATTTAATCTTTGGCTCAACAAGCAGCACAGCTGCACTTCTTCTATTTGCAACGATCTTCTTATCACCGTTATCATAAGTATTAAGGTTGTAATATCTAATAAAACCTTCTTTTTGAGCGATTACCTGACGATCTTGTTGCTCAGTAGAAGCCGTACCACCTATGTGGAATGTTCTTAGTGTTAGCTGTGTACCTGGCTCACCGATAGATTGAGCTGAAATGATACCAACTGCTTCGCCTGGTTTTACAAGTTTACCTTCACCCAAATTTAAGCCGTAGCATTTTGCACAAACGCCTTTAGGTGCTTTACACGTAATAGGTGTTCTAATACTCACTGATTTTATACCAGCCTCAGTTATAGCTCTAGCTTTTTCTTCATCAAGTAGTGTGCCTTCGCTAAATAAAATTTCATTAGTTATAGGATCGATCACATCATCTGCTAAAACACGACCCAAGACTCTTTCTTCAAGGCTTTCTATTAGCTCGCCGCTCTCAGTAATATCTGTGATTTCAACACCCTCGTGCGTACCGCAGTCGTGCATTGTTACTTTAACGTTTTGAGCAACGTCGATTAGTTTTCTTGTTAAATAACCAGCGTTTGCTGTTTTTAGCGCTGTATCTGCAAGACCTTTTCTAGCTCCGTGAGTAGAGTTGAAGTACTCCATTATATTTAGACCTTCACGAAAGTTTGAAATGATTGGTGTTTCAATGATCGAACCATCAGGTTTTGCCATAAGACCACGCATACCAGCTAGCTGGCGAATTTGTGCTGCACTACCTCTCGCACCTGAGTCTGCCATCATATAAATTGAGTTAAATCCACCTTTATCGTTTTGGATAAGTTTCATCATCTCGCTTGCAACGCTGTTGTTTGTATCTGTCCAGATATCAATGATCTTGTTGTATCTCTCACTATCTGTTAAAAGACCAGCGCCGTATTGTTTTTGAATTTCGCGAACTTTTTTCTTAGCTTCGTCAATATATTTTTGCTTGCTATCTGGCACGATGATATCAGCAATAGAGATAGAAATTCCCGCTTTTGTCGCATATCTAAAGCCTAAATTTTTAAGCTTATCAAGGAAGTCAGCCGTTACTTCAAGACCACCATTTCTATAAACATAATCAACCAAATTTGCAATATCTTTTTTCTTCATAATCTTATTCCACATATTTTCAGGAACAAAATCAGGAAGTATCGCTCTTAGGATCAAGCGACCAGCCGTTGTGAAGATGATCTTGTTATCAACCATTGTCTTAATTTTAGCGTGAAGACCAAGAGTATTAGCCTCTTCAGCGATCATTACTTCATCAACGCTTGAGAAAATTTTATTTGCGCCTTTTTCATCGTTTCTCTCTAGGCTTAAATAATAAATTCCTAAAACCATATCTTGTGAAGGGACTGTGATAGCCTTACCACTTGCAGGAAGCAAGATATTCATTGAGCTAAGCATCAAAATTTTGCATTCAGCGATAGCTTCCTGCGATAGTGGCACGTGAACAGCCATTTGGTCACCGTCAAAGTCTGCGTTGAACGCCGCACAAACTAGTGGGTGAAGTTGGATAGCCTTGCCCTCGACAAGCACTGGATGAAATGCCTGGATAGAAAGCTTGTGAAGTGTCGGAGCACGGTTTAGCATAACTGGATAGTCTTTAACGACCTCTTCTAGGCACTCCCAAACCTCATTTGTCTTATCTTCTATCATCTTTTTCGCTTGCTTAACAGTTGTTGCATAGCCTTTTTCTTCAAGGCGAGCAAGCAAATGTGGTTTAAATAGCTCTAGAGCCATCTTCTTTGGAAGACCGCACTGATCCATCTTCAGCTTTGGACCAACGACAATAACAGAACGTCCAGAGAAGTCAACACGCTTACCTAGCAAATTCTGGCGGAAACGGCCTTGCTTACCTTTGATGATCTCGCTTAGTGATTTTAGTGGGCGCTTATTTGCGCCTTTTACTGCATTTGCTCTGCGACCATTGTCAAATAGCGCATCAACAGCCTCTTGAAGCATTCTCTTTTCGTTTCTGATAATGATCTCAGGTGCATCAAGCTCAAGTAGACGTTTTAGACGGCTATTTCTGTTTATTACACGGCGATATAGGTCATTTACGTCTGAAACAGCAAATTTACCACCATCAAGGCTGACTAGCGGTCTAAGATCAGGTGGAAGAACTGGTAAATTTGTTATCATCATCCACTCTGGGCGGTTGCCTGAATTTAAAAAGCTCTCGATAACTTTTAGGCGTTTTACGATAGTCTTTTTCTTAGCCTCAGAATTTGTAGACTCCATCTCTTCTTTTAGCTGATTTAAAATTTCCATCAAATCAAGCTCAGCTAGCATATCATAGATGACCTCGCCACCCATTCTAGCTGTAAAACCAGTCTCTTCATATCTTGAAGCTAGGCTTTGATATTGTTCTTCATTTAAAACGTCGTATTTCTCAACTTTTTTAGAATTTTCATTGTCGTAATAAGCCTCGCCAGCATTATCAACAATGTATGCCTCATAGTAAAGTACGCGCTCAAGATCCTTCATCTTAATACCAAGAAGTGCACCAATACGGCTTGGCAAGAAATTTACATACCAAATGTGAGCCACTGGAGTTACAAGCTCAATGTGACCCATGCGAGAGCGGCGAACCTTAGATGTTGTTACTTCAACGCCGCACTTTTCGCACTTTATACCTTTATAACGCATCTTTTTATATTTGCCACAAAGGCACTCGTAGTCACGGATCGGTCCAAAAATTTTCGCACAAAACAAGCCATCACGCTCAGGTTTTAGTGTGCGGTAGTTGATAGTTTCTGGCTTTTTAACCTCGCCATAACTCCAAGATTTTATCTTCTCAGGACTTGCTAAACGAAGTTGAAAAGCTTCAAAATCACGAGGTCTATGCTCTTCTTTTATCTCAACTGGTTTTAAATTAGTTAGTTTCATTTGTCTCATCCTCATCATATACTTCCACGTCAAGAGCTAGTGATTTTAGCTCGTTTGTTAGAACAAAGAACGTCTCAGGGATACCAGTCTCAGGAACGTTTTCACCTCTTGTTAAAGCTTTGTAAGCAGAAAGTCTTCCCTCAACATCGTCTGATTTTACAGTTAGCATCTCTCTTAGTGTATGAGCAGCACCATAAGCCTCAAGTGCCCAAACCTCCATCTCTCCAAACCTTTGACCACCAAATAGTGCCTTACCACCGACAGGTTGTTGTGTAACAAGGCTGTATGGTCCGGTACTTCTTGCGTGAACTTTCTCATCAACCAAGTGATGAAGTTTTAGCATATACATACAACCAACATTAACGCGTTCTCTTATCTTTGAGCCTGTGCGTCCGTCATATAGCTCAGTTTTACCATCGCTATCTATCTTTGCCATCTCAAATAATTTTGCAAATTCGTCAGCCTTAACGCCTTCAAAAATCGGAGTCGCAAATCTTACGCCATTACTCCAATCTTTTGCGTACTCAAGAAGCTTCTCGTCACTCATCTTGCTAAGAGCTTTTTTAGCGTCCATTAGCTTAGCAACGCTTGCTATCTCTATCATCTTAGCTCTTAGCTCTTTTATCCACTCGCCTTTTTTGGTCTCAAAAATTTCATTGATCTGCTCACCTAAGCGATAGCCAACAAGACCAAGGTGGCTCTCTAAAATTTGACCGATGTTCATACGGCTTGGAACACCAAGTGGGTTTAGCACGATATCAACGATCTGACCACTTGGAAGATAAGGCATATCGACTTCTCTTACTATATTTGAAACGATACCTTTGTTTCCGTGACGTCCAGCCATCTTATCGCCAACTTTTAGTTTGCGTTTTGTAGCTATATAAACTTTTACAAGTTTTACAACACCGCTTGGTAAAATATCGTCTTTTTCTAAAATTTCTATCTTAGCGTCGTGCTCTTCTTTAAGCTTTTTCTTCTCATTTTGGAAGTAATTTTTTAGCTCATCGTATTTCTTTTGAATATCTTTTGAAAAGCTTTTAACGATAGCATTTAGAGTAAACCTATTTATATTTTCAAGATCAGCCTTATTGATCTTTGAGCCTTTTTTATACTCTTTTTTATTTACCTCTTGATCGCTTGCTAGTGGATTTTTAGAAAGAAGTGCTGTAACTTTTAGCATCTCTTCGCGATCCAACATAAGTAGTCTATCGTGATGTTCTTTTTCTAAAAGAGTCTTCTCTTCTTCGTAAGCTTTATTTGTTCTGCTATCTTTTTCATAACCTTTTTTGGTGAAAATTTTAACATCAACAACCACGCCTTCCATCGAAGCTGAAGCGTAAAGCGATTTATTTACCACGTGGCCAGCCTTTTCACCAAAGATCGCACGTAATAGTCTCTCTTCTGGAGTTGGCTTAACCTCGCCTTTTGGAGATACTTTACCAACAAGGATCATACCAGGCTTGATCTCTGTACCAATTTTGACAATACCACTCTCATCAAGGTGCATAAGCTCCTCTTCTTTGACGTTTGGTATATCTTTTGTTATCTCCTCAACTCCGTCTTTTAACTCACGAGCCTCGATCTCTTTTTCATAGATATGGACACTTGTAAAAGCATCTTCACGTATCATTTTTTCACTAATGACGATCGCGTCTTCGTAGTTGTAGCCATTCCAAGGCATAAATGCAATTAGTGCGTTTTTACCAATGGCTAGCTCGCCTTTTTCCATACTTGGACCGTCAGCAATTATTTGACCAGCAACGATCTCATCACCTTTTTTAACTATCGGATGTTGAGAAAAAGTCGTATTTTGGTTTGTTCTTAAATTTTTCTCCAAAGAGTAATGATCGATATATGGACCAGCTTCGTCTTCGCCTAAAATGAATATATTTTTATTATCAACCTTTTCAACCACACCACTACGTCTTGCTTTTACGCTTTCCCATGCATCTCTTGCGATAACGCTTTCCATACCTGTTCCAACAATAGGAGCAGTTGAGCGAAGTAGTGGCACTGCCTGACGTTGCATGTTTGAACCCATGAGAGCACGGTTAGCATCATCATGCTCTAGGAATGGAATAAGTGAAGCCGCAACACCAGCTATCATACCAGAACAAAGGTCGATCAAAGTAACATCTTCTCTACGGGCAAGCATCATCTCGCCATCTTTTCTAACCTCAATCAAGTCCTCAACGATGTGTCCATTTTCATCAAGTTTAGTTGATGCTGGAGCTATAACATTGCCCTCTTCTTGAGTTGCGGTTAAATAAACTATCTCATCAGTCACTTTGCCATCTATAACTTTTTTGTAAGGAGCTTCAACAAAGCCAAGATCATTTACTTTTGCATAGGTTGAAAGTGTATTGATAAGACCAATATTTTGACCTTCTGGAGTCTCAACTGGACAAATTCTACCGTAGTGAGTTGGGTGAACGTCGCGCACCTCAAAGCCAGCACGTTCTTTTACCAAACCACCTTCGCCAAGTGCAGATAGACGGCGCTTGTGAGTAACTTCGCTAAGTGGGTTTGTCTGATCCATAAACTGGCTTAGCTGACCACCTGTAAAAAATTCCATAATTGTGGCTGTGATCATTTTTGGGTTAATAAGGTCGTATGGCATAATCTCTTCAGTATTATTGCTTAAGCTTGTAAATTTGTCGCGGATTGCCTTTTGCATCTTTACAAAACCGAGGTGAAGTTCGCTAGCGAGTAGCTCACCAATTGACCTTATACGGCGATTACCAAGGTGATCTCTGTCATCAATGTGACCTTGTCCATTTTTAACTTTTATAAGATATTTTGCAGTTTTTATGATATCTTCGCTTGTTAGTAAAGTAACGTATTCTGGCACATCAAGAGAGAGCTTATGGTTCATTTTCATACGACCAACTTTTGTTAAATCATATCTCTCAGGATTAAATAGCATATCATTTACAAAACTCTTTGCAGCCTCTTTTACAACTGGCTCTCCCGGTCTCATAACCTTATAAATTCTAATAGCTGCAAGATCATTTTCATCATCCACGCCCTCAGTTTGTTTTAAAACCTTAAGCATATCGTTGTCAGCTATAAAAGAATTTATAATTGCATCATCAACACCAGCAGCAGAGTTATTTATAATCTCGATACTTTCATGTTCAGCTAAAATTTTTGCAAGTTTATTCTCGTCAAGAGCAGATAGTGTATCATATAAAATTTCTCCACTCTCTGTATTTATTACAGGGTTTGCCAAGTATCTACCAATAAGTGCTTCAACTGGGTATTCAACAAATTTTACGCCATCTTCAATCAACTTATCAGCTTTTTTCTTAGTTAGACGTTTGCCTGCTTGGTGAAGAATTTCTCCATCTTCGTTTTTTATATCATATTCAACTCTTCCCAAATAATCTTCAGGATTAAAAAGAGTTAAAAATTTGTTATTTTTAATAATTAAATTTTGTATCGGATAAAACAACTTAATAATATCTTGTTTTTTATATCCAAGCGCCCTAAATAATATAGTTACTGGCACTTTTCTGCGTTTATTTATCCTAACATATAAAATATCTTTTGTGTCATATTCAAAGTGTAGCCAAGAGCCACGGTCTGGTATTATTTGAGCTGTATAAATTAATTTATTTGCAACGGTCGCACTCTCTTCTTGTTTAAAAATAACACCTGGACTTCTGTGGAGTTGATTTACAACAACGCGCTCAACACCATTTATAATAAATGAAATTCTATCAGTCATTAGTGGAATTTCACGTATAAAAATTTCTTGTTCTTTTATATCTTTAACACCGACTTTATCACCTGTCTTATCATCTTTCTCATGAACGATAAGACGTATTTTCATCTTTAAATTTACAGAGTATGTAAGACCTCTTTCTATACACTCTCTAATTGTATATTTTGGTTTTCCAATTTCTGAGCCAACATATTCTAAAGTCAAACGATTTTGCGGATCATGTATTGGAAAGATTGATTTAAAAACTTTTTCTATACCGCTTTCTGCTTGATTGTTATTTAAATTTAAAAAATTATCAAAGCTCTTTTTTTGTAGTTGTAGTAGGTTCGGAACGTCTATCTCCTTAACGACATTAGAGAAGTCAACCCTAAGACGATTTCCTGAGTATAAGCTATTTAACATTGCATCTACCTCGTGGTAATTTTGAAAGAAAAGTATAGCCTTTTAAAAAGGCATCTAAAATTTAAAAAAGAGAGGGGCTTTGCCCTCTCTTGAAATATTAAGCTCAAATAATAAAAAATTATTTAAGTTCAACCTTAGCACCAGCTTCTTCAAGCTCTTTTTTAGCTGCCTCAGCCTCATCTTTGCTAACGCCTTCTTTAAGAACAGATGGTGTTCCCTCAACTGCGTCTTTAGCTTCTTTAAGACCAAGACCAGTAAGCGCTCTAACAACTTTAATAACGTTGATTTTCTTATCACCAGAATCAACCAAAACAATGTTAAATTCTGTTTTTTCCTCTGCTACAGCTGCTGCACCACCTGCTGCAACAGCACCACCAGCTACCATTACAGGAGCTGCGCTAACACCAAATTTCTCTTCGAACTCTTTTACAAGTTCACTAAGTTCAAGTACAGAAAGATTAGATATAAACTCTAATACATCTTCTTTAGTAATTGCCATTTTTAATCCTTATTATTTTTTTTAATTTAAATTAAGCTGATTGTTCTTTTTTCTCTTTAAGCGCATTCAAACCAATTGTGAAATTTTGAATTGGCGCATTCCAAACTTGTAAAAGCATCGCAATAAGCTCATCACGGCTAGGCATTTTAGATAGAGCTTTAACTTTATCAACGCTAGCAACTTCGCCATCAATATAAGCTGTTTTTATTTTGAAAAGATCAGCATTAGACTCTTCAAATTTTGCGGCTACTTTAGTTACTGCTAATTGATCTTCGCTCCAAAGATAGATATTTGTATCTTTGAGTTCCATTCCGACTTTATCAGAATTCTTAAGAGCAATATTTGCAAGAGTATTTTTAATAACCTGAACTTTTACATTTTGTTCTTTAGCAGAATTTCTTAAAACTTCAAGTTTCTTTACTGAAAGGCCACGATAGTCACAAACTACAATAGCTTCAGCAGTTTTAAATTCACTCTCTAATTTTGCAACAACCTTAGTTTTTTCGTTACGTGTCACTTTTTCTCCTTTCCGACCGGTAATTTCAAGCAGAGCGGGTCGAATCAATTAAGCCCAATGGCCTCGGCTATCTCCAATCTAAGATATAAATTTTAATTTTTAGTTTTATTTTAAGTCCATAACTTCTTGAGTATCAAGAGCTATAGATGGGCTCATTGTCAAAGACAACGAAGCATTTTTAACATATCTACCCTTTGCAGTTGCAGGCTTATGTTTATTGATCGCTTTAATAAATGTTGAAATATTTTCATTTAATTGCTCTTTAGTAAAATTAACTTTACCAAGCCCTGCATGTATATTTCCTTGTTTATCAACACGGAAATTTACTTGACCACTTTTTGCATTATTAACAGCTTGTGCAACATCCATTGTAACTGTACCAGTTTTTGGATTTGGCATTAATCCTTTTGGTCCTAAAATTCTACCGACCTTACCTACAAGGCCCATTAAATTTGGAGTAGCTATAAGAACATCAAAATTCATTATACCTTTTTGTATATCTTCAACTAAATCATCTGCACCAACAATATCAGCACCAGCTGCTTTAGCCTCATCAGCTTTAGCATCTTTAGCAATAACAGCAACTCTTACAGTTTTACCTGTACCGGCCGGCAAAACGACTGAACCACGAACCATTTGATCAGCATGTCTTGGATCAACATTTAATTTTAATGCAATCTCAACTGTTTCATTAAATTTAGCAGAAGCTAGAGTTTTGACTGTATCAATAGCCTCGCTAAGGTTATAAATTTTATTTTGCTCTACTTTTTTGAGCAATTCTTGAAATCTCTTACTAGTTTTTCCCATAAATTTCTCCGCATATATATTGCTTCCGTCTTTTGCTAATCAACCTGACGGTAAAGGTTTTAGTCTATTACTTCGACACCCATTGATCGAGCTGAACCAGCAATAATCTTGACTGCTTGCTCTTTATCATTTGTATTCAAATCAACAAGTTTTTTCTCAACTATTTCTAAAACTTGAGCTTTTGTTAGTTTGCCTACTTTATTTTTTAAAGGATTATCAGTTCCCTTTGTTATACCTGCAGCCTTTTTAATAAGATCTGTAGCAGGAGGCTGTTTTGTGATAAATGTAAAACTCTTATCAGCATAAACAGTTATAACAACTGGAATATTAAACCCAACCATGTCTTTTGTTCTTTCATTAAAGGCTTTACAAAATTCCATAATATTAACACCTTTTTGTCCAAGAGCTGGACCAACTGGTGGACTAGGATTTGCTTTTGTTGCAGCAATTTGTAATTTTATTTCACCTATAACTTTTTTAGCCATTTCTTGCTCCTTAAATTATCTTCTCAACTTGTGAATACAAAATATCAACAGGGGTACTTCTACCAAAAATAGAAACATTAAGTCTAAGTTTGCCATGTATCATGTCATATTCTTCAACAATACCTGTAAAGTTAGCAAAAGGACCTTCTGTTATACGAACACTCTCACCATCCTCAAAGAATATCTTAGGTTTTGGTGCAGCCCTTTTTTGAACTTTTTCCAAAATAGTATTTATATCTTTTTCAGATAATGGCGTAGGTTTTTTGGCCTCACCAATAAAACGTCCAACTTTTGGTAAAGATTGAATCCTGTGCCAAAGAGCCGTATCAAGATCTAAGCACGCAAAAGCATAACCTGGGTAAAGAGTTCTTTCGTTGATTTTTTGCTTACCATTTTTTATTTCTATTACGTCTTCTGTAGGAACTATAATTTCTTTTAGTTGATCTTCTATTCCATGATCTTTTACTAAATTTTCAATTCCTCTTTTTACTGCCATTTCGCTTCCAGCGTAAGTCTGTATAGCATACCATTTATGTGACATTACTTTTTCCTTATATCATATAACTTTAGATAAAACAAAGGACATAATAACATCAACAAGAGCTAAAAAAAGTGATACAACAGCAACTACGATAAAAACTGCAAAAAAAGCATTTCTAATTTGTTCTTTTGTAGGATAGATAACCTTCATTATTTCCAATTTAGAAAGCCTAATATAATTTATAATTTTTTCCATAATCTTAACCTTAGTCGTGGCAGGGCAAGAGGGATTCGAACCCCCAACCATTGGATTTGGAATCCAGCGCTCTACCGTTGGAGCTATTGCCCTAATAGCTTCTTAATTAACTTTTTAATTTAACTTCTTTGTGAATAGTATGTTTTTTTAATCTCGGGCAATACTTTTTAAGCTCAACTTTGTCTGTAGTAGTTTTACTATTTTTTGTTGTTGTATAATTTATATCACCACTTTCGGAGCATTTTAAACCAATTTTAATTCTCATATAAGTCCTTATCAAGATATCAAAGGGAATATCCTCCCTTTGACAAATTTTTATAAATTAACCAAGTATTTTTGAAACAACACCTGAACCAACGGTTCTACCACCTTCACGGATAGCAAAACGAGTACCTTCCTCAAGTGCTACTGGAGCAATCAATTCAACAGAAATTCTTACATTATCACCTGGCATAACCATCTCTGTTCCTTCTGGAAGCGTAATTGAACCAGTAACATCAGTTGTTCTTACGTAGAATTGTGGTCTATAGTTATTAAAGAAAGGAGTATGGCGACCACCTTCTTCTTTTGTCAAGATGTAGACTTCGCCTTCAAATTTTGTATGAGGGGTAATTGATTTAGGCTTGCAAAGAACCATACCACGCTCAACATCCTCTTTCTTAGTACCACGAAGAAGAACGCCGACATTATCACCAGCTTCGCCTTGATCCATCTCTTTTCTAAACATTTCAACACCAGTAACTGTTGTTGTTTGAGTTGGCTTAATACCAACAATTTCAATTGTGTCACCAACCTTTATAACACCTTTTTCAATTCTACCAGTTACAACTGTACCACGACCTGAAATCGAAAAAACATCTTCGATTGGCATAAGAAGGTCTTTATCTGTTGCACGAACTGGAGTTGGAATATAGCTATCAACTGCATCCATTAATTCCATAATTTTTGCTGACCATTCGCCATCTTGACCAGCTTTTGCCTCTTCAAGAGCTTTAAGTGCTGAACCAGAAACAATAGGTGTATCATCGCCTGGAAAATTATACTCATTAAGTAATTCGCGGATTTCCATTTCAACTAGTTCAAGAAGCTCAGCATCATCAACCATATCAGCTTTGTTCATAAAAACAACAATGTATGGAACACCAACTTGGCGTGATAACAAAATATGCTCTCTAGTTTGTGGCATTGGGCCATCAGCTGCAGAAACAACCAGAATAGCTCCATCCATTTGTGCAGCACCTGTAATCATATTTTTTACATAGTCGGCGTGACCAGGGCAGTCAACGTGAGCATAGTGGCGTTTCTCTGTCTCGTACTCAATATGTGAAGTAGCAATTGTAATACCACGCTCTTTTTCTTCTGGAGCATTATCAATATTATCATAATCTTTTAGCTCAGCAAGTCCTTTGCGTGAAAGAACAGCAGATATTGCAGCTGTTAATGTAGTTTTACCATGATCTACGTGACCAATAGTACCTATGTTTACGTGCGGCTTGTTACGTGAAAATTTTTCTTTAGCCATCTTTTCCTCCGTATGTGATATATGTCTTTTTCTTACCAAATTTGTATAATCATAATAAAATCATATTAACCAGTGGAGCTCATAGCGGGACTTGAACCCGCGACCTCTTCCTTACCAAGGAAGTGCTCTACCTCTGAGCCATATGAGCGAAAAACGCTTGGCAGAGATGATTCCAATTAAATAATACAAACAACTAAAAATTTTGAAAATAAAGCAAGGAATAACTGTGTTTAGTAAAATCTAGATACAGCTCCCAGTTTATTTTCCCAAATTTTGGAGCGGGAAACGGGGCTCGAACCCGCGACCCTCAGCTTGGAAGGCTGATGCTCTAGCCAACTGAGCTACTCCCGCATAACAATGGTGGTGAGACGTGGATTCGAACCACGGAAGACATAGTCAGCAGATTTACAGTCTGCCCTCGTTGGCCGCTTGAGTATCTCACCTTAAACATTAATAAACTATTTTGGTATTTTCTGGTCAAACACTGTTACAAAAATGGAGCTGGTGAACGGACTTGAACCGCCGACCCACTGCTTACAAGGCAGTAGCTCTACCAACTGAGCTACACCAGCACCTGTTTTGTGAAGTGGCAATTATATATCAAAACAAGGTAAAAGTCAAGGAAAATTTAAAAATTTTTCATAAAAATTAAAATCATAAAATACAGCCATTTAAGAATACAAATTTTTATTAGATTTAAATCCATAATACATCATTAAGCATTTATGAAAAATGTATAATTTTTATAGTTTTATTTTTTTTAAAAGCTAAAATTTCTATAATTACAAAAAATATATAAGGATTTAATATGCAATTTTTACCTTGGGCGATAATTTTATTACTAATTTACGTAATTTATTTTCTAATGATACGTTATGAAAAAAGAATATCAACTCTTAGCAAATTAATTGAACAAAATAGTGATGGTATTAAGGAAAATAGGGATTTGATTGGACAAAATAGATCGCTTATTGAAAAAAATAAACACGATATCGAAAAAAATACAAAAGACATCATAACAAATGTTGAAAAAGTAGATATCGATTTGGAAGACTAAAGTTTCTGATTTCTTATCTCGACTATTAACAAATTTGCTAGAATTTTTTATTTAAGATTTTAGCAAATCATTTTTTATTTCAAATTTTATATTTATTGTATTCTTCAGCTAGTAAAAGTTATGTATGTATTTCTTATGGGCGCATGTATAAAAATTTATATTTTTTGAAGAAGGGTTTTAAATTTCTCACAAAAACAAGTCAATATTTTATGCGTCAAGCTGCTTCATTAAAAGCACAAGCCCTATTCTATCCTTTACATTTAGCTTACTATAAATCGAGCTTGTATGTGCTTTGACTGTTCTTAGTGTAATACCTGTTTTTTCTGAAATTTCATTATTTGTTAGACCCTGATAGATTAAATCTGCAATTTCTCTTTCCCTTGAACTAAGCTCAGAGAGGTCAGTCCTTTTATCTGCCTTTTCACTTTCACTATTAATATATGAACCGGTTAGCTCACTAATCATTGCCTGAACGAATTCTTGGTAAAGCCATATATTTCCATTAAAAATAGTTTCAAAAGCATCTTCAAAGTGAGTCTTTCTCATGTGGGAATTTGCATAGCCCTTGATTCCAAGTGTAAGCAGATGCTTGCCTTCGTTTATCGTTGGTCTATTTGAGAGTATGAGTATTTTTATATTTGGTGACTTTTCAATTATATTTTTTATAACATCATCAATATTATCTTTAAAAACATCAATATCAATGCCTATAATATCAACATCATCATTTATATGAGAAAAAAACTCTTTTCTATTATGTATAAATTTCACATCGCTATTGCCAGTAAAATAGCTTCTCCAAATATTGTTTAATGCACTATTTTGTGTAAATAAAATAACTTGCATTACTTTTCCTTGGATTATTTATATGATTCTTTCATAAATTTTTTTACTATTTATAAAGAATTCTATATGACGACTTTCGCCATTTTTGTGTATCTTGTAATCTATTGATGAGAAAAATTTAGTAACCACTGAGGATTTTTCTTCTAAAAAAATAGTCATTTCAAAAAAATCTTGTGATATAGCATATTTATAAGGGGTATTTAAATTTAAAATTCCAGGATCAAAGTCAAATTTATCCAAACTCTGGTCATAGCCTTTTATTAAAATTTTAATGCTTCTTACTATATCATCTTGAATTTTTATATTTTCAAATAGTTTTTTATGTCTACTAGCAACATCTACTAATTGTAGAAAATCTATTTCACAATCACTAAATTTAAATCGTTCAATTTCATCATTAACTATATCGCAGCAATGATCATCTTTTATGAGATAGAAATTTTGTAAATTTTGAAATTTTTCAATCTCATATTCACCAAATTTCTTATCATAAAAAGCGATCTTGCCCATTACCTCTCCGTTAAGGCATTTTGTTTTGCCTTTAAAATAGGCTTTAATAAATAATCAAGTATTGTCTTTTTGCCGGTAATGATATCAGCTGAGACTATCATACCAACTTTTATTCTAAGCGGTTTTTCTTCACTACCAAGATAATTTTTCTCAGTTTCTATCCTGACTAAATAATAGCTCTCGCCAGTTTTTTCATTAGTCTCTGTATCAGCACTAATCTGCGTTACTTTGCCTTTTAAACCACCGTAAATACTAAAATCATAGGCCGTAAATTTAACCATCGTATCAAGCCCAGGTCTCAGAAACGCAACATCAGCTGGTTTTACTTTTACTTCAGCAACCAATTTATCCTCAAGAGGAACGATCTCAGCAATATTTTCACCAGGCTTGATAACTCCTGATACTGTATGAACCATCATCTTGCTGACAATACCATTTACTGGAGATCTTACATATGTTCTTTCTACTCTATCGCTTAGACTGATTTGTGATTCATTTATCCTTGCGATCTCTGCTGAAACTTCATTTAGCTCTTTTTTTGCATTGTTTTTAAAAGCAAGTTTTGCTTCTTCGATCTTATTTTTCGCTTCTTTTATAGTTGATTCAACTCTTGGTACAGCAAGAACGGCGGCATCGAGCTCACCTCTTAGATCGTTTACACGTCTTTGAAGCTGGATGTATTCAACCTCGCTAACAAGACCTTTTTTAAAGATTGGCTCCATAATAGCCTTTTCTTTTAGAACAAGGTTGTAGCTATTTTGAGTTTGAGAAATTTTATTTTTTAGTTCGACTAACTCACTCTGGCGTTGATGAATTTGCTCTGTTAAAATTCCTATCTGTTCATTTAAGTGATCGATATTTGAACTATGCAAACTTAGCTCATATCTTATGGCTTTACTATTGTTCGCATCTCTAACTTCATCGTAGTCAAAATCCTTATCATTTGCCTCAGCATCAAGTCTCATAAATTTTGCTTGAAGTTCATCAAGTCTTAGTTTTGACTCGCCATAACTACTCGTAAAATTTTTATTATCTAGCCTTATTAGAATTTGATCTTTCTTAACTTCATCACCCTCTTTTACAAAAATTTGATCGACTATACCGCCTTCGAGATTTTGTATCGCTTGGTTTTTTCCAGATGGGATGATTTTACCACTGCCTCTTGTGATCTCATCTATTTGTGCCCAGGAAGCCCAAACAAGAAGCCAAAACATAGTTATAGCAACCGTATAGAGTATCTTTTTAGATGTAGATGGAGCTTTAGCCAAAACAGCCTCAGAAAGACTTGACATAAATTTCAAATCATAAGCATCATAATTTTTTGTTTGAAGATTCGACTTTATATCATCTACACTATTTAAAATTTTATTACTAGCTTCCTCTTGTTCTTTTATGTTATTTTCAGAAATTAATCTTTTTTCAGTTTTTAAATTTTCATTTTGTTTATTCTTGATATCTTCTTGCATGATCACTTCCCACTAAGTCTTGCTAAAACTTCATCTCTTGGTCCGTCCAATAAAATTTTGCCATTGTCCATAACTATAAGTCTATCAACAAGATCTAGCATCGACGTCCTATGTGTAACAAGCAGCATCGTTTTATTTGCTGTATTTGTCTTTAAATTTATTTTTAACTTATTTTCAACCGTATTATCAAGAGAATTTGTTGGCTCATCAAGCAAAATAATAGGACTATCCAATAAAAATGCCCTAGCCACAGCTATGCTTTGACGCTGCCCACCACTTATGCCATCGCCTCTTTCAAAGACTGGCATGTCAAATCCAAGCGGATGAGCATTTACATATTCATCAACTCCACTTACTTTAGCTGCTTTTATAATCTGAATATCATCAACATATGGTGCTTTTTGAACAATATTTTCTCTAACCGTTCCTTTAAAAAGCACAACATCTTGTGGAACGTAGCCAATATTTCGCCTAAGATCGGCTGGATCAATTTGATTAATATCAATACCATCTATTAGCACTGAGCCTTCGGTTGGTGAGTAAAGTCCTAAAATGAGCTTTTGTAAAGTAGTTTTTCCAGAGCCATTTTTGCCTATAATGCCAACTTTTTCACCTGGCTGAATAACAAAATTTATCCTATCAAGCGAACCTTTTGTGGTATCTGGATATGTAAAGCTTACATTTTTAAACTCAATCTTTCCATCAAAAGAATTTCTTCTAACAAATTTTTTACCTTCTGGCCTTTCAACAGGCATTTGCATAATCTTACTAAGACTTTGATATGCTGTTTTTGTCTGCTCAAAATTTGCAGCCAGCGAAGCTACCTGCCCCATAGGAGCGATAGCACGAGAGCTAAGCATAACCGCAGCGATAAGACCACCCATTGTAAGATGTGTATCTTGTATCATATAGACGCCAAGAACGATGATGGCAATAGTATTTAATTGCACTAAAAAAGATGTAACAGTCGTTATCGAAGTTGTGATAATTTTTGATTTAATGCTTCTATTTGCTATCTCACCAGTTGCCTCTTCCCAGTTCCATTGTATATGTCCGCTAGCGCCAAGAGTCTTGATAGTCTCAAGACTGCTAAGGCTCTCTATTAAAATTCCATTTTTTATAGCCGAAGCCTCAAATGTACTTTTAATAGCATTTTGAAGTGGATCTTTTATAAAAAATGTATAGCATAAAATAGCTATCATAATAACAATTGGCACAAGTACGATATAGCTTCCTATAAAATAAGTAACTATCAAGAAAATGATCGCAAATGGAAGATCGACAATAGCTGCCAATGAGGCTGATGAGAAGAAATTTCTAACCGTATCAAACTCTTTTAGATTACTAGCGAATGAACCAACAGATTTTGGTTTATTGCTAAATTTCATATCCATAACACGCTCAAATAAAATAGAGCTCATTATGATGTCACTCTTTTTGCCAGCAATCTCAAGAAAATATGATCTTACAAATTTTAAAAAAAGATCTATGCCATAAACTACACTTACGCCAAGTGCTAAGACCCAAAGTGTCTCAACTGCATTATTTGGCACGACACGGTCATATACGTTCATCGTAAAAAGCGGACTAGCAAGAACAAATAAATTTATAATAAAACTTGCAAGAACAACATCAAAATAAATCTTTTTTGAACGTTTTAGAGTTCCCCAAAACCAATGATCATTGCCCGCATCAATTAGCTTTGTTGAGCTAGTATCCTCTGGAACAAACTCGCGCTTTAGATAGTATGCATAGCCTAAATATTCTTCTTTTAATTTACTTATTTCTATCGTGCTAGTACCAGTTGAAAGTTCTGGTGTTATGATATTTGCTGTCTTTTTATCTTTACTAAAAGATTGCAAGATGCAAGCTTTTTTGCCTCTAAGCATTAAAATGCAAGGTAAAACTAAAGGAGAGATTTGTTCAAGATCTTTTCTTACAAGGGTAGAAGCAAAACCAGCACGAGAAGCAGCACGAGAAAATAAAGACCTTGAGCTTTTAAGTGAAAAAAGCTCAATTTCATCGCCATCTTTTACTGGCAAGCCAATAGTTAAAGCATCGGCACTGTATGGATTATTATGAAGCTTGGTAAAAATAACCAAACATTGAAGCAGCTCATCTTTTATCTTATCATTATGCATCTATCATCCAATGTTCTTAATTTCATCTATATAAATTCCTTGCATATTTTTAATGCCAAGATCGATTAACTTTTTCTTCTGCTCTTCGCCTTCAACGCCGATTGCAATCAAAATGATGTCTTTTGAACTTAAAACAACATCAAGTGATTGTTTTGTGTTTACTCCTGACTTATCACTTAAGAAGTCAATCAAGACATTTGACTGAATTTTTACATAATCAGGGTTAAATTCTTTTAGTTTCTCAATACCTTTTGCGTTAAGCTCGAAGTGGTCAAAACCAAATCCAAAGCCAAGTTCTTTTAATTTTTTAGTAAGCTTAACTATACTTTCTATGCTAATATCGTCTTTATTTGGAATTTCTATATAGTTTTTATATTTCGAAATCTGACTTATCTTTTTAAGTGTAGCTTCAAGTTTTGAAAAATTTTCATCTGAATTTAATATCTCTTTTCCCAAATTTATGGCCAAGTTGCCACTTGGTAAGATATTCTCCGGTAAAATTCTGGCTACCCTATTTAAGATATGAAGATCAAGCATCGCACCTAAATTTAGCTCATTTACCATCGGCATGAAATATGAGGCCATACGCCATACACCATCTTTATCAACAAGCCTCAAATAAAGCTCATACTGCTCAAAATTTGAATTAAGATCAATCACTTTTTGAGCTGCGAATTTAAATTCATCCTCTTTTATTGAGTCAAAAATAAGCTCTTTATACTTCTCTTTACCAATCACTAAAGTATTTTGATTTTCATTAAATACCTTATATGTAAAGCTACCAGCAAGTCTTGAGCTAGCCAATGTAACATCAGCTGAAGTAAGAAGTGTCTTAATATCAGAATTTGGTGAATACTCTACTATCGCAGCATTTACTGGATACTCGCTATCATTTAGTGCAAAATTTGCATAAAGCTTTTTAAACTCGTTCATAATTTCATCACATAGAGCCAAAAAATTTGATGAATTTCTACCATACGAAAGTACAATGAAATCATTATCGTTAAGCCTTGCAATAATCGCATTTTTATCATTATGAATTGATTTTTCTTGTAAAATTTGAGCTATTTTCATTACAATGCTTTGCCATTTTTCAAAGCCAAGCGTACTTTTTAAATTTATTAGATCTTTAAAACTAACAAGTAAAGCAACACCACTTGAATATTCTTCACTAGCTAGATACTCACTAAATTTAGTTTGAAAAAATCTTCTGTTATTAGCACCACTCATTGTATCTTTATATAAAAGTTCTTGATACTTACTAAGTGTGGCCGCCTCTCTCTCAAAAATGTCTTTTACCTTGCTAACCATAGAGTTCATAGCTAGAACCATTTTTTTAAGATCGGCTGTAAATGGAATTCTTTTTTGAATGATAAATTTATTATCAAGTATGGCTTCAGCCTGATCTTGGACCTTCATAAGCGGTCTAAAAATAGCTTTTAAAGCGAAATATGCCACCACAAGAGTGACAATTATCATTAGAAGAAGAAAATTAAAAATATTTTTTGAGTTGGTATAAAGCTCATTATAGGCTAGCGCTGTGCTACCTTGAACATAAAGCGTACCAAATTTTGCCCAGCCAGTCATAATCTCGCTATCTGCTATTGGCGCTTCGAACTTGGCTATTTTGTAAAACCATTCAGGAATATCTTTAACAACAGTTTGTTGAGAATTTTCAATAAGAACCTTGCCATCAACATCTTCAAGCTTGATAAGCTTGTATCTACCGCTGTCAAACATAGAATTTATCATTGTTTGAGCCAAGGACATGTCATCTGGATCGATAATAGGCTTTAAAGCAAGTCCAAGCGAATTTGCTGTATGTCTTGCGTTTTCACCAAGCTGGTCATTAATATATCCATTTAGGCTCTTAAAATTTAAGTAGCCAACAGCCATAAAAATCATGATACCAAAAGTTATCACGGCGATCATAATTTGTTTAAATAGCGTCATAAATCCTCTTTTCCTATCCTATCTATTAGTTCCATCCACTTAGGATTTTGTTTTTTATTTCCACCTGGTATTGCTTGACCAAGACCTTCTTGTTTTGCCAAGTATAGCGAATCACCGTTAAAACTATAAACTGGAACAAGGTCTGTTCTTTGAGTTGCGATTTTTATTTTACCATTTATGTTATCTAAAATTAATGGAATAGATTTTGGTGTATCATAGTATGCTAAAACCATATGAGCTTGATTGTATCTTAAGGCTTTAACATATGTAAAGTATAATTTTTGAGTTGGAATTCCTAGCTGCTTTAGTGTAAAATATTTTGCGATAACGTAGTCTTCGCAGTCGCCAGCACCTTTTCCTATAAATTCCATTCTAGTAGCCCAATAATCCTTTTTGTGCCAAAGCTGCATATCATCAACCCATCTAAAAGAGTTAAAAAAGTCATTTACTTTTATTAATTTCTCTTGTTCAGTTGCATCCTGCAATGAAGTCATTAAAGAATTTAGAGCAGAAGCCCTTCTTCTTGCATCTTCTCCATAAATTTTAGCTACCTTTGCTATAGTTGTTGATTTTATAAAATCTCCAATAGCACTTGCTAATAATAAAAAAAGGACGCTTACAATAAGCGTCCAAAAATTTGTCTTGACCCTCATGGTCATTACTTTTTACATTTTTATCTTAAATCGTTTTGAATGCTGCAAGCACCTTGAATGTATCTCTTTGCAAAACCTGGTTCAAAGCTATCTGAGATCATTCCCATATTATCTAACAGTCTGTATCTTGCATAAGATAGTGCTGTCTCAGTTGTAGCGATCTCTTTTAATGCAGAGTTGTATTCATTTTCAGCATCAAGTAAGTTTATAAGATCACGACGACCAATTCTAAATTCATCCTGATAAGCATCAAGCGTAGCTTTAGCATATTCAACGTGTTGATTTAGATATCCTATTTTTTCTTGATTAAGAACATAATTTTGCCATGAAAATTCCAAAGACTCTTTAAGCTCTCTTACAAGATTATCTAAAGTTTGTTGCTCTTGTTGAACAGCAAGTTGGCTTTTTTCTTTATCTAGTTTATCATTACCTTTATTGTAAAGGTTATAGTTTAGTCTTAAAAGTGCGTCAAATGTTTGTTCTTCATAATTGTCATATAAAACATTTGAATGATCATACGCACCAGATACAACAAGATCTAATTTTGGTAAGAAAGGCGCATTTTTCTCTTTTACAACTGATTCTGCCATAGCAATATTTGATTTTTGAACCAAAAGTGACGGATTGCAAAGAATAGCTTTGTTATAAACAGCCTCTTTTGTGCTAGGCAAAGGAAGGCTAAACTCAGGCATTACTAAATTTTTAGCTGCAACTTTTTTTCCATATAATTTCTCAAATGTAGAAAGTGCATCTTCATAGTTATTTTTAGCGGCTGTATAGTTTGATTGAGCTAGAGTATAGCGCGATCCAGCTTGTCTCTCTTCGGAAGCTACGCCATAACCTGATCTTGCTCTATCTTTAATTTGGCTATAAATTTCCTCATGACTCTTTACGTTTTCTTCTTCAATGTCTAAAATTCTTTTAGTTTGAAGAACTTGTAAGTAAGCATTTGTAGCATTTAATGTAAGTCTATCTGCAGCTTGTGCTACTGAATAAGCAGCTGAATCAAGCCTTGCACTTTGAGAATTTATTCTATTTTTATCAGCACCACCATTGTATAGATTTTCAACCAAAGTTAGAGATGTACCAGAAATTCTTCCATCTCCTCTTCTTGTAGAAACTCCATCATCAAGGCGTTTTTTCTCATATCCCACTCTAGCAGCAGCGTCAAGTGTTGGATAATAGGCATTTTTTGCTATTTTTAGATCTTTACCAACTTGTAGATAGTTAAATTCTGTAGCTTTTAAACTTGGGTTTTCATTTAAAATAGTCTTTATAACTTGATCTAAAGTCAAAACTCCATCATCAACTTGTGCTACTGGTTTTACTTCAGTTGATATAGCTTGTTCTATATTAGATTTTTTTGTTGTTTGAGCATCAGCTACAGGTGCTTTTGCTCTCATTAAAGCATCTTTATATCCTGACTCATTTTGAACTTTAGTCAATAATTCATTAGCTTCATTTTCAGAAACTGGAACTGTGTCAACATATAAAAATTTTCGTCCACCAACCTCATAGATACCTGTAGTTAGTCTGCTATCAGAAATTTTGCTATTGACTTTATTAACAGCACTATCAATTCTAGCCTGATTATCATCTTGTGCAAATGAAGCCAGGAAAATCCTATAAGAGACATCTTGAGCAGACAGCAATGTTGCTGCAGCCAAAGCACTAATTGCTAACATCTTTTTCATAACTAAGATCCTTTTACCTTATTTTATTATTAAGTCTATACTTAAATTTTGATACGAATTATACACCAAGAAATATTAAATGCATTTTAAATATCTTATGACAAAAAAATAATTTTTATATAGTTTTAGAAAAACGCCTTAAATTCTCGGGAATTTTCTTTAGATATTCATCAAAACACATTGCAATATTTCGTATTATCAATGTTCCAGTTTCATTTACGCTGATCTTATCTGCTGTAACATTGACAAATTCATTTAAATTTTTAAGCTCCGCAAGCTCTTCCTTAAAGTGTTCAAAGAAATTTATATTAAATTCATCCTCAACTGCCTTGATATTAAGTCCAAAATTACTCATTAGATTCATAATCACATTCTTTCTAAGCAGGTCTTCATCACTTAGATAAATTCCCTTTGCATATGGCAGCTTTCCGCTATCAATTGCTTTTTCGTACTCATCCATATCTTTATGATTTTGTGCGTAGTGTCTTTTGCATTCGCCTATGCTGGTCACTCCAATACCAATCAAGTCAGCGCCACCTTTTGTTGTGTAACCCTGAAAATTTCTATGCAAAGTACCATTTGCCAAAGCACCAAAAAGTTCATCATTTGGCTTTGCAAAATGATCCATTCCGATCATTTTATAGCCATTTTTAGTTAAAAACTCAGCTGTAAATTTCAAAATCTCAAGCTTTACTTCAGGATCTGGCAATGTTGTCTCATCAAATTTACGCATTGATTTTTTTATCCATGGCACATGAGCATAGTTAAAGACTGCAAGCCTGTCAGGATCAAGTGTGAGGGCTAGCTCAAGTGTCTTTTTAAAACTATCTAGACTTTGATACGGTAGGCCATAGATCAGGTCCATATTGATTGATTTTATACCCTTTTGCCTAGCCATTTTTACAGCATTTTGAGTGATCTCATAGGGCTGAATTCTATGAATTTCTTTTTGCACTTTCTCATCAAAGTCCTGCACACCGTAGCTTATGCGGTTAAAGCCATGAGATATGAGCACATCAAGTTGCTCATTTGTCAAAAATCTAGGGTCTATCTCGCAGCTGATCTCAGCCTCTTTTGAGAAATTTTTAAATTTAGCTTTGATAAGTTTGATGATCTCATCAAGTTGTTCGGCATTATAAAATGTTGGTGTGCCGCCACCAAAGTGCATCTGTAAGACCTCAGCGCTAGTATCCAGGTGGCGAGCTAAAATTTCAAGCTCTTTTTCTATATATCTTATATATTTCTCTTTGCGATCCTCTTTGCTCGTGTAAATGACATTACAGCCACAAAAATAACAAGCACTTCTGCAAAATGGCAAGTGTAAATAAAGCGAAAGCGGTCGATTCAAATCACGATTTTCAAGCTCTTTTATATAAGCTTCATAGCTAAATTTATCACTAAACTCTGGTGCTGTCGGATAGCTAGTATATCTTGGCCCTGGCCTTGAATACTTCACATAAGCACTAAAATCAATCATCTGCCCTACTCCTTGCCATTTGAATCACCTCTTTTATGTCTACAAATAAATTTGGGTGCTCTTTTTTGATATTTTTTACCAGTTTGTCAAGATCAATATTAAATTGTCTACTTTTTTTATTGCTTGCGATCTTTTTTATCTCATCCATAGCAACTACCCAAACATCACTAAAATCAACCGGAATGTTTTGCCAGATCGTCTTTTCGAGCCTTAGATCAAAATTTTCTTTTTGCGACTCTTTTAAGGCCTCAATCAAAGCAGAAAGCGATTTTACAGAGATTACTGTGTGTAAATTTTGATTTTCGTCAATGCCAAACCACGGCTCTTTTGAGTCCCAAGAGCCACTTTTTAAATTTAAAATATGCTCATTTGGATTTTTGGTTGAAACTATCTCAAAGATCGTTTTTTCAGGGCTACTCAGCCCAAGGTTACTACCGATCTCATCTATCTCATCATATATATTTTTCTCTTTGCTCATCTTCTTCTCTCATCCAGCCAGACCATCACGCCTTTTTGGGCATGAAGTCTATTTTCCGCCTCGCTAAAAATTTCATCTGCGTGTCTCTCAAAGACTGCCTCGCTCACCTCGTAGCCTCTATAAGCTGGCAAGCAGTGCAAAAATATCGCATCTTTTTTAGCTAAACTCATCAAATTTTCATCCACGCAGTATCCAGCAAAGTCTTTTAGCCTCTTTTCTTTCTCGGCCTCTTGCCCCATCGATACCCAAGTGTCCGTAGTCACTACATCGGCACCATTTACCGCTTCTTTTATATCATTTGTGATAAAAATTTTAGCACCTGAAATTTTTGCGTTTTCATTAGCTATTTTTAAAATTTCAGCATCCACTTCGTAGCCTTTTGGCGTAGCAACTCTTAGCTCAAGGCCAAGTTTGCTTGCTAGTATGAGCCACGAGTGAGTCATGTTGTTGCCGTCCCCTACGTACGCGACCTTCTCGCCTGCGCTAAATTCAAGCATAGTTAGATAGTCTGCCATTAGCTGCACTGGGTGAAATTTATCACTTAGTCCGTTTATCACTGGCACGCTTGAAAATTTAACAAATTCTTCTAGCGTCTCATGCTTATCGACCCTTAGCATAGCCATGTCGCACATCCTGCTTATAACTCTAGCGGTGTCACGTATAGGCTCGCCGCGGCCTATTTGTATATCATTTTTACTTAAAAATAGCGCATATCCGCCAAGCTCATGCATGCCCACATCAAAGCTCACTCTAGTTCTAGTTGAGCTTTTTTCAAATATCATCGCAAGCTTTTGGTCTTTGAGATATGGCTTAAATTCTCTAGCCTTCGCCTCTTTTTTGATCTTGCGGGCTAAATTTATCATCTGCTCGATTTCATCTTTGCTAAAGTCATTTAGCGTCAAAAAGTGCCTCATCTTAGCCCCTTAAAATTTCAGCCGCTTCTTTTGCGTGATAGGTGATGATCAAATTTGCCCCTGCTCTTTTAAAGCCGATCAAAGTCTCCATCATAACGCGCTCGTAGTCGATGATGCCAGCTTTTGCGCCAGCTTTTAGCAGTGCGTACTCGCCACTTACGTTATAGACGCAAAGTGGCAGAAGTGTCAAATTTCTAAGCTCTCTAACGACGTCAAGATAGGCAAGCGCTGGCTTTACCATTAAGATATCAGCGCCTTGCGCCTCGTCCTGCAAGCTCTCGTTGATCGCCTCCAAGCGGTTTGCGCTATCCATTTGGTAGCTCTTTCTATCGCCAAAGCTTGGTGCGCTTTGCGCCACGTCACGAAATGGTCCGTAGTAGGCTGAGGCAAATTTAGTCGAGTATGCCATCACTGGTAAATTCTCAAAGCCATTGCTATCAAGCGTCTCTCTTAGCGTTGCGATGATGCCATCCATCATACCGCTTGGTGCGATCATATCGGCGCCATTTTGAGCGTGTATCAAGGCTTGTTTGGCTGAAATTTCAAGTGTTGCGTCGTTGTCTATCGTGTTATGTACGTGATCGATTATACCGCAGTGGCCGTGGTCTGTGTATTCACAAAAGCAAAGATCAGTGACGACTACTAAATTTGGGAATTTATCTTTTATGGCTCTAAGCGCAGTTGCGATAATGCCGTCATTACTTAGTGCGTCGCTGCCAACGCTATCTTTTAGGCTTGGTATGCCAAATAAAATGATCGATTTTATGCCTAAATTTACTATCTCTTCACACTCTTTTAAAATTTCATCGATACTCATTTGATAAACGCCTGGCATCGAAGCGATCTCGTTTTTAACGCCTTTGCCCTCAACTACAAAGAGTGGATAAATGAAGTCATTTACGCTAAGGCTAGTCTCTCGCACCATGTCTCTCAAAGCTGGATTTATTCTTAATCTTCTAAAACGTTTAAACATATTTTTGCCTTTTCTTTGTTAAAATGCGTGATTTTTAGCTAGTTTAGCACAGTTGGAGTAAATTTAAAATGAAAATAGAAATTTCAAACGCTGCAAATCTACCTTCAAGATTTGGCACTTATAAGGTTCAAGCCTTCAAAGAAGGGGCAAAAGAGCACCTCGTGATCTACAAAGAGCCTCTAAGCGAAGTGGTAAATCTTAGAATTCACTCCGAATGCCTAACTGGCGATGCGATCGGGAGCCTAAAGTGCGACTGCCGCGACCAGCTTGAAGCGAGCCTAAAATATATCGAAGAAAATGGCGGCATGGTCATCTACTTACGTCAAGAAGGCAGAAATATCGGGCTTTTAAACAAGATAAACGCTTATAGCCTCCAAGACAAGGGCTTTGATACGATAGAAGCCAATCACCAGCTAGGTTTTAAGGCCGATGAGAGGACTTATGAAGTGGTTGATTTTATCCTAAATCACTACGGCATAAAAGAGGTAAATTTACTCACAAATAACCCTTTAAAGCTTCACGGACTAAGCTCAGTAAAGATCGTAAAACGCGTGCCTATCGTCATCAAACCAAATAAATTTAACGAAGGCTACTTAAAGGTCAAAAAAGAGCAAATGGGGCACATCTTGTGATGAAAAATGAGCTCTGCTTGCCAGCTGAATTTAACGAAAAAGTAAAGGCTTACGCTCAAATTTTTGCTAAATTTAACAAAGTTCATAGCTTAAGCAACTATAAAGATATAAGCGAGCAGGTGCTTGATAGCATAAAGCCGCTTGAAATTTTTGACCTAAGTGCCAAAACGGCGATCGATGTTGGTAGTGGGGCCGGCTTTCCAGCGATATTTTTAGCGCTTGCGATGCCGCAAACGAAGTGGCACCTTTTTGAGCCGATAGCCAAAAAGTCATCATTTCTAAGCTATGCTAAGATCGAGCTTGGCTTGCAAAATTTAGAAGTTCATAGCCAAAAGATCGAGCTTGCAGATAAATTTATAGCTGATCTCATCACCTCAAGAGCACTTAGCAAGACAAAAGATCTTATAAAAATTTGCGATGGATTTTATGATGAAAATACTAAATTTCTCATCTACAAGGGCTCAAGCGTTATGGATGAAATTTCAGGCATCAACGCGCAAATTTATAATGAAAGAAATAGAAACTACATATATTTTAATCTCAAAAAACATGGAGAAAAACATTGAAATACTTGCTTTTTGTAGCGATTTTGGTTGCGATTTACATCATATTTTTTAAAAATAGAAAAAATAGCGACAAGATAAGCACCAGCAACTTCGAAGAGTGCAGCAAATGCGGTGTCTTTAGCGACATCGATCAAATGGTGCTAAGAGACGGAAAATACATCTGCAAAGA
This sequence comes from Campylobacter concisus, assembly GCF_002914195.1. Lineage (GTDB taxonomy): Bacteria > Campylobacterota > Campylobacteria > Campylobacterales > Campylobacteraceae > Campylobacter_A > Campylobacter_A concisus_M. Next base: position 260,178 of record NZ_PPAU01000090.1, on the reverse strand, counting down.
GTGCATAAAGGGTGAGAGATGAAAATTTTAGGCGATGAGCTGATAAAATTTGAGCCATTATATCTTTGCAAAAGCGAAGATGAAATTTCAAACGGCAGGCAAAATCTCTTTAAATTTGATAGAAATTTGATAAAAAGGGCGTTAGAAACTGGAGCAAGCTTTAGCGTTTTTGTGACGAATGCAAATGAAGCCATTATCGCAAACGCGGCTGGAGCAAAATTTATTATCGCAGATATTGACATTGCAAAAGATCTAGCAAAGATAGCTGAGAGTTATCTATTTGACGCACTTATAGCTGTTTTGATAGAGAGTGAAGCAAGCCTTTGCGAGCTTGCGAAATTTGCGATCGATGCTGCGATCTTGCCAAATGCTATAAAAAATAAGGACAAAGATGGAAATTTTTAAAACTGCTTTTTTAATGGTTGCTTTAATGCTGATTTTTATCGCTGTTGGCGGATATATTGGAGGTGAGCATGGCATGATGATCGCCTTTTTGATAGCGGCTGGCACAAATATCTTTTCATATTTTTTTAGTGATACTATAGTGCTTAAAAGATATAACGCTATCCCAGTTGATGAGAGTAACGCTCACGGGCTTTACGAGATCGTGTCTCGCCTCACACAAAAGGCAAATTTGCCTATGCCAAAAATTTACATCATACCAGAAGAGGTACCAAATGCTTTTGCCACAGGCAGAAACCCAAGCCACGCAGCTGTCGCGGTCACCGAGGGACTTTTAAAAATTTTAAATGAAAACGAGATCGAGGGCGTGCTAGCTCACGAGCTAAGCCACGTAAGGCATTACGACATCCTAACTGGTTCAATTGCTGCCATACTAGCTGGTGCTATCGCAATGCTTGCAAATTTTGCTAAGATTGGTGGTATTGCTGGGCAGAGTGGCAGTTCAAGAAGAGGTGGCGGTAATGCCATCGTTATGCTAGCACTTGCTATACTCATGCCAATAGCTGCTACAATCATCCAAATGGCGATCTCAAGGGAGCGCGAGTACAAGGCGGACAAAGGCGCAGCCTATCTAACAGGACACCCAGAGTGGCTTGCAAGTGCTCTAAGAAAGCTTGAGAGCTACTCAAATTCTTACGTTATGCAAAACGCAAGCGAACAAAGTGCTCATATGTTTATCGTAAATCCATTTGGCTCGCTAACTAACAAGCTTGGCGTACTTTTTAGAACGCACCCAAACACTAGCGATAGGATCGCTGAGCTTGAAAGACTTGAGCAAGAAATAAAAAGAGGCATGTAAAAATTTAGTCCTTAGTAAAATTTGGGCTAAATTTCTTCTTTTTACCACCTTTTTGGCTTTAAATATAGATATTTACAAGAAATTTTAAATTTTATGAGCGAGTAATTTCGGATTTGATTTTAGTGGCAAGCTTTTCGAGACTTAAAATCAGTAGCAGATTCTTGTGAGTAAATAAAATTTTAAAATTTGAAAAAGATCAAATTTACAACCAAAAAATCGAAATTTAACCCCAAATTTCACTGCAATTTCTTGCAGTCACGATCTTCTATAGTGTACTCAAAGATCAGCTCACCATTTTCTGAATAAAAAAGCTCATCCAATGTAACACCGATGCTTAGCATATTTAAGATCTCTTTATCTTTGCAAGCAGTTCGCAAATTCTCTTTTTTGATAGCTTCGATAAATTCCAAAAGTTCTTTCTCTTCAAGCCTTTTGATCTCTTGCTTTCTTACGTGTTTGATGGCATATCTATAAATGAGCGTGTTGCCAACATTTAAAATATCATTAAGCGTCAGTGTTGGCGTGCAGATAAATGGGAGCTTTTTTTTGTAGTAAGTTGCGTGATTTTTCGCTGCCATATCTGGCGTAAGAGCCAGGGCAAGCGAGTAAAAAAACAGTAAAAAAATGACTACTCGCAACTACTTTTATCCAAATTTATATCAAAAAAATGCCTACCCTCAAAGCCGTAACTACCACTTAGAGTGATGCCACGATTTAGCACAGCTCTTGCCATACCTGAGTTGCAAAGCGCATCTTTTCCATTTTTATAAAACTCATCTTTTAAAGCTAAAATTTGAGCTTTGTTGTAGCCTTTTATCCTCTTTGTCTTGGTCTCGTTTAAAACAAACTCACCATGTATGTTTAACCCGATGCTACTCACATCTTTTAGTGTGATCATCTCATCAACCCTACTTGGTAAATTTGGCTTTGCGGTTTGGACGATAAAAGCTGGGATCTGCTTAGTGTCAAGCTGATTTAGTATCTGCTCATAAACTTTAAACTCGCTCTCTTGCACACCAAAAGCAAGGCTAGCAAGGGCTAATAAAACAATCTTTTTCACATATTGCCTTTATATAAATTTTCTAGTAATGTTTGGCGAGAGTTTTACTAAAATGTCATAACTTATCGTATCAAAAAAATTTGCCCAAATATTTACATCATCAAAGACACAGACCCACTCGCCGCTATCTTTACAACTAAAGCTATCCATAGAAATTTTGCCCAGTATTGGCTCGTTATTGGCAAGTCTTAGCTCGCCACATCCATTGTATCTTAGCAATCCATCACCATATCCAAGATCATAAGTGGCTACATTTATATCTTCTTTTGCGCTAAATTTAGCACCATATCCAACACCTTGACCACTTTTTAAAATGCGCCTGCTAACTCTTCTTGCCCATAGCGAAAGTACTGGCTTTAATCCCAAACTATCACCAAACTGAGCATATCCATACTGAGCGATGCCAACACGCACCATATCATCATCGATTTTGCTTGCTCTTTCAAGCGCAGCTGAGTTGTGAGAGTGAAAGATCGGTTTTTTTATACCAAACTCATCGCAAAGAGCCAAAATTTTCTCTTTTGCAGCCCTAAAATTTTCCCTTTGCACAAAATAATCAGCATTTAGCTCATCACTTGCACGAAAATGTGTATAAGCTCCAAGAAGCTCTAAATTCCTTCTTGTTAAAATTTCAAAGGCGTAATCAAGCTCGCTTATATCAAGCCCATTTCTATGCATACCAGTGTCAATTGCAAGATTGATTTTTGAGCCATCTTTTATCTTCAAAAGTGCCTCTGTATCATTTATCGCATAGATAAATTTACTACTTTCATTTCCGGTTGGGATATGTGAGAGAATGAGAATATTTTCAAATATGTCAGAAATTTCATCTGCCTCGAACTCGCTTTTTACAGCACAAATTTCTATACCAAATTTTTTAGCTTCATTTGCAATAAGCCTTGCGCCATGGCCATAAGCATTGTCTTTTAATACAACTATTACTTTCTCTTTGCCACCAGCTTTAGCACAAATTTGAGTGAGGTTATGAATATATGAAGCTTTATTCAGACGTATTTCAGACATTAAAATTCACATTAAAAGCAGTATAAACATCCGGTAAAAGTTTTCTTACGTTATAATCAAATGCATAAAATTTAGCGTAAATTTCTTTCAGATCAGCCTCTTTTACTTTGCTAAAATCAAAAACATCAGTGCCATTTTTCTTTGGAACTTGGCGGTCAAGCTCAGCAAAAAAAGCAGCTCTTGCCTCTAAAATTTTTTCGATTTTTTCTTTTACTTCTTGAGATTTTTCCACTTTTACTCCTCTATAAAAATTTTCATATCATCGTTATAAAGCTTCACATAAAGCGTCTTTTGCCCAGCAAATTTATGTGTATCTGAAACATAATCCTCATAAAAACTCACACGAAAAAGCCTATCGTTTTTAAGATTTGGATAAGGCGTGATGAGAAAATTTGAAAAACTAATGCGTTTTTTCTCTTTTTTAGAAAAAATAGCCCGCTTCATACTTTTAAATTTTTCCAAGCTCATACCATCGTATCGCTCAAAGTTTTTATCGTAAAATTTAAGATAGTTTTCAATGTCGCTCTCGCTCCATGTCTTTTTCCAGCCCAAAAGTCCAGAAATGATCACTGCAATATCTTTTGCACTAGCTTCTGGACGCTTATCTTCATAAATAAATGCAAGTGTTTTTTTGTGATCCACTACATCATCAAATTTCATCAAAGTATCATTTTGCATGGCCACGCAGCCTTTTGTTTTTAGCTCATCTGTCCTTTGACCATCAAGTGGATAGCCATGTATCCAAATGCCACCGCCATTTCGCTTTGCAAGTTTGTCAAGCAAATTTGGATACGAAAGCGAAAATGCAAGCGGGCCAAGATATCTATCATTTGGGGTAAATCTACGTGTAAGCTGATACACTCCAACCGGTGTTTTTAGATCGCCTTCAAGAAGCTTATCGCCATTTTTGCCAACTATAACACTTGAGTTAAAAAGCTTTTTTGTAATGCCACCATTATAAGAGATCACTTCAAGCTTCTTTTTAGTTTTATCAACTACACTTAGAAGTATCTCATTGTCATAATATCCATATCTTACATCCTTGCCTTCAAGCTTTTTTAGCCAGTAATCCTTACTTAAAATATTTTTTTCGATGGCGTCAATAACAGCAGCTGAGCCATTTTTTAAGTAAATTTCTTCGTAATTTTGGGCAAAAAGACAAGGCGATAACGCGATGAAGAAAAATATAATTTTTTTCAAGTGAAATATCCCAAAAAGTAAAATTTAGTCCGTAATTATATCCTAAAAAATTTATATTTTTAGATTTTAAAGGTAAATTAAGTAGTTCTAAATGTATAATGTGAAAACCATTATTAATTTTATCACAAAGGAAAAATATGAAGAAATTCGTTTTTGGTGCGATGCTTGCAGCTTCTGCTCTTATGGCGGCTGATATCAGCCTAGAAAATGTTAGAGCTAGAGATACAAAACCTGGCACAAACAATAGTGCAATTTTTATGGATATAAAAAATGCTTCAAATTCTGATGTAAAGCTTATTGGTGCTCATTCAAGCGTTTGCAAAAGTACAGAAATTCATACACACAAAATGAATGATGGTATGATGGCTATGGTTCAAATCGAAGATGCAGTGATCCCAAAAAATGGCGAAACAAAACTAGCTCCTGGCGGTTTACACATTATGCTTATGGATCTAAATAAACCATTAAAAGATGGTGATAAAGTTGATTTAGAGCTAAAATTTAGCAATGGCGAGAGCATAAAGCTTGATAATATTGGAGTAACTAAAAACTTTAAATAATGAAAAAAATCATAATTATTTTTTCATTTATCTTTATTGTTTTAGGTGCTTTTTCTATAGGCTATAAGCTTATGACAACAAGCAAGGAAGATCCGCCTGAATTTGCCGATGTAAACACATCGCTAGATCCTTTAAAATGTGATCTAAACAATAAATCTTGTGAGATGGAATTTAAAGGCGTAAAGCTAAAAATAGATATCTCGCCAAGACCTATTTATGCTATGAGGCCTTTTAGCTTTAAAATAATTAACGGTAAAAATTTAGGGCTAAAAAATCCTAGTCTTGAGATAGACGGCATAAATATGAATATGGGATCGATCAAAGCAAGACTTGAGCCAAGAGGCGATAACTTAACTGCTCAAGTAGTACTAAGTGCTTGTGTTGTCGAGCTTATGAGATATAGATTTAAAGTGCTTGATGACGAAAAAGAAACTGGTTTTTTTGTAGATCTTGATCTAAAATTATAGAAGGTAACGATGAAAAAGGCATTTTGGGGCTTAATAATAATCTTAATTTGTATAGGTGTTGCACTTTTGCTAATAAAGCCAAACAAGTATGATTTTAAGGCACTTTCACAAAATGGTGAAGTAAGTCTTAAAAATTACGACGGAAAGTACAAAGTTATATATTTTGGTTATCTTTTTTGCCCCGATGTCTGCCCTACTGCGCTCTCTTTGATTGGCGATGAGCTAAACAAGCTAAAAAGAGATGACTTTGAGCTACTTTTTATTACGCTTGATCCTGAACGCGATACTCCTGAAAATTTAACTCTAATGGCAAAAAATTTCTACAAAGATGCCGATGGATTAAAACTAAACGCCTTAAAAGAAGTGGCAAAAACCTATGGTGTAAAATTTCAAAAAGTCCGTCTTGAAAACTCAGCCATGGGCTACTCTGTTGCCCACAGCTCTTCAATATATTTAATAGACAAAAAAGGAAATTTTTATAAAGAAATTTCAAATCTAACAAATGAAAACATTGGAGAAAATTTATTAAATTTGATCAAAGATAGACCTTAGGCTAGAAATTTTAGTAAGCCAAAACTAGCCTACTAGAATTCTTTATACAAGCATCATCTCAAGATCTTCTAAACTAAAATTAATTCACTTGTTATGTTTTTGATTTTAATGCTCGCTGAGTGATTTTTTCACCCAAAATCTATTAACCCTTGAACATAAATTTAATCTACAAGCCAAACAAAATTAATTAAATATAAGCAGTACTAGCAATGAATTTATTAAGAAGATCTGTACGAAAACTAGGCTTTTGCACTATAAATTTTAATGATAATGCAAAAGCTAAAAATTTAAGTTTTACTATTTCACTCTATGATGCACGCTGCCGCCATAAGTAATATCCTCAGCCTTTACCTCATCACTTGTTAAAATTTCACTTATCTTGCCATTTTCTTCTAGCTTTTTCCTATTTTCTTCGGCATCTTCTTGATAGCTATAAACCATCGCAACGCTCACTACTCCACTGATAGCCTCTATCTTTTTAAAATTTTTTATCTCATCTTCAATGCTATCTGAGCTAACTACCACTATGATTCTATCGTCTGCGTCAGTTATTATTTCACACTCTTTTAGCTTTTTTATCTCATTTTTTACACTTTCATTTTTATTGTCCGTATAAACTATTAAGCTTGAAATATTCATTTAATTCTCCAAAACAAAATTTTATTCTCATAGGCTGAAGTTACGACTTCATTGTCGCTTATAAAAACTATACTGTTTATCGTACTTTGTCCAGTTTTTAGCATTGCGATATTTTCTAAGCTTTTGCTATCAACTAAATTTACATCGCTCATCTCATCACTCATATAGGCCGCTACTCTACCATCATCGCTAAGGCCGACACCATAGACCAAAAATCCGGTATTTATCTTTTTTAGGCTTCCAGCTGAGAATATACCCACGATCCTATCGGTACCTCCGCTGATCATGACACCATTTTTATAGGAGATGTCGTAGATATTGTCTGTATGAATATCTAAAATTTGATCCATTTTTTTAGCTTTTATATTATAAAAGTAGACCTTCCCGCTCTCACAAGCGATAGCTAGCATGCTTCTGTCTTCATTTATCTCCATATCTGAGAGCATTGCGATTGAAATTTTAAAGCTGTCATAAATTTCGCCACTTTTTAAGTTTAAAAAGTAAATTTCATTGCTGATTGAAGCAAGCGCAACATGCTCATTATCTAAAAACAATGCCTTTTTTATCGCTTGATTATCCATTTTTATGCTTTTCATCTGCCCATTTTCTCTTATATAAAGCACCTTTGTAGCATAGTCACCCTCGCTTAGGATGAGTATCTTGCCGTTTAACTCATCAACGTTTAGAATTTTTGGTCTTTCATGATCACTAACGTAGGTTTTTATATCATCCATCTTAATAATCTCTTCAAATTTAGACTCTTTAGGATCATAAATTTCAACCGTCCCTCCATCAGTCGCGATAAAGAGTTTGCCATTTATTAGCGTTGTGCTTAGCACATTTGCACTAGCCTCTATTTGCTTATATGGAGTGGTGATCTCACTTGCAAAGATAAAATTTAATAGATAAAAAATAAAAAACAAAGCTCTCATAAGGCCTCCATTTGAAGTGAATTTTTAAAGCAAACATCAAAGCACTCGCCGCAACTTACGCAGTTTTGATTAACAATAGGACGAAAAACGCCAAGAAATTCGACTGCTTTAAATTTACAAGCATCAAGGCAGTTGTAGCAGATCGTATCGTTCCATGCTAGACAGCTAGAAACATTGATGCTAACTTTTGCATTTATACTCTTTGGCGAATTTGGGCTTAATGTCTTTTTACCAAGACTCTCACAAGCCTTTGCGCACTCTTCACAAAAGTCACAGCCCAGCTTTTTAACTTTAAAAACTACCCTCTCATTTTCAAAGCTAAGAAGCTCTTTTTCACAAGCATTTGCACAGCTAGCATCGCATCCACCGCAGTCAAACTCACCGCTAAAAAATGGTGGAGTTATAAATTTGGGAGCAGATTTTGCCCCCAAAATTTTACTAAAAAGCTCTCGCCTGCTTTGCATTATTTAACACCATCGTTTAAAACATCTAGCAAGTTTGACTTATGAGTACCGTTTTTATCTCTAAAGTCAGGCTTAAATTTATTACCGACTAGCTGAGTTAAGCCAGTTTGTTGCTCAACGTGGCATGTTGTGCAGTTATATCTTTCATCATCAAGCTTGCCTGCAAGATCTTTTTTGTTTCTTATATCATAAAAGTGAGATGATGGTATCGGTGTTGCTCCACTATCTTTTGCAAACTCTGGCATATGGCAGGTTACGCACATATTCATATCTTTTGTGATAGGTACTAAACCCTCAGTATCGTGTGGGATAAATGGCGGTGCATTTTCAAAAGACCTATCAAATTTCTTTGACATACCAGCTGGCTCTTTTGTGTAGTTTACATCTTTTAATACAACATCTTTATCGTCTAGCAAATCGATATTTCTAAGGCCGATTTGCGAATCACTAATACTTGGATTATTAAAAGTACATGCCGCAAAAAACGCAGCACACAATCCTCCAAGCATCATTATTTTTATTTTCATTTTTCTCTCCTTAAATTTCTAATACTAAATTTCAAAGCCCCATCTCCACAAACATCAATGCACCTGCCACAGCTTATACACTCGCTTGAGCTAACCGAGCGGCTCTCTTTACCGATCATGTCAAGCACTTGCACCTCTGGGCAAATAAGCTTGCATTTCATACATTTTGTGCAAGCCTGGGCATCATGTTTTACTTTAATTAGGGCAAATTTTGAGATGATGGCATAAAAGGCACCAAGTGGACAAACGTGCGAGCAAATACCACGCTTTAATACAAACATATCAAAAGCAATGATCGCAACCGCTATGCCTAAAGCACTAGCTGAGCCGTAAATAATGCCACGCTGAATAATGCCAATATAGCTAACGCTCTCAAATACTGGATAAGATAAAGCAAGGCTTAATATAAGAGCAAGAGCCAGCAAGTAATAACGTAAATTTTTACTCACATTTAAGACCTTTTCGCCCTTAAAACCAAATTTCTCTCTTAGTTTAAAAGCGATATCGGTTAGTAAATTTATTGGGCATATCCACGAACAAAACGCTCTTGGAGCAACCAGTGCGTAAAATGCAAAGATAATGCCAGCTCCAATAATTGCATTTATGCCGGCACTAAAGCTTGCAAGTAAAATTTGAACCAAAGCAAATGGATCGCTTAGTGGAATTTTTCCAAAAAGCAAAGATGAGCTTAAATTTCCGCTAAGTATCTTAACTCCGTAAAAATTTCCTAGGATAAATAGCGCTAGGATAGAAATTTGAGTTATTCGTCTTAAGATTAAAAATTTCATAGCTCGCCACCATTTAGATAATCAGTCGCTTTTTTAATGTCAAGCTTTATTTTGCTGTCTGCGTCGTCTATGCGTCTTTCATCTTCTTTAACCCAGCCTTTGACGTAGTTATCGCCTACTTTGCCAAGTACGGCGTCACGGTTTAGCACAGTAATGGCTGCTTTTTTGGTGATACAGGCTCGCTCACATAAACCACATCCGGTACAGATGTCGCTATCGACTACTGGAAGTAAAAACGCATGCTTTTGCGTCCTTTCGTTGCGGCGATACTCAAGATACAAGGCTTTATCCAAAAGAGGACAAGCCCTGTAACAAGCATCGCACTGTATGCCCCAGTGTGCCACGCAGTTTTTCATATCGACCACCGCAACACCCATTTTGGCCTTATTTATGTCAAGCTTACCTTTTGTGCTTACTAAATTTACGTCCAAAGCTCCAGTCGGACAGGCTGGCACACAAGGGATATTTTCACACATATAGCAAGGAATTTTTCTAGGCTCAAAATAAGGCGTTCCAATACTTATGCCATCCTCTAGCGATGAGAGCTTTAGCGTATCAAATGGACAAGCCTCTACGCAAAGCCCACACCTAATGCAGCTTTGTAAAAATTGCTTCTCTTCTTTTGCACCAGGAGGCCTAAGAAGCATAAGTGGCGAAGCTTTGGCACTAAGCGACCAAACAAAGCCTCCACCAAGAGCCAAAAGCGCTACTTTTGCTCCAAATTTTAAAGCCTCTCGCCTACTTGAAAATCCCATATCGCTCACCTATGCTTTGTAAATTTTAACTGCACACTTTTTATAATCAGTCTCTTTTGAGATCGGGCAAGTAGCGTCAAGACATACTTTGTTTATATATACGTTTTCGTCAAAGAAAGGCACATAAACAAGACCTACTGGCGGCTTATTTCTACCTTTTAGATCTACTCTTGCTTTTACCTTACCACGGCGTGATTCGACCCAAACGATCTCATTTTGCATTACGCCAAGATTTTTAGCGTCATCTTCATGCATGTAGCAAAGCGCCTCTGGAACCGCTCTATAAAGCTCAGGAACACGCATAGTCATCGTACCTGTATGCCAGTGCTCTAGCACACGGCCAGTACATAACCAGAATGGATAATCTTTGCTTGGCATCTCGCATGGATCCATATAAGGGCGGAAGAAAATTTTTGCCTTGTTTGCAAGAGGAGTTTTCTCTTTATTTTGTACACCTTTTAGATCACCTGTTGGAAGTGCTGCATTTTTGTTGCCATAGAATGCAAATTTCTCATTTGGAGCAGCTTTTTTAGCATATGGGTCAAATTTAGTGTTAAATCTCCACTGAGTCTCTTTACCATCAACTACTGGCCATCTAAGACCTCTTACCTTATGGTATGTGTCAAAATCTGCTAGGTCGTGGCCGTGTCCAACGCCAAATTTTCTATACTCTTCCCAAAGATATTTGTGAACGAAAAATCCATATCCTTTAAATTCTTTGCCATCTGAGCCGATCACTTTTCTGCTATCGCCAAATACTTCTGTATTGTCGTAGTTTTCCATGATCGGATCGTTTGCACTAAATTTCTTAGCCTCTTCGTTAGCAAAAAGTACATCAAATAGCGTATCTTCTTCGCTATACCCCATAGCTTTTGCAGCATCGAGCACATTTGGAAGTGTAACTTTGTCATTTACTTTTTTCTCACCCCAAACATCTTTTAGCTTAAAGCGCTTGCTAAATTCCATCATTTGCCAAATATCAGGCATCGCTTCACCAACAGGAAGTACTTGCTGTCTCCAGTGTTGTGTTCTTCTCTCAGCGTTACCGTAAGCACCCCATTTTTCATAGATCATTGCAGTTGGAAGAATAAGGTCGGCTACTTTTGCAGAAATTCCTGGATAAGGATCACTGACAACGATGAAGTTATCCATCTCACGAGCCGCTTTTATCCAGTGGTTTGCGTTTGCAGTATTTTGCCATGGGTTGTTTACTTGAACCCAGATAAATTTAACCTTACCATCTTCAAGATCACGCATCATTTTTACGTAGTGGGAAGCTAGTACACCGCTTAGTGTTCCGGCAGGAAGTTTCCAAATTTTTTCAGTTATCTCTCTATGTTTTGGATTCTCAATAACCATGTCAGCTGGCAAGCGGTGAACAAATGTTCCAACCTCTCTTGCTGTACCACACGCACTTGGTTGACCAGTTAGAGAAAACGCTCCTGAACCTGGAAGTGCTTGTTTGCCGAGCAAGAAGTGAACCATATAAGCTTGCTCATTTACCCATGTACCACGTTGGTGTTGGTTAAAGCCCATAGTCCAAAAACTTACGACTTTGCGGTTTTTCTCTATATAAAGATCAGCAAGTGCTTTTAGTTTTGCTTTAAACTCATTAATGTCTTCGTTAGGATCGCCTTTTGCCACCTTTGCTGTAAAGTCAAGTGTGTAAGGCGCAAGAGCTTTTTTAAACTCTTCAAATGTTATTTGCCAGTGCGCACCAGCTTTTGCAGCATTTTTATTTTCTAGTGTATCACCAGCTTTTAGTCCAAGATAAGAAAGCGTAACGCCCTCAGCCTCGCTTAGTACCTTTGACTTCTCAGTAGCAGCAGTGTCTAGCTCGCTTGGAGCATATTTTTTGTGATGAATGTCTGGGCGCAGACCATATCCGATGTCGGCTGGACCGGTTGTAAATACACAGTGCTTTTTAACAAATTCTTCATCGATCATCTCTGGGTGGTTATAAACTATCTCGCGAGCGATGTAGTTCCAGATAGCAAGGTCAGATGACGGAGCAAAGATGATCTCGATGTCAGCTAAATTTGATGTTCTAGTTGAGTAGGTGCTTAAATTTACAACCTTTACTCTATCAGGATCGCTAAGCTTTCTATCGCTTACGCGCGCCCAAAGGATCGGGTGCATCTCAGCCATATTTGCGCCCCAAGCCACAATAGTATCTGTAAGCTCAATGTCATCAAAACAGCCTGATGGCTCGTCTATACCAAATGTTTGCATGAAACCAACAACTGCACTTGCCATACAGTGTCTTGCGTTTGGATCGATGCTATTGCTTCTAAAGCCGCCTTTTATAAGCTTAACAGCAGCGTAACCTTCTGGAATAGTATATTGGCCAGAACCTAAAACTCCAATACCATGAGGTCCTAGTTCATCATATGCTTTTCTAAACTGAGCCTCCATGACATCAAATGCTTGTTTCCAGCTTACTTGCTTAAATTTGCCTTTTTTGTCAAATTCTCCTTTTTCGTTTACACGTAAAAGCGGATGAGTGATCCTGTCTTCGCCGTACATGATCTTAGCATTAAAATAGCCTTTGATACAGTTTAGACCGCGGTTTACCGGTGCTTCTGGGTCACCTTTTACAGCTACTATCTTGCCCTCTTTGGTTGCAACCATGATGCCACATCCAGTTCCGCAAAATCTACAGGCAGCTTTGTCCCAACGCCAGCCTTTTTCTGCTTCGCTTGCTGCACTTAGCGAGCTTGGCACAGCTATACCAGCACTTGCGCAAGCAGCACTAGCTGCGGCACTCTTTATGAATTCTCGTCGATTCATTCTTTCTCCTTTAAAGATTTAAAACAAATTTAATTGATATTAACCTTGCAAAACTTATTTACAACTGATTGACATTTACAAAAATTTCAAAAAACTTAAGCCAAAAATATAAATATTTTTCTACATAAAAATATTAATTTTCTCACAAAGTACGATTTTAAAAGAAAATACTATTTAATAAAATTTAAAAATTTTAGAGTGGTTATCAAAAAAGCTAAAGAAATCAAAGTAAAATTGTTTTTAAACACTTGAGTAAAAAAGTAACATAAAGTATTATTAAAAAATTTTATTTCCTTACTTAAATAGCAATAATTGCAAGGATAAATTCTAATAATTTTCATTACATTACAGCAAACATAATCTATAAAAATTTAACTAGTAATATCACTATAAAGCTATAAATATTAGATTATTTTTAAAAATTTTATTATATTTATAAAACAAAAAATAATTTTAAGATTAGAGATAAAAGGGGGTTATTTTCATCCTCAGATTTTGAGGATGAAATATTAATGAAATTTTAAATATCAAGCCGCAAGGTTAAAATTTATTCTTTTTAACATCAGCTACTATTGTCTTAGCCATTTCATCGATTTGGGCGGTGATTTCATTTGTTGAACTCACGATATCAACATTTTGCTTTGTAATGCTATCAATCTGGCTTACACTTTGATTTATCATATTTATGCCTTCGCTTTGCTCTCTGATGCTTTCACTCATCTCATTGATACTTTGAGTAAGTATATTTGCGTTAGTTTCGATCTCGCCAAGTGATTTTTGAGTTCGCTCTGCTAGTTTTCTAACTTCATCCGCAACTACAGCAAAACCTCGTCCATGCTCACCAGCACGTGCTGCCTCGATAGCAGCGTTTAGGGCAAGTAAGTTAGTTTGATCTGCAATATCTCTAATAATAACGATGATATTTTTAATCTCTTCAGATTGTTTTATAACATCTACAGTCTTTTGACTAATTGCGCTCATTGAGCTACTCATTTGTTCGATCGCAGCAGCACTTTCTTGGAGAGAATTTGCCTGTGTGCTAGCACCTTGAGTTACTTGCTTCATTGATGCATCTAAATTTTTGGCTTTTTCTTCTAAGAATTGTGCTTGTTTTAAGTTAAACGCAAGCATATTAGCTATCTCTTCGCCAAGCTCATTTGTTACTAGTTCGACATTGCCTTTGGCATCCAAAATTCTTGAAGTAAAATCAGAATTTCTAAAATCATTAAAAGTTTTTTGGATCATATTTAAATCGCTACCGACTCTTTTTTCCAAAACATCTAGCATTTTATTTAAGACATCTTTTAATTCAATTAGTTTTGGATTGGCTGGAACATCTACTATCCTTGCTTTTAGATTTCCATTTTCTATCGCCTTTGCAGTTTCAACAGATTGAGATACCACTCTAGAGTCTTGATCGGCATTGTCAAAAATTTTAGCAATATTATCATTTATTAGTTTGCTCATTACACCAAATTCATCTTTTGTTGCTACCTTTGAAACAACTGGCTCTTTTATCTCAAAATTTAAAAATCTAAAGAAACTAACCAAAGCATCTGTAATAGTTTTAATAGGATTAAGCGATCTTTTTAGCAAGAAATATACGATCAAAGATAAAATAGCTATAAATATAATGGCTAAAATAATCTGAACTTTTAAAATAGGTAAAGTATGCGAGCTAAAGATATTTTGATCCATTGCTGTTATTGCTAGCCAGCCTTTATCATTTATCTCTAGCATATAGGCATAGACATCTTCGCCTTTTGTATTTTTATATGCTATTAATCCATTTTCATCAAATTTCTTTTCATTATATTGTTTTATTAGGCTTTTAGCGATCTCGTGAGGTTTGCCGACTAATTCTTTATTTGGGTGCATTATAACGTTGCCATTTTGATCTGTAACAAAAGCATAGCTGTATTCAGTCTTACTGATTTGCGATATATTATTGCTCAACTCCTCAATAGATGCATCTATACCAGTAACTCCAATATTTTTAATAGGTGCAGCAAAGGTTATAACCATCGCATTTAATGAAGCTGCCATATATGGATCAGTATATATTGGCTTATTCTCGGCTTTAGCTTGTTTATACCATCCTCTAACTCTTGGATCATATCCAGCTTTATTTTGCCCATTTGATCTAAACATAGCCCCATCCTCATATCCAGCGTAAACAAGAGTGATCTCTTTTCCAGATATAGCTTTTGCTTGAGATAAAGCTAAATTTATACCATCTGCATTCATCGAGCCATCACTTTTCTCGCTTATCTTACTAAGAGTCTCAGCCATTTTCTCTATAGCAT
This sequence comes from Campylobacter concisus, assembly GCF_002914195.1. Classification (GTDB taxonomy): domain Bacteria; phylum Campylobacterota; class Campylobacteria; order Campylobacterales; family Campylobacteraceae; genus Campylobacter_A; species Campylobacter_A concisus_M. Next base: position 244,854 of record NZ_PPAU01000090.1, on the reverse strand, counting down.
ACTGATTGTTATCAAAAAAGCTATTTAATGTGATTTTCACATCTTTTAAGATTTGCTTTTGAGTTTGTATTACTAGCTCAATGGTTTTATCATGAGCTGTGTTATAGCTAGCTAGAGATATTAGCGAGAATGATATAAATAATGCCAGTATTAGCATTAAAGATATTTTGTTTGCAATTGATCGCATTTACTTTCCTTTTAGAAAAATTTTTAAGATGCGATTATATTTTTTTATATTAAATAGTATTAAATAATATTAATTACAAAATAGTGATGTATACATTAAATAATAATTTTGAATTATTTTTTCATTTTAGGTAGTTAAAATCAGCTAAATAAAATTAGAATTTAGGGGAGGCAAACCCCTAAATTCGGCTCTAAGATTAAAATTTATTCTTTCTAACGTCGGCTACTATCGTCTTAGCCATTTCATCTATTTGGTCAGTAATTTCATTTGTTGTACCAACAATATTAATATTTTGTTTTGTAATACTGTCGATCTGACTTACGCTTTGATTTATCATATTTATGCCTTCGCTTTGCTCTCTGATGCTTTCACTCATCTCGTTAATGCTTTGAGCTAGAACATTTGCGTTAGCTTCGATCTCGCCAAGTGATTTTTGAGTTCGCTCTGCTAGTTTTCTAACCTCGTCGGCGACTACGGCAAAGCCTCGTCCATGCTCACCAGCACGTGCCGCTTCGATAGCCGCATTTAGAGCAAGTAGGTTGGTTTGATCGGCTATATCTCTAATAATAACGATGATGTTTTTAATCTCTTCGCTTTGTCTTGTTACGTCGCTAGCTTTTTGACTAATGGCGTTCATAGAACTGCTCATCTCTTCTATAGCGGCCGCACTTTCTTGGATGGAGTCTGCTTGCTTATGGGCTCCGTCGGTTAGGGTTCTCATAGATTCTGCTAGGATTTTAGCTTTTTCTTCTAGGACCTGAGCTTCTTTTAAATTTTCCCTTAGCATATTGCTTACTGCGTCGCCCGCGCTTTGAAGGCCTACTATCATATCTTTTAGGTCGCTTTCAAGCTCCGGTTTTAGCTCTAATCTAGGAGTATAGTCGTTTTTGTTATAAGAAGCTAAAACTACGGCTATGCCTTTTAAATTTTCGGAAATAGAAGTAAAGAATTTATTTAGCAGATCTTTTAACTGAACCAAAGCCGGGTTATTAGGAACGGAATTGATCTTAGCTCCCATGTGTCCTTTTATCATGAGATTTGCTATACCGTTCATCTCGTCTATTAAGGCGCTATCTTTTTTAACGCCGTTAAGGACTTTTTCTATATTTTCGTTAATAGATTCGCTCATTCTGCCGAATTCGTCTTGCGTAGTTACTACTAGCTTTTCCGGAGCGTTAGGGGTTTCGTAAGTGATAAATTTAAATGCGTCTTCAAGCTTGGTTTGAATAGTTCTAATAGGACTAAGCGATTTTTTAAGAAGAGTAAATACGATAGCCGAAAGTATGACTATAAAAGCTACGGCTAAGATTATTTGAGCTTTTAATAAAGGCAAGGTATTAGACGAAAAAGTATCTGCTCCGATAGCGGCTACGGCTAGCCAGCCTTGGTCGTTTATAGGAAGGACTTTGGCTGTTACGTTTTCGCCTTTATAGTTTGTATAAGGAATAAGTCCATTTTCATCAAATTTTTTAGCTGCAAAAGCCTCAGCAATATATTTGCTAGCAGGAACGGTTTTACCAACATTGTTTGGGTCATTGTGCATTAGCATTACGCCTTCTTTATTTATTAAATAGACGTAACCGTATTTTGTTTTACCCATTTCGAGAATTTTTTTACTTAAAGCATCCATATTTAAATCAAGCCCCAAAACACCATCAAAATTTCCATTTTTATTTACTGGAGCAGCAAAACTAATTACTAAAGCGTTAAACAAGGCAGCTTTATAAGGTTCGGTATAGATAGCACCATTTGCGCTCTTTGCTGCTTTATACCAACCTCTAGTTCTAGGATCGTAGTTATCGGCTGGAGTTGTTCTAGTGCCGTCAGACTGGAAAAAATGTCCATCACTCTCGCGACCATAAAAAATATCAGTAACTAGACGACTAACGCTTTCTTTTTGCATTTTTGTTTTTTCCATGTACGAGTCATCATTATTTGGTGTTTGTGCTATATCTAAAGCATACTTTTTAGCAACTTCTAAATATTCTTCAAAAAAAGAATCCGTAGTAGCTTTGATGTCACTTAGAATCTGATCCTGGGTCTGGCTGACCAACTCTACTACCTTACTTTCCGCTGTATAGTAGCTGACTGCTGAAATAGCAGCAAACGAAATAACTAGCAATGAGATGATAATCATCGCTATCTTTGAAGTTATGGACTTCATCTTTCCTCCTTTAAAAAGTTAAAATCGCTTTAATTTATCGAAAAAGAATTAAAATTAGTATTAAATTTACCCTCTATTTAATGCTTTTTAAAAATTAATAAAGATATCTTGATAATTAAAATTTTTGAATAAATTTTAGATCACAAAATACCATTAAATTAAGATAGCTTTGATTTTTGTTCTTTTGTTAGATATAGAGTATAAATTTTTACTTGAAAATCAATAAAACAACGCCTGAAATAATAAGACAAATGGCTAAAATTTCTTTGTAATTTAGCCTCTCACCAAAAAAGATGACAGCCAAAATAACAGCAAGCACAACGCTAAATTTATCAACCAAAGCCACTTGATAAACATTGCCTACTTGCATTGCTTTAAAATACATGAGCCAAGATAACCCAGTAGCTATGCCACTAAGTATGAGAAAGAGCCAGTTTTTGGGACTTAGAGAGCTTAGTGGCTGCCATTTTTTAGCCACGCTTAGAAGCAAAACGAGCATAAAAATGACAACGATCGTTCTTATAAATGTTGCAAAATCGCTGTCGATGTCCTTTACGCCAAGTTTGGCAAAGAGTGCAGTAAGTGCAGCAAAAACAGCTGAAAGAGCTGCGTAAATAAACCACTCTGGCATTTTTATTTAAAATTTAAAAGGGCAAGTTGCCTCACCCATTTAAATTTAGCCCTCATAATCGCTTAACATATCAACTGTTGGCACAAAATATAGGGCACCAGTTACTGGCGTACTAAAGTCAAGCAGCCTATCTGAGTTGCCCTTTGGCTCGCCGATAAACATCTTTTTAAGCATAAGCTCAACCGTTGAAAACGTACTCGCATAAGCAATGAAATAAGTGCCTGTTTTGCTGCCTTCAGTAAAAGGCATATTGCCACGCACGACCTTTTTATCGTCCCCAACATTTGCAGCAGCTGAATGCGAATTTGTAGGTTTTACATCCTCGCTCATCTCGATATCAAGCTGCTTTGAGCGACCTATAACCTTTTCTTGCTCACTCACGCTTGTGGCGTTCCACTCTTTCATATTATGAAAATATTTTTGCACAAAAACGTAGCTTCCACCCTTAAATTTAGCATCCTCGTTGCCCACTTTTGCAAAATGATCTCTATCCTCACCATCAGGATTTTCAGTGCCATCAACAAAGCCTATGATCGCCCTGCCGTCGTGGTATTTAAAGCCTTGCACCTCGTCTACAAGATCAGCAAATTTATATAACACATCCTTTACACTTTGTGCCATATCAAAACAATCAGCCGCATTTAACGCACGGATATGAATGTGCAAATCACCTTTTGTGCTAACAGCCTCATGTTTGTCGCCCTTGATCGCTTTAAAATTTACAAGCTCTTTTGGCAACTCTTTTGAAATTTCAAGCTTTTTCCAAGCATCATGACCCACACCAAGAACGCAGTTTACATTTTCGCCCGCGCCAAATCTAACCTTTGCAGTTTTATTTAAATTTATAACCAGGGCGCAAAGACTAGCAAAGCCCTCTTTGCACGCCTTTTTATCATCTTTTAAAACCCATGTTTGAAAGACTGTGTTGTCGCCTGGTGTCTGCGTGACTTCTTGTGAATTTACGCTCATTTTTTCTCCTTTTTAAAATTTTATGCAATATTTTCTAAATTTAGTTGCGAGCTTATCTGCTCATCATTATCATCAAAGACAAACTCGACCTTGTTTGCTCCAAAGCTCTTAGCTATCGCTTCAAGCGTATCGCGAGCTGATTTATGAATTTTACTTTGAAGCTGTGAGACAAGGCGAACGCTCATCTTTTTGACTTCGTTTCTAGCTTCTTCTATTAGCCTATTTTTATCTTCTTCTGTAAAAGTGCTACCAAAAAAGCCATTTAGCGAGTCAGGCAGTAAGAATGGTATAAATTTACCGTTTTTCTCATCGTAAAATTTCATGTCAGCGATTGAGAATTTATACTTGCAAGGAGGCATTTTTATCTTGTAGCTAGAGTTTGCGATCTGCGTGATCTCGAGCTTTGGGCTAGTTAGATCGTAGATGAAATTTATCTCAAACTCAAATATCATCGAAAGCTTCTTCTCACTTATTAGCCATCTTAGATACTCTTTGCCAAAATTTCCAAACGCATGATCAGTTTTTGTGACGATCTCTTTGCTATATACTTGAAAAACTGAAAGCTCGCCGATGCTTTTTAGCTGCGAAATTTCAGTGCTGACTGAGAGATTTTCGCTATCATCTTTTACCTTTTTTAACGCCTTATTTGACCTATAAAATGCAAATGCCAAAACAGCTAGTAAGATAGCTAATATCAAATTTGCATATTCGCTCATTCTTTCTCCTTTAAAGCTTGCTATTTTAGCTTAAATTTGTAAAGCAGAGATGAAATTCTACTTTTATTAAAAATTATATTTAAATAATTGTTTTAAAATAAAATCGTAATTAATAATATTTATGTGATACTATTTTAATCATTTTTTCATATCTTATAGTAAAAATAGCGTAAAAGATGGATTATTAAAGTAAATTTTTATCATAAATTTTAATATTTTAATTAATGATTTATTTTAAGGATATTACAATCCATTTAAATTTTATGCATAAGGATAAGATGTGAAAAGATCCATTTTAAACAAAAAATGTATTTTGATAAGCGCAGCTTGTTGTGCTCTTTTGTTTGCAAATTCACTAAATGCTAACGATCAAGAAAGTGGTAAATTTGGCGACATAAGTAGCTGGCAAAGCGCCGAGTATGAAGCATACTGGTGACTAAAGCGTATAAATGCGGCTATCGCGTATGCTCTTGGAGCGACAGGTGAAGGTGTAACGCTTGGCGTTATGGACTCTGGCGCATTACTTAGCCACCCTGAACTTAGTGACGGTAGGATAAGCGCACTAAAAATTTCTGGCAGCTACTACAAAGATGGACAAAAATATCCAGATACTGAGCACGGCAACTCTCCTTTTTTAAAAAAAGGAAGCACTGACAAAAACAGAGCTGACTTTGGCGACTTTAAAAAAGGTGAAAAATTTGAAGCTGATGGCAACTGGATCGCTGGCGTAAATGACTCACACGGTACGCACGTAGCTGGTACAATTGCTGGCTCAAGAGATGGCAAAGGGATGCATGGTGTAGCGTTTGGCTCAAAACTTATAGTAGGAAATACTGGCGGAACCGACGGTATGACATATGGACCAAACCAAGACTACAACTTCTTTTTAGCATCTTATGAGGGACTAGCCAAAGGTGGCGCAAGAGCTATAAATAATAGCTGGGGTTCAAACCGAAAATTTTATAAAGCTTATGAGGGAGCAACTGGATTTGATGGCGGCAATAGCTTAGACATAAAAGACCTTGACGCAGCCTATAAAAGCTACTATCCATTTGTCACAAATGGTAAAAATTTCTTAGATGCCGCTTATGAAGTCGCCAAAAAATACGGCATCATTCAAGTCTTCACTGCCGGAAATAGAAATGGCATGAAAGAGTCATACACAAGAGCAATGCTTCCATATTTTCGTCCAGATGCTGAAAAATACTGGATAAATGTTACTGGAATGGCAGATGGCAATACACAATACTTTAACACCGCAGGACACTCAAAATGGTGGAGTATCGCAGCACCTGGTAAAAGCATAAAATCAAGCACGGTTGATCCTAAAAATGGAGAAGCTGGTTACGATAGCTGGGATGGTACATCAATGGCAGCTCCACACGTCACTGGCGCACTTGGTCTTGTCATGCAAAGATATCCATATATGAGCAACTCTCAAGCAAGAGATGTTTTACTAACTACAGCAAGACAAGTTAGAGATGAGTTTAAAAAGCCAGCCGATACAAGAAGAATTTCTGGTTTTACTGCGCCACTTGGCGTACCTGATGAGCGCTGGGGCTGGGGAGCACTTGATATGTCAAAGGCTATGTTTGGACCAGGACAGCTACTAGGCGTATTTGATGTAAGTCTAGACACAGATGATCTTTACTCAAACAATATCAGTGATGTAGCTATAAAATACAGAAAGACTGAAGATGAGGCAGAGGCAAAAATTTGGGCTAATCGCAAGGCTGAGCTTGAGAAAATGTCAAATTTGACAGCTGAGCAAAGGGCTGAACTTGATATAGGTAACGCTAGAGAAAAAGCGAGAGAACAAAGAGCTAGCGAAGGCTATGAAGGAACTCTTATTAAGAGAGGTCTAGGCACTCTAAAACTAGCAGGCACCAACTCATACACTGGCAAAACCATAATAAAAAGTGGCAAGATCACAGCGCTAAATCAATCACTAAAATCAAGCGAAGTAGTAGTTGAAAATGGCGGTGCACTTGAGATTGTTAAAGAGATGAGTGTTAGGGAGATTGATAGAAATAGATTTTCTCAAAAGCTATCTTTTAAAGATGTAACTAGAAAAAGTACAAGTGACACAGTAAAAGCTACTATAAAAACAGGTGGTAGTTATATCATCTCAAATAATGCAGCAAATTTAAATCTAAATTTTGAGAAGAACTCTATCATAGATATAAGTAAGCCAGATGTAGATGTCATGAAAAGACTATATGATGATGGCTCAAAGGCAAAAACTTATGCTGTAACTGGAAATTTTAGTGGCTACAACGACACCATCTCAAAAAAATACGCATTTTTTGACCTTACTAGAAATTATAGTGACAACAAGCTAGAGCTAACACTCAAAAAATCAAAAAATACAATAACAAGTATAGCAGCTAGCGACGGCCAAAAAAGAGTAGCACAGCTCATAGAGAGCACTGCTAGCAGACCAGCACTCCTTGCTTCGCCGTTTAGAAGTAGACCAGCAGTCATCACGAGCGACCTATATAGGCACTTCATCTACGCTACTCCAAAAGAAGCAAGTGATACGCTAAAAACATTTGCAAATAATGCAAATTTAGCTCAACATAATGCATTTTTACTAGAAAACATCTTGCTCAAAAATGCAATCATCAACCATGAATTTGATCCATTCAGTGCAAAAGCAATCGATGCAAGTGGCATGAAATTTTGGTCAAATACCATGGCTAACGCTATGAAATTTGATGATGTAAAAGCAAACTCACTTACTCAGCTTTTTGGATTTGACGGCAATGTAAATGATGTTTTCACACTTGGTGGCGTGCTTGGTGCTAGCAACGAAAAAGTAAAAGAAGATGGCGAAAATGCTTACAAAACAAAAGGCACAAGCATCGGTATCTACGGAAAAAGCCAAATTTCTAGCACAAAGCTAGACCTTGGCCTCATATACACAAATGCAAAACGCAAAACGCAAAATGGTGCTACAATAGCTAGCTTTTACTCAAATGAGCATGTAAAAAGCAAAGAAAAAGCACTTACTACTTACGCAAATTTGGCACTAACTAGCTTTAACAGTACAAATTTCTCACTAAATCCTTATGTGGGCGCAAGCTATCTACGTATGAAAACTGATAGCACTAGCCAAAATGTAGGAATTTTTAGAATGGACGTTGATGAAAAAGCTAGAAATTTAGGCATATTTAGCTTAGGCTTAAATCCTAGTGTGCCATTTAGCCTTGGTAGTACAAAGATGAAACTTGAAGCAGATGTAGCCTACAATAGACTAGTTGGCGATACGAGACCAAATATCGGCGTAAATATCGCAAATGCTGGATACTTGGAACTTGAAGGAAAAGAGGTGCGCGATCTTGGCACAGCTAGCCTTGGTGTAAAAGCAAATGTTTATAAAAATATAAATTTAGGTCTATCTTACACAGGTGCTTTTGCTAAAGACGTGAAGTCAAACAGTCTAAATGCGAAATTTGAGATACTGTTTTAGTAGAAGTTATGCTCGCTACTTTAAATAGTAGCGAGCCATTAAATTAAAATAGTTGAGTGAAAGAAAAACCGTTTTTAGTAAGAACTTCTTTGATCTTTTCTTGATGTTCAAGACCCTTTGTCTCAAGCGTGATCGTAATGCTTGCATCGCCGTAGTCAAGCTTGGTAGAGAAGCGGTCGTAGTCGATTTTCACGATGTTTGCGTTTGCTGATTTTAGGCTATCAGTTAGACTCATGAGAGCTCCTGGCTTATCCACAAGCGTTATTTGTAGTGTCATCTTGCGGTGAGACTTGATAAGACCCTTTTCAATGATAATAGAAAGCACCTGTACGTCGATATTTCCGCCACTTAGTACTACGCCTATCTTTGCGCCTTTTTTAAATTTGATCTTATCATGCATAAGTGCTGCCACGCCAGCTGCGCCAGCTCCCTCAACTACGATCTTTTGAGTCTCTAGCAAAAACAAAATCGCAGTCGCGATCTCCTCGTCATCGACTTGTACAAACTCATCCACGCACTCTACAATATTTGCCAGTGTGATCTCGCTCGCATCACGCACAGCGATACCGTCAGCTATGGTGCGGACCGATTTTGAGTTTATGCTCTTTTTAGCGCCGTAGCTGTTAAACATAGCTGGAGCACCCTTTGCACCAACGCAGATTACTTTTGTCTTTGGATTGACCTGCTTTATACAACTAGCCACACCACTAGCTAATCCTCCGCCACCAACTGGGACGATGACTATATCAAGGTCGCTTATCTCATCAAGCATCTCAAGCCCCACAGTGCCCTGCCCCGCCATGACGTACTCGTCGTTAAATGGATGAACAAAGGTCATACCCTTATCTTTGGCGTAATTAACCGCAAAAGCGTACGCCTCATCGAAATTATCACCTTTTAAAATAACCTCTGCGCCAAGGTCTTTCGTACCAGCAACCTTTAGAAGCGGGGTTGATTCTGGCATAATGATGCAAGCGTGTACGCCAAATTCTTTTGCGCTTATAGCTACACCTTGAGCGTGGTTGCCAGCACTTGCAGCCACGACACCACGCCTTCTCTCCTCATCACTTAGGCTAGCTATTTTATTGTAAGCGCCTCTTATTTTATAAGCTCCGGTTCGTTGTAAATTTTCCTCTTTTAGATAGATGCTTGCTCCCAAATTTTTACTAAGTTTTGCACTCAGAGCAAATGGAGTTTTATTTACGAAATGACCGATCGTGATCTTTGCTTGGATAATTTTATTTAGTGAAACCATTTTTATTTTTCCTTTTTTAAATTATTCTTTTGCCCTTAGTAGCACGCCACACTCGATGTGATGAGTATTTGCAAACTGATCAAAAATGGCAAATTTTATCACTTTATGGCTTTTACAAAGCTCATTTAAATTTTCTTTTAGAGTCTCTGGATTGCACGAGATATAGATGATATTTTTAAAATTTTTGATGAAATTTATGACACTTTCGCTTAGTCCTGCACGAGGCGGATCAACAAGGACGTGAGAGAAGTTAAAATTGCTTAAATTTATATTCTTGAGCCTATTAAATTCCCTAACGCCAGCAAATGCACTCATAAGCTCATCAGCGTCCATACGCAAAAATTTGATATTTTCTGCCCCATTTAGCTCGCAGTTTTTAAGGGCATTTGCGATCGAGCTCTTTGAAATTTCAGTGGCAAGGACATTTTTAAATTTAAACGAAAGCGGAATGGTAAAATTTCCATGTCCGCAGTAGAGCTCAAGAAGGTCAGCACCGCCTTGTACGCACTCTTTTGCCCAAGCTATCATCTTTTCATTTACGGCTCTATTTGGCTGGATAAAGGCATTTTCAGATAGGCTAAATTTATAAATTTCACCACCAACATCTAGCTCATCGATCAAATTTAGCTCACCACTTAGTAGCTTTTGCCCACGCGATCTAGCAAGTATGGTGACGTCAAGCTTGCTAGCTAGAATTTTCATAGCCGCTTCAAACTCGCCATCAAGCCTTTTATGGTAAAGAAGTGTGACCAAAATACCGCTTTTACAAGAGATAAATTCTACGCCAAAAAGCTTTGCGCGCAGTATTTCGTTCTCTTGCAAGTTATAAAGCAAGCTTGGCATGAGATCTGAAATTTGCTCGCAGACCTTTGGACAATCATCTATAAAGACTTTTTTGCCCTTTTCGCTTGCATACATCGTATAGCAAAGCTTGCTGCCTTCGTGCCAGATACCAAACTCAGCTCTTGTGCGGTAGTGTTTTGGTGTTGAGCTAAAAACATCAAACTCACCATCATAAAACTCTGAAAAATTTTGTTTTACAAGGTCAGTTTTAAATAAAATTTGCTCATTATAAGGAGTAAAAAGAGTGCAAGAGCCGCACTCTTTTAAATAATTGCAATCCAAATTTATGCTTCTACTTTCTTTCCAACAAATCTAACTAGCGCCCAAATCGCTAAAAATCCGCAAGGAAGCGCGATCCAAACGCTAAGACCAAGTGCAACCGGCAAGTAACCAACTAGCACACAAACCGCACAAACGCTAAGCGCATAGACCATTTGAGTCGATACGTGATCGATATGATTACATCCTGCACCCATTGATGAAAGGATCGTAGTATCCGATATCGGTGAGCAGTGATCGCCAAAGATCGCACCTGTAAGCACGCCTGAAATATTTACGATCATATAAGCGTGCATTGCATCGCCCTCTAGGCCGTAGTTTTTGCCGACAGCATAAGCTAGTGGGATAGCAAGAGGCATTAAAATACCCATTGTGCCATAGCTTGTTCCAGTTGAGAAGCTGATAAACGAACCAAGGATAAAAACAGCCACTGGCAATATAAATTTAGGTGTTGAAGAGCTTAATAAATCAACCAAATATCTTGATGTGCCAAGCTCTTTTATAACAGCACTAAGACTCCACGCAAGAAGCAAAATCACAACTGTAATTATCATAGTTTTCCAGCCTTTTACCCATGTGCTGATAGCCTCTTTTACGTCAAAAATTTTACGCCAAACGCCCATTGTGATAGCTACGATACTAGCAAGTAGTGCTGCTTGAAATAGCGATGTAGCTGAGTCTGCTGCACCAAAAGTATCTTTAAAAGTAGAAAATGAAAGTGGATTAGCAAGTGCATTTTTAAGAGTATCGCCCTCAAGTGCAGCAAGACCACTAAAGTAAAAACTAGTAAATGCGCCAATGACCAGCACAAGAAGTGGCACAACAGCATTTGCAGCACTTAATTTTACGCCCTCTTTTGGCTCAAGTGTTTTATCTTCAAGATCTTGGATTTGAGTTTTACCTGAGTGAAGCTCGCCTCTTCTAGCACGTCTTTCAGCTAATAGCATTGGTCCGTATTCACGTTGCATCAAGGCGGTACAAACTATGAAAAATAGTATAAAAAGGTTATAAAATCTATATGGAATTGTCTCGATAAATATAGAATAAGCGTTAATACCAGTCTCTCCAACTAGCTCATAGCCCTTTTCAATGAGTGAAACCTCAAGGCCAACCCATGTCGAGATGATAGCAATACCAGCGATCGGTGCTGCAGTAGCATCGATGATAAAAGCTAGTTTTTCGCGACTTATTTTAAATTTATCACTTATTGGTCTCATAATTGGACCTACTATTAGAGCATTTGCATAGTCATCAAAAAATACAAAAATTCCCATCAGCCACGTTGAAATTTGAGCTGAAATGCCGCTTTTTGCCTTTTTGCTAAGCCAAAGAGCAACCGCCTTTGTGCCACCCATCTTTGTAATGAGTGCGACCACACCACCGATACAAAGCACTTGAAGTAAAATTCCTGAATCAGTCTTATCAGCCATTGATTCAACGACTCTTGAAACGATGCCAGTAAAGCCTTTTACGATACCCATAAAGATGTTTTCATTGATGATATTTATGAGAAACGTTCCGCTAAAAACACCTATAAATAGCGATAAGATGACGTCTTTTGTGATAAAAGCAAGTGCTATTGCCACAACAGGCGGTATAAGCGTGAATACGCCATAAATTTCAGCATTTCTCTTTGCCACTTCTGGATCGACACCAAAAAGCGCAACGCTAAAAAAAAGTAATAATAAAATTTGTCTCACAAGAACTCCTTAAAATTTTTCTATCGCAAGCCCAGCCCAAGTCTGCGTATTTGCCATGACTTCGACTCTATTTATATTGACACTTCCAGGCATATTTAGACAATTTACCAAAATCGTCGCGATATCCTCAGATGTGATGAAATTTGTATTTTCATAAAGGCTATCTGCCTTTGCCTTATCTCCCCTAAACCTAACCTCGCTAAATTCAGTCTTACAAAGCCCTGGCTCAATGTTTGTCACCCTGATATTTGTACCGACTAGATCGTTTCTTAAATTTAAACTAAACTGCTTTACAAAGGCCTTTGTGGCACCATAAACGTTACTTCCAGGATATGGCCATGAGCCAGCTGTCGAGCCAATATTAAAGATATAGCCCTTTTCTTGCTTGTAAAGTAGTGGCAAAACCGCCTTTGTCGAGTAGATAAGACCCTTGACGTTGGTGTCTATCATCGCCTCAAAGTCCTCTACCTTCGCATCTATCGTCTTTTCGAGTCCAAGCGCCATGCCAGCGTTATTTACAAGCACTTCGATGTCTTTAAAATTTTCAGGCAAGCTATCAACCGCTTTAAAAACAGCCTCTTTATCGCGTATGTCAGCTACGATGATATGCGTATCGCCAAGCTCTGTTGCAAGCTTCTTTAGCCTATCTTCTCGCCTTGCAAGAGCGACTATCTTGTAGCCCTCTTTTGAGAGTCTTCTGGCGATCGCCTCGCCAAATCCAGATGTTGCACCAGTTACAAAAGCTGTCTTTTTCATGATTTTTCCTAATTGAAATTTGGCTTTAAACCCAAATTTTCTAAAAATTTGATCGTCTTTTCATTTTGTTCTTTCATGGCATAGTCAAGCGCATTAAATCCAGCGTCATCAGTGGCATTAATATCAGCACCATTATCCATCAAAAGCTTTAAAATTTCTGGCGTTGCATGAGCTGCTGCATGCATAAAAACGCTTCTATTTGTATGCTCTAGACCGCATGTATCTTCAATTTGCGTCATACCCAAATTTATCATATTCATCTTGGTATTTTCATCTATGTAGCTCTCGTTGGCATTGGCACCATTTTTTAGCAAAAGCTCACAAAGCGCTCTGTCATCAAACTGTACAGCATAAAAAAGCACACTTTTTCCAAAAAAATTTTTGTGATTTACATCGGCTTTGTTTGCAAGTAAAATTTTTACGTTTTCTATATTTTTTAAAGCAAAAAATAGCGGCGTCTCATCGCCCAAATTCACATCGGCCCCACGCCTTATGATCTCTTTTATCATGTCGCTACTTTTTTCGTTTAAAAGTGCGATATTAAGTAAATTTGTAAGCTCAGCGGTACTGAAATTTTTTGAGTAAAGTAATTTTGCCAACTCATCGGAATTTATCCTTTGAGCCATTATATTTTGCTCAGGTGTTAAAATTTTAGCTTTATTTATATTTTTGCCAACACTAAATGTCAAAAACTCATTTACTACGCTGGTTGCATAGTAGGCTGCACTTGCAGTATCAAGTCCCAGGCTTTCATAAAATTTTACAAGCGGAGTTTGAGCATTTTTGTAAGCTTCGATAAATTTTTTATATTTTAAAAAATTAAACAAGCTCTCGTTTGCCCAGTATCTAAGATACTCCATTCTAGCGTCTTTTTTACTCTCAGCAACCTCTGGCTCTGCAAGCTCTTTTGCGTAAAATTCAGGCGCAAATGACGCTTTTAGCAAAAGCCATCTAAGCTTGTTTAAATTTTCTTTATAAACTCTATCACCAACGCAGCTTTGAGACTCACTTCTTACAGCCACGCTCGCATCAAAAAGCTCTTTCACCTCTTTTAAATTTAAAAGCGAACCATCACAGTAAAATAGCCCCTCATTCGCATAAGCAAGATCGTTTGGAGTAGTTTTAAAGCTCTCTTTTTTGGAAAGATCACTGCACTCTAAAGCGTGTAAATTTATAAAAGAACAAATGCTAAAAAAGAGAAAAAAAACTACTTTTTTCATCAAAGCTCCTTAAAATTTCGCGATATTGTAACAAATTTATATGCTAAACTCGCTTATTTCATTAAAATTTAGATATTTATAAATTTCATCTTTATTTAAGCTAAGGCTATCTTTTACTATCTTTTTATATTCATCTACACTTGGTAAACGCCCAAGTAGCGCACAAACAGCGGCTAGCTCGGCACTTCCTAGATAGACCTTCGCGCCCATACCCATTCTGTTATCAAAATTTCTAGTCGAGGTAGAAAAGACAACGGCATTGTCATTAACTCTTGCTTGATTGCCCATGCAAAGCGAACAGCCTGGCACCTCTGTCCTTGCATTTAATCTTTTAAAAATTTCATAAACGCCTTCATCTTCAAGTGTGCTTTTATCCATCTTTGTTGGTGGCGCGATCCAAAGCCTAGTTGTAAGCTTGCTCTCACGCTCCAAAATTCTAGCGAGCGCCCTGTAATGGCCGATATTTGTCATACAGCTCCCCACAAAAACTTCATCGATCTTATGCACCCTAGAGTCATCAGCTAAAATTTCACTTAGCGTTGCCACATCGTCCGGATCATTTGGACACGCCAAAATCGGCTCATCTATCTGCGATAAATCGATCTCTAAAATTTCAGCGTATTTTGCATCTTTATCGGCTCTTAAAAGAGTTGGATTTTCAAGCCATTTTTGCATTTTTTCTTTTCGTCTAAGCAGAGTCTCACGGCTCTCGTAACCAGCTTTTATCATCGCGTCAATTAGTGCAACGTTTGAGCGAACATACTCCACGACACTATTAACGCTCAAATTTACCACACAAGCCGCGGCCGAGCGTTCAGCTGAAGCATCACTTAGTTCAAATGCCTGCTCTACTTTTAAGTTCTCAAGACCTTCTATCTCTAAAATTTTACCCGCAAAAATGTTCTTTTTATCTTTCTTCTCAACGCTTAAAAGCCCTTTTTTGATCGCAAAATACGGTATCGCATTTACAAGATCCCTAAGCGTCACGCCCTCTTTTAGCTCGCCTTTAAATTTGATCAAAACCGACTCTGGCATATTTAGTGGCATCATCCCAAGTACCGCTGCAAACGCCACTAGGCCGCTGCCCGCTGGAAAACTAATGCCAATAGGAAATCTCGTGTGACTATCGCCGCCAGTGCCCACCGTGTCAGGTAGAACCATGCGGTTTAGCCACGAGTGGATGACGCCATCACCTGGCTTTAGGCTCACGCCGCCGCGTAAATTTATAAATTTTGGCAAGCTCTCATGCATCACAAGATCACTTGGCTTTGGATAAGCGGCCGTGTGGCAAAAGCTTTGTAGAACAAAATCCGCGCCAAAACTAAGGCTAGCAAGCTCTTTTACCTCATCTCTAGTCATCGGCCCTGTCGTATCTTGCGAGCCAACAGTTAAAATTTCTGGCTCTACATAAGCCCCAGCTCTAACGCCAGCAACACCGCAAGCTTTGCCGACCATCTTTTGAGCCAGCGTGTAGCCACCGCCCTGCTCTTTTGGCTGATCTGGCTTTATAAAAATTTGCTCCTCGCCAAGCCCTAGAGCCTCTCTAGCCTTTTTGGTCACTTGGCGTCCTATCATAAGTGGTATCCTTCCACCTGCTCTTATCTCATCGCTTAGAGTATTTGGGTTTAGCTTGAAATTTGCCACGAGCTTTTTCTCGCCGCCAATAAGCTTATAAATTTCGCCTTTAAATGGCCAAATTTCTATCTCATCGCCCATTTCTAGCTCATTTACGTTTGCAACTATCGGCAGTGCGCCGCTGTCTTCAGCAGTGTTGAAAAATATCGGAGCTATGGTCGTGCCGATCACGATGCCACCTGTTTTTTTGTTTGGCACGCCCTCTATCTCATCGCCTAAGTGCCACTGGATAGAGTTTATACCGCTCTTTCTGCTGCTGCCAGTGCCGACCACGTCGCCAACATACGCCACGCTCTTGCCGCGACTTTTTAGCTCTTTTAATATCTCCAAACCCTCTGGCATCTTTTTAACGAGCATAGCCTTTGCGTGAAGCGGTATATCAGCCCTTGTGTATGCCTCACTAGCTGGGCTTAGATCATCAGTATTTGTCTCGCCAGGCACCTTAAAAACTACTGCCTTTATGCACTCATCAAGTGGCTTTTTATGCCTAAACCACTCCGCATTTGCCCAAGAAGCAAGCACCTCTTTTGCAAATTTATTGCTATTTGCTAGCTTTGTTATCTCGTCAAAGTGTTCATGCACCAAAATGATATTTTTTAGCTCATTTGCCGCAGCTTGTGCGATATCTTCATCGCTATTTTTTAGCGCTCGCACCAAAATTTCTACGTTATATCCGCCAAGCATCTTGCCTAAAATTTTAATGGCACGCATCGCGTCAAGGCCGTTAACAGCAAACCCGTCTATTACTTCACCAAGAAATACTGCCTTTATCTTCGCTGCGTCGTCAACGCCAGGATTGATACGAGTTTCAAGCAAACTTATAAGAAATTTTAGCTCGCTTTGTGTCTTTTCATCGCCACTAGACTTGCTGGCAAGCTTGATTAGCTCGCAAACTTCACTTGTTTGCTTGGCGTTTAGCGCAAGCGGTGGCACGCCCTCTTTTTCTCGCTCGCTCACGTGTTTTTCGTAGTCGGTAAAAAAGCTCATAAAATTCCTTTGTGGTTTTTTGCTCGTTATTTTTAGTCTAAAAATCGCTAGTTTTGCTTGCATTTTATCAAAAAGCAAAACAAACTAAAGTAAAATTTGCCCAAATTTTCAAATTTCAAGGAGCAAATGTGTCAAAAGCTTACCTAAAATCGCCTATCGGAATTTTGGAGATCATCACTAGTGAAAATGGAATTTGTGAGATAAATTTTGTAGATAAATTTGAAAAAATAGCGGTAAAAGATGAAAATTTAAGGCTTTGCCTTGATGAGCTAGAGGCTTATTTTAAGGGTGAGCTTAAAAAATTTAGCATTAGACTTGATATAAAAACAACTAATTTTAGAGCAAAAATTTACGAGGCTTTACAAAAAGTACCATACGGGGAAACGACCACATACGCAGCCCTTGCACTTGCCGTAGGTCATAAAAATGCCTACCGAGCAGCAGGATCAGCCAATGCTAAAAATCCAGTGCCTATCATCGTCCCTTGTCACAGAGTGCTAGCTATCAGTGGGCTTGGCGGATACTCTGGCGGAGATGGTCTACCAACTAAAATTTGGCTTTTAGAGCATGAAGCAAAGCATAAATAGCTAAAAATTTACAGCAAAATAAAAGTCCATAAAATTTTAAAATTTACAAGCGAACATTTTTAAAATTTATCAGAGTATTTGAAACGCATGCAGTGCTTTAGCGCCATTGAATGCACCTTGAACGTGAGTGATTTAGCAGATTTAAAAAGTAAAATAAGAGGACGGCCTCGTAATTTGAGTCCTCTTGTCTCTCTTTTGAATAAAAAGGAATTTACAAATTTAATCAAGCCGTCTTTACAAATTTTAAAACTTCATTCACTTGCAAGAGCTGACTACTAAAATCTGAACTTACTACTTAGCTCAAATTTTAGAGCCAAAATTACTCGTTTATGAAATTTTAAAATTTACTTGACACTCACTTGATTTAATAAAGCAAATTTACAAATTTTAAAACTTTACTCACTTGTCTTAGCAACTTACCAAATTCAGGTTTCATTATTTGCTTGTCACTGAATTTAGAAGCGTGATATACTCGCTCATAAATTTTAAAATTTATTTTTCTTTAGTGTGCTGTATGTGATTATATTGTTTAAATTATTAATTGTTTTTATGCGTTATATGGCTTTTTGTTTGGATTTTAGGATCGCCAAAATTTATAAATTTCCCTAGCCCAAAATGAGATGTAGGGCTAGAGTAAGGATTATTTTTTAGCTACAAGAGCGTTTTTTAGCACGTCATCGATCGTATCTACGGCGATGATCTTCATGTCAGCTTTTACTTCGGCTGGGATATCTACTAGGTCGCGGTCATAGTTTTTGCGAGGTATCAGAGCGGTTTTGATGCCAGCTTTGTGAGCGGCGATTAGCTTCTCTTTTAGCCCACCGATAGGTAAAACTCTACCAGTTAGCGTAATCTCACCAGTCATTGCTATGTCGTGTCTTACCTTTGTGTCGGTTAGTATAGATGCGATCGCGGTTGCCATCGTGATGCCAGCACTTGGTCCATCTTTTGGTACAGCGCCCTCTGGTACGTGCAAGTGAAGATCATAGCGCCTATAAACATCGCTAGCTTCGAGCTTGCGCTTGTCGTCATCTAGTTTTGGCACGATTGCCATTGGTACTTTTAGTTTTTTGTTATCGATCAGCACTTTAACGACGCTAAATGCGATGTGAGCACTCTCTTTCATTACATCACCTAGCTGACCGGTGATTTGCATGCTGCCTTTACCCTGGATCCTTATAGCCTCGATCCTTAGTACGTCGCCTCCAACGCTAGTCCACGCTAGGCCATTTACTAAGCCGATCTGATCTTTTTTATCAGCTGGCTCTATCTCATAGACCTTTTTCTCTAAAAATTCTTTTAAATTTTTAGCCGTAACGCTGATCTTGCCCTCATTTTTTTTGGTGAGGATATTTTTGGCGACTTTTCTTAATATATCAGCGATCCTACGACGTAAATTTCGCACGCCACTCTCTCTTGTGTAGTCGCTGATAATTAGCTCAAGCGCCTCTTTACTGATGCTCACATCGCTTGGTTTTAGGCCGTGCTTTTTAAGCTCCTGAGGCAATAGATATTTTTTAGCGATCTCAAATTTCTCTTGTGGAGTGTATGAGCTAAGCTCGATAAACTCCATCCTATCTCGAAGTGCGGCTGGTATCATACTCACGTCATTTGCTGTAGCGATGAAAACAATCTTGCTAAGGTCAATATTAAAATTTAGGTAATAATCTCTAAATTTATTATTTTGCTCAGGATCTAAAATTTCAAGTAAAACTGCAGTCGGATCGCCTCTATAGCTTCTTCCAACCTTGTCGATCTCATCTAAGACAACCACTGGATTCATCTGCTTAGCTTCTATGAGCCCTTGCACGATACGCCCTGGCATAGCGCCTATGTAGGTGCGGCGGTGGCCTCTTAGCTCGTTTACGTCCTCGAGTCCGCCAAGAGCGATCCTAACTAGCTCACGCTTTAGCGCCTTTGCGATCGAGTTTGCAAGGCTTGTTTTGCCCACGCCTGGAGGGCCTGCAAAGCATAAAATGGCGCCGTTATTTACCTTTTCGCCAACACCTCTAAGCTCCAAAAGCTCACGCAAAGCAAAATACTCTTCTATCCGCTCTTTTGGTTTTTCAAGACTATAATGATCGGCATTTAGATGCTTGCTCACTTCGGTGATAGAGGACTTTTTCTTAGCTATATTTTCAAATGGAATTTCTAACACCCAATCAAGGTAGCCTTGTAAGGTATTTGCGTCAGCTGAGTCTGGATGCATACGACTAAGTTTATCTATTTGTTTTTTGATCTCTTTGTAGGCGTCCTCGGCCATAAATTTCTTCTTTGCATCAAGCTTTTTGCGGTACTCTTCAAGCTCCTCTTCACGGCTCGTATCCGCTCCAAGTTCGGCTTGGATTTGCTTTAGCTGCTCTTTTAAAAAGTACTCTTTATTTGTCTTGTCGATCTTTGAATGGACTTTATTTTTTATCTCTTTTTGAAGCTTGTTTGCCTCGATCTCTTCGATGACATAGTCGATGAGTTTTAGCAGGCGTTGCTCTAAATTTTCCTCGACAAAAAAGCTATAAGCGATCTGTTTTTTTAGGCGAAGCGCACTTGAAACTAGGTCGCAAACTCTGATCGCCTCAGCACTCTCTTCTATCGTCTTTAAAAGATCAGGCGGAAAAAAGTGGCTAAACTGCGAAAGCTCTCTTACTTTTTCTCTTAAAACTACGATAAGAGCGTCAGTTTTGACCTGCGATGGGCGCTTGACGTGGAGCATATCGACGATGCCACGGAGTGGGTTTATGCCTGATTGTTTTAAAATTTTACCTTTGTCGATGCCCTGAAATAGTACTTTTACGCGTCCATCAGGTAGTGGCACACGGCGCATTATCGTGCCGATCACACCAGCATCATAGATACCATCAAAGTCTCTAGCGCCGTCTTGCTGAGGCTTTGTAGGCACTACAAGGATCGGAGTCTCTTCTTGTATGGCAAGTTCAAGTGCCTTTAAATTTTCATCGTCGCTTAAAAAAAGCGGAGTTATCATAAATGGATATAAAAATAGCTCGTCCTCAACGATGATAGGAATTTCGGTTGGGAAGCCTTTATTTTCGTTTATTTGCAAAATTTCTCCTATTCAAACAGTTTTCTATACCATGCTACATCAGGCTTGATAAGGTCAGAATTTCTAAACGGCGACTCTTCTAGCTTTTGCTCATAAATTTTAGCCGAAACATCACGACCAGTCCTATTGTAAAGATCAGCTATTTGCATATCTAGGAAGTAAAGCGCGAGTTTAAATTTAATAAGCATAGTCTCAATAAGTGGCTTATATTCAGTATTTGGATACATATAAAGAAATTTTTCGATCTCTGTTACGCTATCTTCCATTAGCTTTTGGTTACGGTTTGGCTGAGTAAATGAGTCAAAATTTGCTTTTATCTTTAGATACTGAGCAAACTCTGTTTTTGGGCCGTTATCGCCGTATCTTTTAATGTACTCGTCAAGATAGTGATTTGCCATTAGATACTCTTCATCATTTGCGTGAGCTTGGGCAAGGATAAGTAAAATTTGCTCCAAAAGGGGACTTGCTACGTGTTCGCTTGCCATTGAAACATAGTGTTTATCGGCCGCTTCAAGATCACCATCTTTTATATCAGCGATAACCTGAGCATACCACTCATCAGGAGTTAGATTGTAAAGCTCGGTATATTTTTCAGCACAACCACTAAAAAGCCCCAAAAGAGCCACAACTGCTAGAAATTTAGAAAATCTTTTCATGCTTTTCCTTAAAAAGTTTAAATCCTCGTATTCTACATTTTTTGCTATTATTTTTGTATAAATTTTTTAAAACTATGATAAAATACGGCAACTTTACAAAATAGGAGTTAGTATGATTTTTAGTGTTAAAAGCCCTATTTTAGGCTTTGAGCATATCAAGACGATGGAGTTAATTGAACTTGATAAATTTTTTGTTAAGCTAGCGAGCAAAGATGATGAGACATCTTTTACAATGATAAATCCTTTTGCATTAAGAAGCTACGAATTCGATATTCCAAGCTATTATGAAGATCTTATGGAGATTAAAGAAAGCTCTCAACTTAGAATTTATAACATTATCGTTGTTGCACTCCCGCTTGAAAAATCAACTGTAAATTTTGTAGCTCCTATCGTTTGCAATATGGACAACATGACCTTATCTCAAGTAGTTTTAGACATTGCCAAATATCCTCAGTACGGGCAAGCTGAAATGATAGAAAATTTTATACAAAAATAGTAGCTAAAAGCTTTTAGAAAATCTAAGGAGAGATTTTTTATTGTTATTTAGAGGATTTGTTGTGAAGATAGTATACTTACTCTGTCTTATTGTCACGTTTGGTTTTTGTGCACCCAGAGCTTGTACTACAGCAGAAGCAGCATCTATTGGTTGTAGTGGAGCAAATTATTCTTGCTTTATAGACGCTGAAGAGTACCAAGACAACTCTTCTAAAAATATCCCACATTGTATAAGAAAATCTGATAGAACTTGGACGATAGATACTAACAACTTTGTTTCCGGTGTAGCACAAGATCATTATCACATTTATGCAAGACAATCTTCTCCGTGGGGGTATGAACCATTAATTGGTATGTGGGATGATCACTCTAAAGGCTTAAGACAAAGATCAATAAATGGCAATCTAAATACCAGAGTAAATGGCGATATAGCTACCATTGGTGCTACTATTATGATTCCACAATACACTGGATATAATTTTGTTCCAGATCCATCTAACGTAACAAAAACATCATCTACAGCCGATAGAATATTTTTAAATACTGGTAGTTTTACGTCTAGTAATTACACACTTTGTCAAACAACATATATTTATAATCCTAGCAAGCATCCTTATTGTCAAAATTCATCCTCTTCCACATTTGATTTTAGTGAGAAAAATACCTTTATACAAAATAATTTAAAAGGCAAAAACGTAGTCTATGCAAGGCTTTATTGGGGTGGCTCTCTTTATCAAAACTGGGCAATAAAAAATCTTGGGTCAAATTTATATGTAAGTGCCTTAAATTACATAAAAGGATATAGCAGGATTGATTTTAAAGCTCCTGGAAAGAGTGTAATCACAATAGATGCTGATCCAAAAGATGTCTTTTGGTTTGGTTCATTTAGTGAGTATAAACCAAAATCAATGACTCTTGAATCATATAATCAAAACGAGTCTAATAGCTACTATGTAAAGGCTGGAATAAACTACCAATATGTTGCAAGCGCTGATGTAACAGATATAGTTAGAGACTCTCTTGGTACTAGTGAGTCAGATAGGACATTTTATGCTGGCAATATCAGATCAACTACGATTCCCTTTAGTGATGAATTTATAGACCCAAATGATGGCATATATAAAGTAAACAATTCCACTAATAGAAAATTAAAAAAAACATACGGCACACTACTGTTTTCGCCAGTCCAAGGACAAAATGGCTACTGGATACAATCCATTGCACCACAATTTGCAGCTTGGAGCTTGGTCATCATTTATGACTTTGATGATAAAACTGCCGCAGCAAACAATATAGAGCCAAAGCTTGTTAGTATATTTGATGGATTAGAAAGACTTGCAGCAGACTGGATGAAGTCAAGCGATCCATTTGGTACTGTAAAAAGCTCAACCATAGATGTAAAATTTGAAAATATCTATACACCAAAAGCTGGAAATATAGATGCTTCGCTTACAATGTTTTCCTTTGGTGGCAAGCCAGAAACAAAAGGTGAAGATATCAAGATAAAAAATGGTGGCAGCTATCAGAGTATCACCAGCGGATATAACGCACAAGGCGATCAGTTTAACTCAACTATGACAAAATTTGGGCAACTTATAAATCCAGGTAAAAAATTTCACTCTCAAGCAGACTTAGATATATTTGATATATCGGACAAAATGTCATATGCTCAAAAAGAAGCGGATATAAAATTTACAGTTACAACGATTAAAAGCTCAGGCGGTGCTAATGTCGTAAGTGCTGACCGCATAAATTTAGCTCTAGTTGGCTTTTCTTCTCGTATATACAAACCAGATGTTTGCTATATGGAGTATATTTATGCAAAAAAACCTAGCGATAGTACTTTTACAAAGGTGCAAGAAAATACACCAACGGTAGTGCCAGCAAATACTATTTTAAAAACTTTCGTTGAAGTTACAAATAATACAAATGAAGCCGCCCAAGACTTTGCACTAAAAGCCACAATAGATCCAAGCCAAATTTATAATCCAAACTCAACTTACATATACGCAGATAAAGCATCGCAAGGGCCTAGTGATCTGCTTACTATGTCAGGACAGGTACACTATAACGACAACACAGGCTTGCAGCAATTAAGCGGAAATGACTTAACTTTTTACTTAGGACAAGGTGCAGCTACAAATAAGGGTGGAGAAATGCTAATTCATCAAGGCAACTACGCTTATGCCATATATGAAACGACCCTTAAATCTAAATTTGAGCCAAATAGTTACAAAGCCACGGTCGCAAATGCTGATATAAATTTACAGCCCTATGACACATACATAAGAAGATGTAGCAATCAAAACTACAACATTACTTTAGGCGTTAGTGCCAGTCCAAATAATTTCGTCGCAAGTAATAGACAAGACGATGATTCAGCGACTTTTAAAACTAAATTTAAAAATAGACTTCTAACAAAAATCGTTTCTACGCCATTTAATGTCTATATCACAAACTATGATACGGATGGCAACAAAAAAGTACCAGATGCCCCAGTAGATGTAAAAGTAGAGTTGGTCGAGTCTTGCAGTGCTCCAACAAATTTATATGAACAAGATATAACATTTAATGGCGTAACTGATATTTTGTTGTCAGGCATTAGTATTGATAGAGCCTATAAAAGCGTAAAATTTAGAATTTCTCATCTTGATCCAGTGACAAATACTACAAAGGTTGAATGCGAAAAATTAGATGATTTTGCCATAAGACCAAGTCACTTTAGGCTATGGGATACTGACAAGAATACGATCAATAATAACAATGTTTTAATAGGCGGCAAAGTTTATAATAACATTGCTCTTGCGGCTATGAAACCTCTTGATAGTGGCTTAGCAAATGGTTATATAAATAACATAAGTGGCTCAAATGGAGAGATAAAACTTGTACCAGCATATAGTGCGACTTGCGATCCTAGCATTATAGAGAGCGAGAACAAACTAAGCGTAGATTTTAAGGATCCAAATAAAGCATTAGGTAAAATTTTCCGTCACACATCAAGTGGACCTGTTGGCTTTTCTTACTCAGATATAGGCGATACATATTTTTATGTATTAGACAAAGACTATACAATAACTGATCAGCATACACCATCAAGAGCTGATGATTGTGTAAAAAACTCAATTAGCAACGATCCATCACAAGATACTGCTCAAGAAGGAAGGATCGGATGCAATATAAAGCTAGAAGGTAATAGAGATTATTTATTTAGACCAAAAGATATACAAATAAGCAAGTTAAAGATAACAAAAGATAACGATATAACATATCTTGATAATGAAGGCATACAAAAAGCAAAGCTTGACTTTGAAGTAACTGCTAGGCTGTTTAACGATGACCCTGCAAAGCTTTATAATGAAGATTGCTATGCAAAAAATATGAACTTTGATATAAAGCTAGACAGAGTTCCTTTAAATTTTACAGATAACGATGGCAATGCCGGCACACTAGCAAAAGCAAA
This sequence comes from Campylobacter concisus, assembly GCF_002914195.1. Taxonomy (GTDB): domain Bacteria; phylum Campylobacterota; class Campylobacteria; order Campylobacterales; family Campylobacteraceae; genus Campylobacter_A; species Campylobacter_A concisus_M. The sequence continues at coordinate 219,784 of NZ_PPAU01000090.1, read as the reverse complement.
TGAAGAAATTTTATTTTTTGAAATTCCTGGCTCAAATACTAGAAAAGCAATAGATCCAAGTGCTACAAAATCAACATTTTATGTAGAAAAAAATACTTTTGTAAATGGCGTAGGCAAAGGAGAAGTATATTTTAATTTTGAAAGAAAAGTAAATCATGCTAAAAATCCTTTTACTATTTCAAGTAATGATTTTAGCTTTAGTGGCATGTCAGACAGCACCGATACAGTAAAAAAATATGAAAAACCAGCAACAGAAACGACAGCAAAATTTTACTTTGGTAGGGTTTATGCACCATTTTATGAAGGGCTTTATAGCGGTTTTTATGCCAAAATTTATTATGGTGCCTACTGCGATGGATGCAATAAAAATATCTATATGAAAAATGATGGCAAACTGTGGCAAGACTTTCCAGCTGCACCATTTTGGGCTACCAATCCAAAACATAGCGCAGGAGTACTTAACTATCATGACTTTGGCTTTACAAATACTTACAGCGGCACTGTTTTAAGAAATGATGTAAGCAGTATAAGCAATGGCGAGCAAATAATTTTTATAAGAAACCCGTCGGCAGTTACCGATGTGGCTAAAATGAGAGCACCTAGCTGGCTTCTTTATAGTGAATTTGATGAGAAAACCGAAACAAATAATTTCAATCTAAATTTTCTAGTACCAAATGGCGAATGGGCTGGTAAAGTCCTAAAGAGCAATAACATAGAAGATAAGACAAGCGGCGCAGTTGGAGGTTTTATAGGAGTAAAATCAAATAGTGATAGTAACCTAGATATAAGCGACAAGACAAACAGGAGAATAGAGTGGTAAAAAGGGGCGGCTTTTCATTGATAGAGCTTATCTTGTCAGTGCTTGTAGTAGCCATAGTAAGTGCAAGCCTGCCACTAGCGGTAAGAACTACTTCAAATTTAAGCGAGCAATCCTTAATGCAAGAAGGACTAATGAATGCTAAAACTTATATGTCATTAATATTAAAAGCACCATTTAGCGATCAAGTCTTAATAGCCGGTAAAAATACTATGCCATCATCTATAACGACTCAAGAGGCTATAATTTTTCCACTTATTATCTGCGACCAAGGGGCAAATCCGGATTTTTATGAAAAAAGCGGTGTAAAAGGAGAAGGACATAGGATACTTGCATATCCGGTGCAAAATTCATCTGCATGTGCCACAAGGCCTATTGATTCAAAGCTTCCAGAATCAATCAAAAGCGTAAATTTTAAAGTAAAATCTATCAAAAATTTCAATACCCAAAAATCCATCTCACCAACTGCTAGCACTACTAAACGTGACTTTATCATAGATACAGAAACGACTCCAACCATAACAAATGGAGCTGATAAATTTGTAGTTAGCACTCCTTTAAACGATAGTGACGTTTTACAGATAAAGCTAGATACGACTATGAAAACTACAAAAGAGAGCAAAAGTGTGCTTTATGGATATGCCTTTAACATAGGTGAAAGTAGCACTCTAAGTGTAAAAGAATGGAAATGAAAAAAATAAAAAAAGCTTTTACATTAATTGAGCTAATAATAGTTATCACCGTACTTGGCGTTATCTCACTTATGAGCTTTAATACGCTTATGAATTTATATCAAAACTATTTTCAAAGCAAAGTAATAAACGAACTAGAAACACAAAGCGAAATCGCTCTAGAGCAAATTTCAATGCTACTTAGCCACAGAATCAAGCAAAGCGTTATCGCTAGAAAAAAAAATGGAGATTACCTAGCTCTAAATGATAGTGGTGTAAATTTAAGTAGCGACTTTGAAATTTTAGAATTTATCCCAGCTGCTTATGAGCTATTTGATGGCATAAACGAATATAAAGGAGATGATACTAACGGAGATCCCATCTTTGAAGAAGGTATATATAGTGGATATGTAGATCTTGCAAATAGCTCTATTGCAAATGGATTAAAAAGCCCTGGAAGCAAATTTAATGATGCTTTTAGAAACGGCGTAATGGACTTGACCTGCGAAAATGATAGCAATGAAGAAGATGTAAATAGTGGCTCTAGGTGCATAAATGCCGATAATGAAAATGGTGGTTTAGTAGCGATATTTTCTAGCATACTTTATAGAGTTGGTAGCAGCTTTGGTTATCAAGAAAATTTAGACCAAAGGCACTTAGATATCGCAAAAGTTGGCATACAATCAATCGACACACTTAAGATTTCAAGTGATTTTAAAAATAAAAAAATTTCAGAACAGTATAAACTAGCTTATACAGCCATTGCCATAGCACCAGCTGAGCAAAGTGCCGAGGATATACAAAATGGCTCTTTTGACCTTAAAATTTACTACAATTATAGGCCATGGCTAAATGAAAGCTTTAAAAAATTTAACTCAACATCTACAAAGGATATCAAAGCCGAAAGTGCAACGCTAGCTAAACATGTAACAAGATTTGTCTTTACAGAAAAAAATGGAGTCATCGCGCTAAAGCTCTGCCTTAAAGCAGAAAAATCAGAAATAACCATTTGCAAATCAAAGGCGGTTTATTAATGAGAAAAGGATTTACGTTAATAGCAGCGATATTTTTTCTAGTTGTAGCAGCTTCTATCAGTACTCTTGCCCTTTCGATAGCTAGCACATCAGCTAGACAAAGCAGTGAAATTTATCTAAGGGAGCAAGCACAACTCGTTGCTCAAGCAGCAGCAGAGTATGCGATGTTTGAAATTTTTAGAACCGATTTCTCAAACAAATGCTTAGATAAAGTAAATGGAGGATTTAACGATATGTTCGACTTTAAAGTAAAAATAACTTACTTTGGCGATATTGGTATATGCACTCCACCGACCATTATGCCAGGAACAAACGGAGTCGCAAGTACTGGCAACATGATCTTTGATGTTTTTGTAACATCAAAAGATAAAAAAACGCCAAATCCTATAAATTTTCACAAACGAACTATTCAGAAACTTTAAAATTTTATAAAGATTTTAGTTTAATTTGTTTTTAGTTTTAGCGTGTTATAATCATCTTACTTTCTATAAAGGAGATTACGATGAACATAAGCATTGTAGGAAAACAATTTGAGCTAACAGAGCCAATCAAAAACTATATCCAAGACGCTTTTGATACTCTTGGCAAATACAATCTCGACATCATCTCAGCAAGATGTGTTGTAGCAGCCGATGAAAAACAAGGGAAAAAAGGCTTTAATGCAGAATTTTCTCTAAATATGGCCCATAAAGATACGATAGTCGTTCGCCAAAAAGACAAAGATCTTTACGCTGCGATCGATCTTGCTATCGAAAAAGCATCAAAAGTTTTAAGAAGAGAGCATGATAAGAAATTTACCGTAAAAGGCAAGGCTGACGACAAAGAATTTCGCTCAAGAATAGGCGAAGAAAAGATCGAAGGTGTTGAAGAAATCGTGCCTATGGAGCTTGAAATTTATAAACCACTTGAAGTTGAAGAAGCACTTGATAAACTAAAATCAAGCGATAAACAATTTTACGTATTTAACGATGTTGACGCAAAAATGCGTGTAATCTACAAAAGAACAGACGGAACTTTCGGTCTTTACTAAAAATAGGGGCAGCTTGCCCCTAAAATTTATGCCAATCTACTATAAATTTCTTCTTATAGTTCAAAACCCTGCTTACAAAGACTGCTACGCCAGCAAATGGCTTTAAATTTTTAAAAATAGAATAGATATCCTTGCGTGAGATAGGTATAGATACAAGGTGAGCTTTCGTGCGAGCGCCTCTTTTTAAAAGATCTTGGCGAACTAAACTAGGTCACAAATAATAAATGGCAAGGCAAAGAATTACATGCCATAAAAAAGTGGGTGATTTTCTTAAAAATAATCTAGATGTAGAATTTTATTTTATAGACTGAGAAAGCGTAGAGGAGCATAGCAGAGCAAGCGAGCTAAAAATACCTGATAGCGTCAGAAATTTTTAAAGATAAAAGAGAGACAAGGCTCTCTTTTTGATTTTTAAAATATCAAATAGCTAAAACAAATGCTATCTATTTCTCTAAATTTTCACTAGTTTTTGGTCTAAAGGCCTTATTTATCTTTCTTATCCAAACTATTAGCGAGATAAACAAGATAAAGTAAAATACATAGCTAGCTACCGGCCAACTAGTATCAGTGCCACTTTCTTTTAGTGAGATGATATTTCCAAATTCTTGAAGCATAGAAATTCTATATCCATAATATTTTACAGTTACGTTTTTATCGCTATTTGCAAAGCCTTGAGCCTTGGCTTGTACATCAGCTGAGTTAAATTTAAAATAAAAAGGAAAACCCCATGCAGTATCTTCATTTCTATAAGCCATGACTTTATTTGAATTATTAGAATCTTTAGTGTAGATAAAATAAACATCTCTGGTAGGGCCATCTGCTGGATTTTTAGCATCGATGATACCATCTTTGTCCATACGTTTGACATCGCCACCTGTGATCTGCACATTTGCATAGTGTGGAAACGAATAATCAACTACAAGAGCCAAAAAAGAGTGTAAGAGTACAATAAAAATAACGCAAATTCTTTTAAAAAATGTAATCATTTTTTTCCTTTTAAATTTGCGTTATTTTATGAAAAGATAGCTTAATAAAGGGGCAAAATACCCCTTTAGTTTTAAGCTTTTTTATTAAGCATAAATTTTAGAAGTTGTGCAAGGAAGCTGATTCCACCAATTATTAAAATAGTATCGCCAATCATTCTTACCCATCTTAAATTTTGTAAGTGTGATTGTTGTAAAAGCTCAGCGCTTCTTGCATACCACATACCATGCTCTAGGCTTGCAAATGCTTGATAAATTCCTATTGGAAGTAGTGAAAGCACGATCATTAGCATAAGGCCTATATTTAAGCCCCAAAAGCCTACTTTCATAAGTTTTTCATCAAATTCTTGGCCTTTGAATAGATAAGTAGCTACTAGCCAAACAAATCCAAGTGCCAAAAATCCATAAACACCAAATAGCGCAGCATGTCCGTGAACTGGAGTCGTATTTAGGCCTTGGATATAAAATAGTGAAATTGGAGGATTGATTAAAAATCCAAATACACCAGCACCTAGCATATTCCAGAAAGCAACTGCGATAAAGCAGTAAAGTGGCCATTTTAATGTCTTAGCCCAAGTTTGAGCAAACTGAAGCCTGTAATGCTCATAAGCTTCAGCGCCAAGTAATACAAGAGGAACTACCTCAAGTGCTGAGAAACTAGCGCCAACTGCCATTATAGGTGTCGTAGTGCCCGCAAAATATAAGTGGTGGAAAGTTCCTGGAATTCCGCCTACTAGGAAAAGTGATGCACTCGTAAGTGTTGAAAACGTAGCAAATCTCTTTGAAACAAGACCAAGACTAACAAACACAAAAGCAAGTGAAGCGGTAGCAAAGACTTCAAAAAAGCCTTCAACCCAAAGGTGTACAACCCACCAGCGCCAGTATTCCATCACTGGAAGTGGACTTCTTTGACCGTAAAATAATCCTGCTCCATAAAATAATCCAACTGCAACAGCTGAAGCTGCAAAGATAGCAAGTAAATTTTTGTCACCTTTGTTCTTAAATCCGCCGATAAATCCGCGAAGTAAAAGTAGCATCCAAATAACAAGGCCAACAAATAAAATAATTTGCCAAACACGTCCAAGCTCGATATATTCATATCCTTGGTGTCCAAACCAGAAGCTTAAATTTATAGGCATAATATTTGCAATCGCTAAATACTCACCAGCAAAACTGCCAACTACAAGGATTAGTAGTGCGTAAAATAATAAATCTACGCCAAGCTTTTGGAATTTTGGATCTTTACCGCCATTTATAATAGGAGCTAGGAAAAGACCGCCTGCTAAAAATCCTGTCGCAATCCAGAAGATACTAGCCTGAATGTGCCATGTTCTAGCAAGTGAATAAGGAATATAAGCTGATAAATTTATACCGTAAAATTCCTGTCCTTCGACTGTATAGTGAGCTGTAAAGCCGCCTATTAAAATTTGGAATGCAAAAAGAGCCAAAGTTACAAAAAGATATTTTTTAAGAGCTTTTTGAGATGGAGTTAGGCTTAATTTACTAAGTGGATCTTCGCTAATAGCTTCCAACTTTTCATCATCTTTTTTGCCATAAAAAGAGCTAAACCAAACAAGAAATCCAATACCAGCAATAAGTATTACAACGCTTGCGATTGACCAAAAGATATTTTCGCTTGTTGGTACATTATCGATTAGTGGCTCATGTGGCCAGTTATTTGTGTATGTAGCATCGCTATTAGGTCTATTTGCTGCGGTTGCCCAGGCTGACCAGAAGAAAAAGTTATTAAGATCATCTCTATCAGAAGCATTTGGAAGAGTATTTTCTTTCATCGCATAAGCTTCTCTTAAAGATTTAAACTTAGGGTCATTTCCAAAAAGTGATGAATACTCTTGGCTTACTTGTTTCATAGCCTTTAATCTATCACTACTAAGTACGATTTTATCGTCTTTTACGCCATTTTCTCGGTACTCTTTTTTAAGTAGAACTTTTAGATTTGCTTTTTGCTCATCATTTAAGTCAGCATATTTTGAGTGATAAATTTCATCTGCTTTTAACTCTAAAAATATAACTAACTCTTTGTGAAGCCAGTCCGCACTCCAATCAGGTGCTTGATATGCGCCGTGTCCCCAAACAGAGCCAACTTGCATACCACCTATGCTTTGCCAGGCCTCTTGACCTTTATAGATGCTCTCTTTGTCGATCACGACATTGCCATTCTCATCTGTAAAATTTACAACTGGTGGCGAGCTTCTATAAACCTCAACGCCGTAGTAGCCTAAAATACTAAAGCAAATTACTAGTACTGCAACAAGTGCTAGCCAATACTTTTTGTATTCACGCATTGATTCTCCTTTTTTTAAAAATTTTAAGGCGAAGTTTATCTCATTTTAAAAAAGCAAATAATGACATATGTCAACAAAAGGAGAGAATTTATCCTATTAGATTTATAAGAATTTACAAGATATGTAAATTTTTCATAATATATATGCAAAATTTACATAGAATTAATATAAATATTATTAATATACATGTTTATACTTCAAAAATAAAGGAAAAAATATGCAAACAAATTTTATGCATAAAGTAACCAAATTTAGCCTTGTTGCTTCATTATTTATGGCTCTTAGTCTAAACGCAGCTGAGTCTGCAAGAAGCATTACCGATATGCAAGGCGTCAAAGTAAGCGTGCCTGAGAAGGTTGAGAAGATCGCTGCACTGTGGAATGCAAACAACGAGATCATCCTAGCACTTGGCGGCATGGATAAGGTTGTAGCCACAACTGATCTGATCAAAAACAACAAGTGGTTTGAGCACGTCTATCCAAAACTTAAAAATTTACCAGCTGCACTAAATGGCAAAGACCTTCAGATCGAAGAGCTTGTTAAACTTGCACCTGACGTTATCATAGTGTATAACAAAAATTTTCAAGATGAACTTATCAAAAATGGCTTTAGCGCGGTAAATTTGATCTTTAGAGACTATCCAGATATGGAGAAAAGCATCTATGCAACAGCTGAAGTCATAGGCACTGATGACGCTAGAAAAAAAGCTGAAAAACTTGCTAATAAAATCCACGATAACTCTGAGTTTGTAACAGCAAGAACAAAAAGCATCCCTGATGCTAAACGTCCAAAAGTACTTCACTTGCTTGGCGGCGCAAATTTGCTAAAAGTTGATGGTACAAATACTATCCAAAACACTTGGATCAAGCTAGGTGGCGGTGTAAATGCTATTAATACTGAGGGTTCAATGATCGAAGTTAGCGCCGAAGAGATCATCAATGCAAACCCTGATATCATCATCGTTGGCGGCAATGACACAGACGCACAGATCAAAAAAATAAAAGAGCACCCTGCATTCTCTGGCTCAAACGCTGTTAAAAACGGCAAAATTTACGGCAACCCAAAAGGTGTATTTAGCTGGGATAGATATGGCGCTGAAAACGTACTTCAAATTTTATGGGCAGCAAAAACTATCCAACCAGATCTATTTAAAGATGTTGATATGAAAGTAAAAACAAAAGAGTTTTATAAAGAGTTTTTAAATCACGATCTTAGTGACAAAGAGTATGGCTATATCTTAAAAGGTCTAAATCCAGACGGTAGCAGCAAATAAGATATGAAAAACACAAATTTTTCAATAGTTGTTATCTTTTTAGCTCTACTAACGCTTCTTTGCGCCTTTGTCGCACTTGGCGTTGGTAGATTTTACATACCTTTTAACGACGTCTTTAGCGTACTAGCTCACAGCTTTGGTTTTGGAGATGGCGCAGCTAGCAACATCACAAACGTGATAGAAAATTTACGCATCCCACGTATCATCGCAGCCATCCTTGTTGGAGCTGCTCTTAGCGTGAGTGGTGCAGCCTATCAAGGCGTCTTTAAAAACCAGCTAGTAAGCCCTGATCTTCTTGGCGTCTCGGCTGGTGCTTGCGTGGGTGCTGCAACTGCGATCATCTTTGATCTATCGCTATTTTGGGTGCAGGCTTTTGCATTTGGCTTTGGCCTAGCAGCCGTTGCTATCACTCTAGCCATACCTAAGATGATGGGGCGCACGAGCACACTTATGCTAGTTCTTTCTGGTATCATCGTAAGCGGCCTCATGGGCTCAATAATCGGCTTTTTAAAGTATGTCGCAGACCCTGAGACAAAGCTACCTGACATTGTTTATTGGCAGCTTGGTAGCCTTGCTAAGCTTGATAGCGATAACTTAATATACATCGCTCCAGTGATGATCATCTGTGCCATTTTGCTAATAGCCATGAGCTGGCGTATAAATTTACTCTCTCTTGGCGACGAGAGTGCAGCAAGACTAGGCGTAAATGTGGCTTTTGAGCGCGCTGTCATCATCATCTGCGCCACGCTTCTAACCGCGTGTAGCGTCTGCATAAGCGGTATAGTCGCTTGGGTGGGACTTCTCATGCCTCACTTAGCGCGCATGCTAGTTGGCGCAAATAACATAAAAAGCATGCCTGCAAGTATATTTATGGGTGCGATATTTTTGCTTTTTGTTGATACTTTAGCGCGCAGCATAAGCGTGAGCGAAGTGCCTCTTGGCGTACTTACTGGCTTTATCGGCACGGTATTTTTCGTCTGGGTCTTGTGGCGAAATAAAAAGGTTGCGTGATGCTTGAAGTTAGAAATTTAAACTTTAGCTACCCAAACGGGGCTGGCAAACTAGAAAATGTAAATTTAAAAATAGGCGCTGGGGAAATTTTAACCATACTTGGTCGAAACGGAGCTGGCAAATCAACAACTTTAGGCTTAATAAGCGGCTCACTAAAGCCAGTTTCTGGAGAGATCTTTCTTGATGGCAAAAATGTAGATAGCCTAAGCAACAAAGAGCGCGCTAAGATCATGGCATACGTCGCTCAAAGCGAGGTTACTGAGTATGACTACACCGGGCTTGAGTTTATCACGATGGGCCGTGCGGCGCACCTTGGTATCTTTGCAAGACCTAGCAAAGAGGACGAAGAGATCGCTAGAATTTACACCAAAAAGCTTGAGATCGAGTATCTTGAGGATCGCTTCATCACGCAGATGAGTGGGGGTCAAAAGCAGATGTGTATGATCGCTCGTGCAATGGCTGCGCAGCCAAAGATGATCATATTTGACGAGCCAACGAGTGCGCTTGATTTTGGCAACCAGTATAAATTTTTACGTACGCTCAAGTGGCTAAAAGAGCTTGGCTACTCGGTCGTGCTAACCACTCACAACCCTGACTTTGCCGTACTTCTTGGCGGATATGTCGCACTTGTAAAAGGTGATGGAAACGTTGAGTTTGGCACGATTAATGAGATCATCAGAAGCGAAAATTTAAGCAAGCTTTACGGACTAAATTTAAACGTAAGCTACATCGACGAAGTAAAAAGAGAGTGCTGTTTAACATATCCTCTTTAAATTTATACTCTCAAAAGAGAAATTCTTTTGAGAGCGCTTTTTGTATTATTTTTCTTATTTAATACTACCTTTGGAGTAAAAATGAAAAAAGTAGTTTTGATTTTATTTTTTGCATTGATGGCAAACGCGGCGGATAAATTTGATTGTTCTAAACGCTACTGCAAAGAGATTAAAAGTTGTGAAGAAGCATATCACTATCTAAGAAAATGCGGACGCAGTGGGTTTGACCGTGATCGTGACGGTATACCATGCGAGAATGTATGCAAAGAGCGTAGAGTAGAAAAATAATTTTATAAATTTTACAAAGCTTAGCCTTGGCACTTACTTCAAATTCGATAAATTATAAAAATTTAAACAAGTCAAAAGAGCCAGTAAAAGAAAATCAAAAATTTTAAGTTAAGTTAAAAGCAACTGGGTATTATTTTTAGCAAGTGCTGCTACTCTAGCCTTTGCAGCCTGTGTGATATCATCCTCGTAGTCGTAGAAGTTAAATGTCGCTCCATGCTGAAAAAAGCCGTTTAGTATATCGCCGCTTTGGCGGTTTTTCAGATCAAGCTCGGCCACCTTAAAGCCGTCGTTTGTCGCGCAAAATTCTTTTAGTCTAGCTGGCGCCTCTTTTAGCTTGGTAAATAAAAAGCAGTATCCATCGCCGCCATTTCGCCCCACCCTGCCTCGCAGCTGATGAAGCGTGGCAAGCCCCAGCCTCTCAGCGCCCACGATCACTATTGTATTTAGCCTTGGTAGCGAGATGCCGACCTCAACAACCGTCGTAGAGAGCAAAATTTCGCCCTCTTCTCTAAACCTCCTTAAAATTTCCTCTTTCTCTTTGTCCTTGCCATGCGTGACGAAGACATTTTTGAAATTCTTTAGCCAAAAGCCCTGCGCCTCGCTTAGACTTTGGTAGTTTGAGCTCTCGCTGCTATCAACTAGCGGATAGATGATAGCTACTTGAAAGTCGCCCGCAAGCTGCTTTTTGATGTGAGCGAGCAGATAGCCAAACTCGCTAGCGCCTAAAATTTGGCTCGTTATATTTTTCTTAAACGGCATCTGCTTTAAAAAGCTAAAATTTACGATCTCAGACTGGATAAGACTAAGCGTCCTAGGTATAGGCGTAGCTGAAAACTGCACGAAATTTGCTCGCTCATACTCGTTTGAGGCAAGCTCTTCTATCTTTTTGCGCTGGTTTGAGCCAAAGCGGTGCTGCTCATCGACCATGACAAGTGGCGAGTTTGGCAGCTCGTGAAATAGAAGCGCATGCGTGCCGATGATCAAATTTACCCCGCTAAAGTCTATCTTTTTCTCCCCACTTCGCACCAGCATCACATTCATAAAAGCGGGCAGCAACCTCTTTGCTTCGTTATAAATTTGCTCGCTTAAGATGCTTGTTGGCGCCATCAAAATGGCACTTTGCGGATATACGCTAAGAGCGGCTGCTAGGATCACTAGCGTCTTGCCGCTTCCCACGTCCCCCATTATGACGCGCCTTTTTGCCTGCACGGCACTAAGGTCGTCTCTTATATCATTTATCGCGTTTATCTGGTCGTTTGTTGGCGTAAATGGCAAGCTTTTAAGCCAAGAGCTTATATCAAAAAGCTTGATCTTAGGACTTTTAAAGTAGGTTTTTTTAGCGCTTAGCTTTTTTATGTAGTTAAAAATTTCTACAAATTTTAAAATGTGCACACCCTCATTATCGTTTTTTAGGCGGTATAAAATTTGTACGCTTTGCTCATCTAGCCTTTGCAGATCAGCTAGAAATTGAGCCTCTTTTCCATTTAAGCCCTCGGCTAATAAATTTTGTAAATTTATATATTTTAAAACAAGTTTTTTGACTTCATCATCTTTTAGCTCGGTCTTAAATTTAGGCACGATCTGGCCTATTTTTGTGGTGATTTTTGGATTTACGATCTGCCACGAGCCAAAGGCGTAGGAGCAAAGCCCATATATCGCCATCTCTTTGCCCATCTTAAAAGCGCCGTAGTGCCAAGACTTTGCGTTAAAAATGACGATCTTTACGCTACTTTGCCACTGCTCACAAAAGGCAAGTGCGGTTAGCATTCCAGGGCGCGAGGTGAGCGAGGTGACCTTTATATTTATGCAGACCTGCCCTTCTCTTGGGCTCTTAGCGATCGTCGTATCCTCAAAGCCCTTTGGTAGCACAAGAGCAAGGTCAAGCAGGCTAAGCACGCCTATTTTTAGAAGTTTTACCCTGTCGCTTGCTTCAAATTTCATTTTTTAAGACGCAAAAACTTAGCTGATTGATCTCTGCGTGGGCTTTTATGAAGCTATTTAGCTCGCTTAGCGAAAGGGCTGAAATTTTATCCAGATCCTTTAAAAATGACCCAAGCTCGCCATGCTCATAAAACTCACTTTGTGCGATGTCAAGGCGCTTAAATAGTGTCTCAAGTCTAAGAGGCAACGAGCCAAGTAAGAATTTCTTTGCCTGCTCAAGCTCGTCCTTACTAACGCCTTTTTTACTAAATTTTAAAATTTCCTCTTTTATAACGGCGATGGCCTCATCTTTTTTTTCATTTTTTGTCTGCATGTAGCCGTAAAGCTGACTGTAAGAGAGATTTAGCAAATTTCTAGCGTAGGCGCTATAAGCAAGACCTCTTTTCACGCGGATCTCCTCCATGAGCCTCGAGCCAAAGCCACCCTCGCCTAGGATAAATGTCGCCACTGCAGCCTTGTATTTTTCTTCAGATTTTACGTTAAATGGTGCACCAAAGTAGATATATGCCTGCTCGCTTTGCCTTGCTATCTCGCTGGTTTCGCACTTGTTGCTTGGACTAAAACGCTCTAGCTTTCGCACCTTGCCAGGCTCTAAAATTTCCAAAACCTTAGCCACTTCCTTTGTCTGCTTCTCATCGATGTCGCCGCCTAGCACGCAGAGCAAATTTGAAAGGTCTAAGTGCTCATTTAAAAATTTACTCACATCTTCAAGCGTGATCGCTTTAACGCTCTTTTTTGTGCCAATGCTTGGCTGAGCAAGCACGCTTTTTGGGTACAAAAGCTCAAAAAGCCCTTGCCTTGCCACGTAGTCAAAGTCGTTTTCATTTGCTGCGATCTCGCCAAGTGTGACGGTTTTGCACCTATTTAGAATTTCTTCTGTTAAATTTGGAGCGCTCAAGAGCTCTTTTAGCTTACCGCACGCAAAAACAAAGTGCTCTTTTAGGCAGTTTAGATCGATGCAAAATGTCTCAAAGCCGCAGCTTGTATTTAGGCTAATCGCTCTTACTTCAAGCTCTTTGGCAAATTTGGCCGAGCCTAGCTTCATATCGCCCTCGTTTAGCAAATTTGCACTTAGTCTTGCAAGGCCTGCTAACTTGCCATTTTGTGAGCTGCCAGCTGCTTTGAAAACTAGTTTTAGGCTCACTACTGGCATTGCTTTTGAGCTTTCAAAAACGACTGGAATTTTTATATTTTTTACATTGATATCTAAAATTTTCATCTAAAATTTCTCCAAAATATCATAGTTTGTGTTGCGCTTAGCTGGAATTTCTCCGACATCTTTTATAAGCTCGATCATCTGGTCTTGATTCATCCTAAAGCTAGCCCCTGCGGCCTTTACGACGTTTTCTTCCATCATTGTTGAGCCAAGGTCATTTGCACCAAAAAGAAGTGCGAGCTGCCCTACGTAGCTGCCCTGCGTGACCCAGCTGCTTTGGATATTTTTAAAGTTATCCAAAAAAAGCCTTGAGACTGCAAGAAGCCTTAGATAGACGTTTGAGCTTTGCTTTTTGATCTCTGGGATTTCTTGCATGAGCTTTGTATTTAGCCCTTGAAAGCTCCAAAGTATAAATGCCCTAAATCCAGCCGTTTCATCTTGTAAATTTCTAATGTGCTCCCAGTGCTCCACGATCTCACGAGTGCTCTCAACCGTGCCAAACATCATCGTCGCAGTCGTCTTCATGCCAAGCTCGTGCGCCTCTTTGTGTATGCGAAGCCAGTCTGCGGTGTCGCACTTTTTAGGGGCGATGATGTCACGAACGCGGTCGCTTAAAATCTCCGCTCCAGCCCCTGGCATCGAGTATAAGCCCTTTTCGTTTAGGCGTCTTAAGACCTCTTTTGTAGAAATTTTTGAAATTCTTGCGATGTAGTCGATCTCAACGGCTGAGAAGCCATGTATCGTGATGCTTGGATAGTGCTTGCTGATGTAGCTAACAAGCTCCTCGTACCACTCGATCTTTAGCTTTGGATGAACGCCACCTTGAAATAAAATTTGCGTGCCGCCAATGGCGATAAGCTCCTCGATCTTCTTACCGATCTCCTCAAAACTTAGCACGTAAGCGTCTTCTTCTTTTGCGTGGCGATAAAATGCGCAAAATTTACAATCCACCCAGCAGACGTTTGTATAGTTAATGTTGCGATCTACGATGAAGGTCGTTATATTATCTGGATGAAGCTCTTTTTTTCTAGCTAGCGCCATCTTGCCAAGCTCGTGAAGCGGTGCATTTTCTATAAGATCGATGGCTTCATTTACACTAAGTCTTTTCAAATTTAACCTTTTATTTTGCTTATTTTTGGGCGAGAGTTTAGCTAAAAATGCTTTTAAATATGATAAATCAGGCGTTATGAAAAATTAATTTTTAAAGGCTAAAATGTGAGAAATTCTTTAAAGGAGCGAGTTATGAAAAAGATAGTATTTGCCGTTATTTGCGGACTATTTTTAGTTGGTTGTGCTAAAAATGAGCCAAAGCCAGCAAGCCACGAAGGTTGCGGTTGCCCTCATCATCAAAAAATGACACAAGAAAAGATGCCAAGTTGCCCTCATCACGGCATGCAAGGTGCTATGCACGAACAAATGCCAGCAGGCTGCCCAGCTCACGCAAAATAGTAAAAGTGCCAAAAAGGCACTTTTATTTTAATATCACCTTGTCACCTTTGGTGCCAAGAACCGTCACCTTCTCTCCATTAGCTAAATTTCCGTCGTATTTCCAAAGTGTGCCTTTAAAATAGACCATATTTTCTCTAATTTCGCCAACTCCGGCTTCGTCTAAAAATTCCTCGTTAAAGCTCTCTTTTCTGGACATAAATTTACTCTTTAACGGCGCTTTTAAGAGCACAAGGAGCACGATCGCAATCGCTGCTGTAATTAAAATTTGATAGCTCCAAGCAAAACTAAAACCAAAATTTATAGCTCCAACTACGATAAAAGCTATGCCAAAAAATAGCAAATAAAACGAGAAAAAGATAAACTCGGTGATGCACAAAACCACACCGATTGCTATCATTATAAAAGGGCTGATCACGCCTTATCCTTAGCTAGGAAATTTTTCAAAACGCTAAGGGAGCCAATAAGCTCAGTCGCTTCATAAGGGACTAAAATTTTATCTTTTGAACTATTTTTAGCTAGCTCACTAAATGCCCCAACTCTATCACGAGCGAGCAAAAATTCTGCTGCATTTGCGTTTTTGCTCATACTATCATTTATCATATCCATAGCCTCTTTTTGAGCCGTTGCGATAGCGATTTGCTCGTATTTTTTCGCATCAGCCATACGCTCGATCGCCTCTGCTTGAAGTACTTTTTCTTGTTTTAGCGCTTCGGCGTTGCGTATTAAAGCCTCTTTTTCAGCCAAGGCTTTTAGCTCGATCGCACGTTTTTCACGCTCGGCTTTCATCTGCATATTCATCGCCTCTTCGATACCAAGTGGGACAGAGATTTCAGAAATTTCTACGCGCATGATCTTTACGCCCCAGTTGCCAGCAGCGTCGCCAAGAGCCACTTGAAGTGCGGCATTTAGGCGGTCACGTGAGCTTAGCGTATCGTCAAGATTCATCGCGCCTATCTCGCCACGAAGCGTAGTCATGGCTAAATTTGCTATGGCACGCTTGTAGTTATCTACATTATAAACCGCCATTTTTGCATCAAAGACCTTTAAAAAGACGATACCATCGACGCTTATATTAACGTTATCTTTTGTGATGACTTGCTGTTTTGTGATGTCTACAAGCTGCTCTTTTACGGTGATTATCGCTCTTATTTGATCGACAAATGGGATAATTATGTGAAATCCGCCGTCAAGCACTTTATGGAATTTACCAAGTCGCTCGATGAGTAGATTATCAGCTTGTGAGACGATCTTGATGCCAGCCTTTAAAAACAAGAACGCAAAGATAACCAGAACTACGACTAAAACGCCAAATGCTTCGATTTGCATTTTTACTCCTTTAATTTATAATTTGTTATTTTCTCAAGTATTATAATACATTTTAAATTTTATTTTCAAAAAGGATTAGCATGAAAAATTTTATATTTGCACTAAGTGCGGCTCTACTTTTGGCAGGTTGTGCCTCATCTAGCCAAAACGCAAACGTCCCACAAGGCAAATGTGAAGTAAAAGGTAGCTGCATGGCTCCAGTAAGCAGCATCGAGGGCACTTACAAGGCATTTTTACCTTGCGCTAGCTGCATGGGTATTGACTCACGCTTAACATTAAAAAAAGATGGTACATTTGAAAGCGTGATGGACTATAAGTCAAAAGACAACTACAAAGCCGTTAGTAAAGGCAAATACTCAATCGAAAATGGTGTGATAACAACTATTGATGAGTATAAAGAAAAGAGCTTTTATAAAATAGAAGGCGAGAACCTAAAAATGCTAGATATGGATCAAAAAGAGGTCACTGGCGAGCTAAAAGATAAATACATCTTTAAACGCGTAAAATAAATTTTAAAGGCAAAATGATATAATTTTGCAATTTTTAAGGAGTTGCAAATGAAATATCTTTTTGCCATACTTATCTCATTTTTCATCCTTGGCTGCGCAAAAAATGAAAATTTAGAGCCAAAACAAAACACACAAAATATAGCAAAAGAAGACAAACCGCTAGTTCAGGCAAATACACCCAAAAAGCCAGAAAAGCTAATACTTCCAAACTCAATTTATAGTAGTTTTCACACTATTTTGCCTTGCCCAAACTGCGAAGGCATAAAAACCATCATTACGCTAAATAAAGACAAAACCTATACAAAAACAATGCTTACTATGGATAAAGAAGTAAGCTTGGTTGAAAAAAATGGCACATTTGATGTTGATGATAGTGCTATCATTTTAAAAGATGAAAATGGCAATCTTAGCTATTTCGCACCAAATAAAAACTCACTTCTTCAGCTTGATGATAAGAAAAATAAGCGAGTTGGCGTGCTAGCTCAAATTTATAATTTTGAACCGGTAAATAAAGCTTACAAAGATAGTTTTTTTGCTAAATTTTATAAATTTAAAAACAAAGATAACTTTTTAGACATTGTAATCGTACCAAGTAAAAATGGTGCAAAAATAAGTTTTTATTCATCATTAAAAAATGGCTCGCCACTTTGCGAGTTTAGCTCTGAGCTACTTTACGACAAAGGAATTTTTTACCTTTTAGATGAAAAAGGCATTGCTCTAAGCATACACAGGATAAATAATGCAATTTTTCTAGTGGCAAACAATAAAATTTGTAAAAATGCTCACATAAGTGGACGATATAAAAAAGATAAAGATCAAAAAAATCTCTTTGGTAAAAGCTTTTTTGCAGAGCTGACAAACGAATCAGCAAATAGAGATGTGATAAAAATTTACGGCTCAAAAAACATAAAACGTGATAACACAAAAAAAGAAAACAGCTACATCGTAACAAGTAAAAGTGAAAGAATTTTTGAATACACCTTGCTAAATGGCATTATCACAAGCATTGAAATTTACTCAAACGAGTTTAAAACTCCAGAAAATATCAGCCTTAAATCAAATTTCAAAGATATAAAAAATTCTCTTGTTATCTCTAAATTTAGTAGTGACAAAAACAATATCTATCTAAAAATAGATAGCCACGATATGCTAATCACACTAAAAAATCCACTTGCCAAAGATATAACAAGCCTAAACGATATCCCAGATGAAACAAAGATAGAGCAAATAACGCTAATGTGGAATCAATAAGTTGAAAGGATATCTTAAACTCTTAAAAGAAGAGAAAAATTTTCGCCTCTTAAGCATCATTCAGCTTATATGCTATTTTGGCGTATGGTTTTCGCACACAGGTATTTTTACCCTTCTTATCAAGCTTGACGCTCCTGTTTGGGCGATTACGCTAAGTGCAGCGATGGCATTTATCCCAGGTGTTGTCATAGCTCCATTTAGTGGAATTTTAGTTGATAAATTTAGCCCAAAACCAATGCTTGTCATCATGATGGCAGTTGAGACGATAAGCGTTTTCATGCTTCTTTTTATAGACTCACTTGATTTTTTATGGTTACTTTTACTTATCATTTTTATTAGAAATGGCACTGGCGGAATGTATTTTCAAGTAGAGATGAGCGTACTGCCAAAAATTTTAAGCAAAGAAAATCTCAAACTCGCAAATGAGATCCACTCTATCATCTGGGCAGTCTCATACACTGCTGGCATGGGGCTAGCGGGAGTTTATATACATTTTTTTGGGATAAAAAGCGCATTTTTACTTGATGGCATACTATACATTCTTAGCTTTGGATTTTTATATTTTTTAAATTTGCAAGGTCTAAAGCCAGAATTTATAGAAAAACCACTAAAAATGCTAAAAAATGGACTTGTGTATTTAAAAGAAAATAGACTCATCGTGCATCTTATATTCTTGCACGCCTTTGTTGGCATTACCGCTTATGACGCATTGATCGCACTTTTGGCTGATTACAAATATGCAAATTTACTCTCAACATCGCTAGTTATAGGACTATTAAATACTTCAAGATCCATTTCACTTATGTTTGCTCCAGCCATACTTAGTAAATTTATAAATAAAAATACGCTTATTTTCGTATATATCGGTCAAGGCCTTGGTATTATTATTTGGGCTTTATCGCTTTGGAATTTTTATCTATCGCTTATTGGCATTATCTTTGCTGGATTTTGCACATCAAGCCTTTGGAGCTACACCTATACGATGCTTCAGCAAAACTGCAAAAAAGAATTTTATGGCCGAGTGATTGCATATAACGATATGGTTTTTCTTGGCTTTAGCGCTCTCATTTCATTTATCATTGGTCTGCTTTATGATATTGGACTTAGCGTTGAGATGATTGCAAGTTTTATGGGAAGCCTCTTTTTTATAGGGGCTTTTTACTATCACATAGTATTAAAAAGCTACAAAATAAGATAATTGATTTTAAATTAAGTCGCCTAAGTTAAAAGGCGACTTGGCAAATTTTTATTTTTTTAGATAGTAGGTAGTTCCATTTGAAAAGCGTTTTTCATAAGCTGGAGTGTAAGGCACAAGATCAGCGTGCCCAGCGTAAAGCCTACCATCTGGCTTAAGCAATTTATGAAGCCTCTCAACGCATTTTAATCTAAAATCATCATCAAAATAGATCATCATATTTCTTGAAAGCACAATATCAAATTTTCCTAGATTAAAAATAGCATCATCAAAAACATTTAAAATTTTAAACTCACACCTTGGTAAAATTTCTTTTTTTATCTTAAATTTATCATCGACTTTTGTAAAAAATCTCTCTTTTTGAAAATCACTTAACCTATGCAAGCTCCTCTCACTAAAAATGCCATTTTGACAGCTTGCTATGGCTTCTGAGTTTATGTCTATACCTACGATTGAAATTTCATGCTGTTTAAATCCCATCTCATAAGCAAGCATCGCAAGCGAATATGACTCATCTCCAGTAGAGCAAGGAGCACACAAAATTCTAGCTCCTCCAAGCTCCTTTGCGTAATATATCACATCTTTAAGTTGAGGCAACTCTCTATAAAAATAAGTCTCATTTACAGTTACTAGATTTAAAATGTCTTGTCGCAAGCTTGAGTTATATCTTATCATCGAAACAAGATCTTTAAAGCTTTTTATCTGGCGATCTCTAATAAAAATGGTAATTCGCTGCAATGTGATATCTCTTTTTGGCTCCAGATCAACTCCGCAAAGGGTTTTGATAACGTTCATAAATTCATTAAAACTATCCATATCTTGTGAAGTATTTGTTTGCATTGTTTTTGTATCTTTTGCGTCATTAGTTAATAGCATTTAAAAAATCCTCCAGCTCTTTTTTTATCATAGTTAGATTTAATGATTTTAAGCTTTGATTTAGCTCCTTTGCACGTTTTGGCATACCATAAACTATCGCGCTCTCTTCATTTTCAGCTATACATTTTGCTCCAGCCTTATAAAGCTTATCAAGCCCAGATGCACCATCATCTCCGATGCCAGTTAGCAAGATAGCTAGGACATTTGCGCTTTTGCAAATTCCAACTCCAGATTTAAACAACACATCAACATTTGGCGTATATATAGTCTTTTCTTCTGTATTTGGCTTTGCGCTAATTGGTAAATTTGGTGACACTACTACATTTTGTTCACAGACATATACGGTATTTTCTTTTAAAATTTTCCTCTCATTTAAAATTTCAACATCCAAGCCACACTCTTTTCCGATTTGCATAGCAAAAGAGTTTATAAACATTTTATTCATGTGCTGGGCTATCACGATGATAGCTCCATTTAGTTTTACGTTTTTTAATAACTTTTTTAAATGCCCAGGCCCGCCAGTAGACGCCCCTATTAATATTAATTTTTGTGCCACAAATAGCCTTTAAAATTTTAATTTAATATTTAGCTTACGCCACTTTTTTGTATATCGTCAATATCCTTGCCACTCTTTATATGCCTTGCTAATTTTTAAGCAAATTTATAGATCATTTCTTTGTGATCTTATATAAAAAGCTAAAAATTTCAGCAACAGCTTTATATAAATTTGGCGGAATTTCTTGATCAACTTCAACCTTGCTTAAAATTTCAATAAGATCAGGATCCTCTTTGATCGGTATATCATGCTCTTTTGCAAGATCAATTATTCTATTTGCTATCTCGCCAGCGCCACTAGCCAGCACTCTTGGAGCATTGTCTTTAGATCTGTTGTAACCAAGAGCTACTGCTTTTTTCTTATTTACTTGCATTAAATTTTCTTATCAAAGCCCACATCAAGGCCACCAAATTTTTTAAATCTATCATTTAGCTTTACTTTTGACAAAGTTTTGATATTAAAGTTTGAAACTATAAGCCCAAGCTTTGATATTGCTTGTTTTAATTCGCTAGAGTTTGAGAGGATTAGCTCCTTAAACTCATTTGTTTGCGTAGCTACCGAAAGATCAATATACCTTTTATCAATAAGTCCAACCATCACATTTATCTGTCCAAATTTTTTAAAATTTAGATCGATCTGAGCGTAAAATTTATCCTTTTTGCCTTGCTTAAATGCGATATTTCCACCCTCAACGCCGTCCCAAATATAAGGCATATAAGTTTGGATCCCGCCTTGAAGGCTTGATATCATTTGATGCATCTCGATCTGCGAAATCATCTTATTTGCAGCATTTACGCTTTGCTGGTTTTGACTCTTTTCACTGATGTTTAAAAGCGTACTTTTTATATCTTGACTTAGCACCTTTGAAATTTCGCTGCTATTTTTAGTCGTAATGTCATTTATATCGTTTGTAGCGAGATTTAGTTGTTTCAAAAGTGCCTTGCTCTCACTTAGTTCATTTTTAGCCAAACTTGCCTTAGCATCAGCAAGACTTAGGCTATGAGCAAGACGTCTCGCTGCACTTTGGAGCTTATCTTGCAAGCTACCATCCTTTGAGACATCGCTCATCTCATTAAACGCCTTTACAAGCCCTACTTCATCACCTATGTTATTTAGCGTTTTTAGATCATTTTTTATGCTATCAAGGATAGTTTTTAGCTCTTTGTGATTTTGGCTAAAACCAAAATTTTGATTTAGCTTTTCATTTGCTAGGCTTGCGACTTTCTCGCTTAAATTTGAGATGAAATTTTGCATTTTGCCTATTTGATTTTTTACTAGCTCGCCATTTTGATCTTTTGAAAAATTTTTATCTAAAAATTTAACCACACTATCAAGCTTATCAACATCTTTTAAGAGGGTTTTTATGCTTGAGTTATCAAGGATGTTTTTTGCGTCACTACTCGCTTTTTCAAGTATAGAAGCAAGCTTTGAAAAAGAGTTTTGATTGTCTAATTTTTCATCATTTAGGGTTAAAATTTGATTTAGTAAATTCCCGCTTGAGAGATTTTTTATATCGCTTAGTAGCTTCTGAACCGAGCTTGGAAGCTTCTCTGGGCTAAGTGCATCTTTTAAATTTGCTTCAAGCATTACGCCTGAGTTTTTGATCTGGTCATTTAGTGAGCCAGCTTTTAGATCGGCTATTGGTTTTAGAAATTCTTTTAGTTTTAGAGCAAGGCTCTTTATCTCAGGGCTTTCGTTTTGCGCTGCTTCTGTTTCTAAACTTTTTGCAAGGTCTGATAGCTCGCTGGCTAAATTTGGAGCGATTTTCGTATCTTTTGCCTGAGATAAAATTTGTTCAGCCTTGCTAAGACTTGAAGCACTTTTTAGATCATCAAGTACTCTTGCAACGAGTTTTCCAACATTATCAAGTGTCTCTGAAATGCTCTGCTCACTAGGCGTTTGCACACTTGGCTGATTTTTAAAAAGCGAGCCTTCATTTTTACGAACTGGCACATTTTGAGTAGTATTTTGTCCAGTTTGAACCGAAGTATTTGATATATTCAAAGAATTTCCTACGTCCATTTTTTACTTTTTATTTTTTCTATCGGCAAAATTTCCATTTTGCTCAATAGTAGCTATGCCAGCCGTTCTTGCAACGAGCCTGTCGTTATACTCTTTTCTCATGTGCTGTGGTATTGTCTTTTGCGTTAGTGCAAATAAAATAAGTCCAGCAAAAAGCACCAAATAAACATAGATAAAGCCAAATGCTCCAAAAATTTTCATCGCATAGCTCATAAGAAGCGGTGAGAAAAGCGAAGCCAAAGAGTAGCTAAATAACAAAGCACGTGCGACTTGCACGCTTTTAGTTTTATCTGTGATCTCATCATTTGCTCTAGCTAAAGAAAGCCCATATGTACAAAAAATTCCAGCCCCAAAAAAGAATGAAAGTAGATATTCAATCGTTAAATTTTTGCCATTTAGCAAAAACAAAACCGCACTTATTAAAGCCACGCTGCTACAAAGCAAAATAGCTGGCCTTCTGCCATATCTATCAGAGAAACTACCGATAAAAACTTGAGCTAAAAAGCCTCCGATCATCGCAACCGTCATAAAAAATGACGCCTCTTTTGTGCCGTATCCTTGAAGCAAAACAAAAAGGCTTGCCATCGAAAAAAAGCCATTTATCGCTAAGCCTGCAATGAGCGCGCCAACAAGAGCAAGCGGGACGATACCAAAAATTTTTGGGATGTTTATAGGCTGACGCTCTGGGATTTGAGGCTGATTTATACGAATCAAATTTAATGGAATGCTTGAGAGCATGATAAAAGCTGCACTTATGATGAAAATTTCAAAGGTATTAAGATCAAGCGCCAAGATCAAAATGCCAAGTCCAAAACTCGTGTAAAAAACGCCTTCATAAAAGGCTATCACGCGAGATCTTATCTTATTTGGAATTTTTGCATTTAGCCAGCTTTCTATAACCATCAAAAGTGCGTAGTAGCAATATCCCAAAAATGCACGCAATATCGCCCAAAATACTAAATTTTGATTTACCGCATGAAGCATAGCTGAGACTGCAAAAATGGCTGAAAAGATGGCAAAGGCTCTAATGTGGCCAGTAGTTGAGATGACTCTGTGAGCTGTAATGGTGCTAATTAACGCACCCACAAAAAAGCCTGTATTGATTAATCCAATCTCTAGCTCGCCCACTCCGTTTTGCTTAAGAAGTGCGCTACAAGATGCGATGACTAGGCCATTTCCGATAAAAAGCAAACTCATGCCCAAAAATAGCGGTCCCATCGAGCGGATGATCCTAAAGCTACTTGCCATCAGTGTCCTTTGCAGTATTAAATTTATTCTCCATAAGTCCAAAAACAAATGCACCAATAGGCATCGGAGCAAGCCCCACTAAAAAACCAGATACATTTAGCAAATTTTCATTTTTTAAAAAGATAAATCCAAAAAAAAGTATCGCATAAGCCACCAAGCGGTAAGGCATAAAGGCTGCTGCGAAACTCTTATCTTTAAATGAAAATCTCTGCTTTTTTAGCCTTGCTTTCTCATCCTTTAAGCTAAAATCTTTTGCCTCATTCTGGGGCAAAATTTCTTCTTCCTCTTCGTCCTCTTCTTCTATCTTGGCTAAAATTTCATCTCTTGCATTTTCTAGCCGAGAATTTATGCGGTTTTTATAGGCAAAAAAGCTAGCCGTTAGGATGATAAGCGAGACAAAAAATGAAATTTGCGAGCTTATAAAAAATTGATTTGATATAAATTTGCCAACCGCGCTAAGAGCTAGCCAAAGCGCAAAGTAGCAAATAAAAAGCCTGCTAATCGTCCTCGTCATCATCGTCTTTTGTGTAGCCTTTGTATCTGCTTTCATCTTTTAGCTCATCTAGGCTTTTTATCTGTGCTTTGTAAGCTTTATAGACGTTTAAAATAGCAGCTGCGATGCCAATAGCAAAGCCTATCCAAAGAGCTGGTGTGAAATTTGTAGCCTTTTTTATAAAATACCCTAGCCCGGTGCCAAGCAAGATAGCAACTACGATTGAAACGCCAAGGCTTAGCTGCTCAGCACCCGCTACGATATCTTTTATCTTAAATTTTGCCATTAGGCTTTTATCTCCAAAAACGCCTCTTTAGCTGCGCTTACCGCTAGATCGATGTCGGCTTCACTCATCGCATCGCAGACAAACCCAGTCTCAAACTGACTAGGTGCAAGATAAATTCCACGCTTAAGCATCGCTTGATGAAATTTAGCAAAAAGTTTTGTGTCGCTCTTTAACGCATCGTCATAGTTTTTAACTGCACGATCTGTAAAGAAGTAGCCAAACATAGAGCCACGAACATCGGTTTGCATAGCAATACCTGCGCTTTTTGCCGCCTCTTTAAAGCCGTCCATTAGTTTTTTAGCTAGTTTTTCAAGTCTAGCATATAAATTTGCGTCGCTATTTATCTTAGAAATCGCTGCTATACCAGCACTCATCGCTACTGGGTTGCCACTTAGCGTGCCTGCTTGATAGACAGCTCCATCTGGGCTTAAGCAGTCCATTATCTCAGCTTTGCCACCAAATGCAGCGACGTTCATACCTCCGCCTATAACCTTGCCAAATGTAATGAGATCAGCGTCCACTTCGTGAAATGGATATGAGCCAAGGCGTGAGGCTCTAAAGCCGCTCATAACCTCATCAAGGATAAGCACAGCGCCAAATTTATCGCAAAGTGTTCTAAGCTCCTCTAAAAATTTCTTATCAGCTGGCACAAGCCCCATATTTCCTGCGATTGGCTCGATTATGACGACGCCTATTTTGTCTTTATTATTTTCAAAGATAGCTTTTACGCTCTCTATGTCGTTGTAGATAGCTAAAAATGTATTTTTCACAACGTCTTGTGGCACGCCGCCGCTTGAAGCGTTGCCGTATGTCGTAGCGCCACTTCCCGCTTTGATAAGAAGTGCGTCACTGTGTCCGTGGTAGCAGCCTTCAAATTTGATAAGTCCGTCTTTTTTAGAGTAGCCTCTAGCCACTCTGATAGCGCTCATCGTAGCCTCTGTACCAGAGCTAACGAAGCGAATTTTATCTATTTGTTTAAACTCATCGCATATTAGCTTTGCTAGAGCGGTCTCTTTTGGTGACGGAGCGCCGTAAGAGACGCCTTGTTTTACAGCAGAGATGATCGCTTCTTCTATGTCTTTGTCGCAGTGACCAAAGATGAGCGGTCCCCAGCTTTGGATGAAGTCAAGGTATTTTTTACCCTCGACGTCGTATAGATAAGCACCCCTAGCATGATCTATCATTACAGGCTCACCACCAACACTACCAAATGCACGAACAGGCGAATTTACGCCACCTGGGATATATTTTTTGGCTTCACTAAATGCCTCTTTATTTGTCATTTTTTATCCTTTTGATTTTGTGTTTTTAAATTTATTTTTTGATTATCTTTTTGATTTGTTACTGATTTAGTCGGTGTTTTTACCACTGGTGTAGTAGCTTTTGCTGGCTCAGCTGGTTTTGCTGTGGTAGTTTTAGCTGACTCTGCTGGTTTTGTAGCAGGGGCGGCTTTAGCAGATTGCTCTGGCTGTTTTTGCGTCGTATCAGTGGAAACTGGCTTGCTTAAATTTTGCGCTTTTGCTGCTTTTGAAGGAGTATTTATCTTATTCGTAATGTATTCATAAAGAATCGTAGTCTCCTCGTCTGTCAAAAAATAGCTTGGCATGACGCCTTTTGGCTTAGTTAGAGCGGCTTTAAAGCTTTCAAAATCTATATCATTTATCTTTGGCGCTCTAAGCTCATCGTCAACCGTTTTGTTTGCCTTTTTGTCAAAGTGTTTGTATTTGGAGATTAGACTGCCCTCGCCCTTTGTGCCGTGGCACTTGTCACATCCTATGCCGCGTGGATTTAGGTAGAGCATCTTGGCGTACTCGGTCTTTGTGATAAAATCAGCACCAAAAATCGCCACACAAAAAAGCAAAATCAAAAAAACAGACCGCATAAACCTCTCTTTTAAAAATTTAATTTAATTTTAGGTATGATACCACCCTTGTGATTAAAAAAGCTTTTAAATAAGGATCCAATATGAAAATTTTAGACGGCAAAGCCGTATCTTTAAAGGTCAAAGAAAGCGTAAAATTAAGGGCTGAAGAACTGAAAAAAATTGGCGTGGAGCCAACCTTAGCTGTTATCTTAGTAGGCGAAGATAAAGCATCTCAAACATACGTTAGAGCCAAAGAAAAAGCCTGCAACGAATACGGCATAAAAAGCGTAGCTCACCGTCTAAGCGAAAATACAACCCAAGCAGAGCTTCTAGCACTTATAAATGTGCTAAATTTAGACGATAGTATCCACGGCATCTTAGTGCAGTTGCCACTTCCAAAACATATAGATACAAATACCGTTTTAGCAACGATCGATCCAGCAAAAGACGTAGATGGCTTTCACGCTGTAAATGTTGGCAAACTTGTTAGTGGGCTAGATGGCTTTGTGCCTTGCACACCGCTTGGCGTGATGGAAATTTTAAAAGAGTATGGCATTGATGTGACTGGACTAAACGCGGTTGTTATAGGTAGAAGTAATATCGTTGGCAAGCCTATGGCAAATTTGCTTTTAAACGCTTCAGCAACAGTTACGATCACTCATAGCAAGACTAAAAATTTAAAAGAAATTTGTAAAAATGCTGACCTCATCGTTGCGGCCATTGGCAAGCCATTTTTCTTAAAGGCAGATATGGTAAAAGATGGCGCAGTAGTCGTTGATGTGGGCATAAATAGACTTGATGATGGCAGACTTGTAGGCGATGTGGATTTTGACGAGGTCGCACCAAAATGCTCATACATCACGCCAGTTCCAGGGGGCGTAGGTCCGATGACCATAGCCATGCTTTTAAATAATACAATCCTTGCAGCCCAAGCTAAGATAGCTAGCCACAAAAGAGCGTAATAATGAAAAAATTTTTTACTAAATTTTATGACTTTTGCTCGAGCTGGACTGGCACTATTATCATTGTTTTACTAGTCATTTTTTTTGTAGCTCAAGCCTTTGTTATCCCTTCAGGCTCGATGAAAAATACGCTTTTGGTTGGCGATTTTTTATTCGCCAAAAAATTTGTTTATGGTATACCAACACCAAGAATTCCGTGGCTTGAAGTAAAAATTTTACCTGAGCTAAACGATAATGGACATCTCGTAACAGGTGATGGCCCAGCAAGAGGAGATATAGTCGTCTTTCGTTATCCAAAAGACGAAAAGACTCACTTTGTAAAACGCTGCTTTGCCACAAGCGAAGATGAGATAGTATTTACCGAAAAAGCCTTGTATTTGCGTCCAAAAGAGGGAGATGATTTTATAAAGGCAAATTGCCGTGAAAATGCTGGAGACAAGAAAAGCAATCTAAACTACTCATGCAGTGATGTAGTTGATCTTGACGGTAGGCTTTTCATCAAAGAGCCATATAAATTTAGTGGCATCCACTATGACGAAAGTGTAAATTTATTTGAGCAAATGGTCTTTATGCTAAACACAAATAAAGCTAGCGTTTTTATGAAGCCAACCATTGTTAACTCGCTACCTCAAAATACAAATTTTGGCTTTAATGCATTTTACGTAAAAGTGCCAAAAGATGAATATTTTATGATAGGTGACAACCGCGATCACTCAAATGATAGCCGTTTTTGGGGAAGTGTGGCTTACAAGGACATAGTCGGAGAGCCTTGGTTTATATATTTTAGCTGGGACAAGAACTACAATGTGCGTTGGGAGCGTATCGGACGTTTTGTAGATACGATAGAAAATGACGAATTTTTCACAAAACAAGCTCTAAAAGAAGGCGAAGTAGATGGGCTTCATTGATAACATAGACATAGTCAAAGTCGCCACTATCGTCATCTCTTTAATAATCGCCATCGTAGGTCACGAGATCGCGCACGGATATGTCGCTTATAAATTTGGTGACAACACAGCAAAAAATCTTGGCAGACTTAGCATAAATCCCATAAAACACATCGATCTTGTTGGCACTATCATCGTGCCACTGGTGCTTTATCTAAGCACTGGCATGATGTTTGGCTGGGCAAAACCAGTGCCTGTAAATACCTACACAGTCGTACGAAATGGCGGCTACAAGGCAGCTATCTACGTAAGTCTAGCTGGTATTTGCTACAACGTCATCCTAGGCATCTTGTCGCTTTTTGTGCTAAAGGCTCTGCTAAACATAGAAACCTTTGAAATTTTACTTCAGTTTTTATTTACACTTGCGCTTTTAAATTTGATGTTAGCCATCTTTAACCTCTATCCGATCCCGCCACTTGATGGCTTTCACGCGCTCGAGTACGCGCTTAGAAATTTTGGCTTTCACGCACTAGCTGAAAAGCTTGAGGGCATCTCGCGATATGGCTTTGTCATCCTTATCATCATCCTCATTTCACCTCTAAAAGATACTATCTTTTATCCGACAAGATACGTTTTAGATATCGCAAGCGCCTTTATAAATGGCTAAATTTAGAGCAAATTTGCTCTAAATTTTTGGCTTTGTGATCTTATAAGAGTACTCTTTTTTAAATTCCTCTTTTGGTGCAAGGCTAAATTTAAGCTCCACCTTGCCATCTTTGCTGATATCTTTTTTATCAAAGCCCTTTATCTCGACCTTTACAGCCTCGTCAGCAGATACTGGCACGCGATCGACTAAGGTGACATCGACGCTCTTACTTGAGTTATTTTTGACACTTATCTCATAGCCCTCTTCGCTTATGCGCTCTTTACCAAGAAACGAGCTCTTTTTAAATTTATTTAATCGCTCTTTTTTAAGCTCGATTAGCTCGTTTTGTCCTAAAAAGAGCTGCACTGGCTCATCTTTTGCTTTCATCTCAAACTCGCTAGGACTACCAACACTCACACCATTAACGTAAAACTGCGTTTTAGCTGGTGTTAGATCATCATTTAGTTTAAAGCTAGCTACGTTATATGCCTTTAGCGAGCCGTAAAAATCAGCAAAAACACTAAAATTTGCATCTATTTTTTGTGTGTCATAAGTTATATATTTGCTCTCACCTTTTGCTAAATTTATCCCATCTATCTTCCAAATTTTGGCAAACTCATTCTCATCTCTTTGCACACGCATATCAGCGACCTCAGCGGTGATTTTCGCAGCTCTTAGCATATTTTTTGAAGCACCATATCCATCAGCTTCCACCTCACTCTCCTCGTACCAAGGGTAAAACTTGCTTGGAGCAAGCGCCTTTTGATACCTGGTCGGATAAATAGCTAGTTTTAAATTTTTAACATCGCTAGCATATGGGTTGCTGAGCAAAATTTCTTGTTTTATCAAGATATTTTTGTTTTTTGTGTCTGCATAAATTTCATTTAGCGTCTTTAGGGCCTCATCATCCATATATGAAAGCGTTACCTCTTTTGGACTGCAAGCAAATTTCATATCAAGCTGCAAAAACCCAGCCATCTCGCTCTTTGGCTCATTTTCTTTAAGCGTTTCAAGCTCACTTTTAGCAGCTGAGATTTTTTCGATATTTTCTAGGCTAAATTTATAAAACTCATCAGCTCTTTTTGTCACATCGTTACTTTTGTTTTCTCCTATCAAAGCTTGCTCTATAAACCTACCTCTTGCATTTAGCGCCTCAAGCTTGCTACTTAAATTTGCAACTTCTTGCTTCCATTTTATGTAACTTGGACTATTTTCTTCGCTGATTTTTTTTAGATTAGCATTCACGTCACAATCACCATTTATAGTGATGCTCTCACTCTGCACACCCTCTGGCACAAAGGCGCTAAAAGAGCTATTTGCGTCACTAAATTTTTGAGTGATTATGGTTTGATCCGTGTAGATCTCTATCAAATTTTCATTTGCAAAGGCTAGCGCTGAAGCCATTAAAAAGAGCGTCTTTTTCATATTTTTCCCTTTTAAGAATTTCTAAAATTATAGCCTTTTCTCACATGCAAGCAAAATTTTATTTTAATGCAACTTTGACTATAATCTGCAAAAAATTTATTGGATTTTTCATGAAAATAGATAAAATTTTTATAGCCTGCGATCATGCTGGAGTAGAGCTTAAAGCAGAGCTAAAGGAAGTCATAAAAAAGCTTGGACATGAAGTCATTGACCTTGGCACGAATGACAAAAATAGCGTTGATTATCCCGATTATGCGCACTTACTAGCAAGCAAGCTTGAACCTAAATGCTACGGCGTACTCATTTGTGGCACAGGTATCGGCATCTCAATCGCTGCAAACAGGCATGAAAACGTAAGGTGTGCCCTTTGTCACGACGAATTTACTGCAAGACTTGCAAGAGAACATAACGATGCAAACGTTATCGCTTTTGGAGCAAGAGTGATCGGAGCTGGTGTGGCTACAGCAGCACTTGAAATATTTTTAAAGACAGAGTTTGCAGGCGACAGACACGAAAGAAGAGTCAAAAAAATAGAGCTTAAGGAAGCCAAATGATAGGCGAGTGGATCGTTTTTACCGCTCTTGTTTGTGCTGCGATCTACCTAACTGTCATGGTTTTTTACTTCAAAACGCTTCTAAAAAAAGAGCGTGCGACAAAAGATTTTATGAAAAATAACCTCCAAGACACCGAGGTCGTCATAAGAAAATTTCAGATCCAACTTCAGCGAAGCCTAGGCAACATCGACATCTTAACAGACGAGCTAAACAAAACTAAAAACGACGTGACCTCGCTTC
This sequence comes from Campylobacter concisus, assembly GCF_002914195.1. Lineage (GTDB taxonomy): Bacteria > Campylobacterota > Campylobacteria > Campylobacterales > Campylobacteraceae > Campylobacter_A > Campylobacter_A concisus_M. The sequence continues at coordinate 188,712 of NZ_PPAU01000090.1, read as the reverse complement.
GCACAAGAAATTCCCAGTACCGCTTAGAAAACGATAAGCTAAGACAACGAATTCGTGAGCTTGAAGGCAAAATCGAAGCACTACTATAACATCAAATTTAAGGAAATTTATGAAAATTTTAGATCAAAAGGGAAGAGAATTTTTACTAAACTCTATTCGCTGCATAAACGACTTTCCAAAGCCTGGCATAGTCTTTCGTGACATCACGACGCTACTAAACAACAAAGAGGCATTTAACTTTTTGATAGATCATTTGGTGGCGAGATATGAGGATTCAAATATCGACTATATCGCTGGTATAGAGTCTCGTGGCTTCATCTTTGGCGCGGCGCTTGCGGCAAGACTAAAGCTGCCTTTTGTGCCTATTCGCAAGCCAAAAAAACTGCCTTTTATCACGCTTTCTCAAAAATATAGCCTAGAATACGGCGTCGATGAAGTGCAAATTCACATCGATGCTTTTGGAGAAAAAGCAGGCGCTAGAGTGCTTTTGATGGACGATCTCATAGCTACTGGAGGCACCGCAAAGGCTTCAGTTGAGCTTATCAATCAAACTAACGCAACCTGCGTAGAAGCGTGCTTTCTCATAGATCTAGTCGATCTAAAAGGGAGCGAAAAACTAAAGTCGCTTACTAAAATTTACAGCGTTTTAGAGGTTTAGAATGGAAGAATTTTTTATAGAACTGCTTAAAGAGTACGGCTACATCATACTTTTTGTCTGGTGTATCATGGAGGGCGAGATGGCCTTAATAATGGCTGGAATTCTCGCTCACACCACGCACATGCACATCGCACTTGCTATCTTTGTGGCTGGACTTGGAGGCTTTGTGGGAGATCAAATTTACTTCTACCTTGGCCGTTATAACAAAAAATACATCGCAAAAAGGCTCCATGCGCAGCGGAGAAAATTTGCAGTGGCACACATAATGCTGAAAAAATACGGCTGGCCGATCATCTTTTTGCAACGCTATATGTATGGTTTTCGTGTCATCATACCGCTTTGCATAGGACTTACCGGCTATGATGCTAAAAAATACGCCTTTATAAATTTAATCAGCGCTTGGTGCTGGGCGGCGATCACCACCATACCTGCTTGGATACTTGGCGAGCATATATTAGTGCTGCTTCAAAAAGCAAAAGAGTACTGGTACGTCGCTATCCCAGTGGTTGCTATATTTATGGGACTTTTAATATATACATTTAAGCGCATCGAAAATAAAATTTTAAACGAAAGGAGAGACAGAAGACATGCAGTTTCAAATAGTTGATAAAAAATTAAAAGATATAAAAGCTGATATTGAACTAATTTTCGTAGTAGATAAGGAGTTAAAACATAAATTTATAAGCGATAAAGAGGCTATTAAATTTAATAATTATAAAGGCGAGAGCGTACTCATCCTAAGTGAGGTAAAAAAGGCTTACGTGCCGCTTTCTAAGCTTAATCTTGACGAGCTAAGGCTTGCGGCGGCTAAAGCTTATAACGCACTAAAATCGCTAAATATTAAGAGCATAAAGCTAGCTTCTTACGTAGCAGAGTGTCAAAAACTAAGTTTTGAAGCACTTGCTGAGGGCTTTTTGCTTGGAAGCTATGAGTTTAACAAGTATAAAGAGAAAAAAGAAAAATACACCCTTAAAGAGATCATCTTTTCTACTGAAGAATTTTCTGGCAAAAAGGTCGATCTAAAAGCTGCAAATGAAGGCTTTAAAGAAGCTGAGATAATAGCAAATGCTACAAATTTCGCAAAAGATATCGTAAATGAAATCCCAGAAATTTATACACCACAAAAGATGGCCGAGGATGCGCAAAATTTAGCCAAAAATATCGCAAGCATAAAGTGCGAGGTCTATGACGAGAAATTTCTAGCAAAAGAGAATATGAACGCATTTTTGGCGGTAAATCGCGCAAGCGCGCATAAACCAAGGCTCATCCACCTAACTTACAAGCCTAAAAAGCCTAAAAAACGCATCATCTTTGTTGGCAAAGGCCTAACATACGATAGCGGTGGCCTTAGCTTAAAGCCAGCTGATTATATGCTCACTATGAAATCAGACAAAAGCGGTGCAGCAGCAGCTCTAGGCATCATAAAAGGTGCGGCGGAGCTAAATTTACCATTTGAAATCCACGCTATTTTAGGCGCAACTGAAAATATGATCGGTGGTAACGCTTATAAGCCTGATGACGTGCTAATGTCTAGAAGCGGCGTTAGCATAGAGGTGAGAAACACCGACGCAGAGGGACGTTTGGTGCTGGCTGATTGTCTAAGCTACGCGCAGGACTTTAAGCCAGACATCCTAATCGATATGGCAACCTTAACTGGCGCTTGCGTCGTGGGACTTGGCGAATACACAACAGGCATCATGGGCAATAGTGAGAGTCTAAAAAGCGAGTTTAAAAACAAGATAAAAGATAGCGGCGAACTAGCGACTACACTTGATTTTAACCCTTATCTTAGCGAGCTCATCAAAAGCCAGATCGCAGACGTTAGCAACTGCGCCTCAAGCAGATATGGCGGCGCGATCACAGCTGGCATGTTTCTAGCTAAATTTATCAAAGATGAGTACAAAGATAAGTGGCTACACCTTGATATCGCAGGCCCGGCATACCGCGAAAAGGCTTGGGGATACAACCAAGCAGGTGCGAGCGGGGCTGGCGTGAGGATGAATTTATACTTTTTACAAGCACTTAGCAAGGAGAATTGATGGGACTTTCAGTTGGAATAGTAGGCCTACCAAATGTGGGCAAATCAACGACATTTAACGCACTTACAAAAGCGCAAAACGCCGAGAGCGCAAACTATCCGTTTTGTACGATTGAGCCAAACAAAGCCATCGTGCCAGTGCCTGATAAGCGTCTAAATGAGCTTGCAAATATAGTAAATCCTAATAAAATTCAGTATTCAACCATCGAATTTGTCGATATCGCAGGCCTTGTAAAAGGGGCGAGTTCAGGCGAGGGACTTGGCAATAAATTTTTATCAAACATCAGAGAGACAGAGCTTATCCTCCATATAGTTCGTTGCTTTGAAGATGAAAATATCACCCATGTCGAGGGTAGCGTCGATCCAGTAAGAGACATCGAGATCATCCAAACTGAGCTAATACTAGCTGACATCGAGCAGCTAAACAAAAAGATAGAAAAACTCACAAGAGAGGCGAAGGCAAATGCAAAAGGTGCTAAAGAGGCACTTGAGATAGCAAATTTACTTTTGGCTCACCTAAATGAAGGCAAAAGTGCAAGTAGCTTTGAGCAAAGAGATAGCGAGGCATTTTTGGCACTTAACAAAGAGCTAAGACTTTTAAGTGCAAAAGAGGTAGTTTATGGTGCAAATGTCGATGAAGAATGGCTTAGTGAAGATAATAAATTTGTAAAAGCGTTAAAAGAGTACGCTAAAGCTTCAGACCACGAGGTGATCAAACTTTGCGCCAAGGTCGAAGAAGAGCTAATAGGTCTAAGCGATGAAGAGGCTCACGAGTTTTTGGCATCTCTTGGCACGAGTGAGAGCGGACTTGAAAAGATCATAAGAACATCTTTCGCAAAGCTAAATTTGATAAGTTATTTTACTGCTGGCGTCGTTGAAGTAAGGGCTTGGACGATCACAAATGGCTGGAAAGCACCAAAAGCAGCAAGTGTCATCCACAACGACTTTGAGAGGGGCTTTATCAGAGCTGAAGTGATAAGCTACGACGACTACATCGCACATGGTGGAGAAAATGGAGCCAAAGATGCTGGCAAGATGAGACTTGAGGGCAAAGACTACGTCGTACAAGATGGCGATGTTATGCACTTTAGGTTTAATGTTTAAATTTAGCCCTCTTTTGGGCTAAACAGCTAAAGTTTATTTAAGTCTTAAGCTATAGGTCAAATTTAAACTTCTTTATTATAGTTAATAAAAATTCTTTTAAAAATATACTAAGTTATATCGTCTTATTAATATCTTTATTGATACATAAGCTTCTCTATACAAGTAATGATGTAAATGCCATCAACTCTGTGATATCAATATGGGTTTTATAAGTAAAGATAATAGCTCTTAGTTGCAGAGTTTGACGATATTGACTATTTAGTAAATTTTAAAATAATACACTCATTATATTTTACAAGCTTTCATACCTATAATAAATTTTGAAAACTATGAGTTTTATGATTATAAAAAACATGATACTATTTTAAGCTCATATTATAATGGATATATAAAAAACCACCAAAATCTAAGCAAATAGGGCACCAGCCAAGTAAGGTATAAAAATTTTACTTATATGCCTAGCGTATTTATTTTATAAGCCCGATAGTCTCAGCAAATTTAAGCTCTTTATTTTCAAAGAGATTGTATTCGATCGCATCTTTTTCGCTAAGTATCACGATAGTTGAGCCAAGCTCGAAATTCCCAAGGTGCTCGCCCTTTTTGATATGTAAATTTTCATACTCGTAAATTTGTGTAAAATTTGCCATCGCATTTGTCTGTATACGTTCATCAAAACAAAATTTCATCTTTCCGACATTTAGCGCACCTACAAAAACAAGCCAAAGCTTCTTACTATTTTTTATCTCACAAAATAACGCTACGCGTTCGTTCTTTGTATAAAGGCTGTCTACTTTTGCAAGCCATTTTGCAGCCACGCTGTAAAGTTTACCCGGAATGTATACGGCTTTTTTAATGGCAATATCGCAAGGCGCATGATAATGATGATAATCTTTTGGACTAAGATAGATATTTGCAAAATCATATTCGCCCTCAAGCTCACTCTGCCCCAATAGTTCACTTACACTATACTCCATGCCTTTTATGCTAAAGGCCCTTAGTTCCTTTGTGCTGCCAAAACTAAGACAAGTACCATCAACTGGGCTTATAAACATCTCATCTGCTACATCAAAATCTCTTGGTTTTATGAGCCTTCTAGTAAAAAGCTCATTTAAATTTTTATATTCATTTGCTGGCTTAAACTCGCTCATATCTATCTTAAACAGCTTTATGTAAAAAGAATTTATGGCCTCTTGAAGTGGTTTAAAAAAGTTAATCTTTGCAACCTTTCCAAAAATTTGAGAAAATAAATTGTCTTTATTCATTTTATTCCTTACTTAAATTTAATATTGCAATCTCACTTGGAGCAAAAATTCTAACAGGAGGCCCCCAAAATCCAGCACCACTGCTAACATAAGCTTGCATTTTATCATTAATCTTATAAAGGCCATGTAAAAATCCCTGATCAAGTAAAACCAAAAGACCAAAAGGAAAAATTTGACCAGCGTGCGTATGACCGCAAAGCACTAGATCAACGTCTTGCTGCATTGATTTTATAAATTTTGGCTGATGAGAGAGCAAGATAGTAGGTAGCAACGGGTCGCATCCTGTCAATGCTTCATCCAAATTTGGCTCTAAATGTTTAAACCTAATGCCAGCCAAATCGTAAACGCCAGCTAGATTTATACTCGCAATTTTTTTGTTTTTATTACCTAAAATTTCTATGCCAAGAGAACTGATCTTTTCTAAAATACCATCTACCCCGTGATAATACTCATGATTGCCAGGGACATAAAAAGTCCCATAAGTGCTTTTAAGACTTTTTAATGGCTCCAAAAAATCTCCTATAAAAGCAGCATTTACATCAACTAAGTCGCCCACTATCACTACGATGTCAGGATTTGCCAAATTTATGTCATTGACGAGTTTTTTCATAAAATCTTTCTGCAGAAATTCTCCTATATGCACGTCCGTTATCATGGCTATTTTTAGGGTGCTTTGTAAATTTTTTATTTTTATATCTACTTGTCTGATCTTTGGTGGTGTTAAAGCATTGAAAATACCTTTTAAAAAACAAGCAATTACAAAAATAACAAATGTAATATCAAAACAAAATTTTATAAATTTTCGTCTTGTTGGACTAAAATTACTCTTAGAAAAAATACTACGTAAAATATCGTAAAATAGACTAACAGCAAACAAAAATAGTGAAAATCCTATGAGCGTACCAGCGATCAAATAAAGCTCAATGCTTAAGAATGAAAACCTGATCTGAAGAACAAATATAAACTCAAGAATACAAATAACATATAAAAGTATCCTGATTTTTGCAAGATGTGGTATAAAAAATGAAACCTTTTTTATGAAACGGTTATATGAATAAAAATTTATAAGAAAACTAAATATAAATGCTCCAATAATAATTCTCAAAAGTCCCAAAAATTCTCCTTGTAAAAATAAAAAATTATATTTTATATTTTTAAATTTGTACTATAAAAATTAATATCTTACTTTTAATGTTATTAGTCTTAAAAATTGTATAGTTTTGAACGTATAAAAAATGATTTAAGTTGAGTAAATCTAATAGTTATTTAAGAAAGTAAGGTGGGAGAAAACCCACCTTATAAAGAATTATTTAACTTTACCAGTTTCCATTCTTTGTTTGTGTATCTCACGAAGTTTTCTAATATCATTTTTAACTTCGAATACTCCATGCCAGTGTGAGTAGTCAGGACCACCCATTAAAGCACCTTGTCTCATACGGCGACCTTCGTGGTGCCACATATGATAGTAAACATCTTGGAATTCATCTTCCCAAGCGTCTGCGAGTAGTAAGTTTTTAGCTTTCAACTCTTCAAGCATCTTAGTTGCTTCAGCATTGTAAACGTTATAAAGCTCTACTTGCTTATCACCCATAATGAAGAAGTTATCTGTATGAGTTGATGTATGGCAAGCTTTACAAACTAGCTTCATCTCAGCTCTTGCTGCTTCTGGTCCATTTGGATGACCTGCAAGTGGCGTTCCTATGGTTAGTTTGCCAGTTTTTTCGTAAACAACAGCAGCTTGTTCATCACCAGCTGTTCTTAGCTTACTGCTGACGCCCCATAGGTTCCATTTTAGTCTTCTTGAAACATTGTGAGTTGTTGTTGTTTCACCAACACCACTCATGTGGCAAGCTGCACAAGTTGGAGCTCTAAAGTCTGGTACATCCCATGTATCAGGAGCAGCATCAAAATTCCATTTGTGAGCTTCGCTATTATAGATATGTCCGTGCATTGAGTTGTTAAAGATCTCAATATCTGGGTGATCAGGTCCAAGGTGGCAAGATGCACAAGCAGCTGGTTTTCTAGCTTCAGCTATGCTAAATGTGTGTGCGCTGTGGCATGATTTACATCCGCCTACGCCACCATCAGGATAAACATTACCTATACCGTAGTTTGGCCAAGTCTCTTTTGTAGGTTTGTGATCAGCGTCTAGTTTGATGACGGTTCCGTGGCACTGTGTACAACCAGTAGCGTCTGGAGCCATTTTGTATTCTGGATGATCCATACCTTCATAGTGATACATTAGTTTTACCATCGCAGGGTTAGCATACATTTGCATAGCACCTCTTGCGTGACCACTCTTAACAAATTCTTCAACCTCATTCTCGTGGCACTTAGCACAAGTTTTTGGGCTAACTAGCATTGATACGTGGTTGTTAGAATCTTTTGGATGCACCTTAACTGAAGCCATAGGATTATCTGCATTTACAGAGTGGCAATCCATACAACTTACACCAACGTGAGCGTGGCGACTATTTTTCCAATCGGCAACTATGCCGGGTGTCTCTTTAGCGTGGCACTCAACACAGCTTTTTGATAAGTCTGACATTTTGTGAGCAACTTTAATGTTTTTTACAACATTAAGGTTTAAAGCGTCAGATTTATTTGCATCCATGTTTGCGGCAAAGCCAAAAGACATTAGACAGGCTAATAACATTAGCGACTTTTTAAACATCTCTCCTCCTTACTTGGTTTTATTGTTTTCTTGTTTTTTAATTGCTTCAAATTTATCTATATGAAGTCCTAAATTTTTGTGGCCTACGTGATTATGACAATCTACGCACGATTTTTTATTAGGATTTCCAAGAACGAAATAGTCTCTATGCGGTAAGAATGATTTACCAGCTTGAATAACATTTTTTAAATTTGAGTGACAAGTCAAACATCCACTATCATAGACGAAATGAGATGCATGCTCACGTTTTTTGCGCCAGTCGATCTTATCAGTATCTGTAAAAAATGTCTTATAGCCATCATTTATCGATACTTTAAGTTTTGTAAGTACATAGGTATAGGCACTTGTATGATTTAGGTGACAGGCTGAACATTCAGCTTTTATGCCAAGCTTGTTATTGCCGCCGTGTACATCTTCATGATATGCAGCATTCATAGGATCCATCGTGTGACAAATGGTACAGATGTAGCCACTACCAGTCGCATGAAGTGCATCAGCTACGCCCATAGAAGCGATAAGGCCGATTACGATGCCTATTATCACAGATGACCAAACAAAAAATTTCTTCTTAACTTCAGCCAAAATCTCCTCCTGAATTTATCAATATATCGTAAATTTTTACGAAAATTTTAGGTGAATGTTATCTAAAAAAATATAAATTTTTTCTTTAAGTAAATAAAAATATTTATTTGATATTAACTTTCAATAAGAATAAATTTCTTGTAGCCCACCTATATCTTTTTCCAAAATTTGGTTCTTTTCGTCAAGTTTAACCAAACCATTTGTTTTAAATTTATTTAAAATTCTCGAAAAAGTTTCTGGAGTCATATTAAGTATTGATGAAATTTTTGTATGTTTTAGCTCATTAAATAAATCTTCATGATCTAAAATAAACCTAGCCACTTTTTCTTCTGAGCTTAAAATTAACTCTTGATGAAGTAAATTTGTTGTGATTCTTATCTTTTCAGACATTGACTTTAAAAATTTCATACAAATTTCTGGTTTTATTAAAAATTCAGCCGCAAATTTTTCATAATTTATCTTTAACACCTCGCCGGATATGGTAAAAATGGCACTAGCTGGGTAGACAATATTTTCAAAATTTACAACTTCCGCCACGAAATTCATAGGTGCTAACTGATGAATAAAAATTTCTTTTCCGTTTGCCGTGGTTTTATAAAGCTTAACAGAGCCGCTTATTAAAAATATTAACCATTTTGGCTCCTCGCCTTCTATAAATAAAAATTCACCCTTTTTATACTTTTTTACGACACTTATGGCTTCAAGTTTGGCTAAATCTTCTTCGTTTAAGCCTTGAAAAAACGGAATTTTTTCTATCATATTTTTACTCGCCTTTTTAAAATAAAAAACATTTTAGCATATAAAAATAAGATAAATTTTAATAGATTTTCAAAGGGAATTTTCCCCTTGAATTGTATGAAATTATTTTTTAAGAAGATCTCTGATCTCAGTTAGAAGTGCTATATCAGCAGGAGTTTCAGGCTCTGCTGGAGCTGGCTCCTCTTTTGGTAATTTATTTTTAAGTGTATTTAAAGCTTTGATAACGCAGAAAATACAAAATGCGATTATTAAAAAATCAACCATTGTTTGTATAAATGAGCCATAATTTATCGTAACAGCAGGCGCTCCCTCTACCGCTTCTTTTAATGTAAGTTTAAGATCAGTGAAATTTACACCGCCAGTTAAAACACCAACAACTGGCATAATAACATCGCCAACTAGTGATGAAACGATCTTTCCAAACGCGCCACCTATAACAACACCAACTGCCATATCTATGACATTTCCACGCATCGCAAATTCTTTAAATTCGCTTATAAAACTCATTGTTTCTCCTAAAAATGTTAAATTTTTGTTCGGATTTTATTCAAGAAATGCTTTGCTTCGGCTAAAAAAATCAAATTACATAACTTTAAATTTATCAAGCTGGTGTTATAATCCAAACTCAAAATTTAACGTAAGGAATGAGCTTATGTATCGTTTTGCACCCTCTCCAACAGGAGATATGCACATAGGAAATTTACGTGCCGCTATTTTTAATTATATTTGTTCTTTGCAAGATAAAAGTGGCTTTATTTTACGCATAGAAGATACCGACAAAGAGCGAAATATTAAGGGAAAAGAGAAAGATATCTTAGAAATTTTAAGCAAATTTGGCATAAAACCAGAGCAAATTTATATTCAAAGCGAAAATTTAAAATTCCACAGGCAGTTAGCTTCAAAGCTTCTTATCGATAAAAAGGCCTTTGCTTGCTTTTGCACCGAAGAAGAACTCGAGGCAAAAAAACAAAAAGCAAAAGAACAAGGCGTGGCATATAGATATGACGGTACCTGCGAGAGACTAAGCGATGCTGAAGTTTTAAACTGCGAGAAGCCATTTGTCATCCGCATGAAAAAGCCAACACGCACGATGAGCTTTACAGATGCGATCAAGGGCGAGCTGAGCTTCGAGCCAGACGCTGTTGATAGCTTTGTCATCATGAGAGCGGACAAAACTCCAACTTACAACTTTGCCTGCGCAGTCGATGATATGCTTGAGGGCGTGACCTTTGTCATACGTGGCGAGGATCACGTGAGCAATACACCAAAGCAAGACCTCATACGCGAAGGTCTTGGCTACACCGGCAAGATGAATTACGCTCATTTGCCTATACTTTTAAATATTGAAGGTAAAAAAATGAGCAAGCGCGAGAACGAATCAAGCGTAAAATGGCTCTTTGAGCAGGGATTTTTACCTGAAGCAATCGCAAACTATTTGATACTTCTTGGCAACAAAACTCCAACTGAAATTTTTACTATCGAAGAGGCGGTGAAGTGGTTTGATATAACTAAAATTTCACGCTCGCCAGCTAGATTTGACGTGAAAAAACTTGAGCAGATAAATAGAGAACACATCAAGCTTGCTTCAAAAGAGCGTATAAAAGAAATTTTTGGCGTAGATGAAAATTTGGCTGAGCTAGTTAAATTTTATACTCAAGAAAGCTCACTAGTGCCTGAGATAAAAGCAAAAGTAGAAGCTATATACTCACCAAAAATAGCTCCAGATGAGTATAAAAATGAATTTGAAATCATCAAAAAAGCAGCTCGTAATTTAAAAGCGTGCGAGAGCTTTGATGAGTTTAAAAAAGAGCTTATGAGCGCTACAAATTTAAAAGGTAAAAACTTTTTCATGCCGCTACGTGCGCTTCTTACAAACGACCTTCACGGTCCTGAGCTTAGTGAGCTTTACCCTCTTATCAAATATGATCTAGCTAAAATTTTAATCTAGGAGCAAAAATGATACTTTCCACCCTATTTTCAGCGATCGCAAACATTTTGCACCTTATTATCACGGTCTATACTTGGGTCATCATCGCAGTAGCGCTCATTAGCTGGGTCAGACCTGATCCTAGCTCGCCGGTCGTGCAGTTACTTTATAGGCTAACTGAGCCGGTTTATAGCTTTATTAGACACTATATAAAAACAAATTTTAGTGGTATTGACTTTACTCCGCTTATTGTGCTTTTAGCACTTCAATTTTTAGATCAATTTTTAATAAGGCTTTTGTTTGGTTTTGCTGCGTCACTTTAGTATTCTCTCTCTTGTCTGTGTTGCTCTTTTGGCCAAAATTTATACCTACGAAGAGCTAAAAAACGAGCCAAAAAGCCTAGCAAAAGACTATTACATCAACCGTCTTATTAACGAGGGTAGTTACACAAAAGAGCAGATCGCAGACCTTTCGCGAGATGTATTTAGAAAAGCAGGTCTTGTTCAAAAAACAATTGATAAAATTTTGCCTCCAAAAGCAGCTCCTAGTAAATGTCCTGGCATAAATGCAAAAAACATTACCCAAGCAAATCTAAACTGCCAAAATTTGCTAACATCTATTGCTTTTAGCTTAAAACTTGATAATCACACTCGTGAAATTTTAGCGGCCAATCTTGCAAAGACAAATCCAGAAAAATCAAAAATTTTACTCGCATTAAATGAAGTAAATCCGGCTAAAGCTTTTGCAAATTTAAATGATACAAAGAGCTTTCTAGAGCTATTTAACGCCTCTAGCCCGCAAAATAAAAGTATACTTTTTAGCGAAAGCTTTGATGCAAATTTCATGACCAAACTATACTCTCAAAAGGGCTTTACAAATTTATTAAACGATATTGTTTTTAATAAAAAATATGAAGGCTTTAGGAGAAATTTGCTAAGCATCGATCCAACTGTCACCGAAAAAAGTGATGCTTTTACGCTTGGATTAAATGCCATTTTACTAGGACAAGACGATATCGCCTTTAGCCTTTTTGCAAGAGCCAAGAGCACATTTGAAAGAGCTTGGCAAAGAGACAATGCGACCTTTTGGCAGTACCAGATAAGCAAAAACGAAAGCTTTTTAAAAGAGCTAAGTGCTAGTAAGGACGCGAATATCTACTCACTTTACGCAAGAGATTTGGTTGGTGGCGAACCGCTTGAAGTCATCGTACCAAGGCCTAGTAAGCAAAATATCGAAAATTTTGACGTAAGCGATCCGTTTTTATGGAACAAAACTGCAGCCCTTGCAAAGGATATGAATGCCACGCAAGCAAGCGAATTTGCGAAGAAATTTTATACAAACGAAAGCATCGGCGCCTATGCATACTTCATGCAAAAGGCGCATGGCTGGGAGAAGCAATACTTCTTAATGCCAAGCTCTCCTGAGCTTGAGGGCATCAGCAACGAGAGAAAGTCAATAATCTACGCTCTGGCTAGACAAGAGAGTCTCTTTATCCCAAGCGTAGTTTCTACTTCATACGCCCTTGGCATGATGCAGTTTATGCCGTTTCTCGCAAATGCGATCGGCAAAAAAGAGCTAAAAATCCCAAATTTTGACCAAGACGATCTTTTTAAAACAGATGTTGCATTTAAATTTGCAAACCATCACCTAAACTATCTTGATAAATTTCTCTATCATCCGCTCTTTACCGCATACGCGTACAACGGCGGTATCGGCTTTACCAAAAAGCTTATCACAAGAGATGATATGTTTAAAGAGGGGAAATTTGAGCCATTTTTATCACTAGAATTTGTCCCTGTGGCAGAAACTAGAAACTACGGCAAAAAGGTGCTTGCCAACTATGTGATCTATATGGCGCTTACTGGTTCCAATATAAAGATTTCGCAACTTTTCGAAAATTTAACAAAACCGGCTTTGACTGATAAATTTCGAAACTAAGTGCTAGATCATCACTTTGCTTACTTGGTGCGGTCACTTCATAATAGAGCGCCCAAGGCATAGAAAATCCAGCAAATTTTAGCATCTCGTCATTTTCATCAAGTAGCCTTGCATTTGTGGCATTTGAGTCGTTATTTACCTTTATATTATTTAGCTCGCTAGCGTGCTCTTTTGGATTTATAGCCACCAAAAAGTGCTCTTTGCTCTGGTCTAAATTTGAATTGTAGATCGGATTTAAATAGGTAGCGATGATGAGCGTCCTGTCAGCACCATCAATAATCTCACTTTTGCTCGTGTAAGCTAGAAGCTCATTTTTTAACGGCTCATGCACGATTACTTTTTCACCAGCACAGCCAAATATCATCAAAATAAATACAAAAAACGATATAAATTTACTCATAAAAACTCTTGAATCTCTAAAATTTCTGCCATTTTAGCATTTTAATTTTTAAATTTCACTCATAAATTTTAAAGCCAACATAAGTTATAATCGCGAGAAATTTTAACAAAAAAGGTTCTTATGAAAAGACTTGCTATCGCTTTTTCTGGCCCTTCAAATAGCGGAAAAACAACTCTTATTTTAAAAGTTGCAAAGAAATTTATAGATGATGGTTTGAAAGTCGCGATAGTAAAACACGACCCGGGCGACAAGGCTAAATTTGACGTTGAAGGCAAGGATAGCTTTAAATTTTCACAAACTGGGGCAGATGTGGTGGTGATGAGTCCGACTAGAACAACTTATTTCTCACAAAATCCACAAGAAATTAGCGATGTCATTAAAATGCTAGGCGAGTTTGATATGCTCTTAGTCGAGGGTTTAAAGACGCTTCCACTACCAAGATTAAGTGTTTTTAAAGATGAAATAGATGAAAAATATCTTAGCTTTTCAGATGCGATCGCAACATACAAAAAACAAATTCCTTACGAGATAAAAAATATAAATTTAGACGATATAGACGCTATTTGTGCGTGGATAATCAAAAATGCAAAGGCTGTATAATGCAAGAATTAAACCAAATTTTTAACACCATAAAAGATATCGCAAAAGAGATAAGCGAAGTGATAAAATACGCCGATCTTGGCTACACAACTCACGAAAACGCAACCGGCGACACACAGCTAAAGCTTGATGTCAAAAGCGACGAGATCATCACAGCTAAATTTAAGGAGCTTGCCTGCGTAAAAGCGCTAATTAGTGAAGAGAAAGAGGACGAGCTTGAGATCAATAAAAATGCTAAATTTATCATCGCTTATGATCCACTTGATGGCTCAAGCCTAGTTGATGTAAATTTTGCCGTTGGCTCAATCTTTGGCATCTACGAAAACGAGGTAAAACCAGAAAATTTAATAGCCGCAGCTTACAGCATCTATGGCCCAAGACTTGAGCTGGTAATTGCTGAGAAAAAGGGTGCTTTGCCTAAATTTTATAGACTTGGCAAAGAGGGCGAGTTTAAATTTATAAAAGAGCTTGAGCTAAAAGAAAAAGGCAAGCTAAATGCCACGGGAGCCACACAAAAAGGCTGGAGCCAAACGCATAGAAATTTTATAAACGAGCTATTCAACCAAGGCTACAGACTAAGATACTCAGGTGCGATGGTGAGCGATTTGCATCAAATTTTGCTAAAAGGTGGCGGCCTTTTTAGCTATCCAGCAACGAGCGATCATCCAAATGGTAAGCTAAGAGTGGTCTTTGAAGTGTTGCCATTTGCCTTCATATATGAAAACGCAAAGGGCGCAACGACAAACGGCAAAAACCAAACACTTTTTGATATAAAAATAGAAAAAATTCACCAAACAACGCCATGCTTTTTTGGCTCACGTGATGAAATTTCACTTTTACATAAATTTTACGAGCAAAAATAATGCAAGAAACACAAGCAAGCGAGTCACTTGACGCATTTGAGCTAGCCTTAAAGCAAAAGGCAAAAATTTTGCAAGAGTGCCAAAGCCAAAAAGGGCAAAAAAGCTGCTTTAACTGCGAAGTATTTTTTGACTGCGAGACAAGAAAAGAATACGTAAATAGCTGCTACAACTCGATGTCAAAAGGCAATACTGGCAGCGACGGTGGATTTGATTTTTAAAATAAAAGGAAAAATATGAAAGAAAAAGCTTATATAACGACCCCAATATACTATGTAAACGACGTGCCACACATTGGCCACGCATATACGACCATCATCGCCGATACACTTGCTAGATTTAACCGCTTGCAAGGCAAAGAGACCTACTTTATGACGGGCACAGACGAGCACGGACAAAAGATCGAGCAAGCAGCTCGTGCTAGAGGCAAGACTCCAAAAGAGTACGCCGACGAGATTAGCGCTAAATTTAGGTCACTTTGGGATGAGTTTGAGATAAGCTATGATCATTTTATAAGAACGACCGACGAAGGGCACAAGCAAACCGTACAAAATGTCTTTGAAAAGATGCAAGCAAATGGCGATATTTACAAAGGCGAATACGAAGGCTTTTACTGCGTTAGCTGCGAAACTTTTTTTAACCAAAGAGACCTACTAGAAGACAATCACTGTCCAGACTGCGGCCGCGTGACGTCTTTAGTCAAAGAAGAGAGCTACTTTTTCAAGCTTTCAAAATATGAAGACGCGCTTTTAAAATGGTACGAAAATGACGAGCTTTGCGTCATCCCAAAAGGTAAGAAAAACGAGGTCGTAAGCTTTGTAAAAGGTGGACTAAAAGATCTTTCTGTAACCAGAACGAGCTTTGACTGGGGCATAAAGCTACCAAAGAGCGCAAACGATGAAAAGCACGTTATGTACGTCTGGCTTGACGCACTTATAAACTACCTAACAACACTAGGATATTCAAGAGATGACGCTAGAATGGATCTTTGGCCATACACTACTCACATCGTTGGCAAAGATATTTTACGTTTTCACGCAGTTTACTGGCCGGCATTTTTGATGAGTCTTGGATTGCCATTACCAAAACATGTAGCAGCGCACGGCTGGTGGACTATAAATGGTGAAAAGATGAGCAAAAGTAAGGGTAATGTTATAAACCCAAGAGAGGTCGCAAACGCTTACGGACTTGAAAATTTCAGATACTTTTTGCTTAGAGAAGTACCATTTGGTCAAGATGGCGACTACAGCCAAAAGGCTTTGATCGAGCGTATAAACTCAGAACTTGGCAACGGACTTGGCAACTTGCTAAGCCGCATTGTTGGCATGAGCGCAAAGTATAGCGACTATAAAATCGGCTCAAAAGATGTGCTCAAATTTCACAAAGCTGAGCTTGATGAAGCAAAAGGCTACCTTGATGAGGCTATTAAAAATTTAGAAAATTTAGCTACAAACCGCTATTTAGAGGATCTTTGGAAGGTCGTAACGCTTGCAAATGCAGCCGTTGCGAAGTATGAGCCATGGTCACTTGTAAAAGCTGGCAAAACTGACGAGGCAAACGCACTTGTGGCACTTTGCGCAAATTTACTTGCAAAAGTAGCGATACTACTTAGTCCAGCTATGCCAAAAACTTGTGCCAAGATAGCTGACACGCTTAGCTTTAGCATAGACACAGTATCTTATGAAAGCCTTGTATTAAAAAATGAAATTTCAAATTTTGTGGCAAAAGCTACAGAGCCACTTTTCCCAAGGATAGAAAAAGAGCTAATGGGAGAGGCAAATGAGCCAAAAGTAGAGGCAAAAGCTGAGCCAAAAGAGGAGAAAAATGAAGAAGGTATCATTAGCATCGATGACTTTGCCAAGATCGTGATAAAAGTTGGCGAAGTGCTCGAGTGCGAGAGAGTCGAGGGTAGTGAGAAACTGCTTAAATTTAAGATAGATCTTGGCGAGGAACAGCCACGTCAAATTCTTTCTGGTATCGCTAAATACTACGAGCCTAGCTCGCTTGTGGGCAAACAAGTTTGCGTTTTAGCAAATTTAAAAGAGCGAACGATGATGAAAAAATATGTCTCACAAGGTATGATTCTAAGCGCATCTGATGGCTCGCTAACGCTTCTTGGTACGCAAGGCAAAGTTAAAAACGGTGCGATCGTTGGCTAAATGACAATAGAAAATTTAACTCGTCTAATAAATGCCGAGGCTCTAAATGCACCGACAATAACTAGCGTAAGCGAGTTTGTTTTCGAGCTAAAGCATGTAAGACGTGGCTTTGCGTATATTTGCTTAAACGCAAACGATAGCGACATAGAAACAGCGATTAAACAAGGCGCATACGCCATAATTAGCGAAGATAATGTGCCAATTATCGACAAAGAGATCGCCTTTTTAAAAGTTAGTAGCTTACAGACCGCCATGATAAAGCTCATGAGATTTGAGGCTACTCACAAAGATTTAAAATTTTGCGCCGTAAATCCTTTTATAAATGACTTTTTAGAAAAATCAAAACTTGGCTCTAACGCACACGTCATGTCAAAAAATATCACTGAGCTTTTTAATCAAATTTTTCATGCAAAGGTCTTTGATATCTTTTTTGGCGATGATACAAGAACACTTCAGCGAATATCGCCTCTTTTTGAGACCATTTACACAGATACTACTATGCACGAGATAAATCCGAGCTCGATATTTTTTACAAACACAGTCTTTAAACAAACATACTATCAAAACTTAAACATACCACGAGTTTTTGCTGGGATGTTTTATGGGCTTTTAAAATTTCTTGATAGCAATAAAATTTCATTTAAGCCTTACGAAGGTAGGATTTACGGGCATTTTGATCCGATTTTTATAGATAAAAATTTTCTTCCTACTAGTTTTGGAAATAGCTTTAGAGCCATAATTACTGAAAGCGATGAAGATTTATTCATAAGCCAAAGTATATTTTTAAATAAAAAATTTAGCCCTAATGAGATAAAAATTTGCTTGCCAGAAGGCTCATTATTAAAAGTACAAAACGCAATCTACTTTAAAAATTTAAGCGAGATAAAAAAGCTTAAAAATTTTATCTATATATTGATTTTATGCCAAAAAGAGGAGCTTTTAGAAGAGCTTCACAAAACATCTGAAGAAAATCTACTCTTTTAAATTTTTATTATTTATAAGATCGATTAGCCTAACATCCTCGCTTCTTACGATTAGACTTTTAGGCAGCTCAAATTTTTTTATCACTTCGCACTCTTTTTCTCTCATTTCGCCATCATCTTTTTCATGATCAAATCCCAAGATATGAAGCAATCCATGTGTAAAAAGTAGTGCGGTTTCGGCCTCTTCACTATGATTTAGCTCAGTTGCTTTCTCTTTTACCATATCTTTGTTTATAACGATTGAGCCAAGTGGGGCGTGAATGACAAGCTCAAGCGGAAAGCTTAAAACATCTGTCGTTTTATCAATGCCTCGCTCGGTTTTATTTAGTTCTCTCATTTCTTCCTTATCGACAAAAACTAGCTCGATTTCTCCTAGTGTCAAATATTCACAAATTTCATCTAAAATTTTTGGATAGCTCTCTTCGCAAAGTATCATTTTAGGCTCTTTCCTTAGTAACTTTTTGTATAATTCTAGCAAAAATAAAAGGCAAAATATGAAAAAAGCAGTTTGTATAATGAGCGGCGGTATGGATAGCACGCTTTGTGCTGTAATGGCAAAAAAGGCTGGATATGATATCGTAGCGCTTCATTTTGACTATGGACAAAGGACGATGAGGCGCGAGAAGCGTGCGTTTGATGAGATATGTGAGCGACTAGGGGTTGCTAAAAAGCTTAGCCTTGATGTTAGCTTTATAGCACAAATCGGTGGAAATTCGTTAACAGATACCAGCATGAAAATAAGAAAAGATGGGGTAGAAAAAGATGTGCCAAATACTTACGTGCCTTTTCGAAATGGCATTTTTATCTCAGTCGCTGCTGCCCTTGCTGAAAAAGAAAATACACAAGCTATCTATATCGGAGTCGTAGAAGAAGATAGCTCAGGATACCCAGACTGCAAAGAGAGCTTCATAAAAAGAATGAACGAAGCTATAAATTTAGGCACATCAGATAGCTTTTCTTGCCAGATAGTTACACCTCTTGTAAATTTAAGCAAGGCTGACATTGTATTAAAATCGCTAGAACTTGACTCACCAATAGAGCTAACCTGGAGCTGCTATGAGAGTGAGGACGAGGCATGCGGACTTTGTGATAGCTGTAGGCTAAGGCTAAATGGCTTTAAAAAGGCAAACGCCACTGATAAAATCACATATAAAAATCAAAAATTTTCCTTATGAGCCTCTAAAAGTGGCAAATTATTAAGCAAGGGTATTAAAGATATATCAACGCTTAGGCTCTTACTACCTACCAAAAACATAAATTCTCGGTCAACCTTGCCAAAATTTAATAAGGAGGATTAAAAAGTAGTTGATAAATTTAGCCAAAACGCACCAAGCATAAAGTAAAAATTTTTAAGTAAGTGGTCACTACCACGACTTTTTAGTGATCTTATTTTTTCTTATTGTCTTGTTTTTTATTTTTATCGCTTTGGATTTTTTCTAAATTTATATATCCCATTTCAACAAGTTTATTATAAATTTGAGCGATTTTTGGCCCAGCCGCACTTCCGCCATGGCCACCATGCTCGATAACCATTGTGATGACATATTGCGGATCTTCATAAGGCGCATATGTAGTCATCCACGCATGAGATCTTTGCAGATACGCCATATCCTCTTCTTTCATACGTTTCTTTTCAGTTTGAGAAATTCCAACGACCTGGGCAGTACCGGTCTTTGCGGCAACTTTAACTAGGCTTCCAATAAAATGCCTATTTGCCGTACCTCTTGGGTGATTTGCCACTTCATACATTGCATGCCTAATGGCTGGTAACTGTGATTTTTCAAACGGCGTAAAAGCATCATCTGTTGGCGTAAAATCAACATCCTTGTCATCAATGCTCTTTAAAAAATGTGGAGTCACATTTAACCCAGTTGCAAGGCCTGCTGTATATTTTGCCACTTGCATAGGCGTGACCAAGAAATTTCCCTGTCCGATAGAAGTGATAAGGGTCTCGCCTTGAAACCACGCTTTGCCATACTTTCTCATCTTCCACTCTCTACTTGGCAAAGTCCCCACAAACTCATTTGGCAAATCAACCTCTGTTTTTCTACCAAATCCCATACGCTCAAGTATCGGAACAATAGCGTCTATGCCGATCTTTTGACTACCTTTATAAAAATAATCATCACAGCTCTCTCTAATTGCCGTATTCATATTAACATTTCCATGTCCGTGAGAGTTCCAGCAGCGGAATTTACGTCCTCCAAGCTCATACGAGCCACTACAAAAAAAGCTATCGTATTTACTCATGCCATTATCCAAAAATGCAAGTGCCATACCCATTTTTACGACCGAACCTGGCGGATAAAGGCCGTTTATTAGCTTATTTGTAAAAGGATGATCGACGTTTTTTACAAGCTCTTCCCATTCAGGCTGAGAAATTCCAAGCACAAATGGATTTAGATCATACTCTGGAAAGCTACCAGCAGCTATGATAGCACCGTCTTTTAGACTCATAACTATGACACTTCCTGCATCCTTGCCAAAGACATCAGCCACAAACTGCTGAAGCTCAAGATCGACTGCAAGCTTGATGTTTTGACTTTGTGGTGCTTGATAGCTTATCTGCTCGATCTCTTCATTTAAGGCATTTACCTTTATCTTTTTAAATCCTTGAATTCCTTGTAAGATCGGATTATAAAACCGCTCCACACCACTTCTTCCAATATAATTTGTAAGCTTTGTCAAAGGATCATTATCCATATCTTTTTGATTTGCCCTACCGACATAGCCGATAATGTGAGAAGCCAGATCGTTATACGGATAGTGGCGTTTTGAAGCGGGTCTTATCTCTAAATTTTCACGCAAAGAAAGTGATGCAAAAAATGGTAAAAATTTATCATAATCAATAAATTCGACCACATTTATGAAATCTTGGTTATAAGCTGAGTCATTTTTTATGTATTCATTTTTAAGCTTTGTAACATTTAGATCGCTAAATAGTGAGCCAATGTAAGCTAGCTCATCATCTAAAATTTTTACTTTTTTATTGGCGCTTAAATGAGGTCTAATAGATACTGAAAAGCCAAGACGATTAACAGCCATTGGCTTATCATGTGCGTCAAAGATGATACCCCTAACTGGCGGAATATAAATAGTCTTTATCGCGTTTTGTTCTGCGATCTCGTTGTAGTAGGTATTTGAGTTGATGCTTAGGTGATAAATTCGTCCCAAAAGTATAATCCAAAAAAGAGCGATCACACTAAAGACGATGCGCATCCTCATAGCACTTTATCCCTAAAAAGAACGATAGCAAGGATACTTTCAAATGATATAAAAAATAGATATTCAGACGAAAATGCTAAATTTTGCTCATTTAAAACGTAAGCAAATAGATTATTTACAAGAAAGGTTAAAGCATATCCAGCTGCTACAAAGATGATAAGTAGACAATTTCGCCACTTCATCGTGGTATAGAGCCAGTCTAAAATAAAATTATAAAAAAGCAAAAATGCAATAATCGTTGAAAAAAGATGAAATCCATGAATTTGCTCAGCAAATATTATAAAAATTATCGCAAAGTACCAATTGTGCTTAAACTCGTCGTATTGCTTTTGTTTTCTTGAGTACTCCAAAATCATATAAGTAAAAAAAATACCAATGAGTGGCGGCAAAAAACCAAATTGCGTAGTTGCGATCTCATATGAGAATAAAAAAACAGCCCACCAAAATTCTTTAAAAATTTTAATATCTAAGCTGCTTATGGTTTGCATTTTATCTACCAAGAGCGTTATTTATGATAGCTTCTCTAGCCTTTTCGATACCGCTTTTATTAAGAGTTGAGACCAAGATACCGCTTGGATCAAATTTCATTACCGCACTCTTTTGGCTTTGATTTAGCTTATCGCTTTTTGTATATAAATTTAAAATTTTCTGATCAGCCCTTAAAAAGCTTTTTAGATAAGCATCTACATTTACGTCTATGTCTAAATCAAAATGCCTAGCATCAATTAGATGTATAAAAAGCCTTATGTCGCTTCTAAATTTCAAAAACTCATCTAAATTTTTACGCCATTCATCATGCTTTGACTTTGCTACTTTTGCATAGCCAAAGCCTGGCAAATCAACCAAGATGAGCTTAAATTTATCTTTTTCTTCCTGCTCATCTTTTTGCTCACAAAACTCAGCCTCAAAGAAATTTATAAGTTGAGTTTTGCCAGGAGTCGATGAGCTTTTGGCTAGATTTTTTTGATTTACAAGTGTATTTATGAGGCTGCTTTTACCAACATTTGATCTCCCCAAAAAGACAACTTCGCTTGTTACGAAGCTTGGAGCCTCTTTTATACTTGGGCTTGATGTGATAAATTTAGCACCTAGTGGCCTTATCACTTATCTTTTTCCTCTACCTGAAAGATAAATTTAACAGGTTTTTTCTCATCACTATTTACGCTATATGTGCCATCTTTTTGATTGACAACGATCTTTTCGCCATAAACATTTTTATCAGTTTCTACCTCATGTAAATAGCCATTTCCACTAACAGTATAGATCTGTTTTGCTG
This sequence comes from Campylobacter concisus, assembly GCF_002914195.1. Lineage (GTDB taxonomy): Bacteria > Campylobacterota > Campylobacteria > Campylobacterales > Campylobacteraceae > Campylobacter_A > Campylobacter_A concisus_M. The sequence goes on along the minus strand of NZ_PPAU01000090.1, from coordinate 166,267 downwards.
GCTCATATGTAAGAGTATTGCCTTTGCCATCATAGTGCTTATCTTTTATAAAAATTTTTGCTCTAGCATTACCAGTAGCTACATATTTTACAGGTTGGCGTTTTTTGTCAAAATAGACGACCACCTTATCTGCCTTAAGCTCATCAAATGAGCCCTTTTTGATATTTACATTACCTATAAATTCACTAGTTTGCTTATTCTCATCTGCAAAAAAATCATTTGATGTGATTTCAACTTGCTCTGCATTTAAAAATGTAAAACCCAATATCACCGCTAAAATCGCTGATTTTCTTCTACCCATGCCCTTAACCCTTTTACCTGCGTTTGTTTTTTAGCAAGATCATAGCTTCCACTCTCGCCCAGTGCCTTATCATTATTTCTTATGAGCGTGAAATTTGCTTCAGATCTTACTATTTTTGTTTTTGTTCCATATATCACTTCGTCACTTATAAATCTCAAACTATCGTTGTTTTCATAGTTTGCATTCTTTTGAAAGATGATTTCGTCATTTTGTGAGATTGCTTTGTCTGAGCTTAGAAAATGTTTTAAATTTCCTCTTAAAATTTTTGCTTTAAAACTCAAAAATTCATCTTTATCATTGTATCTATTTAGCTCATCAGCCTCGTAGACTCCGCTTATTTTCGTGGAATTTATCTCATAATCTATCACATCATTTATCTGCATATTTGATATCTTTGTGTCGATCTTTAAAACATTTGCAAGGTATGGATCTTGAGCTGCCAAAAATATCATCACGACACTAAAAATGGCCACGACGAAGTAGAAAATTTTTACAACCAACGCTTCGACCACTCGTCATATAAATTTTCTGATTTTATAATAAGCTCGATCATTTCTCTAACCGCGCCATTGCCACCTTTGTGCTTTAGTTTTGTCTTTACATCAAGCTCTTTTATCGCGTCTTTTGGCTTAAAGCTCCAAGCAACTGCATTTAAAATTTTATAGTCATTGTAGTCATCGCCGATAGCTGCTGCGTTTTTAAAGCTAAGCCCTTCAAATTTTAATATCTCACTCGCCACTTCAAATTTATCGCTAACACCTTGATAGACGTGATTTATCTTTAGATCTTCAGCCCTTCGCTCAACGATGGCTGACTTTCTACCTGTAATGATAGCTACCTTTTTGCCAAGCTTTAGCCAGCTTTCTATCGCGTAGCCATCTTTTACATCAAAAAATTTAAGCTCTTCACCATTTGCGTTGTATATGACCTTGCCGTCAGTCAGGCAGCCATCAACGTCTAAAAATATAATCTCTATCATAAAACACCCTTTGTGCTCGGAGTGCCTATCCTTGCGTTTTTGGCAAGTGCTCTACGAAGTGCGACGGCAAATGATTTAAAAGTAGCTTCGATGATATGGTGAGTGTTTTTGCCACGAATTTGATTTAGATGAAGCGTGATGGCTGAATTTATAGCAACTGCCCTAAAAAACTCCTCCACAAGCTCAGTGTCAAACTCGCCAACCTTGGCATTTTCATTAAAATTTTCATATACAAGGTAAGCTCTGTTGCTAAGATCTAGTGTACAAAAAACAGCCGCCTCATCCATAACAACGCTTGCCTCGCCAAATCTCTCAACACCACTTAAAGGATACAAGGCCTCTTTTAAAAGCTGACCCAAAACTATGCCTACATCCTCAACGCTGTGGTGAAAATCCACATGCGTGTCGCCCTTGCATGAAATTTCAAGATCAAGCAAAGAATGCTTGGTAAATGCCTCAAGCATATGGTCAAAAAAACCAATGCCAGTATCTATCTTTGCAACCCCAGAGCCATAAATTTTAAGCTTCATTGAGATTTGTGTCTCTTTTGTATTTCTAGTTAGTTCTAAAATTTCTTCTCTCACGCCCTAACCTCTTACTATAAATGCACCTTGGAATTTACCGCTTCTTGCATAATCCCTGGCCTCGTCCTCACTTCTAAAGCCATTTAAAAATACTCTATAAATGGTAGATCCATCTATAGTAAATGTCTTAACTACCGACTTATAGCCATCTATGCTTTGATGTTCTCTTTGATATCTGTTTGCGCCCTCAAGGTTTTTAAATGAGCCAATTTGCACCATAAAATCTCCACCTACAACCCGTTGCTCTGACGAAATAATAATGCCTCCAGTTGGAGCTGTCGGAGAGACTGGATTTGGCACTTTTATGCCAGTGCTTGTCGGTTTTGCTTGAGTGTTAATGCTTGCAACAGCATTTATATCTTCATTAAAGCCTATGACTTCCATACTGACTGGAGCTGTGCCTGTACCGATAATATCAAGTTTAGTTGCAGCTGCCTTTGAAAGGTCTAAAACTCTATCAGCCACAAAAGGTCCACGATCATTTACGCGAACAATGACGCTTTTTTGATTTCTTAAATTTGTTACTTTAAGGATCGTATTCATCGGCAAAGTTTTGTGTGCTGCAGTCATGTTGTACATATTATAAATTTCGCCGTTTGAGGTTGTTTTACCATGAAAATTTGGACCATACCAGCTCGCTGTACCACTTGCCCTATCACCCACACTTACAACGGTTGGGTAGTATGTTTTGCCATTTATCGTGTAAGGTCTCATTGTTGCTTTTTGGATAGAAGCTGAATTGTTGCCCTTTACATTAGTTGGGCCACTTGGTGTAAATGGTGCCCCGCTCCAAGAGCAACCAGTAACTAAAAGAGTAAAACTTAGCCCTATATAAAATTTTAGGCTCTTATGGTATGACAATATTTGCTCCAACATTTAAATTTGAACTAGCAAAAGAATTTGCATCTTTTAAATCTTTTTCGCTCACATTAAATTTTTTAGATAAAGAAGCTATCGTATCACCAGTTTGGACTATATAGTTTTGAGATTTATTTTGGGCAGAAAATGGAATAATTAGTTTTTGATTATAGCTTACGGCATTTGTGCTAAGCTCGTTGTAGTCCTTGATTGCTCTATGACTAACACCTGTTTTTTTAGAGATAGAAAGTAGTGTTTCGCCTTTTTTTACGACATAGGCATAAAAATTATTTTTACCATTAAATGGCTTGAAATTTTCTGCAAAAAGCTGCTTTTTATTTTCAGGGATATAAACATAATAATCTTTTAGAGTTGGCGGAGTAAATACAAATTTTAAATGCGGGTTGTTATTTTTCATCTTTTTTGTACTAAGACCGATACTATCCCCTATTTGAGCTAAATTTGTACCGCCAGGTACTTTTACTTTTACAAGCTTTAGTCCTCCGTTTATGTTTAACAAAGATGAATCTTTAGACATCAAGAAGTCCGCGTCTTTTGCGGTATATGCTGCTCTTAAAATTTTAATAACAAAATTTCTAGTTTCAGCTGGAAGGTATTTTTTCTCCGCATCAAGAAGCGTTACAAGGTCATCTGTACCAGCTTTTTGTATAGCTCTTTTTAACGCACCATCGCCGCAGTTATAGGCCATAGCTGCTAGATACCACTTGCCAAATTGATTTTTAAGCGACTTTAGATAATTTGTTGCTGCAATAGTAGACTCTACTGGATCTTTTCTCTCATCGACATACTGTCCTACCTTTAGACCATGCAGTCTAGCCGTTTGCTCCATAAACTGCCACATACCAGTAGCTTTTGCGTTTGATACTGTGTGATTTGAAAAGCCTGATTCTATCATAGCTAGATAAAAGAATGACTCAGGTACGCCGGATTTTTTGATCTGCTCTTTTACCATCGGTATATACATATAACCATTTTTTAGAGCTTCTGTAAATGTTTCAAGTTGTGATTGTTTGATACCTTGTCTCATCTTTGCATAGTGAGAAGTCTTCATAAAGCTAGCGTCAATATCCAGCTCTTTTAAAATTTTTACCTGAGTATCGTATGAGCTTTTTTCAGGTGTATTTGCCAGTAGCAAGGTACTACATGCAAACATTAAAAATATTTTAAGCATTGCTTTCATTTCTATCCTTTTTCGTGTCAAAACTTAAGATGCTAGCATCTTAAACAAGCACAATGCCCAAATTTCAGACAAAGCACTTAAACAACCTTTTGGCATTATTTGAAGTTTTTTCACAAACAACTTCAAACTCAAGGTTTAAAATTTCAGCTATCTTTTTAGCAACAAATGTCGTAAACGCCGGCTCATTTCTCTTGCCGCGATTTGGTTCTGGCGTGAGATAAGGAGCATCAGTTTCAATAACTATCCTATCAAATGGGATTTTTGGCAAAATCTCGACTAAATTTTTAGCATTTTTAAATGTCAAAACACCACCTATACCAAAATAAAAATTCCCAAATTTACAAAGCTCTAAAAGAAGTGGCGAAGCATTATAACAGTGCAAAATCGCTCCAGCTTCAAGCCTTGGTGCATACTCTTTTAAGATGTTAAAAGAGTCCTCATTAGCCTCCCTAATGTGAAGAATAACGGGTTTTTTTAACTCAACAGCCAAATCAAGTTGAGCTAAAAAAATACGTTTTTGATCCTCTTTTTCTTTTATCTTTTCATTTTCATCTTTTGGTAAGCGAAAGTAGTCAAGACCGCATTCACCAATCGCCACACACTTTTCATCTTTAGCAAAATTTCTTAAAATTTCAATACTAAAATTCTCTTTATCATATGGATGAACTCCGGCGGCAAAGAAAATGTCAGAATTTTCATGCGCTATTTTAGCCGCTTTTGGTAAATCATTGATATCAGCTCCCGGGATAATAAAGCCTTTTAGCCCTAAATTTCTAGCTTCATCTAAAATTTTATCAAGGTCAGGATCATAAACTTTACTATCCAAATGACAATGCGTATCTATAATCATAAAGCTATTTCTACTCTGTTTCTACCATTTTCTTTTGCGGTGTAAAGTGCTGAATCGCAAGCCTCAAGCATATCGTCTATCTCGCAATGCCCATTGCCAAAAGATACACCTATTGATATAGTAACTTTTACTTTTTCCTTTTTTATAGTTACTTCATTTTCAGCTACTTTGGCTCGTAAATTTACAAAAAATTTAACAGCTTCTTCTTTATTTATTTTTTTAAGGACAACGCAAAATTCTTCGCCGCCAAATCTAGCAACGATATCGCTTCCTTTTGTATTGTCATTTAAAATTTTTGCGATTGATTTTAGTACCTTATCTCCGCCATCATGGCCATATTTATCATTTATCTTCTTAAAATAATCAACATCAATCATTGCAAAAGCATAAGGCTCATTGGTCTCTTCAGCTGCTTGAACATACTCTTCTACGTCAGAATAAAAAAATCTTCTATTATAAACTCCAGTCAAGAAGTCACGATTTGCAAAATTTGCTATCTTGTTTATATTTTCCATAGCTTCGATCGTATTATTAACACGACATATTAACTCTTCTTTTGAAAATGGTTTTGCTATAAAGTCGCTCGCACCATTTTTTAAAAATATTGATGCGTCAGTCTTTTCGCTAGGAGATGTCATAACGATTACGCCAAGACTATTTTTATCTTTTTCTTTTCTAACCTCTTTTAAAACCTCAAGGCCATCTTTTACTGGCATTCTATAATCAGTTATTATAAGATTTATATCAGGATTATCTGCAAAATAACTCATTGCCTCTTCGCCATGAGCCGCAGCCAAAACTTTAAACTGAAGGCTAGTTAATATCTTTTTTATCATATTTCTAAAAGGGAGCGAGTCTTCAACAACCAAAACCTTGTATTGTCTATTTTTGCTCAGTCTATTTATCATTTGAAAGATATAGTTGATATCGTCCATGTTTCCTTTATAAACATAATCAACAATATCTTTATTTATAAAATTTTGCCTTGTTTCATCATCAATGCTACCTGTTAAAACAATAGCTGAAAGTCCTTTGGAAAGCGCATAATCAACAATTTCGCCATTTGGAGCATCTGGTAAATTTAAATCCAAAATAGTCATAAAATAATCTTTGTCATGCTCGCTAATTAGCGTCTTAGCCTCGGCAAAACTGTATGCGACATCAATTGTCATATCATCAATGCTCTTTTCCATTTGCATAACAATCAGCTTTGCTAGCGCCTTATTATCATCAACTACAAGAATTCTTTCCATATTATTCCTACAAAAATTTTTATCAAATTAGTGGCGATTTTATCAAATAAATTTATTTACAAAGCTTAAATTAATAATTTAAATTAAGCTATTTTAAAAGCCCTTTAGCAAAATTTATTGCTTCTTCGCTTATATGTTCGCCGCTTATCATGCGCGCAAGCTCATTTACTCGCTCATCTTTATCAAGCTCTCTTACGACCGAGCTCTCACCGTGACGTTCTACCAAAAAATGTGAATTTGCCTTTGAGCTAAGCTGCGGCTGATGCGAAATGGCAAAAATTTGATAAAAATTTGCAAGCTTAAGCAAGACATTTGCGATGCTCATCGCCTCTTTTCCGCTTAAATTTGCATCTATTTCGTCTAAAATAATGACGTCACCACCAGTTTTTGTGATCTCGCTAGAGGCAGCTATGAAGGCTAGTCTTAAGCGGTTTAGCTCGCCTGAGCTTAAATTTTTAAGTGAGGTCTCATTTAAATTTAAACAAATCTCATCAACTCCCAAGATATCAAGCTTTTTAGCCTCAATACTCAGCGTAATATCTGGCATATAAAGCTCTTTTAAATATGAATTTATCATACTCTCAAGCTCTTTTAAATTTACGCTCCTTGCCTTGCTTAAAGCGCTGGCTAGCTCATTTGCCTTTTTGCTTAAAATTTCAAATTTCTTCTCTAGCTCACTCTTTTCAAAGCTTAAATTTTCATATCTAGCAAGCTCTTTTTCCTTTTTATCAAGCGCTTCTAACGCCTCCTCTTCGCTGCCATATCGCCTAATGATAGCATTAAGAGCTTCTATTCTATCAAGCACGCTCTCTACGTCGATATCGTCAAGCTCCTCCATATTTAGGCTATCTCTTGCGACCCTTAGCTCGTTCATTGCATCTTCAAAAAAGCCATTGTCAAGGTCACTGATGCTTAGCGCCTCATTTACGCTGTGCTCTAGCTCAAATATCCGCTCAGCCCTAGCCCACGCCTCATTTATCTTATCCTTTTTACTAAGCCTCTTTTTAGTCTCCATAAGCTCTTCAAACTCACCTTTTTTAGGCCCAACACTTCTTATCTTCTCGATCTCAAAGCTAGCAAGCTCTTTTAGCTCCTCGACCTTTTTCTCTTCCTCTTTTATAGTGGCTAGCTCTTTTGAAATTTTAGAAAATTCCAAAAAGGCCTCTTCAAATTCCTGCTTTGTCTCTTTAAATTTCTCATTTTTTGAAATTTCTAGCCTGTCAAGCAAATTTAGAAATTTCTCATTTTCAAACTCGTTTGCCTCTTTTGCCGAGAGGTATTTGATATGCTCGCGCGCCACTTGGGCTAAATTTTTCTTTGAGATGGCTTGTTGGTTTATAAAATACCTCGTGCTCTTATCTTTTAAAAGCTTGAAAATATTGACCTCTTCATTTTCTATGCCAAACTCATCAAGCTCAAATTTATGCTCCACGTCAGCTTCAATGAGCCTTGCCTCGCTATCTTTTAGGCCAAAAACAGCCATGATCGCACTCATTAGTACAGACTTGCCAGCGCCGCTAACGCCCGTAAATACACTAAGACCCTCTTTGAAATTTAGCTCAACATTTTTAAAATTTAGATAATCTTTAATCAAAATTCGATCAATCATTATAACCCCAGTGAAGTTTCTCTTTTAAAATTTGAAAATAATCTCTACCGATATGGCGTATCAGCCTAGCTTTTTTATCGCTGAGGCTCATGCTAACGGCTGAAATTTTACTCATATCAAAGCGGTCTTGTCCGTCTATTACTAAAATGGCGTCACTATTTGTTCTAAATTTAACCATGTGATTTTTCGTAAGCACGACTGGACGCTGTGTAAGTGAGTGCGAGCAGATAGGAGTTACTGTAAAAACTTCGCTCAATGGATAGATAATAGGACCATTTGCGCTCATGTTATATGCCGTTGTTCCAGCAGGTGTCGCTACTATAACGCCGTCTCCAAAATATGAATTAAAATATTTTTCATTTAAAAGTGCCTCGATATGTGTCATAGAACCGCCATTTTTACTAACAATGACTGCATCGTTAAATGCTATCTTTTGCTCAGTTTTGCCATCATTTTTGTGAAGCGTCACATCAAGCATAAAAGGCGTTTCCACCTCAAATTTATCATCAAAAAAGTCTTTAAAAAATTTCTCACTCTCGCCAATCGTGATGTCCGTTAAAAATCCGAGCCTACCAGCGTGTATGCCAAGAACAAGCGGCGAGATATGAGCTAGTTTTCTACAAGTTGAGATTATAGTGCCATCACCGCCAAGCGTGATTAAAAATTCGCACTCTTTTGCCAATTTTATAAGCTCAAAACCATTTTTTTCTATACGCTTGGCACAACTTTTCTCAAGTAAAATTTCTGCGTTATACTTTTTTAAAATTTTTTCTAATTTTTCTAAATCTTGCCTAAACAATGGATAATCTTTCGCGATAAGTCCTACTTTTTTTGTGCAAAAAGTATTAAATTTTTGTTCATTTTTCATGTAAATGATTGTAACATATTTTATTTTAACAAAGCTTTTCAAAAGAAAAAAGCGATTATAATTGCCTAAAAAACATTGCAAAGGAGCATTTTATGCGAAGTCATTATTGCACCGATCTTAGCAAAGCTGATATCGGCAAAGAAGTAATACTTTGTGGCTGGGCAAACACATATAGAGATCATGGAGGCGTCATTTTCATCGACTTAAGAGATGTTAGTGGGCTTATTCAGTTAGTTTGTGACCCAGCTGACAGCAAAGAAGCACACGATATTGCTGCAAAAGTAAGAGATGAATATGTCTTAAAAGCAAAAGGAAAAGTAAGAGCTAGAGGCGAAGGGCTGACCAATCCAAAGCTCAAAACTGGTGAGATAGAAGTGATAGTAAGCGAGCTGATCATTGAAAACCCAAGTGAAGCGCTGCCATTTATGATAGGTGATGAGAGCGTAAATGAGGACATTAGGCTAAAATATCGCTTTCTAGATCTTAGAAGTGAACGCTTGCAAAATATCTTTAAAATGCGCTCTCGTGCAGCGATCGCAGCTAGAAACAGCCTAGACAAAATGGGCTTTATCGAGTTTGAAACTCCAGTTTTAACACGTGCAACCCCAGAAGGTGCTAGAGACTACCTAGTACCAAGCCGTGTATATCCGGGTCAATTTTATGCACTCCCACAAAGTCCACAGCTATTTAAGCAGCTTTTGATGTGTTCTGGCTTTGATAAGTATTTTCAGATAGCAAAATGCTTCCGTGACGAGGACTTAAGGGCTGATCGACAGCCAGAATTTACTCAAATAGATATCGAAATGAGCTTTGTCGAGCAAGAAGATATCATAAATATGGCTGAGACGATGCTAAAAGATATATTTAAAGCCTGCGGATACGATATTAAAACGCCATTTAGACGCATGAGCTACAAAGAGGCAACCGAGACTTATGGCTCAGATAAGCCTGATCTTAGATATGATCTAAAAATGATTGATGTGATCGATATTTTTGAACGTTCAAGCAATGAAATTTTTAGCTCTATTGCAAAAGATAAGAAGAAAAACCGCATCAAAGCGCTAAAAGTACCAAATGGCGACAATATCTTTAGTAAGCGCGAGATGAATAGATTTGAGGAATTTGTACGTAAATTTGGCGCGCAAGGCCTTGGCTACTTCCAGATGAAAGAAGATGGTTTAAAAGGCCCTCTTTGCAAATTTTTCGAGCAAAGTGACCTTGACGAGATCGTCTCAAGATGTGAGCTAAAAGTTGGTGACGTTGTATTCTTTGGTGCTGGTAAGAAGAAGATCGTGCTTGATTATATGGGACGATTTAGAATTTTTCTAGCTGAGCAAATGAACATCATCGATCAAGACAAACTTGAGTTTTTATGGGTGCTTGACTTCCCAATGTTTGAACAAAATGACGATGGAAGCTACTCTGCGATGCACCATCCATTTACAATGCCAAAAAATATAGACGAGCCTGATCTTGAAGATATCCTCTCTATCGCTCACGACGTTGTGCTAAACGGCTTTGAGCTTGGCGGCGGAAGCATAAGAATTCATAAAAACGATATCCAACAAAAGGTCTTTAAGCTTCTTGGTATAGATGAAGAGGAACAGCGTGAGAAATTTGGCTTCTTGCTTGATGCCTTGACATTCGGTGCGCCTCCACATGGTGGTATCGCGATCGGCTTTGATAGGCTAAATATGCTTGTAAATAAAGCAAGCTCGATCCGTGACGTCATAGCCTTCCCTAAAACACAACGTGCTCAGTGCCCACTAACAAAGGCACCAAGCCACGCTAGCAACGAACAGCTTAGGGAGCTAGGACTAAGGATAAGAGAAAAAGAGCAAAAGGCTTAAAGTTTGCCTTTAAAAGAGATGGAATTTTGTTTTTAGATATTTTTTTAGACAAATTTCCATCCTAAATTTAAATTTATAAAAAAGATGCCTCCGACTTGGTGGCTAATTAAATTAAAACTTGTCTAAGTATTTTGAGATGATTTTTGTGGTTGCGACGTAAAATTTTGCGCAGATAGAACGATTAGTTCATCAAGCTAAATTTTACTAGCTCCGCAAAAAGCGCTCAAAAGACAAAGGCAATAAAAGGGAAAAAATGAAGAATTTATTTTTAATCATCGGCGCTCCAGGCAGCGGCAAAACAACAGACGCATCGATTATCGCACAACAAGATGAGAAATTTGCACACTTTTCAACTGGCGATCTTTTAAGAGCCGAAGTTGCTAGTGGTAGCGAGCTCGGCAAACTGATAGACGGCTTTATATCAAAAGGAAATTTGGTCCCACTTGACGTCGTCGTAAATGCGATCGTCTCAGCTATCAAAAGCTCAAATAAATCAAACATCATAATCGACGGCTATCCAAGAAGCGTTGAGCAAATGACCGAGCTTGACAAAGTCTTAAGCGAGCAAGATGAAATTTCGCTAAAAGGCGTCATCGAAGTAGATGTTAGCGAAGATGTGGCAAGAGCTAGAGTGCTTGGCCGTGCAAGAGGCGCTGATGATAATAACGAAGTCTTTAACAACCGCATGAAAGTCTATCTTGATCCGATCAAACCTATCCGCAAATTTTACAGCGAAAAAGAGCTACTTCACGTAGTAAACGGTGAGCGTGGCATCGACGAGATCGTAGCTGATATTAAAAATTTGCTAGCTAAACTTATATAAAATTACAGACCTTGCATCAAAATGTGCGAGGTTTTAAAACTTACCATTTATTAACACCAAAAATGTAATATCCTTTAAATTTCACAACCAATTTTAAAGGATAAAAATGAAAAAGATCATAATCGCTGCAATATCTGCTAGCATCGCAATGGCTGGAGGCTTCACATCAAAATACTCAAGTGAAACGATAAGCGTAAAAGAGGCTTTGAAACTAAAAGATGACGCTAAAGTCGTACTTGAGGGCAAAATAAAATCACACATAAAATCAGACAAATATGAATTTATCGATAAAAACGGCGATGTCATTATTATTGAGATCGATAACAAAAAATGGGACAACATAACAGTAAATGAAGATACACCTTTACGAATAAGAGGTGAGATAGATAAAGACTTTACAAAAACAGAGATCGACGTAGATAGCGTAGAGGTTGTAAAGTAGTTAAAATTTACACGGATTTAATGCAAAAAATACTAAAATCACGAAAATTTCTAACACAAAGGATGAATATATGGACGTTTCAAAGATCAAATTTGGCTCAAACCCAGACAAAATCAATGCCGTAATCGAAATACCTTATGGTTCAAATATCAAATACGAGATCGATAAAGATAGCGGCGCAGTCGTGGTTGATCGCGTGCTTTACTCAGCGATGTTCTACCCAGCAAACTACGGCTTTGTGCCAAATACACTTGCAGCCGATGGCGATCCAGCTGATATTTTGGTGCTAAACGAGTATCCACTCCAAGCTGGCAGCGTAATCCCTTGCCGATTGATAGGCGTTTTGGTGATGGAAGATGAAGCAGGTATGGACGAGAAGATTTTGGCTGTGCCAGTTACAAAGATCGATCCAAGATATGAGGCGATAAAAAGCTACGAAGACTTGCCAACTGCGACACTAAATAAGATTAAAAATTTCTTTGAAACTTATAAAATTCTTGAGCCTAACAAATGGGTTAAAGTCAAAGAATTTAAAGACGCAGATGCTGCAAAAGAGATTTTAGACACTGCAATAAAAAATTATAAATAATTTATAAGCCCTATTTTTAGGGCTTTTACTTTAAAATTTGTTCTTTTTATGCGCTATACTAAAAAGGCAATTTTTTATATTTAGATAAGCTTTTTCTTGTATAATACGATTTTCTTTCAACTGTGGGTTCATAGCTCAGTTGGTTAGAGCATCCGGCTCATAACCGGATGGTCCCAGGTTCGAGTCCTGGTGAACCCACCATTTACATTAAAAACACTTAAAATCAATTTTTAATCAATATATTTTTAAAGTTTTATTCAAAATAGATATTCATAATTTTATTTACAGAGCTAGCTTTTATTTTTATATTTCTTATCTTCACATAGTTTAAATATAAAACTAAATTTTATAGTGCCTATTTTTACAAAAAGCTATTTGCATTGACAAAATGCTAGTAAAATACACTCACCATCCTACACATCCACTTTGCCAAGCTCATTTATAGCGTTTTGTAAATTTTTCATAATCTCACTCAAGATAACCTTTGGCTCAGGCAAATTTTCTAGCTCTTGTAGTGACTCATCTTTTAGCCACGTGATATCAAGATTTATCTTATCTCGCGATAAAATTTTATCGATACTAAATTTCTTAAATTTCTCGCTCTCTTTGCGCTTGGCTATATTCTCGGCGTTGTAGCATTTGGTAAAATCCTCTAAATCACTTCGCTTTAAAGGATTTGTAACAAGCGTGAAATTTTGATTTGTGCGAAAATCATATATCCAAATTTCTTTCGTAGCGTATTCGTCGCTGCCAATATGCACCTTATCAAAAAACAGCACATTAGCCTTAACGCCTTGCGCATAAAATATCCCCGTCGGAAGCCTAAGTATCGTATGTAGCCTAAAATTGCCAAGCAGCCTTTGCCTTACTCTCTCGCCCGCTCCGCCTTCAAAAAGTACGTTATCAGGTAGCACTACGGCCGCTCGCCCGCCTATTTTTAGTACGCTCATTATATGTTGCAAGAAATTTATCTGTTTATTCGACGAGCTTACTATAAAATCATCTCTTTCATAGCTATCTCTTTCCACACTCACGCCGCCATCGCTATCCATTATCTTGGTTGAAGACTTTTTGCCAAATGGCGGATTTGTAAGCACCATATCATATCTTTTATCGCCCAGGCTAAGCAGCGAGTCTCCGACTTTTACCGGGCTTTGCTCCGTGCCTATGTCGTGCAGATATAAATTCATAGCGCAAAGGCTTACCACAAGCGGTGTTATGTCAGTTCCGTTTAGTAAATTTTGTTTTAAATTTGCTAGTTTTTCTCTATCTTTGCTCTGTTTCTTCATATATTCATAAGCCGCTAGCAAAAACCCGCCCGTCCCGCACGCCGGATCACACACGCTCTCATCGATGCTAGGTCTCATCACAGCTACTATCGTATCTATGAGCGCTCTTGGCGTGAAATACTGCCCCGCACCGCTCTTGCTCTCGGTCGCATTTTTTTGGAGCAAGCCTTCATATATCGCGCCTTTTACATCTACATTTAGCCCAAGCCACGTTTCATCGTTTATCATGCTTACTATTCTTTTTAGCTTGGCGGGTTCATTTATCTTGTTTTGTGCCTTTTGATATATCGTGCCGATGATTCCGTCCATTTTAGAAAGCAAGGCAAGGGCGTTTGTATATGCGCTCTCTAGCCTTTCGCCATCAAGAGAATTTAGATACTCCCACGAGCAGTTTTGCGGGATTTTTGAATTTGCTCCTAGATTTTTAACCTTCTCATCGTCCATTTTCAAAAATATCAGATAGGTAAGCTGAGAAACATAATCCGTATAGGTAACGCCGCTATCTCTTAACACACTCGCGTAATTCCAAACTTTATTTATTAAGTTGTTTTCACTCATTTTTATCCTTTATTAACTCGCCGTTAAATGCCTTGCTTAAAATGCTTTGCTTTAAAATTTCGGCTTTTTTTAGATTTTGTTCTATTAAATTTAGAGCGTTATCCGCTGCTTTGAAGCATTTTTCTATTTGGGCGACGATTAAATTTTGTTCGGATAGTGGAGGAAGGAGGATTGGTAACGCTTCAAATTTACTTTTGTTTAAAATTGGCAGAGTCGTTGAACTTGCATTTTCAAGTATTAAATTTTGAAATTGTGCCGATATTACATAAAAATAAACATATTCTGGAAGTAAATTTTCTTTTGGCACAATAGCATTTATTTGCTGATTACAACTCCCCTCAACTCTTATTAAGCCAGTTTTACCAATAGTAGCTCCTATGCAGGTCACTAAGACACTTTTGGGCGGTAATTGTCTTGAAATTTGCTTACCAGCTTCAGATAAATTATCTCTTGCAAATTTTACAAGATATCCATCATTTAAGTCAGTAGGCTTAAAAAAGGGATATTCATTTCCGTAAAATTTGGGTTCATTTTTTGGCGGAGTTGAGCCAGTCATAATATCTGAATTGTCGCACAGCTTTTTAACCTGCCACGAGTTTAAATTTGAGTTTGTGAGTTTGCCGTTAAAGGCGTGGGAAAGGACGGATTGTTTATAAATTTCAATAAGTTCTTTTGATTTTTTAAAATTTGAAATAGCAAAATCAATCTTTTTAAAACAACTCTCAATATTTTTCACAATCAAATTCTGCTCATCCAATGGCGGCAACAGAATTTCAATATTTTTCATACTTTCTTGATTTAATTTCAATCTAGTTGTTCCAGAAACATATGGTGCATAATTAATAGAATTTAAAAAATAGCATACAAAATGATTGGTCGAAATCCCGTTTATTGCTTTTAAAATGTGAGCATGATTATTTACCCAATATTTTCCACTTACTATATATGCTTTCTTTTTAAAAGAGTCTAAAAACGGCGCACCATCTTCGCCTAGTAAAATAGCTTCAAAATCAAAAATATAATCATCTATAAAGCCAACCTGTCCAGTTGCTCCAAAATAAGGAAATCTTTGCGTTGATAAATTCAACCTCATCTCTCTTTCGCTAGAATTAATCGGCTTTCGCTTATTATCTAAAATCTCGCAAATTTCCCCAAGCTTTTTAACCTGCCAATGTTTTGGGATTTTATTCGGATAATTCATCGCTTTTTCCTATGCTTTCGCATAACGCTTTAAATTGCTCTGGATCTTTTAGCTTTATAGTTTTTAAAACAAATTCGGCTATTTTCTTACTTTCTGGGATATCGAGTGGTTTCATTCCACGTTCTAAAATTTCTCTTAAATGCGAAAATTCGTTTGCATATCTATTTATTGAAATTTGAATCGTTTTGTCGCTCTCGGATTTAAAAAATTTCTCTATAACTTCCGTTCCAAATGATTTTTCTGTGGGATATTTAAAAAATAGATAAATTTCTAAAAACTTTCTTAAATTATTGCCGAAATT
This sequence comes from Campylobacter concisus, assembly GCF_002914195.1. Taxonomy (GTDB): domain Bacteria; phylum Campylobacterota; class Campylobacteria; order Campylobacterales; family Campylobacteraceae; genus Campylobacter_A; species Campylobacter_A concisus_M. Next base: position 150,711 of record NZ_PPAU01000090.1, on the reverse strand, counting down.
ATAAACTAACGTGGTTTTTATATCTTCATCTGTTATTTCACCTATATTTTTATGATTATAAATTTGCTCAAACAAGTAGTTAAATTCGGTCGTATAATTTTTTAAAAATTTCGGCATATCTTTTATCTGGCTGCTATTTTCATTTTTTTCTATAATATATAAACTTCTCTTATTGCTTGACACTGACTTTAATTTTTTTAAGTATTTTAAAAAATCTAGATTGTGCGTCGAAATAAAAAGCTGGTTAAATTTTAAATCTTTATTTTCAAAAAGCTCACTATCAATAAGCGAGAAAATAAAAAATATGTGGTTTGAATCAAGGCTAGAAATTGGATCGTCTATCCATGCGACAGACTTTTTATCTGCATTTTGTAGTTTTGCCATAAAGTAACAAAATCCCACCAAACTACACTCGCCTTCGCTTAGATTATCAGCCTCTGCGCCGTTTCGATAAATTTTGAATTCGGCTCTGTTTTCCTCTACGGCTCTAAATTCCAAAACATTATTACCAAAATGCGATTTAAGATATTCATTTATCTTATCGGCACTAGCTTGTTCGTTGCTCATAGAGTTTCTTAGCTCTTTGATCTTATTTTCATATTCTTCTATTTCTTGTTCTTTTATTGTTAAATTTACTTTAAAAGAATTAATGTCAGTATCTATTTGCTCAATATCTCTTAAATTCTCTAAATAGTTTATTTCTTTTATAAATTTTGCGATTATATGAAATTTTATTTTTTCACTAGTTTCCTTTTTTGTTGTTTCTAAATTTTTCGTTTTATCATTATTTTTATTCATTAAATCATAGGTTTTTTCTAACATCTCACTCATTTTTTGGGAGTGATTTTGAAAATTTTTAAAACTAATATTGTCATATGGATTATCTCGTTTTGTTTGTAACAACCTTCCAAGTTCAAATATTTCTCCAAAATAATTACTAATAGTATTTGAGAATTCAGTCTTTAATTTTTCACATTCATCTTTATAATCAGTATAAAAATTGCTAGTTTCGAGTTTATTTGTAATATTTAAGAAACTTTGATGTCTGCTTCTAATCTTTGATAGTTTTTCTAATTTTAAATTTATATCATTACTATTTTTGTCTATACCGCTATCTTTTAAATTATCTATTAACCATTCTAGTCGCTCTTTTGACAATTTATTTTTGCAAAATTTGCACTCTTGTTGCGATTCTGTGTCATGCTCGTGTAAATCTAAGCCTTCGTTTAGCCATTTTCTTAGATTTGTTTCAATATATTCTTTTGGCACGAATTTTTGCTCTATAAGTTCTTTTGAGCCTATTAATATATCGCTAAATTCATCCTCGTTAAAAGTAAAATTTATCAGTAATTCTTCTTTTACTTCATCTTTTAAACTATTCCTACATTGATTTTCTATTTCTGGAGTTAAAATATGTTCTTCTAGATTATCTTTTATCTTTTCTATATCTTGTCTTATTTTTGTAAGGTTATAATTGATTTCACTTATGGCTTTATCATTCTTTATCTCACTTGCTTTATTCCTTAATTTATCATCTTGATCTTTACCTTGTTTCTCTTTCTCTTTTTGTCTTATGGTTTTTTCTATTCTTTCTTTATCGCCATACAGACCGCTAGCTACAACACCTTGTTCTTCATTGCTAATTTCTCCTAGCTTATTTTGCAATTTTTCGATTTCCTCAAAAATTTTGCTATTATCTTTGTTTATAATTACACTCGAAAACGATTTTATATTTCCGTCTTTTTTGCCGTTGATTAAAAATCTTAAATTATCGTTGATAAAATCTTTGTTATAGACAACAAGCGGTAAATTTGCGCTTTGTATATCATCTTGGCTAAATTTCTTGCCATCAAATTCTATCTCAAAGGCCATATTTTCATAATCTTGATTTAGCTCTTTTTGCTCAAAACAGCGCATTATTCTAGATAGCATGGTCTTACCTGCGCCGTTGTGTCCATAAAATATATTTATATTTTTAAAATTTTCTAAACCATCTTCCCATGTGTAATTTTTATAAGAAGCACAATTTATGCTTTTAATCTTATTAATCATTTAAAATCCTCTCTTTACTTTTACGCCACTATCGCTAAATTTAGCTCATCAAGCAAATTTTCAAAGCCATCAAACAGCTCTTTTGCCCTACAAATTCCGCCCCTATCGCCTAAAAACTCCTGTATATCATTTGCGTTTAGGCAAGAGTTGGTAACGATAAAATCTTTAATAAGACGCAAAAACTCAAGCTGTTCGGTACTAAATTCCAAACCGCGCTTTTTTTGCCTGCCAAGCCAAAGCTCAAAACGTGCGTTTGCAACCGAGCTAAATTCGACTAGCTCCGCGTCTTTGCCGATAGCAAATTTTACAAGCTGGATTAAATTTGTTAAGCACTCGGTAATACTCACCTTTTTTACTTTTACTCTCTCTTTTTGCACCACAAAAAATGCCTCCCAAATTTGCTCAGGGTATAAAAGCGAACTTTTTAGCGCGTTATCTAGCTCTTTGATTAGCGCATATGTGAGCGGTGCGCGCTTGTAGCTCGCGCTGTAGATGATGCTAAGGGCGTCTAGCTCATCCTTGTGAGTATCTATAAAATCCTTGAAATTTGCTATTAGCTTGTTTGCTTTTTCTATGCTAAATTCCGCGATTAGCACTTCATCTGTCGATACTAAGTCGATATATATTTTTGATTTTGCGCTAATATCAACCAAAAGTGTCCGTAAAGAGGGCGAATTAAACGGCTTTACGGCGCTATCTTTAAGAGCCGTTATCTCATCGTCACTTTTACTGCAAATTTTATCAGGATCTAGAGTGTCTAAAATTTCGTTGGCTATGTTTGATAGGGTTTTGCCGTCGATTAGGGCTTTGATACGATCTAGATCATCTTTATCCGCGTTTGCTTCTATTCGCACGATTCTGCCCGCTAGGCTTGAGAGAGTATCATCGCTTATATCGCCTTTTGCGACGTTTTCTAAAAGCTTTTTAAGGCTTAAGCTCTTTTTTCTTTCAAGCGGAGCGGAAAGGCTCTTTTTACTCTCGGTAACACCGACCGCGTCTATGATGTAAAATTTATCCTTTGAAGTAGCATTTGGAGTGATGGTTTGCAAGTCGTTTGGATTTATGGTCCTAACGCCGCGTCCTTTCATCTGCTCATAGTAAATTGACGATTTTACATCGCGCATAAAAATTATAACTTCAAGCGCTTTTATGTCCGTGCCTGTAGCTATCATATCGACGGTTACGGCTATGCGAAATTTCGGATCTACTTTAAAAGCTTTTATTAGGCTTTCCGGGTCTTGGTTGCCGATATTGTAGGTTATCTTTTTGCAAAACTCATTTCCTTCGCCAAAAACTTCTCTTGCGTATCTTGTGATATTTTCTGCGTGATTGTCGTCTTTGGCAAATATCAGAGTTTTTGGGACGAAATTTGGCTTGCGGTTGGGGAATAGCTGAGTAAAAATGGCGTTTTTATAGCACTCTAAAATGGTTATGATCTGATTTGGCGATAAAACCGAGTAGTCAAGCTCTTTTGAAGAGTATTCCATATCTTCGTCTAGGCTTTCGTATCTTTGCTCTCTTGTTCTTTTATCCATTACAGGCGTTTCTCCTGCCTCTATAACGCTTCCGTTTTCGCCTATTTTTGTTCTTATCCTAAAAATTTCGCAATCAACATTTATCCCATCGGCGATCGATCGCTCAAGTGGATAATACGAGACTAAATTTTTATTAAAATAGCCTAGCGTCTGCTTTGATGGCGTGGCGGTTAGTCCTATCAAAAATGCATCAAAATACTCCAGAACCTGTCGCCACTCGCCATAAATACTCCTGTGACACTCATCAACTACGATAAAATCAAACGTTTCGATCGGGAGCTTTGGGTTATAGACAATCTCTTTTAATTTTAAAGGCTTGGTTTCAAAGGCCGAAATTTCCTCGTCTATTTCGCTATATTCGGCCTCGCCTTGAAGTATAGAGTATAGCCTTTGGATGGTGGTAATAACTACTTTTGCGTCTTTGTCGACACTATTTGAGCTTAAATGCTGAACTATATAGACTTCGCTAAATTTGCGATTTTCATCGTTTAGATGGAAATTTTCAAATTCTTTTTTTGTCTGTTTGCCAAGATTATTTCTATCCACTAAAAACAAAACTCTTTTTGCGCCTGCAAATTTGATAAGTCGGTAGATAAAATTACAAGCAGTGTATGTTTTGCCTGCGCCAGTTGCCATTTGCACAAGTGATCTGGGCTTTAGCTCTTTAAGAGAACTTTCCACTGAAGCGATCGCCTCAAACTGGCAATCTCTTAAATTTGCCCTTGAAAGTGCTGGTAAATTTTTAAAACTATTTCTCAGAGTATCGCTAACTTGCAAAAGACTATTCAAAAATTCGGGCTTATGAAACGCAAAAACTCGCCTTGAGCGCGAAGTCTCATCGCGCAAATCCGTAAAATAAATCTCTTTTGCATTACTCTCATAGATAAATGGCAAGGGAAGCGTGTGATATCTGACGCTATTTGGTAGGTTGTTTGCATATAAATTTGATTGATTTTCTATACCGCTTAGAGAGATCCCGCTCTTTTTAGCCTCTATAACGCCGCAAGCTTTGCCATCTACAAAAATCAAATAATCAGCCTTGTTTCCATCTTTCATCACAAATTCACGAACAGCTACTCCAAGAGCCGCAGTCCTATCAAATTCGCTCATGTCTTGGATAACAAAACCAGCACTTATAAGCAACTCATCAATATCTACTCTTGCAATATCTTCGGGATTCATTTGACAACTTCTTGTTTAAAAATAAGGTAATTATATCCAAAGCATTCCTAATTTTTTATACATTGTATTGCTATTTTAAGAGTATTCTATATGTGTTAGGACTTTTAAAAATATGGTAATAAATGGCTCCGGATGCTGGGTTCAAAAATATATAATTCTTAAACACTCCAAAATATTCTATAAATCCCTAAAATACGCCATTTAATAGCTTAAGTATACTCTAAGTTACACTAGAATATCATGCATTTTTATAAATTTTGGGAACAAATAGGGAACAAATTTAGGGGGTATTATGGCAGGAAAACTTAAAAATTACAACTCATCATTCGGAGTCAAATAAATACCCGGGAATTTTCTTTAATAATCTAGCTAGCGGCGACGTAGTTTTTTATATGAGAGTTACACTTGAGGGTAAAAAGGCAAACGTCAAAATCGGATCGAAATCCGAAGGTGTAAATATAACCTACGCATATAACAAAAAGAAAGAATTCGACGCAAAGCAAAGAAACGGAGAGCTTCCCGATAGCATATCCAAGAAAATAGCTGCCAAGAATAACAAAAACTCGCTTAAATTTGATGAGATCGCAGACGCCTTTTTTAATTTTAAACTAGAAAAAGAACCTGATAACGCCATCAATATAAAAGAGCAAAGGCGAGATTATGAAATTTACCATAAGGATAAGTTAGGCGGTCTAGCCACGACGCAGATAACGCCCGAGACGATAAGCGAGCACCATAAGGATATCTCTCAAATCATCTCTCCTAAAACCAAACGTAAATTATCGCAATCTCGCATAAATGCCATAATGGGTATAGTTAGGACGATTTTTAATCACGCTATAAAAAATGACCTTATCGATCATATTAGCCCGTACAAAATAGAGCTAAAAAAAACCAAACAACAAGTGAGAAAGGTTTTTGGAGCTTATCGAGATAGAACTTTTACGCAAAGAAGTAGCGGGCAAGAAAGACTTCGCCCTAGGGCTGTTTGTTGAGCTTGCTTTATGTACGGGAGCTAGAGTAGAAGGAATTTTAAATATCAAGAAAAAAGATTTGTCGCTATCTACTAAGTCTGTTACCATGAGCGATTTAAGACAAAGAGCACGTATACAGGGTTTTTAAGCAAAAGGGCGTTAGAAATGATAAATCAAATTTATACCGCCCTATCCCCGAACGACTTTTTAGTAAATAAACCCAAAGCCACTATCCAAAACGTCTTGCAGCCGTTATTAAATAAGCTCTTTAATCAAAATTTAGATATAAGCGACGCAACCAATAGAGTAGTTATTCATACGCTTAGGCATACGTTCGCTTCGCATCTCGCCATAAAAGGCACTCCGATACTAACGATAAAAAAGCTGATGAATCACTCCGATATCAATCATGCTCTAAGATACGCTAAACTAATGCCCGATAGCGGAAGGGAGATGGTGGAGACGTTGTATGAGTAGGTTTATATCAAGTCGTTTATTCAGCAATAAGCATATAAAACAAACTGCATTTTATATCATATATGGCACAATAAGACTTAGTCGCATAAAATGGTTACGATGCGGAGCGTAAAATTTGCAAACGAAGCCATAAAAGATGAGTTCTTGGAGCTGCCGACCGGTCTCAGGCAAAGAGGTTATAAAATGTTCGAGCTCTTAGAGGCTAGGGGTAATACCTTAGGGGAGCCGTACACCAAAAGCCTAAATGACGGACTATTTGAGATACGTATAAAGTCGGATGAAGGTATAGCTAAAAGCATATATTGTTATGAAATCGGCAAAAGGATAATAATCCTGCTAACTTTTGTCAAAAAAACGCAAAAAACGCCAAAAAGCATACTAAATTTGGCGGAACAAAGATTAAGGGAGTTTAAAGATGGGAACCGTTAATTTTAGAGAAGTTTTAAAAGAAGAGCTAAAAAATCCGGAATTTAAAGCGCAATACGATGCGTTAGAGGACGAATATAAAGCCATAGAAGCTTTAATAGACGCCAGAAGCGAAGCTGGGCTAACTCAAAGCGAGGTAGCTAAAAGGATGGGTATAACCCAATCAGCCGTAGCTAGAATAGAAAGCGGGGCGTATAATATCAAGTATAAAACATTCTTTAACTACATAAAAGCTTGCGGTAAAAGAGTGGCGATAGTGTAAGTAAGATTAATTATCTAGCAAATACTCAAGTCAATACAGGAGAAAAAATATTAAGCTTTGTCGATTCTCAAGACAGGGTTCTTGCGGATACGATAGTTAAGATTTGGAAAAATAAGGCTCTTATAACATTGATGATTAAAATTGTATTTTAGCTAAATATAGTAAATTTACAAGTCAGTAAAGGGCAATACCACTAAACAACAATGAAAATTTATAAATTTATATTTTAAGTTATTCTTAATACTCTTAAACAACATTTAACAAAAATAAATATATAATTCAAAATTTAAAATATTTTTAAAAGTTATAAAATAAACATGGGTAGAAATTTAGAGATTGATCGACTTCGAGCCGTTGCTGTACTTATGGTAATATGGGCACATATAGATATATTATTTTTTAATCAAGTTTCTTGGTATCCCGATATAAGACAATACACTATGGGCGAAAATGGCGTCATGCTATTTTTTGTTATATCTGGTTTTGTTATAAGCAAAACACTTATAAAAAGTATTGACAAGGCAAAGTTTGAATCAAAGAGTATAAAAAATGTCATTATATCGTTTTTTATAAAAAGACTAACAAGAATAACTCCTATGGCTGTTTTATGGATCATCATAACCTTGCTTTGCACTGCATTTTTAAATAAATCAAATGTTTTTGGCTATATGGAGTATAACATAAGGGGGGGGGCGGCGGCGGCTCTAAATATTTTTAATTTCTACAATACCTATTATGACCATGGCAAAAGCATATTTGGTGTTTATTGGACTTTATCAGTCGAAGAGCAATTTTATATCATATTCCCATTTTTCTTAATTTTATTTACCAATATAAAATTAAGAATTATTTTATTACTTATCACATTATATTGCGTTGTATTTGTATTGCCTTTTGAGCTTTTTAGTATAATAAGAGCAGAAGGTATAATTGCTGGCATACTTTTATATTTGATATTTGATAGGAATGTAGATAAAACGAATTTCTATCTATCAAAGTTAGGTGGAAAAGTTTTTTATAATCTTGCAACCATAGCATTAATTTTTATTTTATTTGTTGTATGTAGGTTGTTAAATTCCCATCATACTTTTATTGTTACATCGCTACTTTCATCTAGCTTTTTGGTATTTCTAGCTATACAAAACAAGGGCTATATTTTATCTTATTACATAATCTCTGGATTTTTAGATTGGGTTGGCACTAGATCTTTTTGTTTATATTTGGCCCATACCATATATTTTAGAGCATCGTTTGCTTTTTTATATGATACTCCATACAATACCCCTATATGGCGTTCATTAATTAGTATCGTACTTACAATATTTGTGACAGAAATTTTTTATAAAATAATAGAAGAGCCAATAAGAAAATATGGGCGCAATTATACAAAGAAGCATTATAGCTAATAATAATTATATTTTTTATGTTTTACCATAGTGTTTGAAATTATTATTGATATACTTTTCGAACCTAGCTTGCAAAGGGCTAAATTACTATGATCTTAATGTTTGCCTTATGGCTTCACTAAAAAATCAAACTAAGATACCACATCGCTTCGCAGCCTTACTTCACACTAACAAGTCTAAGCTATGTGTTGCTTTATTTTAAAAATGGGGCTTTTATTAAAACAAAGCTTCGTCCATTTGGGCTGGTTTTTCTAACCCCATCAGCTTTAACACCGACGCGGCGATATTGTTTAGACCGCCCGCTTTTACCGCCTTTACGCCCTCACCCATCACTAAGCAAAATACATCAAAAGTCGTGTGATTGGTTAGCAGATTGCCCTGCGCGTCCTTCATCTGCTCGCAGTTGCCGTGGTCGCTCGTGATGATTAGCGCGTAGTTTTTCTCTTTTGCTTTTGCTACGATGCGCCCCAACGCCGCATCCACGGCCTCGACCGCCTTAACTGCCGCGTCAAATTCGCCAGTATGGCCGACCATATCGCCATTTGCGAAATTTACTACTATAAAATCCTGTCCGTCCTCCATCCCTTTTAGCACTGCTTCGCACACGGCCTGCGCGCTCATTTCAGGCTTTTCGTCGTAGGTTTTTACTTTGGGGCTTGGCACCAGCACTCTCGTTTCGTTTTGTGCGAGCTCCTCGACGCCGCCGTTAAAGAAAAAGGTCACGTGCGCGTATTTCTCGGTCTCGGCGGTGTGCAGCTGCGTTAGGCCCGCGTTTGCGACGACTTCGGCAAGGGTATTTTTTAGCTTTTCGTTTTCAAATAACACGGGAAAGGCGAAATTTGCGTCGTATTCGGTCATCGTGAGTAGATTTTTGACGACGAACGGACGCGCGAATTTGCTAAAATTTTCATCGCCCAAAGCCGCCGCGATCTCGCGCACGCGGTCGTTTCTAAAATTTATAAATATCACGCCGTCATTTTCACCGATACCCTCAAATCCGCCAAAGCTAGCCGGCACGATAAACTCGTCCGTCACGCCCGCCTCGTAGCTTTGCATGACGTATTCTAGCGGCGATACGGTTTGCGTGTTTTCTCCTTGCATCATCGCGTCGTAGGCTGTTTTCACGCGCTCCCAGCGTTTATCACGGTCCATCGCGTAAAATCTACCGCTAACACTAGCCAGCTTAAAGCCTTTATTTTGCGCCTTTTCTTGCAGCGATTTTATGAACGCCAGCCCGCTTTTCGGGCCTACGTCGCGCCAGTCGGTTATCGCGTGGGCAAACACCTCGCAACCGTTTGCGACCGCAAGAGAACACATCGCGCCAAAGTGGCTCATGTGCGAGTGCACGCCGCCGTCTGAGTAGAGTCCGACGACGTGAACGCGTTTGCAAGCTTTAAATAAATTTAAAAGCTTTTCGCTTTTGGCTAGCGAGCCGTTTTCAAAACCGAGCGAAATTTTTACCAAATTTTGATACAAAACCCGCCCACTGCAGATACACATGTGCCCGACCTCGCTGTTTCCCATCTGTCCGTCAGGTAGGCCCACTGCCAGGCCCGAGGTTTTTATGAGCGTATTTGGCCGTTTTAAACAACCAGTCGTATGTGGGCTTTTTTGCCGCTGCAAACGCGTTAAATTCACTACTTTCATTATATCCGATGCCGTCTGTGATCACCAAAATAGTTTTTTGCGCCATTTTTAAATTTTCGCCTTAAATTTAGATATTTTTTAACGGCATTATACTAAAATTAGTTTTTTTAAATAAAGGCTTTTATGTTTTACTATATTTATGAATTCTCAAATTTTAATATCTTTCAGTACATCACCGTTCGCGCGGGATTTTCGTTTTTTATCGCATTTTGCTTGACCGTTTGGGCGCTGCCCAAATTTATCGCGTGGGCAAAGGCCAAAAACGCCGCCCAGCCCATCTACGAGCTAGCTCCGCAAACGCACCAAAAAAAGGCCAAAACGCCGACACGATGGGCGGGCTGGTCTTTATCGGAGCCGCACTTCTTGCTAGCGTGATTTGCGCGCGTCTTGATAACGTCTTCGTCCTTGCTTCGCTGATCTGTCTAGCGGGCTTTAATTTTAAAATTTGTACTAAAATATCAAATAAAAAAACAAAAGTAAATTTCCCTATAAACCAAAATTTACTTTAACTTAATAAAAAATAATAGCTTCTAATTCTATCATACAGCCTTAGAATTTGATACCATTTATCATAATATTAAGGACAAATAACCCCTACATAGGACAATATGTTAATACTTACTTAGCAAACTCAAATGAGTTAGCTGTAAAGTCTTGACAGACGGCCTATATTTTTCTTTGGTCAGGCAAAAAGAAAAATATAAAAACTTAGACGAAACTTTATCGCTCGAAAATGATTTTTCGTCGATAAAAGGTCTAAGTTTTCATATAAAAAGCCCTTAATGAATATAATTAAGGGCTTTTTATATACGGTCGGCGTGTTTGAGTCATACACGAGCCATATAACAGTAAAATACGGCTTGATAAAAATTAGTTTTTTTAACTTGACTCTATAATATAAATTTCCTTCTCGGTCTTACGTCAGGCCGCAAATTATATTTATAATTTTTCAAGATTTAACCTACATATGCGGCAAGTTATGTGCGATCTAATTCTAGCCTTATACTATTTTTAGTATTCCTTCATTTCTTATATAAATAATAGATAATGATAAAATCTTAGTCAAAAAATATCTTAAGATATATGCTAAATTCGCATATATAAATCATCATCGGATACCGATAAAAACGTGCTAAAAAGCGTTTAAGTTTTTGCTTGATTTAAGCAAGATTTCACTACAATCAAATCTTAAATTTAGATTTTCAGGCTATCATTTCGCAAAAATTAAGGAAAATCATGCAACCTATTTTTACGACCCAAATCACCAAATTTAAAGGCGCGCAAAAAAGCGCCGTAGATGATATTTTGGTGCGCGAGATCAAGCTTGAGATCTACATAAACGGCAAGCGTTTCGGTGCGCTCATGGCGACTCCGACCGATCAGGAGGCACTAGCTGTAGGCTATCTCATCAGCGAAAATTTGATCGCAAGCCCTGAGGATATCGAGAGTATAGAGCTCTCAAGCGACGCTATAAGCGTGCGGGTAAAGGCTAAAATCAACGAAAAGCGCCTCGAGCAGTTTGACGAGGAAAAGGTGATAATCAGTGGCTGCGGACGCAGCTCTACGGCAAATATCGATCCCGAGGCTATGGCGGCGCGCTCTATAAAGGCCGACGTCAAATTTAACAAAGACGAAATTTTGCGCCAGATGGGGCAGTTTTACACACAGTGCGAGCTTTACGAGATGACGGGCTGCGTGCATACGGCCAAGCTTTTTGTTAGCGGCGAGCAGTTTTACATCGGCGAGGATATCGCTCAGCACAACACCATAGACAAAGCCGTCGGCAAAGCTATACTAGCTGGCTCGCAGCTACAAAATTCGTTTTTGATGGTGAGCGGGCGCTTGAGCTCCGAAATGGTAGCAAAAGCCGTTATGCACGGCATTCCAGTGCTCGTCTCGCGTACGGCTCCTACTAGCCTAGGCGTCGTGATAGCGCGTAAATTTAACCTCACGCTGTGCGGCTTTGCGCGCGGCGAAACCATAAACGTGTATAGCGGCGCGGAGAGAATCTATGAGTGAGCAAATCCGCGAACTGATAACAAAACTGCTAAATCCAAAGGGCAGGCTGGACTGCGGCGCGGCGTTTAAGATCGCCGCAAAGCTAGGCGTAGAGATCGGCGAGGTTGGCGACGAGGCTGAAAAAATGGGCGTAAAGATCGACAACTGCGAGCTAGGGCAGTTTGGCGGGCTAGAAAACGGACGCGGTAAATACACCGTTATGACGCAGCTAAAACAGATGACCGACGAAAAGGGCAGAATACTGTGCAAAGACGCTAGAGACGCGGCTGCGGGCGTGGGGCTAAAGACGATCCGCGGGGCGCTAAAAGACTATAAAATCGACGTAAAATACTGCCAACTGGGGTGTTTTAAGGAGAAGAAAGGAAAAAAGATGAGAGTAAAAACCAAAACCTGGATAGAAAACGACGAGGGCGAGCTGATCTTCGGTAAGGGCAAAACCGAAGTCCTAGACGTCATCGCCGAGGTCGGCTCGATCTCAAAGGCCGCCGAAATCCTAGGCATGAACTATAAAAAATGCTGGAATCATCTGCAAATTTTGCAAAAAAATCTAAAAGAGGAGCTCTTTACCACCAAACAAGGCGGCGGCGAAAACGCAGGCACGACGTTAAACGAGCGCGCGCATGAGCTCATAAACGCCTATAGGCAGCTACAAAACGATATCGAGGACTTTGCGGATAAGCGCTTTAAGGAGTTGTTTCTGAAAAAAGACGGTGAGAAAAAAGACGCGAGCAAAGACGACGCAAACGATAAAAATAAATAAAACCACATCAAATTTAAGGGAGAAAAAATGTACGTAAAACTAAACGATAGGGTCTATCTAAACAAAGACAAGATCACGCGTATCAAGGTAGATAGCGTCCAAGACGGTATCAGGATTCGCTTCTACGAGGGGCAAAATCAGGTCGCTAAAAGCGGACGCTTCGAAACTGAGGCAAAAGCTATCGAGTGGCTAGAGAAAAATTTTATAAATAAATAATAAAATGGTCGTGAGCCTCTGCGGCTCGCGATTCTCTGCTTTATTAAGTTAAATTTGCCGCTTTGCGGTTAAATTTAGCTTGCTCAAATTTAATCTCCAAATTTACTAAATCATTTCCACAGCAAAAGCCCGAAATTTGCGAAAATTTACTATAATTACTGTATCAAATTTAAAGAGTAAAAAATGGCAAATTTAGACGAAATAAGAAAAAATATCATCCTAAAACCGGGCGTGCATTATTTTGATTTCGCGGCTTCCGGGCTTGCTTATGAGCCCGTAGAGCGCGAGATAGCAGATGTTCTCAAAACCTACGCCAACACCCACTCCGACAGCAGCTCCAGCGCCATCATCACGCAGCGGCGCTACGAGGGCGCGCGAGAGAGCCTAAAAAAGCTGCTGGGGCTTGACGAGCGGTTTTATCTCATCGCCTGCGGACAGGGCGCGACGGCTGCGATCAAGAAATTTCAGGAGATACTGGGCATCTATCTGCCGCCTGCGACCAGAGGCGCGATCGGCGAGGCAAATTTACGCGCCGCGCAGCTTCCGCTCGTGCTCGTTTCGCCATACGAACACCACTCAAACGAGCTTAGCTTTCGCGAGGGGCTTTGCGACTACCTGCGCGTGCCGCTTAGCGAGGGCGGAGAGATCGATTTGCTCGCACTTGAACGCATCCTAAAGCTAAACTCAGCACGCCGCATCATCGGCTCGTTTAGCGCCGCCTCAAACGTTACGGGCGTCGTCAGCGACTACAAAAAAATCAGCAAGCTAATCAGAGCCGCGGGCGGGATCGTGGCCTTTGACTGCGCGGCGCTCGGCTCGCACGCAAATTTAGACTGCGATCATTTTGACGCGATTTTCCTCTCACCGCATAAGTTGCTAGGAGGGCCTGCTAGCTGCGGGCTTTTAGCGATCAAAAAGGAGCTACTTAACAGCGACGTGCCAACCTTTGCCGCGGGCGGGACGGTCGCCTACGCTAGCCGCGAAGGGCACGTATTTTTGAAAAATCCCGAGCAGCTAGAGGAAGGTGGTACGCCGCCTATTATCGGACTCATGCGGGCAAATTTGGCTTATGCGCTGCGAAACGAAGTGGGCTTCAAGCAAATAAAAAGCACCGAGGACGAGCTCGCGCGGCTTTTTGAGAGCGAGCTAGCAGGCATTGACGAGATCATAAACTACGCTCCAAAGGGCGCGCCGCGGCAGCCGATAATTTCCTTTAACGTGCGCGGCGTTTCGGCGTATGATTTTGCAGCGAGCCTTAGCAACGACTTTGGTATCCAGACGCGCGCGGGCGTGATGTGCGCTGGTCCGTACGCTCACGATCTGCTTGGTATCAAGGAGGGGCGCATGCCCGAGAGCAAGCCCGGCTTCGTGCGCGTGAGCCTGCACTACACACACACCGAGCAAGACGTGCTATATCTAGTTGGCGCGATAAAATCTTGCATCAAAAAACACCGCGAGCTTTGGGGCGAGGAAAAGGCGATGTATGAGATGTTCGGCGGAAAGATTTAAATTTAAGCGGGTTAAATTCAGCTCGCGAAAAGGTCAAATTTTAGCAAATCAAAAATACGCGATCAAATTTGATTAAATTTAAAAACTAAAAAGGGTAAATTTAAGAAAGAAAAAGGGCGCAAAGCGCGCCCGAATCACGCAAATTTAAACCATAAATTCGACTCAAATTTGCGCGTAAATAAAATTAGTTCTTGCGAGTATTCGCATCAGGCGTGAAAAGCGGCTTATTTAGCAGCTTAAAGTCGCCGATAAATTTCTGACCCTCTTCGCTCGTCGCCCACTCTATAAATTTATTTGCGTTTTCGATGTCGGCCTTAGCGCAGTGCTTCGGATTTACCGCGATTAGCGAGTAGAAGTTCTTTAGGTCGTTGTCGCCCTCGTTGATGATGACCATCTCAGGCGCGCCTTTTTTGGTGTCCTCGTACTTGATGTAGGTGCCACGGTCGGTGAACGTCACGCCCTTTTGCTCGGCTGCAGCGTTGATGGTAGCTAGCATGCCTTGGCCGGTTTGCATATACCAGCCGTCTTTTTCAGGCACTTCGCCGATGATTTTTTTCCAGATACCTTTTTCTTTGTTGTCAGTGCCTGATTTATCGCCGCGAGAGAAAAATTTGATATTCTCTTTTTTGATCAGCTCAAAGCTCTCTTTTATGTCTTTGCCTTTAAATTTATCGGCGATAGATTTATCGGCGATAACGACGAAATCATTGTACATTACGGCTTTTCTCTCGACGCCAAAGCCTTTTTCTACGAATTCTTTCTCAACTTTTGGCGAATGCACGAAAAGTATGTCCGCATCGCAGTTTTCGCCAAGTTTTAAAGCAGCGCCCGTGCCTACGGCGGTCCATTTGATATCGACGCCGGTTTTTGCCTTATACGCAGGGTAGATCGCGTCTAGTAGCCCCGTGTTATCGGTGCTGGTGGTGGTAGCCATGATGAGTTCGCTATCGCCCGCAAACGCCAAAACGCTCGCGATTAGCGAGCATAATATTACTTTTTTCATTTTTCTCCTTTTTTAAAAGTATGCTATTATAGCATATTAAATTAACCATATAAACATACGGAGAAATAATATTTGGACTTTCTACTAAACGGATTCTTAGAGGCCTTTAGGCTGCTTTTTAGTGGCGATGAGGAAACGTATTCGGCGATCAGGGCGACGCTTTACACTTCGAGCGTTTCGATATTTTTTACGATTTTAGTCGGTTTTCCGCTAGGCTTTACGCTGGGATTTTACGATTTTCGCGGACGGCGAGTATTACGATTGCTTAGCGATACTGCGCTTGCGATGCCTACCGTTGCGATCGGACTTATTTTGTATGCATTTATCACGCGAAACGGCCCGTTTGGCGAGTTTGGGCTGCTTTTTACGCTAAAGGCCGTGATGCTGGGGCAGTTTGTGCTAGCACTACCTATCATCATCTCGCTAAGCGCTAGCGTCGTGGAAAATATGGACAAAAAACACTATCTAACCATCATAAATTTACGCCTGAGCGCGCCGCGGCTAGTGGGCTGCGTGCTTTACGAGCTAAGGTATGCTCTGATGGTGGTCGTAGCGACGGCGTACGGGCGTATCGTGGCCGAGGTCGGCGTGGCGATGATGATCGGCGGAAATATCAAATATTTTACCCGCACGATCACGACTGCAGTGTCGCTGGAGACGAACAAAGGCGAGTTTGCCATGGGTATCGCGCTGGCTTTGGTGCTCATCTTTATCGCGTTTGCCGTAAATTTGACGATACACGCGCTAAAAAGGCTGGATAAATGAAATTTGATAAATTTAGAAATTTTACGCTCGCAAAATGCGGGCTAGGCGCGTCAAATTTGAGCCTTTGTGCAAATTTAACGAGAAAGGCGCAAAGTGATAAACGTTAGAAATTTACGCCTAAACTACGGCGTGAGCGAGATTTTAAACATCCCGCGCCTTGATATCGACGTCACCAAAATCACCGCGCTAACTGGCAGCAACGGCAGCGGTAAAAGCACGCTGATGCGAGTAATTTCATTTTTACAAAAACCTACTAGCGGCGAGGTGCGGCTGTGGGGAAGCAGCGCGCCTAGTCTAAATTTACTGCGCGGCGTTAGCGTTTTGTTGCCAGAGCCTGCACTTTTAAAACGCTCCGTGAGGGAAAACTTTAGGGCTGTTTTAAAAAGCCGCGGAATACTGGGAGAATTTGACGAGCGAGCGAGCGAGGCGTTAAATTTGGTCGGGCTTGACGAGAGCTTTTTAAACAAGCGCCACTTTGAGCTTAGCTCGGGACAGACGCAGCGCGTTAGCTTTGCGTTAAATTTGGCGCTTAGATCGCGGCTATATCTACTCGACGAGCCGACAAATAGCGTGGATGTGGGCACTTCAAAGCTTTTTGGCAAGGCGGTGCTTTACATGCGGCAAAGATACGGCTGCGGTTTTGTGATCGCTAGCCACGACGACAAATGGCTAACCGCAATCGCTGAGGAAAACGTCTTTTTGCACAAGGGTCGCGTGTGCGAATTTGAATACAAAAATGTATTTGACTCGCGGGACGGGGTTTTAAAATTTGACGAAAATGCGAGCGTAAATTTGCCGCAAAATTTACGTAACGCCGTAAAGATCGCCGTAAATCCAAGCAAAATAACGCTAAGCAAAACGCCGATAGATGGGTATTTGGGCGGCATCTTGCACTCGGTTTCGCTCTATCTTGGCAAAGAGCTTTTGGTAAAAATCAAAATCGGCGACTTTTTGATTAAAACGTTGGCGCCTAATTCGCAAAATTTTAACGTCGGCGAGAGGATTTATTTTAAATTTGACGAAGGAGCGTTTTTGGGGCTTGAATGAGCCTCAAATTTTGCAAATTTCGCCCCTGATTTTAAATTTAGACTCGTTTAACGCCCGTTAAAATAGCCGAGTTAAAAGTAAATATCAAAATGAAGCGTAAATGCAAGATATATGCGTAAATTTCATATTTATTTTACCTCCTAAAATTCGCCGTAAGCAATATGCAACTAAGGCATATTTAAGCATATATTAATTTTTTTGATTTATTTTTTTTTAAGTATAAGAAATAAGCCAAAAAGTAGTATAGTTTCACAATCGAGAAAAATCTCAAAAAATAGACAAAAATGATAAAGGAAGGCGATGACTAGCAAGGGCGAATTTGCGGCGGGACGTGGGCTTTATTACTCGCTATTTTCGCGTTTTTTCGTTTTTAGCCAAGAAGCCGATAGATTTAGCGGCGTAAACGCGATGCTAGGCCTTGCCTCGGCGCACGCTCTAAACGAGGAATCGGCCGCCGCGATAATGCGCATACAGGCAAAATTCGACGAGAAAAATTCGCAAAATTTAGCGGATGAATTCGATGAAATTTTCCACGCTCTGCCAAGTCCGCTTAGAAACTCGCTGTCCTACTACGACGAGGGCTACGAGGTCGGACACGCCTGCGCAAAAGTGCGTAAAATTTTAGCCCGCACAGACATTAGGCGCGACGAGGCTAAATTTAAAGAAAACGAAGACAACGTGGGCTTCGTGTTTGCGCTGATGAGCGAATTTATCGCACGAGAGAGCGAGCAGGAGCTATACGGCGAGCTTGAGGAGCAGCTTTTTAAAGAGATTATAAATCCAAACATCGACGAGTTTATAGAGAGTCTTTTTAACCACGAAAGCAGCGAAATTTACAAAGACGTCGCGGTACTTCTGCAAGGATTTATAGAGTTTGAGCGCGTAGTTTTAAGCGCACCGCGTCCTATAAATCAAGGTGAAAACAAAAAGACCTTGGACGGAGTTTCAAGATCCGAGGCCATAAGAAGGCAAAAAAACCGAGTGAGAAAGCTAAAAGCTATGGAGGAAGAAAATGCAAAAAAATAGGCGAGAATTTTTAAAAAAGGCGGGGCTAGTCGGCGCAGCAGCGGCTACGGCCGGAGTAGCGACGGCAGCGGCGTCAAACCTAAAATACGGTAAAAGCAAAAAGACCGAAGTGCTTTATAAAAGAAGCAAAAACTGGGATCTATACTACGAACAAGCGAAATAATAAAATTTAAGAAAGGATAAATATGTCTGAGGCAAATTTACGTCTTATGCCCCACTCAAACGCAGTCGGGCGAAGATCGTTTTTAAAAATGGCCGCACTAGCAGGCGTAGCGGGCGGCATGAGCGGGCTGGCCGCTAGCGGCGTAACTAGAAGCGCCACAAAAGAAGAAATGGCAAATCCGTTTCCAAACTCTAAAATCGTAAAAACCGTTTGTACGGTTTGCTCCGTTGGATGCGGAGTGCGCGCCGAGGTAGAAAACGGCGTTTGGGTACGCCAAGAAGTAGCCCAAGATCACCCGGTAAGCGCTGGCGGCCACTGCTGTAAGGGTAGCGACGTCATCGATATGGTGCGCTCTCACTGCCGCGTAAAATACCCGATGAAAAAAGTAGGCGGCAAATGGAAACGCATCAGCTACAAAGACGCGCTTGATGAAATCGGCGCCAAACTAAAAGCGTATCGCGAGAAAAACCCTGAACAAGTGATGTTTCTAGGCTCTGCAAAAGATTGCAACGAACAAAGCTATTATATAAGCAAATTCGTAGCGATGTTCGGGACTAATAACCTAGATCACCAAGCACGTCTTTGACACAGCTCTACAGTCGCCGGTGTGGCGAATACTTGGGGTTACGGAGCTATGACAAATCATCTTGGAGATATCCAAAACGCGAAGTCTATCTTTATAGTGGGCGCAAATCCGGCGGTAAACCACCCGGTCGGCTTTAGGCATTTTCTAAAAGCGAAGGAAAATAACGGCGCAAAGCTGATCGTGGTCGATCCAAGATACACGAGAACTGCGGCTAAGGCTGATTATTTCGCTCAAATTCGCACCGGCACGGATATACCTTTTATGTACGGCATGATGAATATCATCTTTCAAAACGGCTGGGAAGATAAGGAATTTATAAACGACCGCGTCTACGGTATGGATCTGATCCGCGAAGAGGCTGCCAAATGGACGCCCGAAGTCGTAGCCGATGTTTGCGGGATCAAAAAAGAGACGCTTCTTGAGATAACCGAAGTTTATGCAAAAAATCGCCCGGGATCGGTCGTTTGGGCGATGGGTCTAACTCAGCACACCATAGGCAGCTCAAACACTCGTATCGCTCCGATCCTGCAACTAGTGCTAGGAAATATGGGCGTTAGCGGCGGCGGCTGTAATATCCTTCGCGGTCACGACAACGTTCAAGGCGCGACGGATATGGCGAATTTGCCGACCGAGCTACCCGGGTACTATCCAAAAAACGAAGCCAACTGGAAATACTTCGCTAAGATGTGGAAGGTCGATTTTGAATGGCTCCAAAAGAATTTCGTTAAGCCTGAAATGATGTTTAAGCCCGGATTTACGCTGTCAAAATGGTGGGCAGGCGTGCTTGACGGTAAAAACGGCAACGAAGTAGTAGATAATGCCGGCGACAGTATAAAAGCCTTAGTAGTAATCGGCAACGGCATCACCTCTACCGCGCAACAAGTAAAAGTAAAAGAAGGCCTAGACGCGCTTGAGCTTTTGGTTCTAGTAGATCCTTTCGTAAACGATGCCGGCGTGATAACTGACAAAAAAGACGACGTCTACATACTGCCTGCAGCGACGCAGTTTGAAACTAGCGGCACGGTCGTAGCGACGAACCGTAGCGGCCAGTGGAGAAGCCAGGTCGTAGAGCCTCTCTTTGAGAGTATGCCGGATCACGAAATTTTATTCGAGCTTGCCAAAAGGCTAGGCTACTATGACGAGCTAACGCGCACGATCAGAGACGCCGAAGGTAAGATCGAGTGGCCTGAGGTCGCTACGCGCGAGATCGCAAATATAATAAAAACTATCGGCATGACGGGTTGGACTCCGGAAAGGCTCAAAAAGCACCAAGAAAACTGGGATAAATTTGACGAAAAAACAAGTCTAGGAAAACCGGGCACCGTAGTCGAAGGCGAATACTACGGCTTACCGTGGCCGTGCTGGACTGAGGATCATCCGGGCAGCCCGATACTTTACGATATAAACAAATCCGTTAGGCAAGGCGGTATGGGTTTTAGAAACCGCTTCGGCTTAGAGCATAACGGAGTTAGTCAATTAGCCGCAGACGGTAGCGCGCCCGTAGATTCGTTTGTCAAGGGCGGATATCCGGAGATCAAAAAAGATAACATCGAAAAGGTGCTAGGCATCACGCTAACCGAGGATGAAAAGGCTAAAATAGGCGGCAGCTGGATACATGACGATAGTAATATCATCGCTAAAAAATGCATGGAGAAAAACATCGCTCCGTACGGTAACGCGCGAGCTAGGACGATCGTTTGGACTTTTGCGGATCAAATTCCTCTTCACAGAGAGCCGCTGCATACGCCTAGATTCGATCTGGCGCAGAAGTATCCGAGCTTTGAGGATAAGAAACTTCAAAACCGTGTCGATACAAAATTTAAATCCGTCCAGCTAGCAAAGGACTACTCAAAAGAGTTTCCTATTATCCTCACGACGGCTCGACTCGTAAATTTTAGCGGCGCGGGCATGGAGACGAGAGCTAGTATGTATCTAAGCCGCTTGACGCCTGAGATGTTTGCGGATATCCACCCTGAACTTGCGGCTAAACACGGCATTAAAAACTGGGATTTCATCTGGGTTCATTCGCCTGAAGGTACTAAGGTTAAGGTGCGCGCCAGAGTGGTACCGTCCGTTAAACCAGACACTATCTTTATGCCGTTTCATTATGCGGGTTATATGCAAGGCGCCGATATGACGGGTAATTTCCCGGAAGGCACGAAGCCTTATGCGGTAGGCGAGAGCGCAAATACCGTCACTAACTACGGATATGATATAAACACTCAAATCCCTGAAACCAAAAGCGGTCTATGCCGCATAGAAAAGGCGTAAAATGAGCGAATTTAACGATAATAATAGACTTAAATTTTACTGCGACGACGATAGATGTATCGACTGTAACGGCTGCGCGGTGGCTTGCGATGAGGCTCACGAGCTGCCTCTTGGCATCCGCCGCCGCCGCGTCATCACGCTAAACGAAGGCGTACCGGGCGAGGAAATATCGACCTCGATAGCCTGCATGCACTGCGAGGAAGCGCCGTGCTCGCTGGTTTGCCCGGTT
The DNA here is from genome assembly GCF_002914195.1 of Campylobacter concisus. Lineage (GTDB taxonomy): Bacteria > Campylobacterota > Campylobacteria > Campylobacterales > Campylobacteraceae > Campylobacter_A > Campylobacter_A concisus_M. The sequence goes on along the minus strand of NZ_PPAU01000090.1, from coordinate 129,156 downwards.
GATTGTTTTTATATCAGAGCCGACGGCATCGTGCTACACGACAAAGATATCTGCATCGGCTGCGGATACTGTCTATACGCGTGTCCGTTCGGTGCGCCTCAGTTTCCGCGCGAGGGAGTGTTTGGCGCCAAAGGTTCGATGGATAAGTGCACGATGTGCGCAGGCGGTCCGCTACCGACGAATAGCGAAGCCGAGCGCGAAGAGTACGGACAGGATAGAATTTCCGAAGGAAAGGTGCCGGTTTGTGCGGCGATGTGCTCGACAAAGGCACTGCTAGTAGGCGAATCGGCTATGATAGAAAAAATCTACGGCGATAGAGTCAAGGCTCGCGGCTACGGCTTTAAAGACCTAAAACAAACTCCAACCTGGAAGCTCGCCTACTATGCTGGCGATAGGCTTAAAATAAAATCTTAAAATTTAGCTCGCTCTCACCGAGATTGCAGGGGCGAGTAATCTCATCAAATTTGACGCGGTTTGTCTGCGTCAAATTTGACTCATGCTTCTTTGATTTCATTAAATTTTACACGGATAGTTCGTTAAATTTGACTTATACTTCTTTAATTTTATTAAATTTTACGCGATAGTTCGTCAAATTTGAATGCAGGTAAATTTGAAATAAAATTGATAAATTTAGGTAGAAAAGGGCGGTCTCCCGCCCTAAATTTACGCTCTAATAGGAGACAAATACGGATTTGCCGAGTGCATCGACATCTCGTTTTGCTCTCTAAATTTGATAAATTCCTCCTCGCTTAGACGCCTGATGTTTGCTATCGTCATCTTTAGCGGCGTGATACCTGAGAGCGGATCGGGATCGCCGGCGTTTGCTAGCTCGTTACCGTCGGCCTCGCTATAGTGGAAGGTCGTAAATATCGTGCCTTCTTTTAGATCCGGATTTACGCGTAGTTTGGCCGCGATCTGACCGCGTTTGTTTTGTACGAGCGCGTAGCAGCCCTCCTCTAGCTCTCTCTCGCGAGCGATATCGGGGCTTACCTCGATGAGCGCGCCCTCGATGCCCGCACCGTATTCAAGAGCCGGACACTCTCTGGTCATCGTGCCCGTGTGGTAGTGATAGACCTTGCGTCCGGTCGTAAATAGGCACGGATATACCTCATCAGGCACCTCGCTAAGCGCGCCGCTACCGACCGGATAGCCGTCCGGGATATTCATCTTGGCTCTAAATTCGGCCTCGGCCTTTGCGCGCTTCTCTTTATCGTCTACGTAAAGCACCGGCGCGAAGCGGAATTTACCGCCAGGCAGCATGGACTTGTGATCTGCGTAAAGCACGGGCGTACCCGGATGCTCCTCGTCTGGGCACGGCCAGCTGATACCGCCTAGTTTGCCTAGTCTATAGTAGCTGATGCCGCCGAAAAATTTAGGCATAAGCTCCCTTAGCTCGTTCCAAATTTGCTCAGGGCTCGCAAAATCAAATCCCTCTAGCCCCATGCGGTTTGCGATGTTGCAAACGACCTTCCAGTCAGGCTCCACGCCGCTAACTGGCTCGCTAGCCTTGCGCGTGCGTTGGACGCGGCGAGAGGTGTTGATAAAGGTGCCATCCTTTTCGCCCCAGCCCGCGGCAGGTAGCACGACGTCGGCTTTGTGCGCGCTCTCGGTAAAGAATAGATCCTGCACGATAAAGCAGTCTAGGTGATGTACGGCGTGGACGAAGTGCTCGGTCCAAGGATCGCTCATTACGGGGTTTTCGCCGTAGACGTAGAGGACTTTTAGCTCTCCGCTATCCATTTTATCGGGTGCTTGCGTTAGTTTAAAGCCAGGAACCGGATTTAGCTCAAAGTGCCATACTTTGCGCGCTTGCTCCTGCGCGTAAGGGCTGTTTACCGCTCCTGCCGGGATGACGTTAGGCAGCGCGCCCATGTCGCATGCGCCTTGGACGTTGTTTTGACCGCGCAGAGGATTTACGCCCGCGCCCTTTTTGCCTAAATTTCCCGTTAAAACGGCTAAATTTGATAGCGAAAAGACGTTTGACGTGCCGTCGCTAAACTGCGTGATACCCATCGTGTAGCAAATCGCCGCCGCGCCTGCTTTAGCATACATTCTAGCTGCCTCTATGATGAGCTCTTTTTTTATACCGGTTTCTCGCTCGAAACGCTCAGGCGTGAAGTCCTTAACCGCTTCTTTTAGATATTCAAATCCCTCGGAGTACTTCTCGATAAACTCGCTGTCTTGCAAATTTTCGGCGATTATGACGTGCATCATCGTATTTAGCGTTTTGATATTCGCTCCGATCGGGATTTGCAAGAAAATATCGGCTTTTTTAGCCATATCGGTGCGCTTTGGATCTACGACGATCATCTTTGCGCCTCGCTGAAGGCCGCGCTGCATCTGCATAGCGATGATCGGGTGACACTCGCTCGTGTTGGTACCGATGAGTAAAAATACGTCCGTATCGGTCGCAAATTCGACTAAATCGTTCGTCATCGTTCCGTTTCCTAACGTGCTGGCAAGACCTGCCACTGTAGGAGCGTGTCAAAGACGGGCGCAGTGATCGACGTTGTTACTGCCCTGGGCGCGGAAAAATTTCTGGAAAACGTAGTTGTCTTCGTTATTTGAGCGCGCAGAGCTAAAGCCCATGATCGAGTTTGGGCCGTATTTTGCGACGGTGGATTTAAATTTATCCGCGAGGAAATCATAAACCTCCTCAAAACTCACTTCTTCAAGCTCGCCGTGCTTGTCGTAGACGCCGTTTAGCTTTCTCATCATCGGTCGGCTTAAGCGTTTAGGAGAGTTTACGAACTCCCAACCGAACATTCCTTTTAGGCAAAGTTCGCCGTCGTTTACGTGGTGATCTTTGCTGGGTTTGGCGTCTACGATTCTACCGTTTTGCACGATAAGATCGATGCCGCAGCCCGTACCGCAATATGGACAGGTGGTCTTTACGATCTCTTCCATTTTTGCTCCTTTCTGGTATTACTGAAATTTATGAGATTATTATATAATGGCAAATATAAATTTAGTTTTAAAATTAGTATATTTTTTTAAGGATTATTTAAGTAATATGCAAATTTAGCATATTACTCTTTTGGCTAAATTTGTCTTTAAAATCGTATTTTGAAAGTAAAATCACATATTAGTCATTTTGATAAAATTTGTCCTACCGGTACCACTCTATAACAATCTATTAAAGATTTCTCGCTGCCGATAACTTGCTTATATCTCCATCCTATCCCTACTATACTTGTCTTTTATCTCATTTTTACCTCATTTGGTTCGTCATCTAGCAACATACTAAAATTCGGTATTAGATTGCTTATTTTTGAGATAAAATTAATAACCTTCGTTTTAAAGCTTTCTAATATAGTTAACTTATCCTGTAAATTTTCTATCCTTTCGTCTTTAACTTTTACTTCTTCTTCTAGCTCAGATATTTTTTGAACTTTGCCATTTATAGAAGTTTGCAGTTTAGCTATTTGTAGTTGTTTATTATCGTTATCTTTTTTTAAGGTTTCTTCCTTTGTTTTGGATACTTCTAAATATTCGTTTCTTTGTTTCAAAGACTGATTTGTTTTTTCTTTGCTTTCCAGATCTGCGTTGGCTTTTTTGAGCTTAATTTGTAGGACATCGCTTTGATCGGCTTTTTGTTTTAGTTCGCCGTCGGTAATTATACTTATCTTATTTTGCATTTGCTCTAATACCAAATTTGCAAGATCTTCTACGAAAGCTTTGTCGTCCTCGGCTTCTATTCTAAAATATTCTTTACCGAATATAGATTTTTCTTTTTTTATATGCTTCTTTGCTTTCTTAACTACGAGTTGCTTTATTTTCTTTTTTAGCTTTTGCTCGTCGCTATACTCTTTTTCTGTTTTGTGCATTTGCTTTAGGTTTTTATGTCTTGCCTTAGTGCCGACCTCGCCCCGCAAAGCGATGCCTTCAAACGCCGCCCCTCCCATTTCTTGCATACTTTTGCCAAATTTTAACGTCTCGCCTTTGCCGTTAAACCTAAGGTTTTTATGGTTTTCAAATTGGTAATTGGTAAAAATAAGCTGATAATGCTTGGTCTTTTCGTCGTTATGTTCAGCGATTAGCAGGCATTTAACGCCATATTTAGCGCAATAATCGTTTGCGAATCTTCTAAATCTATCAAGTGAGACCTGAGCGTTGATAAAATTTACTTCGGTTTTATTTAGCCCTTCTTTGGATTCTTTATTCCGATCGGTGCCGAAACTTATGACTATTTCGGAAAACCCGACCATATTTTCTCGCCAACGATTCTTTACCACCTTGCCGTTTTTATAGATTTTAGTTTGGGCTTCGTAGTCGGCCTTCATTTTTTCGTGGTATTTTTTCAAGAGTACTTTTATATACTTTCTATCGCTAAATTCCCTATCGCTATTAGGCATCTCTCGCATATTGCCGTTATCGTTATATTCGCTAAGCACTATGTATCTATTATTACGGCTGTTGCCTCTAAGATATCCAATCTTAGAGGCGTGCTTAACCTCTCTAACATTGTGCTCATACCTTATAATAGCCTTTTTGAGCGTCAAGAATTCGCTTCTTACACAAAGAACTAGGCTGTGTCCGCCTATTTGAAGAGCATCACTCATTTTTAGTCCTTTTCTTTATTATCTACTATAGAAATTAAGAGCATGTTTTAACCCTTTTTTGAAAAATATAAGTCGCAATGTCCGTTATCGCAAACGCTATGCGAGAATTCTTTGCATCTCCCATCTTTATATAACGCGGAATATCTCTGCCCTGCGATATACGAAGATCAAGAGTAGATACGCCGATGCCAAGAACCCCTGCGGTTTGCTTTCTGTCTAGAACTACCTTTCCTTTATATTGGCTAGATATGTGCTCAAGAAGCGTTTTGTACTCTACATCGTTATATAGTTCGTTAAGCATCCCATTTTCTCCTTATGCTTATTCTTATATAACTAATTATATGTACTTTTCATTTACTCTTGTTATTTTGAGTAGTTTTTGGATAGTTTTTGAAAAATTTTTAATACCCTATGATTCCTTAGGGTATTTTAGAGTAATTTAGGATAAAAAATGTTTTCTTGTTTTTAAAAACAAAAATAAAGCATCTTAGATTGACTTAGAAAACATGGCGAGAAATTGGAATATTAAAAAATTTCGGGAACAAACAGGGAACAAATTTTATAAAACTAAGAAAACTTAAAGCTCTTGAAACATTGTAAAAATCGGGGTTTTAAAAGGATTTTTGAATATAAATGGCTCCGGATGCTGGGTTCGAACCAGCGACCAAGTGATTAACAGTCACCTACTCTACCGCTGAGCTAATCCGGAACACTTGAAAAGAGCTCGTATTATAGACGAAAAGATATGTTTTGTCAATAAATTTTAGCTTAATTTATAAAAAATTGTACAGAGCCCAATAAATTTTTATAAAAGGCTACAACTAGCCTTTTATAAATCCACTTGCAATAACCTTATCGCCATCATACATAACACAAAGCTGGCCTTGTGCCACACCAAGTGCATTTTGATTTAGCGTTAGTTTTGCTGTTTTATTCTCTTTATCAACCTCAACAAAAGCATCAAGTTTAGGGCTTCTATATCTTATCTTGGTTTCGCACTCAAATTTATCTTTATCTATAAACAAATTTACGTTTTCAAGCTCGACTACCTTTTGAGCCAAGTCATCTTTTGTTCCTACAACGATCTCGTTTTTATCGGCATTTATCTTTATAACGAAATGTGGCTCATGAGCACCAAAAACCTCAAAACCACGGCGCTTACCGATAGTATAGTGCATATAACCTTGGTGGCGACCGATTATTTTGCCGTCTTTATCAACTACGTTTCCTGGCAAATTTGTATTGTAATGCCTATTTAAAACCTCGATATAAGTATCTTCCACAAAGCAAATTTCACTACTTTCTGCCTGCGTAGCAAATTCTTCAAGCACTTTTACACTTCTTGCAAGCTCTTTTATATCTTTTTTAAATTTATCCCCAAGCGGGAAAATAACATCTTTTAATATCTCTTTTGGCACTTGGGCTAAAAAGTAGCTTTGATCCTTGCTAGGATCTTTTGCGCATGTGATAAATCCATCAATAACTTGCACATAATGCCCAGTAGCAAGCTTCTCACAGCCATTTGCCTTTGCAAAATCAAGCAGTGCACCAAGCTTTATAAATTTATTGCACAAAGCACAAGGATTTGGCGTCTTGCCCTCTTTATAGAGCTTCACAAAAGGATCATAGACAAACTCGTTAAATTTATCCTGCAGATCCAAAATATGCACCTTTATGCCAAGATACTCGCCTACTTTTTTTACTTTTCTGATATTTTCTTCGTGATATCCTGGCTTTTGATGTAGCATCATATAGCAACCTTGTACTTCATGACCAGCTTCTTGCAGAAATTTAGCCGTCATAGTGCTATCTACACCACCGCTCATTGCGACCATTATTTTCATATTTTTTACCTCTTTGAAATTTAAAAGGGGATATTTTATATCTTATTTTTAAATAGCCAAAATTTCATCTACAATAAGCTCTAAATCATCGGTGATTTTGTATAAATTTATATCTTCTTTTTTTATTGTTTTTTGGCTAACTAGCGTATTTTTTATAAATTCATCAAGCCCTTGCCAAAACTCGCTCCCAAAAAGAAAAATTTTTACTTTTTTACTACCAACTTGAGCAAGTACTAAAATTTCAAAAAGTTCATCAAGGGTGCCAAAGCCACCCGGAAAGACGACAAATGCGACTGAACGATCGGTAAGTGCAAATTTTCTTGGGCTTAAATTTGAAAAGAGGTATTTTGCCGTAACGTAAGGGTTTGTATTTTGTTCAAACGGAAGCCTCACATTTAGGGCTATGCTTGGCGATTTTGCACTATCAAACGCGCCCTTGTTTGCGGCTCTCATTATGCCGTCTCCGCCACCAGTTAAGATGGCATATCCTAGCTCGTTTAGCTTATAAGCTAGTTCATAAGCCTTTTTGCAGTAGAAATTTTCTTCATCAAATCTAGCCGAGCCAAAGAAGGTAACATTTTTATTTTTATATTTTAAGACGTTTGGAAAATTTAAAAGATCGCTAACTAATTCATTATTCATTATTTTAACTGTTGAAGCCTCTCGCGTTTTGAGCCTATCTGAGTGATCTGGATGCCAAAGTTTCCATCGATTATTACAACTTCACCAAGAGCTATTACCTTATCGCCGATCAAAATTTCTAGTGGATCATTTGCTAATTGATTTAACTCGATAACTGAGCCAATATCCATGGTAAGCACATCTTTTAAAAGCATTCTTTTTGAGCCGATACGAACACGAATAGGCAGCCTAACATCCATTATAAGCCCGATATTTCTCATCTCTTCAGCGCTAAAGTCACCCTTAGCTACGTGAGGAGCGCTCGCTGGTGCAGCTGGTGCTTCGGTCTTTGTTGGCTCAAAAAATTTCATCAACGAATGATCGCAAGCAAAACCGATATGCTCACTTAGATCTTCGATTTTGACATTAAATAAAAATAACTTTTCATAAACACTAAAATCAAGCGAAGAATTTTCATCTAAAAAATTTACATTTATTACTTCAAAATTTATCTTTGGCATGCCCTTTTGAGCACCCAAAGATGTACTAAAAGCACTAAAAAGATTTGAAAATATCTCTTTTGCGGCGTCAAGCTCATCACTGCCTAAATTTTCATTCTTTGAAATTTCCTCTTCACCCATCATCCATTCGCTAATGGCACTTATTAAAACTGGAGTACATACTATCTCTGTTTTAGCATTGATATCGCCACTTAAAGAGATATTAGCCATCACTACCGGCGGTTTTATGCCATTTTGCGTTGGTGCATCAAATTCATTTCTTTCACCAACCTCAGGAGCTCTGCCCGTAAGTCCTTCGATAGTAGCTTTTAATTCGTTAGAAAATATATTAAAAAAATCATTCATCATCTTCGTCGTCCTCTTCTTCTTCCATTTTGCGCTCATTAGCTTCATACGCCATTAGCTTTGCTTTTCGCTCTTCTTCGTATTTTTCTAAGATATTTTTGATCTCATCTTTATCAGAGCGTATTAACTGCTCAATTCTTATAGATTTTCTAAATCTATGAAGTCCGACTTCAGCTAAGAAAACTTCTTTTTTATCGATACAAACGATCGCCTTATCATCAGCTCCTCTATCAAGCCTTAAAATATCGCCTTCTTTTAAATTTAAAAACTCATTTACGCTGATGATCGATTTGCCAAGTATAGCTTCGTATAAAATTTCTGCCCGTCCGATAAGTGTTTTTAGCTCTTTGTTTCTACTTTTTTTTGCACTTGTTTCACCAAGCATGATGTCTCTGTTTGCAAGGCGTGAGAGTATCGGTTCAAGGTAGATAACCGGATAGCATAAATTTATCATACCGCTTGAGCCACCAACTATGATCTCCATAACGACCATGATGACGATCTCATTTTGAGAGACGATCTGTACGACATTTGGACTGCTCTCCTTAGCTTCCACATTTGGGTACATATCAGTTATCATTGACCAGCTCTCTTTTAGACGCTGCATGATCATTCTAAGCACCGCATCAAGCAAATTTACTTCAATGTCGGTTAGCTCTCTATTTGCTTCAAAATTTTCACCAGTTCCGCCAAGCAAACGATCTATCATCGGAAAAGCGATGCTTGGATTTATCTCCAAAACACAGTTTCCATCAAGCGGCTTTATAGAAAAGACATTAAAGCTCGTTGGACTTGGCAAGCTCATCAAAAATTCGCCATAAGTCATTTGATCAACACTGTGGAGTCTAATCTCGACAATACTTCTCATAACACTAGAAATTTGACTAGCCAAATTTCTAGCAAGCTTATCATGGATGCCTTTTATTGCACGAAGCTGCTCTTTACTAACGCGGTTTGGACGCTTAAAATCATAAATAATAATCTGTTTTTGTTCGCCTTGCGATCTCTCTTCGACCTCGATATTACTCGTATCGCCGTCTTCATCGACAACTTCAAGTAGCGCGTCTATCTCTTCTTGACTTAAAATATCAGCCATTAAACCCCCAAGCTACGCCTGATACGATCAAGCAAACGTTTATGAATTTGTGAAATTCTACTCTCGCTGATATTCATGATCTGGCTTATCTCTTTTAAATTTAGCTCTTCATAATAATAAAGCTGAACCAACATCTGATCTCTTTCGTCAAAATCTTTTAAAGCTTCTTCTATTTTTAAAATGAGATCCTCTCTCTCAATGCTTTTCTCGACATCATTTTGACCAATTAGCTCCATTTGCTCGTCTATTGGCAAAATAGTAATGATACCGCTAACGCCTCTTGCCTCTCTTATCTTCTCAATATCTTCATTAAGCTTTTCGGCCAAATACTCATCGCTTGGCTCTTCTTCAAATTCATTAAAATAGTTATCTATCTCGCTATTTATACTCTTTACTAGCTTTCTATCGCTTCTGCTAACAACATCAAGCGTCCTTAGATAATCAAGCATAGAGCCATAAATTCTCTTTTTGCCATAACCCCAAAAAGAGTCATTTTGCTCCTTGTCATACTTCCTGCTAAGCTTTATCATCTCTTCAACACCAATGCTTATTAGGTCATTTGTATCTATGCTTGATGGTAGCCTCTCTTTAAGTCTAAACGCCATTGCACGCAGTGCTGGCATATATTTTAAGACGATCTCGTCTTGTTCCTTTTTTATCGTGTTTTTATAAGCGTTAAGCTGCTTTTGCTTTAACTCGTGCATTTCGTTTACCAGAATCAAAATTTTCAGCAGTCATTTTTACCATTATATTTTCCATACGCTTTTCTCTAGTATTTAGCTCAGAGATGAGATAGTCTGCGATCTCTTCGTGTTTTTGTTTGTCAAAAATTTTAGTTAAAGCCCTTTTCACATCGATGTAGTTCATGATAACAATATGAATTATAAGATAAAAAAACAAAGTAATAACTAGTGTATAAACAAGCATTTCGATAGGCTCACTCACCTTTAGCAAGGTAAAAACTATACCTATAAAAAAACCACAAACTGTAAAAAATGCTATAAAATTTTCTGCACGCAAAGCTCAATCTCCATCAAAATTGTTCTATCAAACGCTTAAAGAAGCCCCCAAAGCTCCTATTTTGCTCATCGTTAAGCACTTTTCGTTCCAACCTATAAAGCAAATTCGAAGCTATCTGTTTTATCTGAGCACTAGGCTCAGCATAAGCAGCATCGTCTGTAAAAAGCGTTCGTTGTTTTATGCTTCTTGAAACATTCTTATCAGAAGCCACAAATCCTATAAGCTCTAAATTTAAGCTAGGCCCGATATTTGCATTAGCAACGCGTTTTATATTTTCATAAATTCTAGTCGCTTCTGCTTCATTTTTCACCATATTTAAGAGCAAGAGCTCGCTATTTTTAAACCTTGAGACGATCTTTATGACAGCGTATGCATCAGTTATCGCCGCAGGATCAGGCACAGTCACCACCACGACCTCATCGGCCGCTTCTAAAAATAGCTGTGTGCTACCGCCTATGCCAGCTCCGGTGTCAATGATCAAAAAATCAAGCTCATCAAGCTCGCTCGCCTCATCTAAAAACCTCTCAAATAAAAATTGATTGTTAAATTTCAAAATTTCATCGCCGCTTTCACCAGGAATGAGGATCAAATTTTTATTTATAGGTATCAAGATATCTTTTAGACTGCACTCACCTTTTAGCACGTGAAGCAGGTTTTTACCCATTTTTACATTTAAGATGACATCAAGGTTTGCAAGGCCGATATCAGCGTCAAATAGCCCTACTTTGTAGCCATTTTTTGATAAGACATTTGCTAAATTTGCGCTTATCGTACTCTTACCAACACCGCCCTTACCGCTAGTTATCGCAATAAAATGCGTATTTTTGCTCTTGCTTTGAGACTGGACTAAATTTTGTAATTTTTGCGCTTGATTATTCATCGCTAGCCTTTTGCTTTGTAAAGCCGTCAAACACGCACTCTACTAAAAATTCGCTCTTTGCCTCCACAAGATCATCAGGTACCTCTTGACCCACGCTAAAGTAGCTAACCGGCGTGTTTGTCTCATATATCAGCGAAAAGACATTACCAAAAATTTTTGTCTCATCAAATTTTGTGATTATAAGTGTATCGATCTCTAAAAATGAAAATCCATTATAAATTTCTATCAGATCCTCAACCTTTGAGCCAGCCGAAAGGACCAAATTTACATCAATCTTTGCGCCACTATGCTTTAAAAATTTATCAAGCCTTTCAAGCTTTTCTTTGTCATACTGTGAATTTCCAGTCGTATCAATAAGTATCACATCACAATAATTAAGCTGTTTGATAGCATTTTGAAAGTCATCTATCTCGATAACATCGAGAATAGGAAGCTTCATCATTTTAGCGTATTGAAATAACTGCTCAACCGCTCCAATACGATATGTATCAAGCGTGATGATACCTGTTTTATAGCGTTTTTCATTGCCGTATGCAAAACGAGCAGCTAGCTTTGCAAGAGTCGTAGTCTTACCAACTCCGGTTGGGCCAACTAGCATCATGATACGTTGTTTTTTATCGCTTGGCTCTTTTCTGCAAGGTAGCATATTTCGCAAAAGTGAGTAGAAGTATCTCTTTACAGCAGTTGGATTACTCTTCATTGAGACTGGTAAATTTTCAAGCGTCGTTTGCATGATAGCCTCTAAATGCTCATCTTTCATGCCACTTTGTTTTGCGAGTTTATAGATGCTAGCAAACTCTGGTGGGATCGAGAGATTGTTGCGATTTGGAGCTTTTTCGTCCCAGATCATGTCAGTTATCAGCCCTATTTTATCGCTTAGCACGCTTACTTGCTTTGCCATGTCGTCTATTTTTTTATTCATACCATTTGGTATGCTCGACTCTTTATCTTTGACATCATCGATATTTACATTTGCGATCGTGCTTATCTCTTTTGCAGCAGCTGAGATATTTAAAAGCACGCTCTCATTTGGATCGTAAGGCTCGGGTGATGCTGTCTTTGCCTCAAATTTAGCTGGCTCTTCTTTTATCTCAAATTTTGGCTTAGCAGGCTCATAGTTTTTATTAAATTTAGAATAGGCATTTTCGTAATTTATGGCTTTTGTATTTGGTTTTGCGGGCTGCTTTACGTCGTCCTCTTCGACGCTTACTAAAATTTCATAAAGCGGTTTTTTATTTATCGTTTTGGCTTGAATTTGTTTTGTAGTAACTAGTATGGCCTTTTCGCCGCACGTTTCTTGAGCCTTTTTCAAAGCCTCGATGGTGCTCTCACCTGTAAAAGTATGAAATTTTGTAGCCATTTATATCCTTTTAACTCTCATAAGCCCTAGTGGCACGATCACGCTAAGCCTCTTATCGGCTCCTGGGTGCGGGACGATAAGGCGTGGCGTCTTATAGACTTTTTTACTAAAATACAAAATATCCAGATCAAGCGTACGTGGTGCATTTTTAAATGTCCTCACACGCTTAAATTTACTCTCATAGTGCCCTAAAATTTTTAGCAAATTTCTAGGGCTCATAGATGTTTGTAAATTTATAACAGCGTTACTAAAATCATCCTGCGCTTCGTAGCCAAACGCCGCATTTATAAGGATCGGCGAGACTTCAACTACATGAAAACGCCTATCTTCACTAATCACTCTTATAAATTTATCAAACCTCTTTACGCTGTCACCGATGTTGCCGCCCATACCAACTAGCGCCTCATATTTAAACTCATCTCTTTTCTGAAAAAAACTAGGGCAAAAACGGCTTTTTACGATCTTTCTTGCTCCAGCTAGCTTCATAAAATTTCGCACCCACCTTCTCTTGCGACCACCACGTCTTCGATGCGCACACCAAATTCATTTTCTAGATAAATTCCAGGCTCTATGCTAAAGACCATGCCCTCTTTTATGAGCATTTCGCTCCTTGCTGAGATGACTGGAAGCTCGTGTATATCGACACCCACACCGTGTCCTGTCGAGTGGAAAAAGGCCTTTTCATATCCAGCCTTTGCTATTACATTTCTTGCAGCAAGATCTATCTCGCACGCCCTAATGCCAGCTCTTGCGACCTTTATTGCAGCAACCTGAGCCTCTTTTACGATCTCGTAAATTTCTTGCATCTTTGCGTTTTTAAATTTTTGCTCTTTTGAGAAGTTAAAATTTTCATCAAAGCAAGCAGTTCTGGTGCGATCAGAGCAGTAACGCTTAAATTTAACTCCAGCGTCAAGCAGCAGCAAATCGCCTTTTTTTAAAATTTTATCTCCAGGCAGCGCATGCGCCTTTGCGGCGTTTTCGTTTATCGCCACGATCGGATCAAAGCTAAGACCTAGCTCATTTTTTTGCCTAAAGATAAGCGAGGCGTTAAAATGAAGCTCTTTTTCGCTCATTCCTTCGCCATTTTCACGCACAAATTTAGCAAATTCATCAAAGCATTTTGCTCCAAATTCGCTAGCCTTTTTTAAAATTTTTATCTCATCTTCGCTTTTGCAAATTCTCTTTAGCCTAGAGAAATTTGCCTTTGGCTTGAAATTTATCTTAAACCCCTTGCTAAGCGCGTTAAACTCGCTTAAGCTTAGCTCATCAGGGTTAAAAACGAGACTGCTTGGCTTCATTTTTCTTAAAAATGCCCTAACCTCGTTTATTAAATTTCTCTGCGCCAAAAGAACGACCACGCCTGCATTTACGCAGCTTTTTGCCTCAAAATAATACCTAGCGTCCGTGAAAAAGTATTTCACGCCATCAACGCATAGCAAAAACTCATTGTCGCAGCTGTAGCTGCACTCGTAAAATACGGCGTTTTCGTCCTTTAAGATGAAATTCATTGTGCTTTTTGATTTGCTCTTACTGCTTTGATTTGTTCAAAAATTTGAAGCATGCCTATCATCGCCAAATGATAGCCAACTGGTCCAAAGCCCACGATCTGACCTGCAGCAACTGGCGCGATGAGGCTTTTGTGGCGGAATTCTTCTCTTCTATAAACGTTACTGATATGCACCTCGATAACTGGCAGCGCAACCGCACTTAGCGCATCACGGATAGCGATAGAGGTGTGAGTGTAAGCAGCTGGGTTTATGATGATGCCATCAGCATCGCCCAAGCACTCTTGGATCTTATCGACTAGCTCGCCCTCAAGATTGCTTTGAAAAAACTCGATTTCAACGTCATTTTGATCTGCAACGATCTTCATTTGAGAGTGGATATCCTCCATCTTCATTACGCCGTAAATTCCTGGCTCTCTAGCGCCAAGCATGTTAATATTTGGGCCTTGGATGACCATTATTTTTGGCTTCTTATCCATATCTTTCCTTTTTGATTAAATGGCCCAAATTATACATTTTAGTTCCTAAATTTTCGCTACAATAACAAAAATTTAAGGCTCAAATGTGGAAATTTTAAAAGCAAAAAAAATAATCACTGGCGGAGAAAATCCAAAAATTTTAAGAAATTCTTGTGTTGTTATTGAAAATGATAAAATTTTAGAAATTACAAGCGAAAAAGAGGCGCAAAAAAAATTTAAAGATGCAAAAATTTACGACTTTGGTGAGAGCGTGATCGCCCCAGCGTTCGTAAATACGCACGTTCATTTGGAGTTTAGCTCAAATGTTAGCACGCTAAAATATGGCGACTTTATAAAGTGGCTTGGCTCTATCGTCGATAAAGGCGGCGAGCTAGCCAAAATGGACGCTAAAAAGGCTATGAATAAAGCTATAAATTCGATGCTAAAAAGCGGAGTTTGCGCCATTGGCGAGATCTCTAGCTTTGGCTCTGAGCTTGAAATTTTAGCCGCTAGTCCGCTAAAAGTAGTGCTTTTTAGTGAAATTTTAGGCTCAAGCGAGCAGATGGTTCAGCAAAATTTACAAAATTTCTTAGCTAAATTTGAAAAAGCAAAAGGATATAAAAGCCAAAATTTCACCCCAGCCATCTCGCTGCACTCGCCCTACTCTGTGCATCCAAAGCTTGCTAAAGCCGCCCTTGAGATAGCCAAAAAAGATGACTTGCTAGTTAGCACGCACTTTCTAGAGAGCAAGGCTGAAAAGCAGTGGTTGGAGCGTGGCACCGGAGGGTTTAAAAAACATCTTTTAAGATTTAATCCGGCCCCAAAGCCAATGTATGACGCGCAGAGCTATTTTGCGATGTTTCGTGAGACAAATACACTTTTCACGCACTGCGTTTATGTGAGCGATTTTGCTAAATTTAAGCCTCATCACAGCGTGACACACTGCGCCATTTCAAACAGGCTGCTTGGCAAAAAGACACTAAATTTAAAAGAAATTTTCAAAAATAATGTCAGCTTAAATATCGGCACAGACGGCCTTAGCTCAAATATCAGCCTAAATTTCTGGCATGAACTAAGAGCTGCCCTATTTACCCACGCTAGCCTTAATCTAAATGAACTTGCCGCCAGGCTTTTTGTCGCTGCAACGCACGGGGGCGCAAAAGCACTTAGGACAAATAACGGTGAGATAAAAGCAGGACGTGCGGCTGATCTTGCGGTCTATAACGACCTAAAGTGCGATGATAGCGAGCTAATACTTCAGCTAATACTTCATACAAATGAGGCTAAAAAACTATATATCGGAGGCAAAATTTGCAAATTTTAAGGCTTATTTTTAGAGGAATTTTGGGAATTTTTAAATTTATAAATAACTACTTTAAGGCGCTCATATTTTTGCTCATCTTATTTTTTATTTTCGCGCCAGATAGCAAGATGAAAGAGCCAAATTTAGCCCGCATCGACATCACGGACACGATAATGGATACTAGTGAAATTTTAGATGCGCTCGAAAAAGCAAGGCTTGATAGCAACATCAAAGGTGTGCTGCTCTACATCGACAGTCCAGGCGGTGCAATAAGTCCTAGCGTGGAGCTAGCCATGGCGGTCAAGAGGCTAAAAGAGAGCAAAAAAGTGCTCGCATACGCAGCTGGCAACATGGCGAGTGGCAGCTACTACGCTGGCGTAAATGCCGACACTATCGTAGCAAATCCAGGTGCTTTCATAGGCTCTATCGGCGTCATCATGCAAGGGGCAAACATCGAAAATTTAGCCAAAAATTTAGGCGTGAGCGAGCAGGTGGTGAAGGCTGGCGAGTTTAAAGAGGCTGGCACCTTTATGAGGAGCTGGAGCAAGCAGGAGCGTGAGAGCTTGCAAGGGCTCGTAAATGACGCTTACATGCTCTTTGTAAGTGACGTGGCAGAGGCTAGAAATTTAGATATCAACAAAAAAGACGAGTGGGCAAACGCAAGAGTATTTTTAGCTTACAATGCCCTAAAAATGGGTCTAATTGATAGCCTTGGCAGCTACATAGACGCTCAAAACGAGCTAGCAAAAATGAGCCTCGTAGATGAGCCCATCTGGCAAGAAAAACCACAGCTCGAAAAGATAATGGAGAAATTTACAAAGCAAGGCATAAACTCGCTTTTTAGTGCATTTTTTGAGACAAAGCTTAGATAATTTTTCCAAAATTTATAAATTTAAGCACCAAACAATAGACTAAAAGAGTTTTAAATAAATTCTTTTAGCCAAGTCAAATGCTAAATTTTGCAATATTTTTTAGTTTAAACTCGTAAAGTAGATTTTGGATTTTGTCTGCTGATTTTATATCTAAACCAAGATCATTTGCTAAAATTTTGTAATAAATTTGCGGGCTATCTTTTAGATTAATTGGTGGTGATTTTGAGCTTTTTGAGAGCTTTTTGCCATCTTTTAAAAGTAGCTTATGATGAATAAAATTAGCATTATAAAAGTTAAAATTTAGCCTTTTTGCAAGGTATCTTTGAGCTAGCGTGCAAGCCTTTAAATCCTCACCTCTAACAACCAAATTTACGCCCATATCTTCATCATCTATCACGCTTGCAAAGTTGTAAGCAGGAGTAAAATCTTTTTTGTAAATCACAAAATCGCCCATTTGCTCTGCCACAAGCTTACCAATAGGATCACCCTCATCCACGCTTAGTCTAATGGTAGTCTTATCTTTTATAAATTTTAGATTTTTATTTTTACAAATTTTAGCGTAAATGCCGTTTATGTAGGCATTTTTTGTAGTTCTAGAACATTCGCAGATATAAATTTTATCTAGTTTTTCAAGTACATCTTCGTATCTTTTAGCTCTTACTTTAAAGCTAAAATTACGTTCAAAGTCACTTACGCTAATTGGCCCTTTATCATATTCAAGCCCCAAAAATTCTAAAACATCAAAGATATTTTGAACAAATTCTTGCCGATATCTACCAAGGTCATAGTCATCAATACGTAAGTGCAAAACACCACTTGCCGAACGTGTCAAAAGATAAGTTAGGATGAAGTTATAAGCATTGCCAGCATGCAAAAACCCACTAGGCGTAGGAGCTATGCGGGATACTATGCCACCACTTGGTGGCAAATAGTTATTAATCCCTTGGTCTGGCCTCATTTACCCTTAAAGTACGTCCGCCTAGTTCTTTTTCATTTAGCGCGGCTATAGCCTTTTGTCCCTCATTTGCATCGTCCATTTCAACAAAGCCAAAGCCTTTTGAGCGATCAGTTTCTCTATCTTTTACTATTTTTGCTCGCTTTACTTCACCAAATTGTGCAAAAGCTTCCTTTAATTCTGCCTCTGTCGTTCTATACGACAAATTTCCTACATAAATATTCACAGGAGTATTCCTTAAAAAAATTACCGATTTATTCGGTTAGTGTGATAATAGCTAATTTTCGTCAAAAAGATGTAAAAAATCAAAAATTTATTATATTTTTTTGAAAAATATTCTTAAAAGATACAAACTCGTATATATAGAGCTTCTATAACTATCACTAAATAAAATCTAATTTTAAGTTTAAAAAGAATAATTAAATAAAAAATTATTTTATCTTTATAAGCTATTTATAAAGTAAATCATTCTTTACTTTAAGATATACTTCATCACCAAGTAAATTTTTAACTATAAAAAGTGCGAATTCCATTGAAAAAGCAGGACCTTTTGCTGTAATAATATTTTGATCCCTCAATACACTCTTACCGTTATCATAGCCCCTTTTATCACTTCTTACATTTTCTTCAAATCCTGGATAACAAACAAAATGATCTTTTAGCACACCAGCACTCTCGAGCACCATAGGAGCAGCACAAATGGCACAAATAAGCTTATTGCTTTTATCAAAATTTTGCAAGATTGCTTTGAGCCTTGTATCGTTTGCTAGATTGCTAGCTCCTGGAAGTCCACCAGGAAGGACGATCGCATCATAGTCTAGCTCTTTCATCTCGCGAAGTGTCACATCAGCCTTTACACATATATTGTGACATCCTTTGATGTTTACGTCATTTAGCCCAACAATAGAAGCTATCGCTCCAGCTCTACGTAAAACATCAACAGAAGTTAGTGCCTCTATCTCCTCAAATCCATCAGCTAAAATCACAGCAACTTTTTTCATAAATTTATCCTTTACAATAATATGTTTTATTTGTTAAGTAAAATTCTATATAATGTTGGCTTATTTCACAAGAAAGGACAGAGCATGCAAGTAAAAATTATTTACTGCAACTCTTGAAACTATCGTCCGGTAGCTTCTCGTGTAGAAGATGAAATAAAAGCGAACTTTAGTGATGCAAGAGTCGAAAAGGTTATAGGTGATGGTGGAAATTTCATCGTCGAGGTTGATGGAGATGTTATATTTTCTAAGAAAGATCGCATCGGAAATGATGAAGCGAGATTTCCTCACGGTGAAGAGATCACAACCCTTATAAACAAATATCTTAAAGAAAAGTCGGCTTAATGCTAGCTACCGAGACGGGAAACCGTCTCGTTTTTCCCCTGTTTTTGACTTACGGTTCTACTATCTTGATATAAAAATTTTATAGTTAAAACATTTACTTATCTCGCTAAGAATTTTCATTATTTTATATATTTTTTGATTTTTAAATATTTTATGAGCCGATATTTGGCTATATTTGGATTTTTAAAAAATATAAAAATTTTGTGTATTCTAAGCTAACACTGTTTGAAATTTTACAATGTAGAAATGAAGTTTTTGCTAAAGCCAATACTTTTTAAATAGTGACTTTAGCTAAGCATTAGATTTACTAAACGTAAATTTAGTAAGAAAGATTAAACTGCTTTATTTATTCGCACGCTCGATATACTCGCCGCGAACAGTATCCACACGGATAACTTCGCCTTCAAGTACGTGAAATGGTATCTGAACTACCGCACCACTCTCAAGAGTAGCTGGCTTTTTACCACCTTGCGTATCGCCCTTGAAATTTGGTGGAGTCTCAACTATCTTTAGCTCAACTACTTGTGGCACTTCAACGCCGATCGCATTGCCATTGTGAAATAAAATTTCAACCATCATGCCATCGATCATCCATTTTTTAACATCACCCACATCCTCATCGCTAATAGCAACTTGTTCATAAGTAACCGTATCCATAAACTGACAATATTCACCATCGTCATAAAGATACTGCATCTCTTTTTCTTCAAGATGTGGTTGCTCGCATTTATCGCCTGCGTGAAAAGTCTTTTCAAGCACTTTTCCATCGATAAAAGATTTGATTTTTGCACGAACAAAAGCTGCACCTTTGCCCGGTTTAACGTGTTGATATTCTACGATTTTATAAGGAACGCCATCGATCTCGATCTTTAGCCCTTTTTTTAGATCGCCCATTGAATATGAAGCCATTTTTTATCCTTTCAAAATTTTATATAACTGCGTATTGAGCCCAAACGCAAGCTTCAAGTGTGTTTAGTCTCTCTAACGTTTCTGTTTTTATATGTTCATCAACCAAAATGACAGCAAGTGCCATATTGTGATCATCTCTACCAAGGCGGAAGTCTGCGATATTGATCTTTTCATCAGCTAAAATTTTACTAATCTGAGCAATAACACCTGGCACGTCATGGTTTTTAAAGATGATCATCTTGCCTTTTGGCTTAAAGTCGGTCTTAAAGCCATTTATCGTTACGATACGTTGCTGATTTTCACCAAATACCGTTCCACCAACGGTTACAATGCCATTTTCGGTAGTTAAGCGAACGGTGATTTTATTTTTAAAAATACTATCTCCACCAAGGCTAGTTTCAGTCACTATACCTTTTTCATCGCATAAAAATTTAGCATTTACGTAATTTATCGCATCACCAAGACTCTCTTTTAATGCACCAACTATGGCAAATGTTAGCATTGAATTTGCATATTCGCTGATTTGACCATGAGTTTCTATACGGATAGCCTTGATGACGCTTTTATTTATCTGTGCAGCAAGAAATGCCATCTTGCTTGTAAGATCGATATAAGGCTCAACAAATGGTGGTAGATCTTCTGTTTTTATAGGTAAATTTAACGCATTTGGATAGCTTATACCACGAGCTGCTAAAATAGCTTGTTCGACTGCCTCAACTGCGATATTTCGCTGTGATTCAAGCGTATTTGCTCCAAGATGTGGAGTTACACTTACATTGTTTAGATCAAGAAGTGGATGATCAGTTGCTGGCTCTCTTGTAAAAACATCAATACCAGCGAATGCTATTTTGCCACTTTTTAGTCCCTCATAAAGCGCTTCTTCGTTATAAAGACCGCCTCTAGCGCAGTTTATAAGTCTTACGCCATCTTTCATTTTTGCGATCTCTTTAGCGCCTATCATATTGGTCGTCTCTTTAGTTTTCGGCGTATGTATCGTGATAAAATCACATGCTAAAATATCATCAAAATTTTTAGTGTAAGTACCGCCCATGTCGATAACTTTAGATGGGTCAATATATGGATCATAAGCGATGATCTCCATACCAAAAGCTTTTGCACGAACAGCCACCCTTGAGCCAATATTTCCAAAGCCGATCACACCAAGCTTTTTCTTAAAAAGCTCAACCCCATACCATTTCTCACGCTTCCAGATTCTATCTAGCTTTAAATCATTATGAGCGTATTCAAGAGATCTAGCTGAAGCTAGCATATGAGCCATTGTTAGCTCAACTGCAGCAATAGTGTTTGCAGTTGGAACGTTCATAGCTATTATGCCACGCCTTGAGCATCCTTCTATATCGACATTATCTACACCAACACCAGCTCTAACAATAGCTTTTAGTTTTTTACCAGCGTTTAAAAAGGCCTCGTTTACTTCAGTTGAGCTTCTTGTTATAGCAACATCAGCCTCGCCTAAAATTTTTAAAAGTTCATCTTTGGGAGTATTAACTGCGTCTATTACATTTATATCTTGCTCTTTTTTTAAAAGTTCAAAACCTACTGGATGTATCGCATCGCAAACAATGATAGTTTTCATAATTTTACCTCTCTCACACTTGAGTGGATATCATAAACTCTTAGTTCTAAAATGATATTTTGTAGAAGCTTAGAGTCTTGAGTATTTAAAAATATCTGGCTTTTTGCACCATCTTTTACAACAGTAAAATCGACCTCACTTTTTCTTAAAGTCTGCATCAAACAAAACATTGAATAGATATCATTTTTATCTATCAAAAGCTCATATGCAGTAATCTTTGGTTTTTCTATTTTGGGTCGGTTGTATTCTATAAAAATTTCATTTACAGGCAGCACATAATCTCTTTTTTTAATAGTTGCTAGTTCACTCATCCAGTTGGTATTACTGGTTGTGTTTTTGGTTAAATTTTGCTCATTTGTGATATTTTCTTCATGTATCTGGCTGAAATTTACACTTGCAAATTTAACAAGAGAAATTCCAACCAAACCCAATATTACAAATAGCAGGACAACTACTAATAAAAGTACGCGTCTGCCCATTTAAACTAAAGTAATTGTTCTTTTATAATATCGCCGAGTGTTACTTTATCATCGTTATCATTGATCTCATTTAACACTTCACGCTCTTTTTGTTTTGCTAAACGGCGTATGCTTAGGCGAATTCTATTTTTCTTCTCATCGATAAATGCGATAGCTGCTTCGATCTCATCACCGATCTTAAGTGTACTAACATCTACACTACCTAGATCTTCTTTGCGGATCAGCGCATCAACGTTATCGCCAAGCTCTACAAATACGCCAAAGTCTTTGATGTCGCGAATTGTTCCTTTTGCGATATCGCCTACATTAAATTTATCAGCAAATGCTTGAACTGGACTTTGTTTTAGGTCTTTTAGACTAAGTGAAACTTTTTGTTCAGCACTATCGATTTTGATGATTTTTACTTCAAGCTCGTCACCAGCTTTAAACATATCTTTGCATTTATCGTTTCTATCCCAAGACGCGTCTTCATTATGTAGTAAGCCTTCAACGCAGCCTACTCTAACAAATGCACCAAAATTTGTGATAGTTGTCACAACGCCTTTTACTACGTCACCTTCTTTGTGTTTTGCCTTAAACTCATCAAATGGCTTTGGAAGTAAATTTTTAAGACTCACTCTTAAGCGGTGTCCTTTTGCATCTATCTCGATAACCTCAACATCAATCTCTTGACCTTCATTGATGTGATCTTTTGGATTTTTTATATTTTTGTCCCATGAAATTTCAGATATATGCAAAAATCCTTCAATATCATTTCCAAGATCAACAAATGCGCCGTAAGGCTCGATATTGCTAACTGTAACTTTGATAGTGTCACCAACTTCTAGTCCATCATTTATGATCTCTTCCCAAGGATCTGGAGTAGCTGCCTTGATAGATAAAGACAAGTGGCGCTTTTCGTTGTCATAGCTGATAACTTTAACTAAAACCTTATCACCTTCTTTATATAGCGAGCTAGGGTTTACTGGGCCTTTATAACTTATCTCACTATAATGCACAAGCCCATCGACACCGCCAACATCAACAAACATACCATAAGTTGTGATTTTTTTAACTGTGCCCTCTATAACGCTATCGTTTTCTACTATGCTTGATAGAGCTTCTTTACGCTTTTTGCGGTCGTCATCTAAAATTTTCTTTCTAGAGACAACTATGCTATTTTCCTCTTTATCAATTTTTATAACTCTTACTTTATATGTTTTACCAATTACGCCTTCAGCGTTTTTAAAGCCACTGTGAGTTTTTGGTAAGAAAAATTCCACACCATTTACATCTTGAGTTATAAAGCCACCTTTATTTTTTCCAACTACTTTTACATCGATTTCGCCAGAATTTTCAGGATCGTAAGCTTCGATGAAAGCTTTAACTTTCTCTTTTCTAAGTGCTTTTTTGTGCGACACTATAGGTCTTCCATTTCTTGATCCAGTTATTACAACTTTGATCGTATCGCCAACTTTATGCGTCAGGTTACCGTTTGCATCAGTGATCTCAGAAACATTTAAAATGCCTTCTGACTTCTTGCCAACATCAATTAAAACCTCATCGCCATTGATACTGACGATCTTTGCGTCACTATCTTCTTCAGTCTTTTTAAAAGACTCCTCTAACATCGCAGCAAAATCAATATCTTCGATATCCTCGTCTTTTGCTTTTCCTAATTGAACACTTTTGTTCACAGCCATCTTGATCCTTTAAATTTTATTATGCCAGTATGGGCAAATTGGCTTATTATAGTTAATTGTGGCTTTAGCTACGATAAATTTTATACTTTTTTGATTCTATCAACGACTTTTTGTATGATCCAGTCAGGTGTACTTGCACCCGCACTTATGCCACACAAATTTTTACCGTCAAACCATGATCTTTCAAGCTCTTCTTCACTTTCTATCAGGTAGCTATCTTCGCAGAAATTTTTAGATATTAGGTAGAGTTGTTTTGTGTTTGAGCTGTTTTTTCCGCCGATAATTATCATCACATCAGCCCTTTTTGCTAAATTTTTAGCAGCCTCTTGGTTTTCAAATGTTGCGTTGCAGATAGTGTTAAAAACACGTACCTCTTTTATATGAAGCATGAGGTAGCTTGCGATTTGCATAAATTTCTCGACTTTTCTAGTCGTTTGGCTAACAAGTGCGACTTTTTGTTTAAATTTAATACCCTCTAGTTCGCTCTCTTCAAGCACGACGTAGACATTGCCCTTAGCGTATGACTTCACACCTTTTACTTCAGGGTGGTGCATGTCGCCATAGATCACCACATCATAGCCCTCTTCACTCATTTTTTCACAAATTTGTTGTGGTTTTGTCACAAATGGACAAGTTGCGTCGATCACTTTTATATCAGTTTTTTTTAGCTCCGCAAGATCATTTTTAGTAATGCCATGAGTGCGGATGATCGCCTTTTTCTCATCTTTTAGCTCGTCTATACCCTCAAGTGTCTTTACATTGTAGTTTTTTTCAAGCCTGCTTATCTCTTCATTATTATGAATGAGTGGCCCAATGGTTGCAGCATCTCCTGCATTTTCAGCAATCTTTATCGCCCTTTTTACACCAAAGCAAAATCCATAACTACTAGCAAGCTCAATCTTCAACTCTAGCTCCCATTTTCTTCAAAATTTCAGCAAAATTTGGGAATGAGGTGGCGATAAATTCGCTCTTTTCTATCTGCATGCCACATTTTAGCCCAAGTATGGCAAAGCTCATCGCGATTCTGTGATCCCCATGACTATCTATCGTGGCAAATTTAGCCTCTGAACCATTTATGATAAAGCCATCTTCAAGCTCGCTAGCATCAACACCACACTGCTTTAACGCATTTATCGTGACAGCAATTCTATCGCTCTCTTTTACGCGAAGCTCTTTTGCATTTGTTAGCTTGCTTTGACCCTTTGCGCAGGCAAATGCGATGGCTAAAGCCGGGGCTTCATCAATGAGCCACGAGATATTTTCACTCACTTCTATACCTTTTAAATTTGGTGAGTACTTGACCTCGATATCGCCGATATCTTCATATTTGCTTGAAGTTTTATGAAATTTTATTTCAGCTCCCATTTTTTCTAGAATTTTATAAGCTTCGATGCGAGTTTTATTTAGCAAGACATTTTTTAAAATAATATGTGAGCCCGGAATGATAAGTGCTGCGACCGCAAAGAAAAATGCAGAACTTGGATCATTTGGCACATCTATATCAAGTGGTGCAAGTGGCGAGCTCATTGGCTCTAAAGTGATCTCTAGGCCGTCACGCTTTATATCAGCTCCCATGCCAGCAAGCATACGCTCGGTGTGATCCCTGCTTAGCTCTGGTTCGCTAAATTTGCAGCCATTTGAGTAAAGAGCCGCCAGCAAAAGCGCACTTTTTACCTGAGCTGAGGCGATCTTGCTCTCAAAACTAAATCTTTCAAATTTCGTCCCTCTTATGCAAAGTGGAGCGTTGTTTGCGTTGTTTGCGCCATCTATCTTTGCACCCATATCGTTTAGAGGTTTTGCTATTCTAGCCATTGGACGTGAGTTTAAATATCTATCACCACTTAGCACGAAAAAGCCCTCCTGCGCAGCAAGTAGCCCCATAAAAAGCCTCATCGCCGTACCTGAGTTGCCACACTCTAAAATTTCATTTGGCTCTTTTATCTTTTGTGGCGGCATGATCGTTATTTCAGAACCATTGTCCTCAACTTTTGCGCCTAAAAGCTCGACTATCTTTAATGTATTTAGCGTATCACCTGCTCTTAAGTAGTTTCTAACGCAAGATAGTTTATCGCTTAAAAGCGAAAAAATCGCGCATCTATGCGAGATAGACTTATCAGCTGCGATATCATCAATAGTTAAATTTAGACTTTTTTCTAATGGATAAATTCTCATCTTATTCCGATATTTAGTTTCTCTTTTAGCTCACCTAAAATTTTATCCATAAGTGCGTTTATATCATCATCCTCAAGCGTTTTTTCCATATCTTGGAATGTAAATTTAAGGCTAAGGCTGATCGAGCCATTTAGCTTCGCATCTTTATAAATATCAACTGGTAAAAATTCTTTTAGCTCTTTTAAATTTAGTCCTCTTATGCACTCATAAATTCGTCCAGCCTCAAAATTTTCAGGTACGATAAGGCTAAGATCCCTTGTAGTGCTTTGGAATTTTGAGTAAGGCACTGCCAAAATTGGCTCAAATTTAAGCTTAGCAAAATCAATCTCGCAAACATAAGTTTTTGGTAGATCCCTTTTTGCCTCAACCCTTGCATCAACTCTGCCGATATAGCCGATATTTTCGCTATCTTGATAGATGTGTGCTTGTTCGTATGGACTAAGGTACGTGATGCCCTGACAAGGTTTTAGTTCAAATTTGCCTATGACATTTTGTACCATCGATGCAAATGCGTAGAAATTTGCCTCCTCACCTTTTGCGCCGTTTATTAGTGTAGGCTCTTTTAAAAGACCAGACACAACAAAGCCTAAATTTAAGCCCTGATTTGCATTTTCATCAAAAATTTCTCCAAGCTCAAATAGTCTAACTGAGCGTTTCGAGTTTTTGATATTTTTCTCGCTTGAGCTTAGAAGGTGATTAACAAGTGTCGGTCTAAGCGTGTTTAACTCGTTGTTTATAGGATTTAGTATCTTAACTTTGCATGGTTTAAAATTTAACCCGCTAAGCTCATCCTCACTATCAAAGACATAGTGCACGCTTTCAAAAAAGCCATTATCAGCTGCTCTACGTCTTAGATTTAGGGCGTTTTTATAGTCAAAATATGTCTTGTT
This sequence comes from Campylobacter concisus, assembly GCF_002914195.1. GTDB lineage: Bacteria > Campylobacterota > Campylobacteria > Campylobacterales > Campylobacteraceae > Campylobacter_A > Campylobacter_A concisus_M. The sequence continues at coordinate 102,742 of NZ_PPAU01000090.1, read as the reverse complement.
TAGCCTATTTTTCTCAGAGAAATTTAGTGGTTTTGAGGCGATATTGTCTATGCCTACTATCCTTACGATCTCCTCGCAAACATCGTGAGAATTTACTATATCGTGGCGAAATAACGGCACTTTTACGTTAAAGCTTTCTTGCTCAACATTTACTGCGATCTCAAAGCCAAGTTTCTTTAAAATTTTAACAACGTCATTTCTAGCAATATCTTGACCGATCATATTTTTAAGCTCAAAAAGAGAGATACTTAGTGTTATAGGTTCGGTGTTTAAAAGCGACTGCTGTGAGCCGGCAAAGAGATTTAGAGCATCTTTAAAATTAGCAAGCCTTTTAAATAAATAATCCGCACCATAAGCTAAATTTGGCTCACTACCACGACTTGAGCGATAAATTTGATCACCTTTTGGTAAATTTTTATTTTCAAAAATAGCTTTTGAAACTACATCTGGCTTTACGTAGCTAGCTTCTACTAGGATCACTTTTGACTTCTCATCTACTCTTGCTACATCACTTTGGTAAATTCCAGCAATGCCTAAATTTTTATCCCCGCAATAAATGACACATTCGCCATTTTTGCCATTTTTTATATCAAAAACAGCCTTTTCGCCTTCGCTTACTAGTTTAGCATGATCATAAGCCCTAAATAAAACACCCGTACAAAATGTCGCGTATTCAAGCAGTCTCTCCACTAAATTTGTCTTTTGGCACTCTATTAATGCTAGACGCATACGAGTTATTAGATTTTCATATAGTCCCTCTTTTAACTCAAAAGCCTTATATAAAAATGACCCATTTACTTTATCCTCTGCTCGTACAGAAGCTATTCTGCCAATACCTAGTAAATTTTCGCTTTCATCGTCTTCGTGGCTATCTTTCATATTTAGATCAAGCGCTGCACAAATTTCTCTTGCGATGCCGTGTAAATTTTGGCAATCGCCTCTGTTTGCTGTGACATCGACTTCGATTATCGTATCTTTAAATATCTCAAATTCACTAAGACTTGTACCAAGTTTTAGCTTGCCAATGCTTTCATCAAGTGGCAAAATTCCATCGTTTACCTTTGGAAGTCCCAGCTCGCTTGAAGAGCAGATCATGCCACTTGACTCGATACCTCTTAGCTTTGCTTTTTTTATCTCAAGACCATTTGGCATAGTCGTGCCAATAAGTGCAACTGGCACAAACTGGCCAGCTTCAACATTTTTAGCCCCACACACGATCTGAAGCGTCTCTCCACCAACATCCACTTGACAAATGCTTAGTTTATCGGCATCTGGGTGCTTCTCTCTACTTTTTATGTAGCCAACCACAATACTCTTTGGTAAATTTATCTCTTTATAGCTATCAACCTCTAGCCCGATAGAATTTAATGTCTTTGAAAGTGTCTCGCCGCTAACGTCGCTAAGGTCGATCCACTCGTTTAACCAATGCTTTGAAATTATCATTTAAACTGCTCCAACAATCTTAAATCTCCCTCAAAAAGCGACCTTAGATCAGGCACTCTATGAAGCAACATCGCAAATCTCTCAACGCCAAGACCAAAAGCGTATCCACTTACATTTTTATAGCCAACCGCCTTAAATACATTTGGATCAACGACGCCACATCCAAGCACCTCAAGCCAAGTAGTCTGCTTGCACACCCTGCAACCCTTACCATGGCAGAATATACAACTAATATCAACCTCTGCGCTAGGCTCCGTAAATGGAAAGAAGCTAGGGCGAAAACGCACTTCAACGTCGCCAAACATGTGCTTTAAAAAGCCCTCAAGCATTGATTTTAAATTTGCAAAGCTAACTTTCTCAGCATCCTCTACCACGAGGCCCTCAACCTGGTGAAACATCGGTGTATGTGTTAAATCCATATCACGTCTAAAGACCGTGCCAGGCGCTATCATGCGAATAGGCGGCTTTTGATTTAGCATAGTTCGCACCTGAACTGGACTCGTATGCGTCCTTAAAAGTCTAAAATCATCTAGGTAAAATGTATCTTGCATATCCCTTGCTGGGTGGTATTTTGGTAAATTTAGCGCTTCAAAGTTGTGAAAATCATCTTCTATCAATGGTCCAGTCTCGAGCGAGAAATTTAGAGCTAAAAAATATTCAATTATCTTATCCATCGTGGCCATCACAGGGTGCAGCGCTCCGCTGGCAACAGGCTCATTAAATAGTGTGATATCAGCGGCCTCTTTTTTCATCTTGTTATCTATCTCTTGCTCGCTAAGCTCAGCCTTTTTAGCTTCTATTAGCGCACCAAGCTCATCTCTTTGCTTGTTTAAATTTGCTGCAAATTCCTTTTTCTCATCTTCGCTAAGCCCTTTTAGCTTTGCAAAACCTTGCGCCAAGATGCCCTTTTTGCCAAAAATTTCTACCCTGACTTTTTCCAAATCATCAAGCGTTGAAATTTCATTTTTGATTTTATTAACGAAATCTTGCAATTTTTTGCCTTTATAAATTTTTGAGTCGATTTTATAGAAAAAGAGTTAAAATCAAGATAAAGAGCACGAAATTTAAGCACACTTTGATATAATTTTGCAAAATTTCAAAGGAGCTAAAATGACCATATTTGAAAAGATCGTAGCTGGTGAAATCCCTTGCAACAAAGTGCTTGAAAGCGAGAAATTTCTAGCTTTTAACGACATAAACCCAAAAGCACCAATCCACATCCTAATCATCCCAAAAAAACACTATAAAAATTTCCAAGAGATGGATCCGATTTTAATGGGAGAGATGACTAAATTTATCCAAGAAGTGGCGACCTTAATGGGCGTTGATAAGAGCGGATACCGCCTTATAACAAACTGCGGTGAAAACGGCGGTCAAGAGGTTATGCATCTACATTTTCACCTGCTTGGTGGAGCGAAGCTTGGCTGGAGCGAAGGCGTAGCTGATCCACAAAGCACATTTTAATAACTTCTAAATTTTAGACTCAAAGCCTGAGTCTAAAATTTTATTTTCTTGCAGACTTAATAGCTTCAAGCAACTCTTCAAAACCTACTTTACTTGAGTTTTCGACATCTTTTAATATTTCAACGCCAGGTAAATTTCCTTTGTCTTTATCAGCAAAAATAACCATCGCTTTTTCTAGTCCATGATGAACATTTTCATGATGAGCTGCGATACTTGAGAGAATTTTGGCATCTTTTACAAGAGTATTTTTCACATCTTTTTCATACCATTTGCCAAATCTACACTCATGAACATCTTGAATTTTATTAAATTCATTTAAAAGCACGCCTCTATATCCATTTAGCTTCATATTTATATGATCTATTTTTCCATTGCTTACATAGACTTCATTTGTAACATTTAAAGCCTGATTTAGGATATTTTGCGTATTTGCATTTACGCTTGAGATATTTCCTTCAAATCCACCTAAAATTTTCATAGCATTTGCAGAAATTTTTGAGAAATTCTCACTCATTTCGATCATCGTATTCGCACTTTGCTTAAGGCCATTTATATTTACTTCTACTTCAAGTGTCGCTTTTTGAGTACGCTCGGCTAGCTTTCTAACCTCATCTGCCACGACTGCAAAACCTCGTCCATGCTCACCAGCACGGGCCGCCTCGATAGCAGCATTTAGAGCTAGTAAATTTGTCTGATCTGAGATATCTTTAATTAGATTTATAATCTCAACAATCGAATTTACGCTTCCATCAAGTGAAGATGCGTCATTTGAAAGGTCATTACTCATCTGGCTTACTTGCTCGATCGAGTTTAAAATTTCAGCCGTTTGCGACTTGAGTTCGCCTGTCTCTTTGAAAGTCTTTTCATTTAGTCCATTTATACTTTCAAGCATTTTTAGGTTTTCTTCCATTGTTAATTGCAAGAAATTTATACCATCTTGATAACTTGAAAGCAATAAATTTACAGACTCTTGTTTATCCTTGGCTTGCTCTTTTGGCTCGCAAGTTTTTACATTTTTTAGCTCATTTTTAAGTGCTAAAATTTCAGCCTTTAAAGCTTCATTTTCTCTCTCTAAAGCTTCATTTTTACTACAAAGCTCTTTATTCTTACCATCAAAAAACATTTTTCATCCTTTAAAATTTGTAGATTTTGCATAATTATAACTCTTTTTACTTAAGCCAGTAGTCTAAAATTTCTATCTGCTCATCAACGCTTTTATTTGCCGTGCCGCCCTGCGAACAACGCGCCTCTTTTGAAGCGTGAAGATCTAAAAATTTAATAGCATTTTCGTCTAAATTTTCATCAACACTTTTTAGCTGCTCTTCATTTAATTCACTTAAATCAAGTCCTAAGTTTTCAGCCTTTGCGACAGCTTTGCCTGTGATAAAATGTGCCGTTCTAAATGGGATGTTTTTTTCACGCACTAGATAGTCTGCCAAATCAGTCGCACTTAGATGCCCAGTTTTTGTCGCTTTTAACATGTTTTTTTCATTAAATTTAGCTGTTTTTATCATCTCATTTAGGATAGTAGCCGAGCTTAAAATGGTTGAGACGCTGTCAAACACACCCTCTTTATCTTCTTGCATATCTTTATTGTAAGCAAGTGGTAGGCCTTTCATCGTAGTTAGTAGCGCTACTAAATTTCCATTTACACGCCCAGTTTTACCGCGTATGAGTTCGGCTACATCTGGATTTTTCTTCTGTGGCATAATGGAACTTCCTGTACTATAAGCGTCACTGATGCTTACAAAGCCAAATTCTTGCGAACTCCAAAGTATGAGCTCCTCACAAAGCCTAGAAGCGTGCGTCATAAAAACGCTAATGTTAAATAAAATTTCAAGCGCAAAGTCGCGGTCGCTCACGCTATCCATCGCATTTTGCGTGCAGCCTGCAAAGCCAAGCTCGCTTGCAACGATGTTCCTGTCTATCTTATGTGGCGTGCCAGCAAGTGCTGCTGAGCCAAGCGGACTTAGGTTATTTCGCTCATATGAGCTAATAAAACGCTCGAAATCTCTTTTAAACATAAACGCATAAGCTAGCAAATGGTAGCTAAGGCTTACCGGCTGGGCGTGCTGAAGGTGCGTGTAGCCTGGCATTAGCGTATCCTTGTGGTTTTTGGCTAAATTTGTAAGCGTGGCGATGAGCTCTTTGATGAGAGATGAAATTTCTAAATTTTTCTTCAATACGTAAAATTTAAAATCAAGCGCAACTTGGTCATTTCTACTTCTAGCTGTGTGCAGTCTGCCTCCAAGCTCGGCGCCGATGATCTGGCTAAGGCGCTTCTCAACTGCCATATGTATATCTTCATCTTCTAACTTAAACTCAAATTTACCAGCTCTTATCTCAGATAAAACCTCATCAAGCCCCCTTATGATCGCCTCTGACTTATCTTTTTTCAAAATTCCACAAATTCCAAGCATCTTTGCGTGAGCCTTGCTACTGGCAATATCTTCTTCAAAAAGATTTTTATCAAAATTTATAGAAGCATTAAATTCCTCGAGTAGCTTCGAACTAGCCTCGCTAAATCTGCCCTCCCACATCTTTTTGTGTGCGTTTTTCTCTTCTTTCATAGCTTTGCCTTTAATTAGTTTTGCGTAATTTTAACAAAATAGCACTTAACTGGGTATTTTAACTATAAAGTTGCAAAAAAGTTATAAATATAATTTATCTTTAAGGATATAGAAATATAATTCAAGATATAACTTTTCAAAAACTATTTTAATTTTCTATTGAGATAGTTTAAAATAAAAATAATCTATAAGAGGAAAGATGATATGCAAATAGATGCGAATATGAACTCAAACATTTTCTATCATGATGGCTATACATCTATCTCTTCAAATAGCTCAAAAACAAGCATGCTAGTATCTTCCGGTTATAACAAGAAAGATATTGTTAGAAGCAATGAAGTACATGTAGAACAAAGAGAGGATGCTAAAATTTCCCCTATAATTATTAATAAAGCGAGCACTATACAGTTACAAAAGGACTTAGAAAAATTACAAGATCAAAAGCTAGATATTTCGCATCAAATTTCAAGTATCCAAAGCCTAAAAGATCGTAATTCTATGCAAATGCTTCATTACTTAAATTTAGAGCAATCGGCAATCCAAAATAATATTTTAAGTATTAAAACTCAAATGATAGAAATGGCACAGGCTTAAAACTAAGACTTACCAATAATAGTTTCTAAAACTAAGCAAAAATCCTCTAAAAAATATCCCATTGATTTATAAAAATTGCTAGTTGCGTCTTTTTGGATATCTCTTGAAAGCTGTTTAGCATAAGGCAAGAAAAATGAGACACTAAAAGCTGCAAGAAGTTTCATAGACTCAAGAGTTGCCTCATTTTTTAAAATATTTGCTATTAAAATTAGCTGATTTGAGATGCTATCAAGCTCGCCCATCTTTGGCTGAAAATTTATAGCCTTATAAAATTGAGCTAGATCATCTTTTGCAGACGAAAAATAGCAACTTGCCTCAAATTTTGACTTTAAAATGACAAAATCGTCACATAAAGCAGCACTACTTTCATCTTTGATAAATTTGGCATAAAGCTCATTGCCTTTTTTATTTGCTTCGCTATTAGTCTGCGTTATCCACGCATTTGTCTTTTTGATACGCATAAAAGATGAAACATCCAAAATGCCACTAAAATTTGCAGCAAGCGCAGCCGCTACAACGCTATAAAGTTCTCCAAGTTTCAAATTTTAATCCTTAAGTCGTAGATATCTAAGTCTAAGTGCGTTTAAAACGACAGTAACAGAGCTAAGACACATCGCCATTGAGCCATAAACTGGGCTTAAAAGTAGCCCAAAGACAGGGTAGAGCACGCCTGCAGCCACTGGAATACAAATCGCGTTATACATAAACGCCCAAAACAAATTTTCTTTTATGTTTGCCATAGTAGCATTTGCTAGTCTAACTAGTCCAGTCACGCCACGCAAATCATTTTTAACAAGCACGATATCTCCAGCACCTTTTGCTATATCTGAGCCTGAGTTCATAGCGATGCCAACACTTGCTTCTTTAAGCGATGGTGAGTCATTTACACCATCTCCAACAAAGATAACGCCACCGTGGCTTGCAAGCTCTTTTATCTCATTAAATTTATCTTCAGGCAACATATTTGCGTGATATTTGCTTACATTTAGCTTTTTAGCGATATTTGCAACTACTTTCTTGTCATCGCCTGAGAGGATCACACTTTGTAAATTTAGACTAGTAAGCTCATTTATAACATCGCTTGCTTCGTCTTTTAGCTCATCACTAAGCGTTAAAAAACCGACAAATTTTTTATTTATAGCACAAAGTATTACGCCACTTCCATCATTTGTAGCCTCTTTTATAGCTTTACTTTCATCTAAATTTAAACTCACTTCATTTGCCAAAAGCAACTTTTCGTTTCCGATTATTATATGATTATTCTCATCTTCATAGATGATGCCTTGCCCGACAACATTTTGAAATTTTCCATTTAGCTTTTGTAAATCTATACATTTTTGCTTTGCATATCTAACGATAGCTTTTGAGATGAGATGCTCACTTAAATTTTCAGCAGAAGCGATAAGAGCTAAATCTTGCTCGCTTAAATTTGAGCTTTTGACGCTGATTTGCCCTTTACTAAGTGTGCCTGTTTTGTCAAATGCTACGAATTTAGCATCTTTTATTAGCTCTAAAACTTCTGGATTTTTTACTAAAATTCCAGCTTTTGCACCACGTGCAAGCGAGCTTACGATTGCTATTGGCGTGGCAAGTCCTAGTGCGCATGGGCATGAGATGATAAGCACGCAGATCGCGCTAGAGATCGCATAGGCGAAATTTCCACTAAAAATTATCCATATAAAAAATGTAAGAACTGAGATCGCCACCACACTTGGCACAAAGATGTTTGCTATCTTGTCAGCCAGCCGTCCGATAGGCATCTTTTTAGAGCTAGCGTCGCTTAATAAGCTTAAAATTTGAGATAGCAAGCTTTCAAAAGAACTCTTTGTCACCTTGACGCTTATGTAGCCATTTGTGTTTAGAGTGCCGGCAAATACGCCATCTCCCACCTCTTTATAAACTGGCAAGCTCTCTCCTGTAAGCATAGAAGCATCTATCTCAGCGCCACCTTGAACTATCACGCCATCACTTGGGATGTTGTAGCCATTTTTTACGATGACGATGTCGCCTACTTTTAGCTCATTTACATTTACCTCTTTACTATGTCCATCTGGCATGACCAAAAAGGCGGTTTTTGGAGAAATTTTAAGTAGCGTCTTTAGGTAGTCGCCTGCCTTTGCCTTTGAGCGCTCTTCAAGATACTTACCTAGCAAAACAAAGGCTATTATCATCGCTGCGCCCGAGACATAGACATTTTTTAGATCATCTGGGATGAAATCTGAAAAGATCACAGCAAAAAGCGAGTATAAAAATGCACTGCCGCTTCCAAGAGCTACAAGCACGTTCATATCGTAGTTTTTGTTTTTAACAGCCTCTATGGCGTGAGCAAAGAAGTCTTTGCCACTAAAAGCTAGCACCAAAAAGCCAAGCGCTAAAATGGCTAAATTTACAACCACGCTAGGCCTTACAAACATCTCAAGCGCCATGATGACCATGCTCGCTAGAAATGCAAATATAAATTTATTTCTGATCGCAGTTATATGCTCGTCTCTTTTGGCTTCAAATTCATCAATATTTGTCGCCACAAAATAGCCAAGCTTCTTTATCTTTTGCTCTAAAACTTCACGCACGCTAGCGTCTTTTAGGACAAATTCGCCGCTTGCATTTGCAAAATTTACATTTGCTTCAAGCACCCCATCTATCTTTTTAGAAACTTTCTCGATAGCGTTTGAGCAATTTACGCAGCTCATTCCCGCTATATTTAGCTTGACTTTTAAAGGCATATCAAAGCTCCTTTATAACGTCAAATCCAAGATCAGCCATTTCAGATTTAAATTTTTCAACTTCACTATCTTTAAGATCAACCCTAACTTGTCTTGGCTCTTTGCTAAGATCAACTTCTATCTTGCCAAAGTCATCTTCAAGTGCGTTTTTTATAGTGTTTGCGCAGTTTTGGCAGTGGATATTGTTTGCTTCAAATGTTTTCATATTATCTCCTTTATCATATGGTCGTATTCATGTAAATTTACAATTTTCTTGACATTAAATTTAAAGCCCAAACTCTCGTAAAATTTACGAACTTTTGGCTTATTTGTATCTACTATTAATGAAACCTTTTTATGCCCTAGCTCTTTTGCCTTGACAAACGAATGCCTTATGAGCTCTTTTGCAAGCCCTTGGCCTCTAAAATTTTCATCAACAGCGATACTATCTATATAGAACTCATCGTCAAAACACTCTTTTTCTACCTTGTCATCTTTGCCAAGAGCCATTAAATGCTGTGAAATTTCTCTATCAAGCTGCTCCACGTCGCCACCAAAGTAAGCACACATAGCAGCTATAATTTCCTCGTTATGTTTATAAACAAAGACATTTTTATAGCTAAGTCTATTTGTCTCACTTTTGAAAAAAATTTCTAAAATTTCATCACTTTTAATAGGATCGTCGTAGCCACTTAGCTTGTAGGCAATATCCTCCATTGCTAGATTTAGTAGCTTTATGCAGCTTTTTGCATCTTGTTTTTGGGCATTTTGTATCATGTGCGTCATTATAAAACTCTAGCTTAAATTTTTACCAAATATCAATTTATGATTTACAAATTAATAACCCCAATAGGCAAACTAAAAATGTTTTAAAAAAGTATAAAATTTTTTTAGTTATAATCCGTAAAAAATTTATTTAAGGATATTTATGGGACGAGCATTTGAGTACCGAAGAGCGGCAAAAGAAGCTAGATGGGATAAGATGAGCAAGGTATTTCCAAAACTTGCAAAGGCTATAACAGTAGCGGCAAAAGATGGCGGATGTGATCCGGATATGAACCCTAAACTTCGCGCAGCTATCGCAGCGGCAAAAGCTGAAAATATGCCAAAAGATAACATCGATGCAGCTATAAAAAGAGCAAATGGCAAAGATAGCGCCGATATTAAGACTATTTTTTATGACGGCAAAGTAGCTCACGGCGTGCAAATTATCGTTGAGTGTGCGACCGACAATCCAACAAGAACGGTTGCCAATGTTAAAGCGATATTTAGCAAAAATGGTGGAGAAATTTTACCAAGTGGCAGCCTTAGCTTTATGTTTACAAGAAAGAGCGTTTTTGAGCTTGAAAAACCAAGCGCAGATATCGAAGAGGTCGAACTTGAACTGATTGATTATGGTCTAAGCGATATCGAGGCTGACGATGAAACGCTATATGTTTATGGCGACTATGCAAATTTTGGCACACTTCATGAAGGTATCGAAAAGCTAAATTTAGTAGTTAAAAAAGCTTCACTTCAATACTTACCAAATCAAACCGTGAATCTAAGCGAAGAGCAAATGCTTGAGGTCGAGAGGCTTCTTGATAAGCTAGAAGACGATGATGACGTTCAAGCAGTTTATACAAATATTGAATAAAAAGGATATACATGCGTTTTGATGAATTAAAAATTTATGATATAAATTTAGACGAGCTTAAAAAAGATAAATTTGCAGTTTTAGAGACAGACAAAGGCGAGATAAGACTTGAACTTTTTGCCGAAGAAGCTCCACAAGCTGTCGCAAATTTTGTACATTTGATAAAAACAGGCTTTTATAATGGTCTAAATTTTCACAGAGTTATACCAAATTTTGTCATCCAAGGCGGTTGTCCAAATGGCACAGGTACAGGCGGTCCTGGCTGGAGAATAAAATGTGAATGTGGCAACCAAAAGGTAAAACACGAGCGCGGTAGCCTTAGCATGGCTCACGCAGGGCGTGATACTGGCGGATCACAGTTTTTCATCTGTCATAGCAAACAACCTCATCTTGACGGCGTGCATACAGTCTTTGGAAAATGCGTTGATGAAGAGAGCCTAAAGGTGCTTGACGCTATAAGACAAGGCGATAAGATCATCTCTGCTAAGATCAGAGAAAGCCTATAAAGGGGAAATTTATGAATAATACTAAAAAGCAAGGAAATCTTGCTGTAAGATTATTTACCAATCTTGCCTTTTGGGTTGTGATCGGTATTGTTGGTGGCGTTATCGTTGGCATGGTCGCACCTGAGCTTGGTATAGCAAGCAAGCCAGGCATTGATTATTTTATAAAAGCACTTAAAATTTTAATCGGCCCTATTATCTTTTTAACGATCGTTTCAGGTATCGTTGGGCTTGAGAGTTTGAAGGATCTTGGATCTATTGGATTAAAGGCATTTATCTATTTTGAGATAGTTAGTACGCTTGCGCTTGCTGTTGGTATCATCTTTGGCGAGACACTTCGTCCAGGACATGGCATGAATCTTGACTACACTCAGCTTGATGCCTCAAGCGTAGCTAAATTTACATCTCAGGCTGCAAATATGGACGCAAATAGTGGGTTTGTAGCACATACACTTCATCTTTTAAGAGGTGCTGTGCCAGTAGATGACATTTTTCCTTACGTGCATATACTTGATCCATTTATAAAATCAAACACACTTCAAGTACTTTTCATGGCTATTATCGTTGCCATCGTACTTTCACTGCTAGCTCATGATAAAAAACAAGCTTGCCTAAAGCCACTTGAATTTATTCAGCACTATGTCTTAAAACTTCTTAGTTGGCTTATGCTCTTTAGCCCGGTGGCTGCATTTTCAGCTATGGCTTATCTAATCGGTAAATTTGGTATCGGAACGCTTCTTGGCATGATGGAGCTTTTGGTTGTTATGGCACTTGCAAGTTGCTTTTTTATCTTTGTGGTGCTTGGCGTTATCTGCTATTTTGCGAAAATCAATGTCTTTAAATTTATGCGTTTTATTTCAAAAGAGGTATTGGTAGTCTTTGCGACAAGCTCGAGCGAAACAGCTCTTGCGCCGCTTATGCAAAAGCTAGAATCAGCTGGTATAAACAGAGGCGCTGTTGGCCTTATCATCCCAACTGGCTACTCATTTAACCTTGACTGCACAAACATCTATCTAAGCCTAAGCGTTATTTTCTTAGCTCAAGCATTTAATATACCGCTAAGTTTTGAGCATCTAATAAGCATTTTAATCGTGCTAATGATCACAAGTAAAGGCGCAGTTGGCGTTACAGGATCGGGCTTTGTCGTCCTTGCTGGCACATTAAGCGCACTTCCGAGCACTGGCATACCAGTAGTCACCGTAGCTGTGCTACTTGGTGTTGATAAATTTATGTCAGAGATGCGTGCTGTTGGTAACCTTTGCGGTAATGCCGTTGGCTGCATGATCGTATCTATCTGGGATAAAAAGGTCGATATGGAGAAATTTAGATACGCACTAGATCATCCAGAGGAATTTCACTTTCACTCATAATATACACTTATAACTATAAGGGCAACTTTGCCCTTATTTTTCTTTTTATTCTAAATTTAATGCGCTCTATCTACTTCCTCAAACCTATAAAAATTTTAAAAACAGCATCGCAATAAATGATATTTGATAACTGGTTCAAGCACAAAAAGAAAAACTAGAGGCTAAGTGTAATAGAAAAATTTTATTAGTAACTCATATATTTGGCAATACCTAATATTTTGTTACTTACTAGAATAAATTTGCAAATGTAATACTTGAGCTTGGAATTTGGAAGAGAGATACTTTAAATTTAGCCATATCAAAAATACCAACTAAAAATTCTTGTAAGATATTAGGAACAGCCTTACAAGAAGCTTTGCAAGGCCATATAAATTAAGCTTTTGGTCCAGCTTTAGCGTACTCAACACCCTCTTTTACATCTTCATAACGTTTGAAATTTTCAACAAACATTTTAGCGAGCTTATCACGTGAAGCGTTATACTCAGCAGGATTTGCCCATGTGTTTATAGGGTTTAGCAGTTTTGTCTCGACACCATCAAGCTCTTTTGGTATAGCAAAGTTAAATTTATCAAAATTTTCAAACTCACATTTTGTGATGCTGCCATCAAGGATTGCATTTATGCAAGCACGTGTCGCTTTTATGCTCATACGCTTGCCAATGCCGTAAGCACCGCCGCTCCAGCCTGTATTTACAAGATAGACATTAACGCCGTGTTTATCGATCTTCTCACCTAGTAGTTTTGCATAGACAGTTGGGTGAAGTGGCATAAATGGCTCGCCAAAGCAAGCGCTAAAAGTAGCAACAGGCTCAGTTATACCGCGCTCTGTGCCAGCAACTTTTGCTGTATAGCCACTTAGGAAATAATACATCGCCTGCTCTTTTGTCAGCTTTGCAACTGGAGGAAGCACGCCAAAAGCGTCAGCGCTTAAAAAGATAATATTTTTTGGATGGCCGGCACTTGAGCTTGGCTCGTAATTGTCGATGTGATAGATCGGATAGCTCACACGTGTGTTTTCAGTCTTTGAGCCATCTTTGTAATCAACCACGCCCTTTTCGTCAGCCACGACGTTTTCAAGTAGCGCATCACGCCTAATCGCTGCGTAAATTTCTGGCTCGCTGCTTGGATCAAGGTTGATACATTTTGCGTAGCAGCCGCCCTCAAAATTAAACACGCCATCATCGTCCCAGCCATGCTCGTCATCGCCTATTAGTTTGCGTTTTGGATCAGTTGAAAGTGTGGTTTTGCCAGTACCTGATAGGCCAAAAAATAGCGCTGTATCGCCCTTCTCGCCTACATTTGCAGAGCAGTGCATACTTAGTTTACCTTCAAGTGGCAACCAGTAGTTCATCATAGAAAAAATACCCTTTTTCATCTCGCCGCCGTACCATGTGCCGCCGATCACTGCAACATTTTCTTCGACGTTAAAGATAACAAAGACATCTGAATTTAGCCCATCAGCCTTGTAGTCTTTATTTTTTGTTTTACAAGCGTTATATACTACAAAATCAGGCTCAAATTTAGCTAGCTCCGCTTCACTTGGACGGATGAACATATTTTTTACAAAGTGTGCTTGCCATGCTACTTCAGTGACAAAACGGACTGATTTTTGGCTCTTTTTGCTAGCTCCACAAAATGCGTCTTGGATAAAAATTTCCTTGCCGCTTAGCTGCTCTTTTGCTTTTTTAAGAAGCTTGTCAAAAAGCTCTTTTGTGATAGGCTGATTTATCTTACCCCAAGCGATGTATTTTTGGCTTGGATCTTGCTTGACGAAATACTTATCTTTTGGGCTTCTTCCAGTAAAAATTCCCGTATCAACCATAAATGTACCGTTGCTTGAAACCCTGCCTTCGTTGTTTGCCTTTTCAAGCTCAAAAAGCTCGTCGTAGCTTAGATTGTGATTTATCTTTTTGATCTCTTTTAGACCTAGTTCGTCTAGTTTGTTTATCATGTTATTTCCTTTTAAAATTTCATTTTTTATAAATTCTGACCTAAAAGTCATCAAAATGTTAATCAAATTTCGCTTAACACTCTCTTTTTAAAATGGGCAAATTTATTTAAATTTAGCCACCACTTGATTGTTCGCGACACTTTGACCTTTGCTAACTTCAATAGAGCCTATCACACCATCTTTTGGGGCTTTGACCTCTATCTCCATCTTCATTGCTTCAAGCACGACTACAGCTTGCCCTTTTTTGACTTGATCGCCAGGACTTACTAAAATTTTATGCACAGCGCCTGGCAAGCTAGCAACGATATCATTTTCAGTTGCACCTGCTGCTGCACTTTTGGCATTTTTTACGCTCTTACCTTCAACTTCAGTGATTGATTTTACTTGGATGCTATCGTTAAAGCCCTCGCTTACTTCGACATTGTAGCGGCTACCATTTACGACGACACTATATCTGCCACTTTGAGTTTGTCTGCCCTCGTTTGCTTTAGCATTTGGATCGATCTTTCTTACATTTACTTTGGCTTCACCTTTTAAAAATGCGATGCCCTTTTCTTTACAAGCAGCTGCTATAAATATATTTTCTTCGGTAGTTTTTATATTGTTTTGCTTTAGAATTTCTTTTACATGCGCAAGTGACTTGCTCTCATCTTTATCAGCTATATCAACAGCGTGTTTTGTGGTTGGTTTTAAGCCTAGTTGCTCGCTAGCAAGCTTGATGATCTCTTTATCAGGTGTGACCGGAGTCTTGCCAAAGTAGCCAAGTACCATTTTGCCGTACCCCTCGGCGATCTTTTTCCACTTGCCAAACATCACATTGTTAAATGCTTGCTGGAAGTAAAACTGACTAACCGGGGTCACTGAAGTACCGTATCCACCCTTTTGCACTACTTCACGCATCGCAAGGATAACCTCTGGAAATTTATCTAAGATGTTGTTATCTCTCATCATCTGGGTATTTGCAGTGAGCGCACCACCTGGCATCGGTGAAAATGGTATGAGCGGACTTACTTGCACGGCTTCAGGTGGTAAGAAGTACTCTTTTAAGCAGTCATTCAAAACGCTTTCGTATTTTAAAATTTTCTCCACGTCAAGTCCGCCAAGATCATAGTTTTTGCCTTTAACTGCGTGAAGCATAGTTAAGATATCTGGCTGGCTTGTACCGCCACTTACTGGGCTTGCGGCTAGATCTATGCCATCGACACCAGCCTCAAGCGCTGCAAGATAGCAAGCCACACTTACGCCTGCGGTTTCATGAGTGTGAAGTCTGATATGAGTTTTTTCTGGTAGTAGCTTTCTAGCCATTTTTATGGTTTCATAGACCTTTTGTGGGCTGCTTGTGCCACTTGCATCTTTAAAGCAAACGCTGTGATAAGGGATGTTTGCATCTAAAATTTCTCTTAAAATTTTCTCATAAAATTTAACATCATGAGCTCCCACACAACCACTAGGTAGATCCATCATAGTAACGACGATTTCGTGTTTTAGTCCGTGATGAGCGATCCTCTCGCCTGAATATTTTAAATTTTCAACGTCATTTAGTGCGTCAAAATTTCTGATGGTGGTGGTTCCATGTTTTTTGAAAAGCTTTGCGTGAAGGTCGATTAGCTCACGGCTGCCAGTATCAAGTGTGACGGTATTTACGCCCCTGCTTAGGGTTTGAAGATTTGCTTTTGGTCCTACGATGCTTCTAAATTTATCCATCATTGCAAAAGCATCTTCATTTAGGTAAAAATAAAGGCTTTGAAATCTCGCTCCTCCGCCAAATTCAAAATGCTCTATGCCAGCCTCTTTAGCTGCTTCAAGCGCAGGCAAAAAGTCATTCATAAGCACTCTAGCGCCATAAACTGACTGAAAGCCATCTCTAAAGGTCGTATCCATAACATCGATAAATTTCTTCGCCATATTTCACCTCATTAAATTTATAAATTTACTAAAAAGCGGTCATAAAAAATGGCTAAATTGGCAAGAAACTCAAATTAGCCATTTTGCTTGTTTTTTGGTATTTTACAACCAAAAACTTTTATATCATTTAAAAAGTGAGAGTAAGAAGTTTAATAATCCGCCGTGGCTCGCATCAAGCATTGGCTTTAATTCCATTAGAAAGACGCAGAAAAATACAAGTACAGCAAGCTGAATAAAAATATAAGGCACAACACCTTTATAAATAGCAGTCGTTTTTATCTCAGCTGGTGCGACTGATCTTAGGAAAAATAAGCTAAATCCAAATGGCGGCGTCAAAAATGAAGTTTGTAAATTCATAGCAACTAAGATTGCTAGATAAATTGGATTTATACCAAGCTTTGCGGCTATTGGCACCAAGATAGGAAGCACAATGTATGAAATTTCAACAAAGTCGATAAAAAAGCCAAGCACAAAGATGACAACCATACTAAAAATAATAAAGCCCCACTTCTCGCCTGGTAAATTTGTCATAAATTTTTCAACAATCTCATCTCCACCAGTATAACTAAATACCATAGAAAAAGCTGTCGCACCAACAAGTATGGCAAAGACAAGTGCTGTAGTTTTTACGCTTTCTGCCAATGCCTCTTTTATCATAGAAAATGAAAACGTCCTATAAAAAATAGCTAAAATAATGGCTCCAACGCAGCCAAAAGCTGAACTTTCAGTTGGTGTAGCGATACCTGCAAATATAGAGCCCAATACACAAATAACTAGTAAAAGCGGCGGAAAGATAGCGATTAATGCTCTCATAATCTGCTTAAATTTACTAACACCGCTCTCATCTTTTACTACCGGTGCTGTATCTGGTTTCAAATAAGCAACAATCAAAATATAAATGATATAAACTGCTACTAGCGTGAGTCCTGGGATGATGGCTTGATGAAAAAGTTCACCAACTGGCACTGAAAATATATCACCCAAAATAATCAACACGATAGAAGGTGGAATGATCTGCCCAAGCGTACCAGCGGCACATATAGTGCCACAACCTAGCGCTTGGTCGTATTTATACTTTAACATAACAGGCAAGCTTATAACGCCCATTGCAACGACACTTGCACCAACAACACCAGTTGAAGCTGCAAGAAGCGCTCCAACCAAGATAGTGCTAATAGCAATACCTCCGCGAATTTCTCCAAAAAGCATACCCATGCTCTCAAGTAGCCTCTCAGCTAGTTTTGACTTTTGAAGCACGACGCCCATAAATACAAAAAGTGGAACTGCTATAAAAATTCTACTCTCCATGATAGAGAAAATTCTATAAGGCATGAAGTTAAACATATCTTTGAAAACTTCGATGCTTCCAAGTAGCCCATCTCCGTCTCCAATGCTCTCAACAATACTACCAATCATGCCAAATATCATCGAAACTGCACCAAAGGTAAAGGCTACTGGAAAGCCAATACCTAGCATTAAAAGTGCAGCTATAAACATTATCAAACCAGCCATTACTCCCCCCTTTTAGCTTTTTTGTAAAGATTAAAATTTCTTATAAAAAAGCCGATCGCAAAAAATACAAGCAGATAAAAAGAAAAAGGAATAAGTGCTTTTATGATCCATCTGTGAGTAAGACCGCCTGGATCTGCACTAGCTTCAGCTGAAGTATAAGCATCACTCACAAATTCAAACGATAAATTTGAAACCAAAAGTGCAAATGGAATTACAAAAATAACAGTTCCTATCATATTTACAAGAGCTTTATTTTTTGGTGAAAATTTAGCATAAAAGATATCAACTCTAACGTGTGCATCTTCTTTTAACGCATAGCTCATACCGAGCAAAAATATTACGGCAAAAAAATGCCACTCAAGTTCCTGAAAAGCGACATTGCCGTAAGAAAAAAAGTATCTTGCTACGACGTTAAAAAAGACGTCTATTATCATCAAAGCCATAATAAACATGCAAATATAGCCGACTATATCGCCAACCTTATCAAAAAATTTCTCAACTTTTTGCATAAACAACCCTTAAAAAAACAATTTATTTATCATGATGATAAATACGCAAACTGGTGCCACATATCTTAATAAAAAATACCATGCACTAAATACAAAGTCGCTCATATATGGACTAAATAGCACATAAAGTGCCTCTCTTTTCATAAAATATCCAACAAATATCGCTCCACCAATACCACTAATTGGAAGCAAAACATTTGAAGCGGTAAAGTCAAGAAAATCAAAGAAATTTTTACCAAAGAGCATAAATTTGTCGCCAACGTTTTCTATATTTGATAAAAGACATAAAAATCCTAAAACAAAAATACCGACTCCAACTATGCTAAGAGCTTTTATCCTGCTAATGCCATACTCTCTGATCAAGAAAAATACAAACGGCTCTACGATAGAGATAGCTGAAGTAATGCCAGCAAAGATAAGTGCTGCAAAAAATGCCACAGCTAAAATTTGACCTATCACACCAAGCTTAGCAAAGAGCGTTGGAAGCGAGATAAAGACAAGTCCTGGTCCTTGAGACGGCTCGGCACCAAATTCAAATATAAATGTAAAGATAACAAGACCCATCATGATGGCTAAGACGATGTTTATAAAAACGATACTTAGCGTAGAAGTAGCTAAATTTGTATCATCACTTAAGCTAGCTGAATATGTAATGATCGCTGCCATACCAAGAGATAGTGTCCAAAAAGCAAGCCCAAGAGCAAGCAAGAGCGAGTTAAATGAAATTTTACTAAAATCAGGAACAAGTAAAAACTCAGCCGATTTTGTAAAGCCATTCATCGTCATAGAAAAGATAAGCATGATTAAAACCATGATAAATAGGCTTGGCATCATCCAAACATTTAGCTTTTCAATGCCACTTTTCACTCCTCTTGAAAGGATAAAAAAGCAAGCTACAAATGCTATAACAAAATAAAGTGTCTGCTCGCCAAGACCATGTGTAAGAAGCTCGTTAAATATTACTTTTGAACTTTCTATATCGTTTGGAAGACCGGTAAAAGATAGTGTGAAATACTTAAAGACCCAACCGATGATCACGATGTAGTAAGATGAGATTATAGCTGCGGTTACCATAGCTAAAATTCCAACCAGTTGCCATAAATTTTTATTTTTATTCGCTAACTTTCTAAAGGCATTTACACTATCGCTCTCACTAAGTTTGCCAATACTTAGCTCTGCCATAAAGATAGGTATGCCAACTAAAAACGTTATCAAAAGATATAAAATAACAAATGCTGATCCGCCATTTTCACCGACCATATATGGAAATTTCCATGCATTTCCAAGTCCAACAGCTGATCCTGCAACTGCTAAAACATAACCTATTTTAGAAAACTGTTCTTTTGCCATTATGCAATCTCCCTTACTAACACCACAAAAACTAGAACTGGTGCCACAAACCTTATTAAAAAATACCAAATTTTAAAAACAATCTCACCCATATAAGGCAAAAATAGTTCTTTTAAAAGCTCAAATTTCATAAAGTACCCAACAAAAATGGCAAATATAATGCCACCAAGTGGGAGCATAATGTTTGAGCTAAGATAATCAAGCAAATCAAAAAAGCTCTTACCAAAAAATGTAAGTGCTTCTTTAAAATCGCCAATGCCGCTTAATGCACATAAAATCCCTAAAACATAAACTACGGCACCGACAATAATAATTGATCTATTTCTACTAAATCCCAAACTTTTATTTAAGAAAAATATAAATGGCTCAACTAGCGAAATAACCGATGTTATACCAGCAAAAAATAAAGATGTAAAAAATGCAAAAGCCAAGAAATTTCCAAGCAAACCAAGCTTTGCAAAAAGCGTTGGAAGCGAGATAAATGCTAACCCTGCACCCTTTGATGGCTCTGAGCCAAATTCATAGGTGAATGTAAAAACTATAAGCCCTATAATTACGCTAATAATTATATTTGCAAAGACTACATAAAGTGATGAAGTGAATAAATTTGTATCATTGCCTAGGCTTGATGAGTAAGTTAAAATGCAGCCAATGCCAATACACATCGTAAAAAAAGCTAGCCCGAGAGCATTTAAGATAGCGCCTTGATCTATCTTTGAAAAATCAGGCACTAGTAAAAATTTAGCCGCCTCATCAAATCCATTCATGCCAAAAGAGTATCCAAGCATAAGCAAAAGCAAAATAAAAAGTGCTGGAATGAGATATACATTTATACGCTCTATTCCACTTTTTATACCTTTTGTAAGTATAAAAAAGTATGTAAAAAAAGCGATGCTAAAATATAAAATTTGCTCCTCTATACCCTTTGAAGTAAAATTTACAAAAAGCGCTTCTGAGCTTGCCATATCTTTTGGAAGCTCGCCAAGACTTAAGATAACGTATTTTAAAACCCAGCCGATAATAAGCGTGTAAAAAGATGCGATGAATAGCCCTGTCACCATCACAACACCAGCAAATTTCCAAGAATTTGCCCCCTTTGTAGCTAGACTTTTAAATGCTCCAACCGTGTCAAGGCGTGAAATTTTACCCATTGCCATCTCGGCAAAAAATATGCTAAGCCCAACCACAAAAGCAAAAAATAGATATATAAGAATAAATGCTGAACCGCCATTACTACCGACCATATATGGAAATTTCCATGCATTACCAAGGCCAATAGCCGCTCCAATGATAGAAAGAACAAAACCAACTTTACTAAATCTATCCATCATTTACCTGCTATTTGATAGATCATGATGGCGCAAATTGCGATTGGTACGATGTATCTTAAAGCAAAATACCAAATTTCAAAAAATACTTTTCCCATAAATTCGCCAAAGAGTAGATATAGGCTCTCTTTTTTAAGTTTATAGCCAACAAAAAAACTAAAAATTATAGCACCTATTGGCATCATTATGTTTGAAGTAAGAAAATCAAGTGCATCAAAGACTGGCTTACCAAAAATACTAAAGATATTAGCCGTCTGCGCATAATATGAAAAAATACAAAAAAGGCCTAAAATATAGACAAAAATTCCAATATAAACAAGAGCCATTTTGCGTGAAATTTCAAATTTTCTAACCAAATAATAAGCAAATGGTTCTATCATCGAAACAGCACTTGTAACACCAGCAAATAAAAGTGAAACAAAAAATGCGATAGCCATAACATTGCCAACTATCCCAAGCTTTGCAAAAAGCGTAACAAGTGAGATAAAAATAAGCCCTGGTCCACTTGCCGTACTATCAGCTCCATAAGCAAATATAAATGTAAAGACCACAAGTCCCATCATAACGCCTATTAATATGTTTATAAAGATGATAGAAAGCGTTGATTTTATAAGATTTGTCTGCTCTGGTAAATTTGCAGCGTATGTCGGTATTACACCAACACCCATAGATAGCGAGAAGAATGCAAGTCCAAGAGCTTGCAAAACAACATCTGGCGTGATCGCGCTAAAATTTGGTACAAATAAAAATTTAGCCGCCTTAACAAAGCCATCACCCATACTAATTGCATAAAAAAGTATACAAACAAGCAGTATAAAAAGGCCCGGCATCATCCAGATATTTAGCTTTTCAATGCCACTTTTCACACCTTTTGAAACAGCAAAAAATACCATTAAAAAGACTAGACTAAAGCAAAGCACGGCACTGGTTAGATCATTTGCCAAAAGTGTATTAAACTGCTGGGCTGCCTCTTCTTGATTGCTTAAAAGTGGCGAAAAGCCAAGATAAATATACTTTAATATCCAGCCAATGACAACCATATAAAACGAAGCAATAAGTATCGCTCCTATCATAAAAAAGCCTGAAAAAGACCATATTTTTTTGTGTTTTGGAGCAAGTTTATAAATGGAGCTTACAACGTCACTCTCACCAAGCTTACCAATGCTAAGCTCTGCTAAAAACGCTACAAAAGCGATAGCAAACGTGAGAAGTAAATATAAAATTATAAACGCTGAGCCGCCATTGTTTCCTACCATTGTTGGAAATTTCCATGCATTACCAAGTCCAACAGCCGATCCCGCCATAGCAAGAACAAAGCCTATTTTTGAAAATTTTTCATTTATCATTGATTACCTGAGATTAAGAATAAATTAATTTTTTCAAAGATAACATAAAAAAACTTTTATTTTTCTAAGCCAAGAATTTTTTATGGGCAATTTAAATTTTTAGTGTTTTTATTTGAAACAAAGTTTTGTTTTTGTAATATTACGGCTCATAAAGTTTAAGTAGGGGACAGATCCGAAAGAGCTTTAAAATTTTAAAGGAGCAACGATGAAAAAGATCGTGTTTTTAATTCTTGGTCTTGCTGCATTCGCATTTGGCGCTGATGGCGAGATGATTAGATCATATTCAGTTATCGCTGGTGGTATTGGCCTTGGCCTTGCAGCTCTTGGTGGCGCTATTGGTATGGGTAATACAGCTGCTGCAACAATTAGCGGAACAGCTAGAAACCCAGGTGTTGGTAGCAAACTTATGACTACAATGTTTATCGCTCTTGCGATGATCGAAGCACAAGTTATCTACGCACTTGTTATTACACTTATCGTTCTTTACGCAAACCCAATGCTTGGCTAAGCGTAAAGCTTAAATTTAGCCCCTCTTTGGGGCTTTAATCTTTTTGCGATCATGGTGGAATTGGTAGACACGCTATCTTGAGGGGGTAGTGCCGCTAGGTGTGCGAGTTCGAGTCTCGCTGATCGCACCATCTAATCTTACACTTAAAAATCTAAAATCTTACAAAATTTAAAAAGGGGAATTTATGCTAGATAAAAAGCGTGCTTTAAAACAGCTACAAAATGAAGCGGATGATACCGCTATCTATACGCTACTTGAAGCTAGTGAAAAAAATGAAGAAAATAAAAAAATACTTCGTAAATTAATCACTGAGGAAAAACGACATTATGCTTTTTGCCAAAAGATAACAGGTGAGAGCAGAACTGCAAATTTATTCAAAGTCGTCTTCTATACGATACTTGTTAAAATTTTTGGTACATCTTTTACTTTAAAATTTATGGAGTCACGTGAAGAAGACGCAGAGCAATTTTATCTTGGTATTGTTGATGAGTATCCTGAAGCTAGAGATATTTATAATGAAGAAGTAAATCATGAAAATAATTTAATCTCTATGCTAAAAGACACGAAACTAGTCAATGCCGGTGGTATCGTTCTTGGTATGAATGACGCATTAGTTGAACTAACTGGCACGCTAAGTGGCATCGCTCTAGCTTTTTCAAATACAAAATCAGTTGGTGCAACGGGCCTTATCATGGGCATTGCAGCTGCTCTTTCTATGGCAGGGTCAGCATATCTTGAGTCAAAAGAAAATCCAAGTGACGAGATCAAACCGCTTACCTATTCGCTCTACACAGGTGGTTCGTACATCATAACAACGGCGTTTTTAATACTTCCATTTTTCATCTTTTCAAGTGGTGTTTACGCTGTCTTGTCGATGTTTTTCTTTGCCTTTGTTGCCATTATCACTTACAACTTTTACATAAGCGTGGCAAAAGAGCTTAAATTTTTGCCAAGAGTGATTGAAATGTGCGTGATAACTTTTGGTGTTGCGATCATTTCGTTTGGCATTGGTTTTTTAGTTAAGCACTATTTTGGCCTAGATATTTAATCCAAAATTTCATACCAAGTGTAGCTATCGTCTCCAAAATTTCCACTAAATAGTGGCTTTAAATTTAGATCAAGGCTCAAGTTTTTACCATCCCTAAAATTTGAGCTTTGATAGATAAGTAGCCATTTTACGTTTGCTAGCTTGCCATCTTTTGCAAGTTTTAAAAACTCGCCAGCACCTTCAAACATGCTAAGTCCTGTTAAGCTAAGCTCTTTTTGAATGCTGACTTTGCGCCCTGGCACGCTAAAAAGTGGTATCGTCTTATCAAATTTATCACTTCTTGAGTAGATTATGACATCTGGATTTTTGCCGCCACTTACTAGCCTACTATCAAGCTTTGGGCGATCAACTCGCACTGTGTTGCCGCCGATCACTAGCGTATCTATGACGCTTCTTAGTTTATGGACATGCGTGCGACTAAGTTCATTTGTGATGATACCACCACTTGCTACGCCATTTTTACTAATTGCGATTTTTAAAAAAATAAAACCACCATTTTGATATGCCAAAAATGGTTCAAGCAGCTTATCGCAGCGCTCTTTTAAAACGCCAAATTTAACTTTTATACCAGCGCTCTTGAGCAAATTACCACCGCCACTTGCTATTTTATTTTCATCGTGGCTTCCTATTATCACCTCGCTAAAGCCAAGTTCTTTTAGTAAATTTGCACAAGGTGGCGTTTTACCATGATGAGAGCAAGGCTCAAGTGTGACGTAAGCTTTTGCATTTTTTAGTAAATTTGAGTGGTTGTTTAGTATAAATTCGTAGGTAAATTTTGGCTCTAAAGGTTGATCTTCAAGATCAATAGGCTTTAAATTTAAGAAAAATTTTTCATTATATGCTTTTAGAAATTTATCTTGGAAATTTTTACTTTTCCTGCAAAGCGCAAAGACTATCGCCGTTGGCTCAGCGTGCAAATATCCAGCCTTTTCATGAGCCTTGCAAGATAAAATTTGTCCATTTTCATCAAGTATAAGGCATCCAACGGCTGGATTTGGATAGGTTAATATTTGAAATTTCCAAGCCTCGCTTAAAGCAAGATCCATGTAAAATTCGTCGTTCATCTATACCTCTTAAAAAAGATACTGGCGTTTGCCAGTATCTTTTTCATAAATTTACGACAAGCCGTCGATCTTGCCATCTGCGTCTATCTTCATATTGACCGCAGCTGGCACTTTTGGAAGTCCTGGCATAAGCATGATCTTACCGCAAACCGCGACAATAAAGCCAGCTCCAGTTCTAATGTCAAGGTCTTTTACGCTAAATGTAAAGCCCTTTGCTCTGCCCAAAAGTTTCGCATCGTCGCTAAATGAATACTGAGTTTTTGCGATACAAACTGGCAAATGGCTCAAATTTAGCTCTTTTATCATCTCAAGCTTTTTAAGAGCGGTCTCTTCAAAGACTACCTCACCAGCTCCATAAATTTCCTTAGCGACTTTTTCTATTTTAGTTTTCGTATCATCGCTCATCTCGTATGTAAAATTTATCTTGCTTGGCTTGTCACACGCCTTTAAAACTAGCTCGGCAAGCTCAAGCGCACCTTTACCACCTTTTAAGAAATTCTCACAAACTGCCACTTCTACACCAAGCTCACGGCAATACCCTTTTACAAAATTTATCTCTTCATCTGTGTCAAAGCCAAATTTATTAAGCGCCACAACTACGTTTTGACCAAATTTACCTTTTAAATTTTCGATGTGTCCGCCAAGGTTTTCGATACCTTTTTTAAGGGCGTTCATATCTGGTTTTGTGATCTCATCTTTATTTGCTTCGCCGTTATATTTTAGCGATCTGATCGTGCTTACAAGTACCACAGCGCTTGGTTTGATATCAGCAACCCTGCACTTTATATCTAAAAATTTCTCCGCACCAAGCTCCGAGCCAAAGCCAGCTTCTGTGATGACGTAGTCGGCTAAATTTAGAGCTGTTTTCGTTGCGATAACTGAGTTGCAGCCGTGTGCGATGTTTGCAAATGGACCACCATGCACGAGCGTAGGTGTGTGCTCTAGTGTTTGAAATAAATTTGGCTTGATCGCATCTTTTAAAAGTATGCAAACAGCGTCTTCGCAGCCTAGATCACGCACATAGATAGGCTTTTTATCGCTATCATAAGCAACCATGATATTTGCTACGCGCTCTTTTAGATCAGAAAGACTTGTGGCTAGACAAAGCACAGCCATGATCTCGCTTGCAGCGGTTATATTAAAGCCATCTTCCCTTGGCACGCCATCAGTCCTGCCACCCTGTCCTACTGTGATAAATCTAAGCGCACGGTCATTCATATCCATACAGCGCTTCCATAAAATTTTCTCTATCTTTAGTGGGTTTTCTTGATAGAGGCTATTATCTATCATCGCTGAAATCAGGTTATTTGCCGATGTTATCGCATGAAAATCGCCAGTGAAGTGTAAATTTAGATCCTCCATCGGCGCAAGCTGTGAGTAGCCACCACCTGCTGCTCCACCTTTTATGCCAAAAACTGGTCCAAGAGATGGCTCACGAAGCGCTAAGCAAACCTTTTTATTAAGCGAATTTAGCGCATCAGCTAGGCCGATCGACATAGTCGTTTTGCCCTCGCCGTATGGGGTTGGATTGGTCGCGGTGACTAAGATTAGCTTTGAGTTTGACGGCTCAAGCCTTGGAGAAATTTTAGCCTTATATTTGCCGTAAAGCTCAAGCTCGTCTTCGCTTAAGCCTAGTCTTGCGGCAACTTTACTGATGTGTTCTAGTTTTGTTTGGTGAGTTATCTCGATGTCGCTTAGCATTTACCACTCCAAATATGTTTTTGCTTTTTTTATCTCACTGATGTTGATCTCAAAAATTCCCTCTTCATTTTCTATTGCAATGCTCTCTTCGTCCGCTTTTACGAGCCTTCCTGCAAATTTCTCAGCCTCGGTTTGAACTTTAACTAGCTCGCCGATGCTTGATTTAAAATGAGATGGCTTACTAAGCTTTCTCTCAAGGCCAGGCGAGCTAACTTCGAGGTTATAATCCCCGCTAACTGGCGGTGTCACGTCAAAAATAGGCGAGAGCAATCGACTCACTTTTTCACAGTCGTCAAGGCTCACTCCGCCATTTTTTGTAATATAAACTCTAAAAATAGCCCTACCATTTTCATTTGCAATCTCGCTGTCATAAAGCTCAACGCCACATTCACGCACTAGTTTGTCTAAATTATCCATTTTTGTTTAAATCCTTTGAAATTTTATCAAACAACTTATCCATATGGTTTTGATACTCTAATCTATCGTCAAATTTAAAGTGAAAATTTGGACATCTATACCAACCCTCAGCTGCCATGCAGTGGTTTTGCAAATGCCTACAAACTCGCTTTAAATGTCCCAAAATATACTCTTGTTCACGCTCATCAAAAGCCATTTTATCAAGATAAACAAAGGCGTCATATCTGCCCTTTTTACACTCGACATCGGTGACGCAAAGCCCCTTTAAAATACCATCTTCAAGAGTAGCTAGAGCCTCTGGGATGAGCTCTTTTAGCACACTCTCTGTTCTCATACGCTTTATTTCGTTAGCGTTCATAGAGTAGCTTTCTCCTTGACTTCTTTGAAGCTTTCGATGTAGTCATTTTCTCTGATGTCATTGAAATTCTCGATACCAACGCCACACTCGTAGCCTTTAGCGACCTCTTTTACATCATCTTTGAAGCGTTTTAGTGAGCTTACTAAGCCCTCATAAACGACTACACCTTCCCTAATAAGGCGAATTTTTGCGCCTCTATTTATCATGCCCTCAGTGACGATACATCCAGCAATAGTACCAACTTTTGGCACATGGATCACTTGGCGAACCTGAGCTTGACCAAGCTGCTCTTCTCTGATGATAGGTGACATTAGTCCACCTAAAATCGCCTTCACGTCGTCGATTAAATTATAAATAACGTTGTAAGTTTTAATCTCAACGCCGCTCTCTTTTGCCTTTTCTTTTATCTCGCCAGTCGGTCTTATGTTGAAACCAAGGATTATACAGTCTTCGCTCGCACTAGCAAGTGCTACATCGCTTTGTGTGATACCGCCAACACCTGAGTGGATGACATTTACCCTGATCTCATCATTTGCTAGTTTTTCTAGGCTTGCTTTTAGCGCCTCAAGTGAGCCACCAACATCAGCTTTAATAATAACTGGAAGCGTCTTTAACTCACCCTCAGCAATCTTAGCGCTAAGCTCATCAATACTAACTTTTATACTCTTACTAAGCTCTTTTTGGCGGATATATTCAGCCTTTTTCTGCGCGTATTCACGAGCCTCTTTATCTGTTTTTACACCTATTAGCGTCTCGCCAGCCTCTGCTATTTCGCTAAGACCTACTATCACACCACATTCGCCTGGTTTTATATCTTGCAAAGGCTTACCTTGGTCATCAAGCAAGCTTCTTATCTTTCCATATGCGACACCAGCAACGACAGTATCTCCAACATGAAGCGTGCCATTTTCAACGATAATAGTAGCTACTGGGCCACGGCCTTTTTGAAGTGAGCTCTCGATAACAGTTGCTTTTGCATTTGCCTTTGGATTTGCTTTTAGTTCTAAAAGGTCAGCTTGTAAAAGTACGATCTCAAGTAGATCATCTATACCCATGCCTGTTTTTGCAGAGATTGGCACAAATTCATACTTTCCGCCCCACTCTGTTGGCATGATATCAAGCTCAGCAAGACCTGTCTTTACTAGGTCAGGATTTGCTGACTCTTTATCCATTTTATTTATAGCGATGATTATCGGTACGCCTGCAGCTTTTGCGTGGCTAACCGCCTCTTTTGTTTGTGGTTTTACGCCGTCATCTGCTGCAACAACTATAATAACTATATCGGTTACACCAGCTCCCCTTGCACGCATAGCAGTAAACGCTTCGTGACCTGGAGTGTCGATAAATGTGATATTTTTGCCGTTTTTATTTACCATGTAAGCACCGACATGCTGAGTGATACCACCAGCCTCTCCTGCTGCTACACGTGATTTTCTTATGTAATCAAGCAATGAAGTTTTACCATGATCAACGTGACCCATGATGGTTATGACTGGTGCTCTTGGCTGGAGATTTTCATCGTCTTTTATCTCTTCTTCATAGGCTGCTACGTAGTCAAATTCTTTTTGATCGTCGATGATATTAACCTCTACATTAAACTCATCGGCTAAAATTTCTATCGCATCTTCATCCAAAAAGTCATTTTTAGTTGTCATCATACCAAGCATAAATAACTTACCTATGATCTCGCTTGGCTGTTTGTTTAGCTTTTCAGCAAATTCATAAACACGAATTTCTTTTGGAATATTTATAGACGTCACGGCTTCATTGTTTTGTTTATTTTCAGGCTTTTTGTGTTTTTTTCTAGCTCTTCTTTGAATGCCGCCTTCGCCAAATGAATTTATCGTATTGTTGACCGTAGTTCTCATAACATTTGGCTGTTTTGTCTTTTGAGCAGGTGCTGGTACCGGAGTTTTAAAACTAAAATCAGGAAGAACAACTACATCTTCATCTTCTAGCACTATGTCACCAAAGTCACTTCCGCCAAGTAGATCCATCTTCTGGGCGCTATCCTTTTTACTTGCAACAACTACTTTTTTATCTTTTTTCTTTTTCTTAGCTAAATTTTCATCATTTGCTGAAAACATACTTTTAAAATCGCTTATATTAGCTATGCTTGGTTCAGGCTTTTTCTCTTCTTTTGTAGCAATTGGCGCTTCATAGTCTTTTTTCTTTTTTACTATCACAAGGCCACGTCTTTTTTGAGTCACATCAGCCAAGCTCTCTTTTGGTCTTGGAGCTTCGACTTGTTTTTGCTCTACTTTGATTTCTTCTTTTTTAGGCTCAATTTTTTGTTTTTCTTCTAAAATTTGTGCCTCTTTCTTAGGCTCAGCTTTTACCGACTTTGACTCAGTTTTAGTAGTAGTTTTTTTAGATTCACTTTTTTGTTTTTCTTCTTTTTTTACTGACTCTTTTTCTACTTCTTTTTTAGGCTCTTTTTTTGGTTTAGGTTCACTCTTTTTCTTTTTAAATTTATCTGGTATCACGCCAGTTTGAACATATTCATATATAGCTTCGGCCTCTTCAAGGCTAACTGCATTTGAGTGAGTTTTGACTTTTAATCCTAACTCTTGAGCTTTTTCTACTATCTCTTTACTTGGATAGCCAAGCTCGTTTGCGATCTCTGAAATCCTAACATTGCTCATTTAAGAGTATCTCCTTTAACTTCGGTGCATCACAAATAAAAGCACCTTTAGTTTGTTTATCAATTATTTTTTTTAAAATTTTTATATCTTTTTGCATACATTTGTCGCACAGATAAAAGCTACGACCATTTCCTTTGCCATGCTCTAAATTCTTACCTAC
The DNA here is from genome assembly GCF_002914195.1 of Campylobacter concisus. Classification (GTDB taxonomy): domain Bacteria; phylum Campylobacterota; class Campylobacteria; order Campylobacterales; family Campylobacteraceae; genus Campylobacter_A; species Campylobacter_A concisus_M. The sequence goes on along the minus strand of NZ_PPAU01000090.1, from coordinate 72,659 downwards.
CAAGCGGTATCTTTTTAGCAAGCTCTGAGAAATTTTAATTTTACAAGCGACACATGTCCTTACAGGATTATTTTTGTTCATTATATCTTTTTAAACTTGTTTTTAGCTTTGCGTAATTTCGTATCCATCGTTATCAAATGAAAAAACCTCAACCCTAAAATCACTAAATTTACTCTTTAAAATATCTTGTAAATTTTTAGCGTCATCTTTGTAAGCGATATTTAAAAAACTTGAACCTGAGCCTGAAAGCGTGCTCATTAAAGCACCATTTTCATAAGCTACTTTTCTAACTTCAAAAAGCTCTTCTAAAGCGTGCATTCTACGCTCTTCGTGCATCAAATCTTTGCTTGCTATTTTTAAGAGATCATACTTTTTTTCATAAAAACAAGACGTTAAAAAAGCGGCATGAGATAAGTTATTTACGCATTCTTTCATCGTATAGTTCTTTGGTAAAATTTGTCTTGACGAGGATGTGCTCATCGGTTTATTTGGGATAACAACTACTGCTTTTATCTCATCGCTTAAACTTATTTTATTTGCGTAAACATTACCATTTTTTACGATCGCGCTGATAAATCCACCGTGAACTGCTGGCGAGATATTATCAGGATGGGTTTCATAGATGATAGCTTTATTTAAAACTGTCTCTTTGCTTGCCTTAAAGCCAGCCATTTCGTACGCTGAAGCAATGGCCCCAACGATAACAGCAGAGCTACTGCCAAGCCCCCTTGAAAATGGGATATTATTTTCAAAAACGACTCTAAAATTTTCATTTTTACCAGTTAGCTCAAAAAAAATTTCATTAAAAATACTTAAGAATATATTGTTTCTCTTTAAATTTACACTTCCACTGCCTTCGCCGTTTATCGACACTGAGCTAAATTTTGCTGACTCGATTTTCACACTATTAAAAAGCTTCAAACTAAGCCCCAAAGCATCAAAACCAGGACCCAAATTTGCACTTGTTGCAGGCACTAAGATGTTCAAAATTTCTCCTAAACTGCTTGGATGATATAATCTGGAAGTGTATCTGAATTTAGTTTTAATTCATCTAAATTTAAAGGCAACCTAAATCCTACTGGCTCCACTTTTTCAAGTGAAATTTTGCCATCTTTTAAAACAAAACTTAAATTTTTATTTGCTCTGATCGCTTGGCCTCCATTTAAGCTAAAGCCGCTAACCGCATAAAATTCGCAACCCTTTGCTAAAGAGAAAGTCTTTAAAATGACATAGGCCACCTTTAACCCCATAAAGCTTCCTGGCGTATTTGCATAGATAATTTTTGTGATATTAAATTTAGAGGATAAATTTTCTAAGATTTTTATCAAAGCTTCACTGACATGTTCATCAGTAGTAATTTCATCAAATTTTACGCCGTCTTTATAAACCCCAACCAAGAGTGGAGTCGATAAAGAGACAACTAAAATTTCAATATTTTCTATGCAAATACCTTTTGATACTCTTTTAGAAGTTCGCCATTTAGGGTTGCGATCTCGTAGTTTTTCTCATCGGCCATCAAAGCAAGAGTTAATTTGTGATTTAGATCGTGACTTCCAGCAAATGCTGTATAATCGCCCAATAAAGGCGCTCCAAGCAAGCTTAAATCACCAATCGCATCTAAAATTTTGTGCCTTACAAACTCATTTTCAAATCTCAAACCCTCTGGATTTAGGATATGCGTATCATCGATTGCCACGGCATTATCAAGTGATGCACCAAGAGCTAAATTTTGAGCTTGTAAACGTTGTAAATCTTTCAAAAAGCCAAAAGTTCTAGCACGAGCTATATTTTTTATAAAAGAGCTTTTACTAAAATCAAAAACATATCTTTGTTCACCAATAACTGGATGATCAAATTTTATCGTATAGTCAAATTTTGGACTTCTTGAAGGTGAAGTTCGTACAAATTTAGAACCCTCAACGACTTCAACCTCGCGGCGGACAAGAATTACTTTTTTGCCAGCATCAAGATATCTTATGCCAGCCTCATCAAGTAGCATGCAAAAGCTTATTGCACTACCATCCATGACTGGAATTTCATTTGCATCAACAGAAATTCTAATATTATCAATACCATAACCATTTATGGCTGACATCAGGTGTTCGATCGTACTAATAAAGCCCTTTTCGTTACCAACAACGGTTGCCATTTGCGTATTTATAACATTTTTAGGTTCAGCTTTAAAACTAATACCAAGATCTTCGCGGTGCAAAATAATACCAGAATTTGCATCAAGAGGTTCTAGTATAAGTCTTATCGGCTCACCTTTATGAAGCCCTATACCAACGGTCTCAACGCGTCTTGCGATAGTAGTTTGTTTCAAGAATTTTCCTTATATTTTTAATGCGCTTATGATAGCACTAAAAAATCAATTTTGCAAATTTTTAGTTCTTGTCTATCATCGCTTTTGCAGCATCTAAGACACTTGTGATATTATCTTTTATCCACTTTTTGTCCATCCATTGTTGTGGTCTCACCTCTTCACCTTGGACTAAAATTCCAAAGTGAAGGTGATCGCCAAGCGCAAGACCACTAGTTCCAGTAGTACCTATTTGATCGCCAGCTGCCACCATATCGCCCTCTTTTACTCTAGTGCTTGAGCAGTGTCCATAAAGCGAATAAAGCCCAAATCCATGATCGATCACAATATTTAATCCATAAATTCCATTTTCAGATGCTAGCACAACACGACCAGCATTGCTAGCTATTATAGGAGCTGCTGCCACACTTGCAAAGTCTATTCCCATATGCCATGATTCGCTTACTTGCTCGTTATTATATGTATAGTATCGGTGATCGGCGAAGTCAGCCACTTTTTTACCATTTCTTAGTGGATAAAATGGTGTCACACTAAAGCCAGTTAACATCTCATCACCAGGATTTGTAGTAAGTGCTGTTATTTTTTCTTCGTTTGAATTTCTAAGCGTTTCATTGACAAATCTCATTTTCTCAAGCCTTGAAAGCGCACTTGGATCTTTTGCATATTGATCAGTTAGATCGACTATTTTGCCATCTAAAAATCTATCGTTTAATGCAATAGTTGAAGTTTTATACTTTACATTTTCGTAAAAATATCTAACATGAGACTTGCTTTCATTGCCTGCAAAGTCTCTTGCAATGACCTCAGCACTAAAATTTTCAACCTGAACTGGCCAAGCAACGAGTGCTGCATAAAAGCCCTCTTTATAAAATGGGACAGCCTTAAATTTCTTACCAAAATTTGTCTGCACATAAACCTCTTTTAGCTGATTATCAGTCGCTCTAAAGACCACAACCGCGCTACCACCTTTTGAGATAGAATAGGACTGCGAAAGCACGTAAAGATCAGGCTTTGAAGTATCAAGCACTACTTCAACCTTTTTGCTAGCTTTATTGCCAGTAAAAAAGCTCCATTTGCTAGTATCTACAGCTTCGATATTCATTTCATAGGTATCTTTTTGAGCAAAAAAGCCAGTCTTTGGAAAGGTTAAATTTACATCAAGCTCGGTACTTGGATTTTGTACGATTTGATTTAACAAATTTAGATCATTTTTCCCATCATTCATACTAATTCGTACAAATTTTATGCCACTATCGTCTTTAAATTTAATATTCATTGGGGTTCTAAGATTCCAATAAACCTTATCAGCAACACCAATTATCGGCTCATTTCGCTCAAAATCTTTTGACATCAAAGCATAGCCAAAACCACCGGCTAAAATTAAAATTAGTAAAAGCACAACAATACCAAAACCACCAATTCCACGTCTATACATATATTTTTACCTTAAATTTAATTTGCAAAATTTTACACGTAAATCAATAAATTTTTAGTTAATTACAAAATTTCTCTTACAGCCCTAGCGTCGCTCATCCAGGCAAAAAGTTCGTCCCAGCGTTCATCTTTCATGAGATCTTTGCATAAATTTAGCTCTTTTTCAAACATATTTATGGCTTCAACAACATTATTTTTATTTTGCTTAAAGATATCGCTCCACATAAAAGGCGAACTCTTTGCGACACGTATCATACCCTTAAATGTAGGTCCGCCAAGTGCTACGATGTGCCTTTTATCCTCTTCTTTTAAAATTCCACTAGCAAGAGAAAATGCAATCGCATGAGGCAAATGCGAAATAAGACCCACGTGATGATCATGCTCTTTCGCACTCATAAAAATGATTTTCATGCCAAGGCAAGAAAATAACTCCACGCTTCTTTTTACATGTTTTTCTGCGCTCTCAGCAAAGTCACAAACGATAACAGTTGCTCCTGTGTAAAGTGATTTAAAAGCGGCTTCTGGACCAGAGTACTCAGTACCTGCCATTGGATGAGCTGGGATGAAATTTTTACGAATTTTTTCTGGCACGGCTTCTATTATCTTTTGTTTGGTTGAGCCAAAATCAACAATAGTTGTATCTTCGCTAATATCGGTTAAATTTTGCACGATACTCACGATAGCCTCGACTGGCACAGCTAAAAAGATGATGTCACACTTCTTTTTCATCTCGTCAATGCTTAAAATTTCATGCACCAAGCCAAGCTCTAAGGCCTTTTTGCTATGATTTTCATCTTTGTCGTATCCACTAACACAAGAGATTAATTTTTCATCTTTTAGTGCAAGACCAAGCGAGCCACCCATAAGACCAAGTCCGATGATACCTATTTTCATAAAAAACCTTCAAAATTATAAAATTTAAATTTATTAAAAATAAAATATGATATTATACGCACTTATACTAAAACTCTAGGTTAAATTTAATGAAAAAGAAATTATTTTTATTAGCATTAGCTTTCAGCGGCCTAAGCGCACAAACAATCCAGTCAATAAATTTTAAAGGCCTAATTCACCTTTCGCCTGAAGTAGCAAGCCAAATAATGGGCCTAAAAGTCGGTCAGGATTTGACTCCAAAGCTTAGCGATAAGGCGATTACAAATTTATACAAACAAAACTATTTTGACGATATCTATATAGAAGATACAGGCAATGGCAATCTTTTAGTAGTTGTAAAAGAGAAGCCAAGTGTTGCTAGAGTTGATCTAAAAGGCGTTGTAACAAATGACAAAACTGCCATAGAGTCGTTAATCAACATCAAACCAGGCAATATGTACGATGAGCTTACAATAGAAAAAACTAAAGAGAGAATTCGTCAGTATTATGAGTCAAAGGGCTATTTCGATACCGTTGTAGACGTAGAAAAGCAACCAGTTGCAGATAACGACAGCTCACTTTTTATAACACTAAATATAAACCGCGGCGAAAATATGATAATCAAAAATGTAAATTTAGTCGGTGCAAAAGAGTTTGATTATGACGACATTGAGCCAGTAGTTGCAAATAAAAGTAGAGAATTTATGGGTTGGCTGTGGGGCAGAAATGATGGTAAAGTTAAACTTTTTGAGCTTGAAAATGATCCGGCAAGAATACAAGACAAATATTTCCAAAAAGGCTATTTAGACGCGACTATTTCTTCACCTTATTTAAATTCATCGTTTGATAATTACACAGCAGATCTTACTTATTATGTTCATGAGGGTGAGCCTTATAAGGTTTCAAATGTAAGCATTACGGCACCTGAAGAGCTAGAGCTTGACAATAAAAAGATCATAGATGACTTTAGGCTTGAGGCTGGTGATACGATGAACTCAGCAAGACTTCGCCAAGATATGAAAAAGCTCGATGATATGGTTGCTGATAAAGGTTATGCGTTTGTAAAAGTCTATCCAAAGACTGATAAATTTGATGAAAATAAAACTGTCGATATTGACTACGAAGTCGATCCTGGCGAAAAAGTATATATAAGAAATGTTCAAATTTCAGGAAACGATAGGACCGTTGACCGCGTTGTAAGACGTGAACTTTATCTAACTGAAGGAAATTTATATAGTAGAACCGACCTTCAAGACTCAAAAGATGCGCTAAAAAGAACAAGCTACTTTGATGATGTTGAGATAGAAGAAGATCCGGTTGATAAAAATACAGTTGATCTAAAAGTAAAAGTAAAAGAGGCTTCAACTGGCTCGATAAGCGGTGGTATCGGATACGGCAGCAGTGACGGACTACTACTAAACGCGGCACTTTCTGACACAAATATCTTTGGCTCTGGTCTTCAAGGACAAGTAAGCGTAGATAAAAGCGACAGAGAGCTTTCAGGCCAGATAAGTCTTACAAACCCAAGAATTTTTGACTCAGAGTATAGCCTTGGCGGAACACTTTACGCAAATGACTATGACTGGAGAACATACAAAGAGAGAAGCTATGGCTTTAGCACAACACTAGGTAGAAAACTAACTAGAAATTTAAGCGCATCGCTTACTTACAACATTGAGCAAAGCAAAATTACTTTAAAAGATGATGAGCTAAGAGATATCAACACAAAAACTAAAAAAGAAATTTATAGAGAAGGTAAAGCCATAAAAAGCGCCATAACTCCAGCTTTAACATATAATAGCACCGACGATTATTACTTGCCAAGACGTGGCATCATAGCTGGCACATCATTTGAGATAGCTGGACTTGGTGGCGATATAGACTTTATCAAAAATCGCACAAATTTTAACTACTATCTAGGTCTTAGAGAGTACATCGACTACGATCTTATCTTAAGATACAAAGCAAGCTTTGGCAAAATTTGGGAAAGAGGATATACTCCGATTAACGAAAGACTTTACCTTGGTGGCATAAGAAGCTTACGTGGTTACGAGAGCAGAACTGTATCTCCAAAGGTAAAATATAATGGCGACTACTACGAATACGGCGGTGAAACTTCGTTTAATAATTCAGCTGAAATAAGCTTCCCTATAATAGATCGTGTCAAAATGCGTGGCGTTGTATTTTATGACTATGGTATGATCGGCGAAAATAGCCTAAATGAGATAAAAAGATCATCAGTTGGTACTGGTATCGAGTGGATAACTCCTATCGGACCACTTCAACTAATCTTTGCAAAAGCTCTTAAACCTAAAGAGGGCGATGATACAAATACATTTGAATTTACTATCGGAAGACGCTTCTAATAAGATACTTTAAGGGGGCCAACTTGCCCCTTTAAACCTCTACAAATAAACAAACTTTAAGTCATATAAGAAAAAGCAAGGCAAACATTAGATATAATCCCACAATTTTTAATATAAGTGGGTAAAAATATGAATTTCTCAGATATTTTTTCAAAGATAAGAAAAGCTCAACCTCGTCCAGAAGAAGCGCCTACACACTGGATAAAATGCGACAACTGTCACTCACTGATGTACTACAAAGAAGTTGAAGCTTGTTTTAATGTATGCCCTAAATGCGGCTATCATATGAGATTAAAAGCTACTGATCGCATAAATTTGATCTGTGATGAAGATAGCTTTGTAGAATTTGACGCGAATTTAAAACCGGTAGATCCATTAAATTTTGTTGATAAAAAATCATACAAAAAAAGAATCACGGAAAATAAAGAAAAAACAGGACGCACAAGCTCAGTGATATGTGGCGAAGGCAAATGCGATGGGCAAGAAATCCAGCTAGTTGTCTTTGACTTTGGCTTCATGGGTGGTTCGCTAGCTTCAGTTGAGGGTGAAAAGATCGTAAGAGCGATAAAACGAGCAATAGAAAAACGCCAAGCTTTAGTCATAGTGAGTGCTTCAGGTGGAGCTAGAATGCAAGAGAGTACATTTTCTTTGATGCAAATGTCAAAGACATCAGCCGCTTTAAAACTACTTGATGAAGCAAAGCTGCCTTATATCTCAATACTTACTGATCCAACAATGGGTGGTGTTAGCGCCTCTTTTGCTTGGCTTGGAGATATAATAATCGCTGAACCTGGCGCATTGATAGGTTTTGCCGGTCAAAGGGTCATCAAACAAACCATTGGTGCTGATTTACCAGAGGGATTTCAAAGAGCCGAATTTTTATTAGAACATGGCTTAATCGATGCTATTGTGCCAAGAAGCGAACATAAAAAATATATAAGCGATATGGTTAAATTTCTCACAAACAATAAGACAATACATCAAAAAGATAACCAAGATGAGAGTGGAAGCAACTTTGAACTAAAGCTAAAAACCAAAGGCTAAATTTGGAAATTTCAGTTTTTAGCATTCAAAAATCATCACGTGATAACTTTGAAAACGAAATACAAGAATATATAAAAATGAGTGCAAAATTTGCCAAGATAAACGATAAAGTCTTTTTCAATGAAAAAATAGCAAAAGCTCAAAGTGCCGGAAAAAGCGAAGCATTAAGAGCCTATAATGAAATTTACGAGCCAAATTTAAAAGGCTTTTGCGTAATGCTTGATGAAAATGGCTTGCAACTTGATAGCCAAGAATTTGCACAAATTTTAAACTCAAATTCACAAATTAACTTTTTCATAGGTGGAGCTTATGGCCTTAGCCAAAATTTAAAGAATAAAGCGCAAAAAATTATAAGCTTAAGCAAGATGACGATGGCTCATAAGGTTGCCAAGCTTGTACTTTTTGAGCAAATTTTTAGAGCACTTTGCATAAATGCAAACCACCCATATCACAAATAAAGGAATATAAATGACACAAACTGAGCTAAATTTTTTTAAAAAATTACTTGAAGAAAGAAAATTACAGATCAAAAAAAATATCTATGATTCATCTGTTGAAGTAAATGGCTTAAGAGATAGTGGTGTAAGCGATGAGTTTGATATAGCCTCAGTAAATACAGACCAGTTAATCGAGCATTCCATCTCTACGCAACAAAGAGCGGAGCTATCAGAGATAGATGAAGCGCTAGAGAAGATAGCAAATAAAACTTATGGGATTTGTGATATGTGCGAAGAGGAGATCAGTATACCGCGACTAAAGGTAAAGCCACATGCAAAATACTGCATAACTTGCCGTGAAATAATCGAAAAAACAGCAAAAAACTAAGGAGAAAATATGAAAACTAGAAAATTTCTCGTCTATTGCATAATCTATATAGTAGTTGTTGCAGGGCTTACTTATTCTCTTAATAGTTCTGATTATACATTTGAGCTTTTAGGCCAAACTATAACTTTGCCAATTGCTATTTGGGTCGCTCTTCCGGTAGCTGTTTTAGCACTTCTTGCTCTACTTCATATCGCTTATCATGGATATGCTTTTTATAGATATAAAAAATGGATCAAAAAAGATAGCCAGCTTTATAAAGACTTAGCTAAAGAGACGCTTCTTGGCTTTGAGAGCAATAAAGACTTCAAAACCGACACTTACAAGATCGCCTCACAGCTTACTCGCTCTATCTCACCAGTAGGCGAGCTTAAAGATGTCGGTGTAGATGATGCTGAGATAAACAATATCTTACAAACTATAAAAAGTATAAAAAATAAAGAGATCGTCGATCTAAAGAAATTTAGATTAGCAAAAGATAGCAAGTTAAATATCCTAAATGAGCTAAATAAGATCGAGCAACTACCTACTTATTATCTTGACATACTTAAAAATCAAGATCAAAACGATAGCCTTAAAAAAGCTGCATTTGATAAACTCATAAAAGTAGCTTCTTTTAGCGAGATCAAAAGATTAAATTTTGAGCTAGCAAGTGAAGATATAATGCTTATTATTACCCGATTTGTAAATGACGAGATCGATCTAAGCAGTGATGAAATTTTTGATCTTTTAAACAATGCAAAAGTGACAAAAGCTCAATACGATAAAGCCGCTGTAATGCTTAAAAATAAACTAAAACCAGATGCATTTATTGGCATCTTTGAAAAACTAAAAAGCATCCATGCTGACGCTGATGAGGCTTACGTATATGCACTGTTTGAGCTTCAAATGCTTGATAAAGTAAGAGAAGCTATCGAAGGTAGCGATCCAGATGAGTTTAAAGAGATAAAGGTTTTACTATTTTTGCGAGATAACGGTAAAATGGTGCCTAGCTCGCTATTTTTTAAATGATAGACTTTAGTAAAAAGCCACTTTTCTTAGCGCCACTTGCTGGCTTTTCTGACCTGCCGTTACGAAGCGTCGTCAAGAAATTTGGCTGTGATGTCACTGTTAGCGAGATGATCAGCGCAAATGCTCTGGTCTATGAGAGCAGTGACAAAACTCTTGAAATGCTTAAAAAATCCCCAAGCGAAGAGCCTTATGTCGTTCAGATAGCTGGTAGCGACATAGAAAATATAAAAAAAGCCGTGCAGATCATCAATAAATTTGATGGGATTTATGGGCTCGATCTAAACTGCGGCTGCCCAGTACCAAAGGTCGTTAGACAAGGTGCGGGTTCTGCTTTACTAAACGATCTTGACAAACTTCAAAATATAATCTCAGCCACAAAAAGCGTCTCAAACAAAGAGAGCCTGAGTGTTAAATTTAGACTTGGCTTTAACGATAAAAATGAAGAAAAAATCGCAAAGGCCTGCGAAGAAGCCGGCGCAGACTATATCGCAGTGCATGGGCGCACCAGAGCTGGCGGATACAGCGCAAAGGTTGATTACGAAGCGATCGCTAGGGTAAAGGCAAGCGTGAAAATCCCAGTCATCGCAAATGGCGATATCAACGCACAAAATGCAGATGAAATTTTAAACCTTACAAAGTGCGATGCCCTAATGATCGGCAGAGCAAGCATCGGCAACCCTTGGATATTTCACGAGATAAAGACCAAAACTAGCGTAGATAAGGCGCTAAAACAAAAGATCATCCTAGCTCACTTTGATGCGATGATCGAGCACTACGGAGAGCATGGGCTTTGCATATTTAGAAAACACTTGCACCAATACAGCAAGGGCATCGACGGTGCAACAACCTTTAGAAACGATATAAATTTCATCAAAGACGTGACAGCGATGAGAGAGCGCATAAGGGAGTTTTTTGCCTAGATGCAAGGCTATATCCTGCGCGTGCAAAAGGTCAGAGACGAGGACCTTTTAGTCTTTGTGCTAACGCCAAATTTGCTCGTAAAGTCATATAGATTTTTTGGCGCACGCCACTCAAATATCATGACTGGCTACAAGATCGACTTTGAACTAGAGCAAGAGGCGAAATTTCTACCAAAGCTTAGAAACATACTTCACCTTGGCTTTAAATGGCTGCTAGAGCGCGACAAACTCATCATTTGGCAGCAGTTCATGCGCCTACTTTATGATCATCTAAAAGAGGTCGAGCAGCTCGATGAAATTTACTTTAACGAGCTTGATCGCTGCGCCAAACAGATGCAGCTACAAAATCCAAAACGCCTTATCATCGAAAGCTACGTTAAAATTTTAGAGTATGAAGGCAGGCTTCACAGCGAGCTTGAGTGCTTTATCTGCGACGAGGAGATAGAGAGCGAGCTTTGCTTAACTCGTGGCTTTTTGCCCTCTCACAAGCACTGCCTTGATAGGAGCGAATTTGACGCTAGCAAGATCAAAAATTTATTTGATACAAAAAGCACGATCGAGCTAAATGACGATGAGATAAACCGACTTTATAAAATTTTACTTGACGGACTTTAAGCCATAGCTTGCTATTTTAAATAGCTATTTCTTAATGTTTAAAGCACATGACTATTTTTTAAGCTTCAATTTTCTAAGTTATAAAATTCTGACCAGTAGTTTTTGTACTAAATGCTTTTGTATTTATTGTATATGATAGTTTTGATTTATTAACAAGTACAAGAATTTCATCTATTCATACATTTTTTTATTTATTTTGATACGAGCTAATTAAAATAGAAATATTTATAGCTCGCTTCTTGGGATTAGTCCCAAGAAGCAAGTAAAATTTTACTCTTCACTACTGCTATTGAGAGCAAAAAAAGTATCAGTATGAATATTTTCAAATGCTGCTTTTAGCGAAGTAAAAAGTTTTGGATTTTCTTTTTCTAAGGTTGCTAAAAGCTGTTTGGTTTCATATCTAGCATGCGGCATCTTTACGTCAAATCTCATTGCAGGGCATGCTTCATCGCCAATGACTCTTAATTCATTTTTGATAGCATTTTCGCGAAGCTGTCTCTCGCGAACAAAGATAAATGGCCTAATAACCGTGATGCCATTTTTTGCAGTATATTTTGGAGCAAGCGTCCTTAGTGCACCATTATAGGTAAAATTCATAAAAAAGCTCTCCGCTGCATCGTCTAAATGATGAGCAATCGCGAGCTTATTAAAACCATGCTTTAAGGCGTAAGTATAAAGATAGCCTCTTCTCATACGAGAAAAGAAACTACAAAAACTAGAATTCTTGCGGATTTTCTCTTTTGAAATCTCAAAGATTGAGCTATCTATCACTTCATGCTCTATTCCGTGCTCATTGCAATGCTTCGTAAGATAAGCGTAGTCCTCACCCATGCCGTAGCTTAGTGTTACTGCTTTAAACTCAAATTTTTCAGGTGTAACGTTTTGGATATGCTTTAGTACGTGAGCTAGTGCGAGGCTATCTTTACCTCCGCTAAGACCAAGCAAGATCTTATCTCCGCCCTCTATCATCTTGTATCTAGCATTTGTCTGACCAACTTGCCTAAGAAGCCTTTTACTAAGCTCTATCATAAATTTTCTACCATTTCAAGTATAAATTTTGCACTAATATTTGCTGAATCTTGCAAAAATTTATCAAAGTCAAACTCTGCTGCATCACCAGCTCCATCGCTGATAGCTCTTAGTATAAAAAATGGCACACCAAGTGTTTCGCAAACTAGTGCAACGCTAGCACCTTCCATCTCGGTAGCGCTCGCATTAAATATCTTTTTAATCCAAGCTTTCTTTTCATTATCGCAGATAAACTGATCTCCGGTCGCAATAATACCAGCGCTTAAGCTCATATCTTTTTTATCAGCTATCTTTTTTGCCAGTTCATTTAGCCCTTCATTGCTTTTGACAAATATACTTGTGCCTGGTACATAGCCATAAGGATGGCCAAAAGCCGTGATATCAAGATCATGTTGCACTAAGCTAGTAGCATAAAGCATATCGCCTATTTTTAGACTCTCATCAAGTGAGCCAGCTACGCCAGTAAAGAGCAATTTTGAGGCCTTAAATTTTTCTACCATTAAAGTTGCCGTTATAGCTGCATTTACTTTACCTATCTTTGAATAGGCAATGACTAGCTCTTTTCCTTTATAGTTTGCTAAGTAAAATTTATTATTTGCATATTGAACAGTTTTATATTCACCAACCATTTCAAGGATCGGTGTTATCTCCTCTTGCATAGCTCCAAGTATCGCTATCATCTCTCCTCCAAAATTTTCACAACTTCTTCAAGACTTGCCATATCAGTAATACTATAAGTTGGCTTTTCGGTAATTTTTTTATTGATGCCCTTTAGCGTCGTAGCGCCAAGCTCGATAAAACAATCAACATCATTTTCATAGTTTTTAATGCTTTGTTTATAGCAAACTGGTTTTATTAGCTGCTCTTTTAGCAAGACTAGCGCTTCACTTTTATCGGTATAAATTTTAGTATTTACATTTGAGACAACAGGAGAAAATTTGGTAGCCAAAGTACTCTCAAGCTCGCTTGCTAGTCTAACACTAGCTGGCTCAAGTATCGGACAATGGCTTGCTACTGACATATTTAAAAGCATTGCTCTTTTTGCGCCAGCTTCTTTAAATTTTGCTTCATAGCTAGCAAGATCAGCTCTTACACCAGCGACAACGATTTGTCCATCGCAGTTGTAGTTTGCAGCATAAATTTGCAAACCTTCTTCTCTTGCTTTTTTACAAATTTCTTCAACCACTTCATCACTAAGTCCAAGAACTACCATCATGCCAGCATCTTTGCCAACGCAGGCTTCTTGCATAAATTTACCACGTAAATTCACAAGCCTAATCGTATCAATAAAATTAAATGCTCCACTAACTGCAAGAGCGGTAAATTCTCCAAGTGAGTGCCCGAGACTAAATTCTGGTTTTTCTTTAATAAAATTTGAAAAAGCCAAATAAGTCATTAGTGAGTTTAAGACGATAGCTGGCTGAGTAAATTCTGTTTTATCTAACTTATCGTTTTGTGTAAATAAAAGCTCTTTGTAATCAATGCCAGTGTCATTACAAGCATCATTTAAAAGCAGTTTAGCATTAGAAAAATTTTCGTAAAAGTCTTTTCCCATACCAATACTTTGCGAGCCTTGGCCCGCAAAAACAAAAGCAAATTTTTTCATTTTAGCTTCTTAGTGATGGTGATGTCCGTGTCCACCACAACCGCAACCACCATCCTCGTGTCCGTGTCCATGCCCGTGTCCATGACCCCCGCAGCACTCATGCTCATGCTCATGATCGTGACCACCACAACCGCAAGTATGAGCCCCAGCTACCATACCTGTTGCTTTTTCATCTTCTGTCGCATCTCTAACTTCTAAAACTTCAACATTAAATAGCAAATCTTTACCAGCATATGGGTGATTAAAATCAACTGTTACTTCGTCATCTTTGATCTCTTTAACAATAACACGAACGCTTGAGCCATCCTCATTTTGACCAAAAAGTTCCATTCCTTCATGCAAATCTATACCAGCAAATTGCTCTTTTGGTAACGACTGAATGGCTTCATTATTATATTCACCACAACCCTCTGCTGCCTTTACGCTTATAGTTGCTCTTTCGCCTGATTTTAATTTACTTACTTCTTCTTCAAGCTTTTCTATAATATGGCCATGCCCTGTTATAAATGAAATTTGGCCACCTTCTTGCATATTTGACTCTAGAATTTCACCAGTGTTGGCATCTTTTAGTTCGTAAAACATAGTTATGACTTGATCTTTACTCACAATAATCTCCTTAGATTTGGTTTTTTGATTAATGTGGGATTATATCTAAAAAAGATTAAAATTTAGTTTCTATTAGGAGAGGCTTTGGCTTCTTTGCTATCTGGATAGCCGACTTTTAAAGCCTTATAAAATCTATTTGCACTTTGCGTATCACCTATCTTATCAAAACTTATAGCTGTGTGATACAAAAGTTTTGGAGTGTAGTCAGCCTTATCTTCACTTTGTATACTTTTTTTATAGTATTGTATGGCTGTGCTGTATGATTTTTGACTATAAGCAACTTCGCCTAGATAATAATTTGAAGCACCAGTTTTATAGCCTTTTTTATTTAAGTATTCAAAATATTCAGCTGCTTCTGTGCTATTGCCAGAATTTAAAAGCTTAATGCCATCAGCTAAAATATCTTTGTCGCTTTTGCCACTAAAATTTGAAGTTGGCTTATTTTGTTGTTTTGGATTTGCATTTTGCTTTGGTTGAGCAGCATTTTTATCCATTATCGCGCCTAATTTATTTAAGGCAGCAGTAATATTTTTATAGTTTTTATCTTGTATATCCCTAGTCTCATCAACATAAGCCTTCAATGATGTCAAACTTACACCAGAATCACTTATGCCACCATTTACCTTCGTCTCTATATCATTTATTCTTTGCTCAAGCTTATTCATTCTAGCACTCATGCTCTCAATCAAGCTTTGCAAACCTTGAAGTTGTTCTGAAACATTATTCATATTCTCTTCAATATTTTGAACACTTCGCTTATTATTTAGGGTAACTTTTTCATTGTCCGTTAGACCATATGGATTCGCACTATCCATATTGCCTGCATCAAAAGCTGAAATCTCTTGGCCGGAGGTAATAGAGATAGTGGCTCCTATCAGAGCCACTACAATTATTTTTTTATTCATTATTATTTAATTATAAATTACGGAAGTACTTTGAAATCTGCACGTCTATTTTGAGCGTCGCAAGCTTTTGTTTTGTCTGTACAAACTGGATTGCTTTCTCCAAAACTAACTACAGCGATTCTATCAGCACTAACGCCATTTCTTACAAGAGCGTCTTTAGCACTTTTAGCACGTTTTAAACCAAGAGCATAGTTGTACTCATCTGTACCCCACTCATCGCAGTTACCTTCTACTTTTATAGAAAGAGCTTGAGCGTCAGCTTGGTTGAATACTGATGCATTTGAGCTAACAACGCCTTGTTGATCGGCTTTGATATTAAATTTATCAAAGTCAAAGTATACACTTTTAACTTGACTCTCGATGTTAGCAATAAGAGCTGCTAATCTATCAGCATCACTCATGCTACCTGAATTATCTGCAGATTGATTTGAATTTGAATTCATATCAACTTCAGGGTTTTTTGAGCTACAACCGCTCAACAATAAAGTTGCAACTGCAACACTTGCTAGAACTACTTTTTTCATTCCTTATCCTTTTTTAGAAATTTGGTCGAATTATATCACAAAAATTTTAAATTTTATCAGAATCTTACCAATCTATAGACTGAATTTTTCCTACTTTTAAAGGAAACTGAAAACTTCTGTTTTCATTTAACCTAACAACCCCTAGTGAACTTTGACCGCCAAGCTCTTTTATAAAGACGACACTTTGCCCATCGCTTGAGAATCTTGGATAGTTATTTTTGCCATTTGCTGTAAGCTGGCGTATAAAATCCGTTTGAGTTGAAATTAGATATATATTAAAACTACCGCTTGCTTCTCTACTTGAATAAACAACATAATTTTCAAATGTGCTTACAGAGTTGTTATTCTTACCATGAAATACCATTTGTTCAACGCTTCCACCAGAAATCGCTGGGGTTGCAAAAACGTTAGGATAACCAAGCCTATCTGATACAAAAACTATCTTACTGTCATTATCTACAAAATTTCCATTTACATCTATACCTGGATAATTAGTAATCTGCGTCAAATTTTTACTATTTGTATTATAGATAAAGATGTCTGGTTGATCTTTTGGTGCCATAGTTAATAAAATTTTACTTCCATCCTTACTAACATCTGAGGCTATAAGCATGCCAATGCTATCAATTATCTTTGTTTTTGTACCAGAATTTAGATCATATCTAAATAAAGTTGGCTTATTATTCACATAAGATGTATAGTAAAATTTACTTTGATCGGCGCCTGCCCATTTTGGGAAAATGTTTAGTCCGCCACTTACTATAGTCTTTTGATATGTAAGTGTATAATCAGCAACTATGATAGAGCTTTGGCGAGCTGAAGTATATTTTGAAAGAATAATAAATTTTTCCATCCAGCCAACTGGTGGTAAATTTAGCTCATTAGTAAGCTCAACTATACTTTTATGCGCCAAAAACGGATACTTTGCACCGTCTGGCATAGTGTAAACTTTCTCATACCTTGTGGTTGCTGCTTTAGCATTTATCAGTTTTACTCTCAAAGTAAGAGGTGAGCCCATAGAGCCTTCAAGAGCATATCTAAAGATAAGCTCGACGCCTTTATCACTCATTGTATTAGTAGTCGCATCTCCTTCATAGGTAGAAGGCACATGATCTTCGATTACTTCAAAATCGGAACTAACCTTTAGATCTCCTAGCATGATTTTAAAGAATTTATCTTTAAAACCCATATCGCTAACAGCAGTTGTTGCATCTTGCAAAGCTATCTTTGGCAAGGCAATACCTTGATTTACAACAGATATGGTCGCATCAGCAGCATAAAGCCCTAGAGCAACACATAAAAAAAGAAAAATTTTCTTCATCTCTACTCCATAATTTTATAAATTTTAGTTTATTTTATCTTCTAAATTTAAATTAAAAGTAGTGCTTTTGTCTGGATTGAATGGAAATTTCTCCGTTGTAAGTTTTTCTAAGCACTCTCTTACTTTTGCGTTAAATTCTTCATTATATGATAGCTCTAAAATTTCATAGCTAAAATTTCCGCTCTGATCTATCATAACTTTAACTTTAGCCAAATTTGCAGAATCGGCCTTATAGCTTTGCCATCTTCTTTGAATTTGTTTTGTTATCGCACCCATTAGTGGATCGTAAGTACCGGTAGATTGTGATTTTGGAGCAGTTGGATTTTGATCTATCTTTAAACTCTTTATTATATCACTAGCTTCTTTTGCGGCTTTTGAACTAGAAGCTTCGCTTTTTTTACGGCTTTGAACTTTATTTTCGGTCTTTTTTATACCATCGTCTTTTTTAAGTTTCGTAGGATCTATATCACTAAAGAGATCTTTTATATTTGGCTCTTTTGGTTTTGGCTTTTCAACTGGCTTTGGTGCAGGCTTAGGCTCAGGTTTTGGCTCTGGCTTAATATCTTCTTTGGGTTCTTCACTTGGTTTTAAAATTTCTGGTTTTGGTTCCGGCTTTGGCTCAGGTTTTGGTTCCTCTTTTGGAGGAGTTGGTAAGCTTGGCGTAGGCAATGGTTCATCTGGTACAACAGGCTTATTTGTAGTCTCTTGCTTATCTTCCTCTGACTCCTTTTTAGGTTCAGGCTTTGTCTCTTTAACTACTTCATCTGCTTGTTTTGGAGCTTTAATGGTTTGATCAACTTCTCTATCAACCATAACCACATCCATAATAGCATCTTTATCATCGGTATATTTCTTAGGAGGTTCTACAAAAAAAGTAAGCTTTATAAATAAAATAAGTATAATAGTAACGTAAATACAAAACGCTACAAGAAACGAACTAAGCGTTGGAAATTTAACTTTATTTGACATCTTAACCGTTTGTCTCTAAAGCTACTTTATTAAAACCAGCACCTTTCAAAGTCTTTAATACAAACATAACATCATCGTATTTTAAATTTTTGTCAGCTTTTATATAGATAGGCGAGGTTTTATCGTATTTTGTAC
This sequence comes from Campylobacter concisus, assembly GCF_002914195.1. GTDB lineage: Bacteria > Campylobacterota > Campylobacteria > Campylobacterales > Campylobacteraceae > Campylobacter_A > Campylobacter_A concisus_M. Next base: position 54,159 of record NZ_PPAU01000090.1, on the reverse strand, counting down.
TCATTAATGCGATATTATCAGGAAACTCAGCAAGGCTCATAGTACTTTGATCAACTCTAACTTGTCCCTGCGAATTTATAGATACTATAAGGTCTTTTTGCTTAGATGTTGAAGTTTTTGCCTTTGAACCATCCGGAAGAGTAATATCCTCTTGATATGTTATGGTCGGCATAGTAACCATTAAAATGGCTAGTAAAACAAGCATAATGTCAACAAGAGGAGTTATATTTAGCTCTGGTGTCTCATCGGTAAATTTAACGGCCATTTATAGTATCTCATCATCTTTTTTAAGTGCTATCATTACATCAGCCTGACGCTCAATAACACTCATTAGTTCATAAGCTTTTCTTTTTATGAGTAAGTTAAATGTATATGCTGGGATGGCAACAAAAATTCCGCAACCAGTTGCAACAAGTGCCTCTGAAATAGCTGGAGCGATAATACCAAGTGATGAACCTCCACCATTTCCAAGCTGTGAAAATGTCTCTAAAATAGAAACAACGGTTCCAAAAAGACCGATAAAAGGCGAAGTAGATGCTATTACACTTAGCCACGTTAGTCCACTTGTAGCATTTTTCTCGGCTATACTTATACATACGTTTAGTTTTTCTCTTGAGATTCTTCCGTTTGCACATTTTCTCAAAGACGAATCATTTGGAATATTTTTAGCACCCATAAGCAGTGCTTCAAGTGCATTTTGCTCACGTTTTTGCCAAGCTCCAATACCAGCCATTCTTGAAAAAAGAATTGTGAAACTAACTATAAAATATATTGACAGCCAAGTTAAAACAATAATTGTAATAAAACTACTTCTTTGAATGTAATTTAAAAATAAATCTATACCGCCCACTTATCTAGTTCTCACTACATTTTCCATTTTAGATATAGTTGCTGCAAAAGCATTTGTATCACTGCTCATGCTCTCTATCAAATTTCTAGCAGCTTCCAATGAATTTGCAAGCTCACTTTCACTATCACCAGAGACGTAAACCGCACCGTCAGCAAGTATTACTACCTTACCTTCGTCAATCTTTGCATAGCCCCAGTTAATCGCAACAACATCATGTTTTTTATTTTTATGTTCTATATCTATAATACCTGCTTTTAAAAGAGATATTAATGAGGCATGGTTTGGTAAAACACCAAACTCACCCTCGCTACCTGGAAGCACTACACTGCTCACGTCATCATTAAATATCTGACCTTGAGGAGTTACGATCTCTAAATGTAATTTATCCATTACGCTTCCTTTTTAAATTTAAGCCTTAAGTTTCTCAGCTTTAGCTAAAGCCTCATCTATATTTCCAACCATATAAAATGCTGCTTCTGGTAAATGGTCATATTTACCCTCTAAAATTCCCTTAAAGCCAGCAATATTTTCGTCAAGACTTACATATTTACCAGGGCTACCTGTAAATACTTCAGCAACAAAGAATGGCTGAGATAAAAATCTCTCGATCTTTCTTGCTCTATCAACTGTTAGCTTATCTTCTTCGCTAAGCTCGTCCATACCAAGGATAGCGATGATATCTTGAAGATCTTTATATTTTTGGAGCACAGCTTGAACGCCACGAGCTACCTTATAGTGATCTGCTCCTAAAATTTGAGGATCGAGCATTCTTGATGTTGAATCAAGCGGATCAACAGCTGGATAGATACCTTTCTCTGCGATCGATCTGTTAAGAACTGTCGTAGCATCAAGGTGAGCAAAAACAGTAGCAGGAGCTGGATCCGTAAGGTCATCCGCAGGAACGTAAACAGCTTGAACAGATGTGATTGAACCTTTTTTAGTTGATGTGATTCTCTCTTGGAATTTACCCATCTCACTTGCAAGAGTTGGCTGGTAACCAACAGCTGATGGGATACGTCCAAGTAGAGCTGACATTTCTGCACCTGATTGAGAAAAACGGAAGATATTATCGATAAACATCAAAACATCAAGCCCCATCTCATCACGGAAGTACTCGGCCATTGTAAGACCAGTTAGTGCGATACGGTTTCTTGCTCCTGGTGGCTCATTCATTTGACCATAGCACAAGGCAACTTTATCCAAAACATTACTTTCTTTCATTTCATGATAAAGGTCATTTCCTTCACGAGTTCTCTCACCAACACCAGCAAATACAGAATAACCGCTGTGTTTAAACGCAACGTTATGGATAAGCTCCATAATAATAACCGTTTTACCAACACCAGCACCACCAAATAGACCTACCTTACCGCCCTTTGCGTAAGGAGCTAGAAGATCGACTACCTTGATACCAGTTTCAAAAATTTCACTTTTTGTACTTTGCTCTTCAAATGGAGGAGGATCGCGGTGAATAGACCAATGCTTATCAAAATTTATACCCTCGCCCTCGTCGATCAAATCACCAACTACATTAAAAATTCTACCTAGAACTTTTTCACCAACTGGCACACTAATAGGTGCACCAAGTGCTTTTGCCTCTAAGCCACGAGTCAAGCCCTCACTCATATCCATAGCGATCGTTCTGACTCTATTGTCTCCTAGGTGAGCAGCAACCTCTAATATTAGTTTATGTTTCTTGCCCTCAACCTCAAAGAAAACTTCGATAGCTTCATTGATCTTTGGCAAGTAGTCATTAAAGTCAACATCGACCACAGGGCCCATAACTTGACTAATAACACCCTTCATTCATACTCCTTTTATTTCATTGATTCAACACCACTGATGATCTCGATAAGCTCAGTGGTAATAGACTCTTGTCTTGCTTTGTTGTAAGCAAGATTTAACTGTTTGACTCGTTGTTTAGCATTGTTTGTTGCATTATCCATAGCTTGCATTCTAGCGCTGTGCTCAGCCGCTAAAGAGTCAACTAAAGCATAATACATACTATACTCAAAATATTTATTAAGCAATTCATCCATAATCTTAGTATAGTTGTCCTCTGGTTCAAATTCCATCAAAGAATTTGTCTCAACAGCAACTATCTTAGACGGCTCAATGGGCACAATATCATTTACTCTAATCTCTTGAGAAATCATATTTTTATAACCATTGTGTATTAGCACGACTTTATCAGTTATGCCGTTTGTAAAGTCATCGATGGCATCTTTTATGATTTTTTGAGCTTTTTCATATGTAGGAGAAGAGCTAGCTCCGACGTAAGTCTCAAGTAGTTCAACGCCTTGAAAATTGAAAAATTCTATACCTTTTTTACCAACAGCTCTTAGTCTGACCTTGATCTTTTTGGCTTTTAGCTCATCAATCATGCGCCTAACTGTCTTTATAGTTTGGACATTAAAGCCACCGCAAAGCCCTTTATCAGCGGTAACAAATATAATATCAACCTTTTCCACACTCTTTGTTGTGTTAAAAAATTTACTCTCAGTCATAACTGATGCATATTGATTGATCTTATAAGCTATCTCTGATAAAACCTCATTGATCTTAAGAGCGTAAACTCTAGAGTAGCGAGCAGCCTCTTCAGCTTTGCGAAGCTTTGCTGTTGAGACAAGTTTCATCGCACGCGTCGTCTTTTGAGTATTCTGGACGCTCTTAATCTTTCGTTTTATATCTTTTAAATTTGACATATCTTAGCCCTAGTTAGCGGCAAAAGTCGCTTTAAAATCTTTCAACGCTTTATGTAAAATTTCTTCTACTTCTTTATCAAGAACCTTTTTAGTTCTGATTTGCTCAAAAATTTCAGGGTATTTTGCCTCAATATATGGATATAGCTCAGCCTCAAATTTTGTTACATTTGCAGTTGCAACATCATCTAAATAACCTTTAGCACCAGCAAATATGATAACTACTTGATTCTCAACTGGAAGTGGAGAATATGGAGGTTGTTTTAGTACTTCAACCATCTTTTGACCGCGCTCTAGTTGTTTTCTTGAACTCTCATCAAGGTCACTTGCAAACTGAGCAAACGCCTGTAGTTCACGGTACTGAGCAAGGTCTAGTCTTAACGTACCAGAAACTTGTTTGATAGCTTTGATCTGAGCTGCACCACCGACACGAGAAACAGAAAGACCAACGTTGATCGCTGGGCGGATACCTGAGTTAAATAAGTCACTTTCAAGGAAAATTTGACCATCTGTAATAGAAATAACGTTTGTTGGAATATAAGCTGAAACGTCACCTGCTTGAGTCTCAATAATAGGTAGAGCTGTCAAAGATCCAGCACCTAGTGCGTCATTTAGCTTACTTGCTCTTTCTAGAAGTCTTGAGTGAAGATAGAAAACGTCGCCTGGGTAAGCTTCACGGCCTGGTGGTCTTCTTAAGATCAAAGACATCTCACGGTAAGCAACCGCGTGTTTTGACAAGTCATCATAGATGATTAATGCATGGCGAGAGTTATCTCTAAAGTATTCACCCATTGTTACACCAGCATAAGGAGCAAGGTATTGAAGAGCAGCTGCATCACTAGCACCAGCATTTACAACTATCGTGTAGTCCATAGCGCCGTACTCTTCAAGTTTTTTAACGACTTGAGCAACGGTTGATTGTTTTTGACCGATAGCTACATAGATACAAATAACATCTTGACCCTTTTGGTTGATGATAGTATCGATAGCAACTGTTGTTTTTCCGGTTTGGCGGTCGCCAATGATTAGCTCTCTTTGTCCTCTACCGATTGGCACAAGTGCATCGATCGCTTTAATACCTGTTTGAAGTGGCTCATGAACGCTCTTTCTAGCCATAATACCTTTTGCTTTTTCTTCAACAAAGCGAGATTCGGTAGCTTCAATTGGGCCTTTTGCGTCGATTGGCTCACCTAGTGAATTTACAACACGGCCGATCAATGCGTCGCCAACTGGCACACGTAGAAGTTTTTTTAGTCTTTTTACAGAGCTTCCTTCTGTGATACCGCTAGTTTTTCCAAGGATAACTATACCAACACTGCTCTCTTCAAGGTTAAGAGCCATGCCCTTTTCGCCGCTTTCAAACTCAACCATCTCACCAGCCATAACGTTTTTCAAACCATAAACGTTAGCAACGCCATCAGCAACTGAGATGACTTTACCGGTCTCTTCTACATCAACACTTAAATCAAAATTTTCAATACGCTCTTTGATTATCGTGCTAATTTCGTCAGCTTTAATTTTTGCACTCACGCTTTCACTCCTTTTTAAATTGCTTTTAATATATATTCACTCATTTGACTTTTTAGTCTGTCTATAGAGAAATTTACCTCGACACCTAAATCATCTAACTCAACTTTTACGCCGTTGTAATCGCTCTTTGAGCCATTAAGCTTGATCTTAGAGTTAAATTTCTTAGAGAAATTCTCTTCTAGAGCTTTTAACTGATCAGCGCTTAGATCAAAATTTCCAATAACCTCGCCACGATATGTATTTTCAAGCAAAGATTGCTCTATCTTCATCTCGTTTAAGATCGCTGGGATAAGCTCCAGTCTTTTATTTACGCCAAGAAGCTTAATAAAATTTGCAAATTTGACATCTTGACTTTTAACCAAAGATAGTACAAAATCAACCTTTTGTGAAGCCTTTAATGTTGGCAAACTTATAATGCTTTTAAATTTATCGCTAGCAAAAGCTGCTGCCAGCTCTGATAAATTTTCAACAAATGCATTAAGTTCATTGGATTTTACGTCGCTTAAGATCGCTTTTACGTATTTTTTAGCTACTACTTCATTCATTAGCTAACCTTTTTAAGTATGATATTTACAAGCTCTTTTTGATCGACTTTTAGGCTATCGCTTGAGAAAATGTCGCTCAAAATTTCATTTACAACGCCTTTTGTCATCTTGCGCTCTTCAAATTCTTTTTGCTCTTTGTAGCTCTTTTGAAGATTTACTATATCATTTTGAGCATCACTTTTAACCTTAGCAGCTAAATTTAAAGCCTCTTTTTTTACAGTTTCGATTAAGGAATTTGCATTTTGTTTAGCTTCCTCAACACGTTTTAGAGCATCATCTTTTTTGGCCTTAGAATCACGGAGTTTTTCTTGTATATTTTCAAGCTTGTTTGCGATCCTGTCAATTCTGCTTTGATAAAGAGCTTTTAGTGGCTTAGCTGCAAAATATACCAAAATAGCAAAGAAAAGTAAGAAGTTTAGCGTTCTCTCGACTATATCGTAGTTTGTTCCACCATGCCCACTAGCATAAGCTAGAAATGGAAGTGCTAGAAAAAATAAAATTTTTATCTTCATAAAATTCCTTTAAATTTTAGAGAGCTTGGCATTTAAAGCCGCTCTAAGTTCAGGTAGTTTAGCTGATAGATCTGCCTTTAAGTTGGCTTTCTTGGAGCTTAGAGCATTTAAAAATTCATTGTAATCAGCCTCTAAACTAGTTTTTACAGCATTTACTTCTTTTAAAGACTCTTCTTTTGCCAAATTTAAGGCTTCTTGCCTTATTTTATTGGCCTCAGTCCTTGCGTTTAATATAATCTCTTCAATCTCTTTTTCATGAACACTTAGATCACTTGCATTTTTACTAGTACTCTCTTCATCATTTTTTATAGAGGCATTTCTGTCATCTATAAATTTGAGCATTGGCTTATAAAGCAAGGAATTCAAAATAGCGATCAATACCAAGAAAACGATAGCCGTTAAAAGCATCAATGGCACATCTATTTCTAACATCCACTCTCCTTATTTTATCATTAAGTTTTATTTAATATTCAAATTAAAGCCTGATTTTACAATAAATTACTAAAAATAAAAATAAATTTGTAATTCTATTTTAGCCTAGCAATAAATTCTTCCACCTGTGAAATATTATTAAATTCTAAAACTAGATTGCTAGATTTTACTTTTGCTTTTATCTTTAAATTTTTAAAAATTTCTTGTAAATTTGATAGTTTTTTACTCATTTCCTCAGAAATTTTTGGCTTTTTGTCTTTTATCTCTTCCTTATTTTTTATCTTTTTTACTAAAATTTCTGTGTCTCTAACGCTTAGTTTTTGACCGATGATCGTATCAACAACCATCTTTTCTTCTTCGGCGCTAAGTCCTACTATAACTTTAGCGTGACCTTGCGTTAGCTTATCTTCTTGTAAAAGTTTTTGCGTGTAGTCACTAAGAAGTAAAAGCCTCATCGTATTTGTTATTTGTGTTCTACTTTTATGAATAATATTTGCCAAGCCGTCTTGTGTGATCTTATACTCATTTATGAGCTCTTTATACGACTTTGCAAGTTCGATTGGGTTTAAATTTTCACGTTGAATATTTTCAATAAGTGCAAGCTCTCTTAAATTTTGAGACTTGATATCAGCGATGATCGCCTTTATCTTGCTTGCTCCGAGCATCTTTGTGGCGCGGTATCTGCGCTCACCGGCTATTAGCATATAACCATCATCTTTTTTGATAACAATTATTGGCTGGATCAGTCCGTGCCTTTTGATGCTAGCACTTAGCTCCTTTAAGGCTTCTTCGTCAAAATGCGTTCTAGGCTGGTATGGGTTTGGTAAAATTTCATCTATATTTATCTCTTCGACTATCTCAGAGTCGTTTAAATTTGCAATCTCTTTGCTGTAGGCTTGCTCTACATCTTCAAGTATCGCGCTAAGTCCTCGCCCTAATCCACCTTTTTTAGCCATTTTTTTCCTTATTTTTTAGTTTAAAATACAATATGCCAAATTTTGATACGCAATTGAGCCAGGTGATTTTATATCATAAAGTATGACTGGCTTACCAAAACTTGGGCTTTCAGCAAGTTTGACGTTTCTTGGGACGACCACAAATTCCTCTTTGCTATCCTTACTCTTAAAAAGTTTATTTTCAAAATGCTGTTTTAAATTTGCAATGGTCTCTTTTGAGAGATTATTTTGCGAACTAAACATAGTCGGCAAAAAGCCCTTTATATTTAGCTTTGGATTTATCGTTTTTTTGATAATCTTAACTGTATTTAGTATCTGCGCTAAGCCTTCAAGCGCGTAAAATTCGCACTGAATCGGGATGATAACACTATCACTTGCACTAAGAGCATTTATCGTAATGCTACCAAGTGCCGGAGGACTATCAATTATAATAAAATCATAATCGTTTACAACTTCTGAAATTTTATTTTTAAGGATTAGTTTATAGTCCTTATTTTGGTCGTTAAATTCTTGCTCAATGCCGACAAGTCCTATATTTGACGGAGCTAAAAAAAGTGTTGGGATCTCAGTTTTTAATACGATTTGCGAGAGCTTTTTTCTATCTGTTAATACGTGATAGATGTTAAACTCATAGTCACTTCTGCTAAAACCAAGTCCAGTTGTCGCGTTTGCCTGTGGATCGATGTCTATTAATAATACTTTTTTCTCAGCAACTGCCAGTGATGCGGCTAAATTTACGGCTGTTGTGGTCTTGCCAACGCCGCCTTTTTGGTTAGCTATTGTTATTATCTCGCTCATCTTAACGAATATACCTTTTCCCCATTTAGTAAGATCGCTCCATCATCGCAAATTTCAGCATCCTGAAGCGAAACAGCCCTATTTGCAATATGCGTAATAAAACCTTTTGACTTGCAAAAGTCTATCCTAAATTTGCTAAAAATTGGCTTCCATAAAATCTTTTTATCAAGCATGCTAACAAAGCCCCAAACTAGCTCATCTACGCTAGTTTTTATGTCTAAAATGCCCGCATTTTCAGGCGCAATCGTTAAATTTATCCCCATGCCACAGATATAAATTTCATCCACTTTATTTGTTAAAGTGCCGCCTATTTTGCGATCATCTACGTAAAAATCATTTGGCCATTTTAACCAGCACTTTGAGCCAAGTTCGCTCAAGACCTCACGCATCAGCATAGAAAAATATATCGAGATCGATGGGGGAGGTATGTCGCTTGGTAGCTCATCTTCACTTATGCAAAATGACATGAATAAATTTCCGCCAAGCCCCTCCCAGCTGTTGCCACGGCTGCCGATGCCTTTGGTTTGATTATACGCTACAACCATATACGGAGCTTTTATCTCGCCGTTTTTTAGGGCGTCTATCAAAAATTCCTGCGTCGAAGGCAGACTTTGAAAAAACTCAACCTTCAAATCACACCTTAAATTTATAGAAGTGATTTACCGGATTTTGTCCGCCGCCGATGATAACCGCGTTTTTGATAGCGTTAAAGATATAATCATGCGCATTTTTTACGCTCTCTTTTAGGCTTTGGCCATTTGCTAAATTTGAAGCGATAGCGCTTGATAGCGAGCAGCCTGAGCCGTGAGTTGCGGTAGTTTTTATGCGCTCATCACTAAAAATTTCATATTCACTGCCATCATAAAATATATCAAGCGACTTGCCATTAAGTTCGCCACATTTTAGATAGACGCTTTTTGTACCAAATTTCAAAAGATCCTTGCAAGCCTCTTTTAGCTCGCTCTCGCCTTTTAGCTCATGCTTTAAAATTTCGCGCGCTTCAAAAATATTTGGCGTGATCACGCTTGCAAGTGGGAAAAGCTCCTCCACGATCGCGTCTTTTGCAGCACCCTCTAGCCAGATGTCGCCATTTTTACAGCTCATAACTGGATCAAGCACGACTAGTGGTAAATTTTTGATCTCTCTTAGCGTTTTTGCGACGCTTTTGATGATCTCAACGCTTGGGACAACGCCTATTTTTATCACATCAACTCTTATATCATCAAATATCGCCTTGATCTGATCCTCGATGAGCTTTGGCTCAACTAGTTGCATGCCAAAGATACCCTTTGTATTTTGAGCAGTGACCGCCGTGATCGCCCCCATCGCATATACGCCGTGTGCTATAAAGACCTTTATGTCAGCTAAAACTCCAGCTCCACCGCTTGGATCAACACCTGCTATACTTAACGCATTTTTCATAAATTCTCCTATAAATTTTTGATTATTAATCTATCTTGTCACCAACACTAAGACGCTTGCCATTTATATATGCTTTTGCGTTTGTTGGCTTTTTACTTGGCTCTTGAAGCTCGTAAATTTTAACCGCCCCGCCCTTGCAAGCAACTACGACATGGTCCTTTTCTATGCTTAAAATTTCTCTACTTTCACCACTTTTTTCACTTAGTTCAAGCGATAAAATTTTTAGTCCACTTGCCAAAAAAATCCCCGGCCAGGGTGTGAGCGCACGAAATTTATTATAAATTTGCCCCGCATCTTCATCAAAGCTAAAAAGCCCGTCGCCCTTGCTTATCTTTTTGCAGTGCGTAGCTTGTGCGTCATCTTGCTTTTGTGGTTTTAAATTTTCAAAATTTTTAAGCACTTTTACGATTAGCTCACCGCCAAGCTCGCCTAGCTCACTAAAAAGCTCGCTTGACATCTTGTTTTCGCAAGGTGTGTAGATGAAGTCCAGCATATCGCCAGTGTCAAGCCCAGCGTCCATTAGCATAGCTGTGACGCCAGTTTGCTTCTCGCCTGCTAAGATCGCGCTTTGTATAGGGCTAGCACCTCTATATTTTGGCAAGATCGAGGCGTGCAAATTTATGCAAGGCGCCACGTCAAGCACACTCCCAGGCAAAATTTTGCCATAAGCTGCCACTACGATAAATTTAGGCTCAAATGCCTTTAGCTCGGCAACCACCGCCTCATCTTTTAGCGTATTTGGCGTAAAGACTGGCACGCCTACTAGCTCACTTTGCGCGTAAATTTTAACCTCGCTTGGGGTTAAAATTTGCTTTCTGCCAACTGGCTTATCAGGCTGGGTAAAGACCGCTTTTATGTTAAAGCCAGCTTCTTTTAAATGCCTAAGTATCCTAACAGCATAATCAGGCGTCCCCATAAAAACTACATTCATTACTTTCCTTTAAATTTCAACGACTTTTATTTTGATCTACGTTTTTACTGCCAGTCAGCCAAGAGGCGCATGGATCTTCTTGCCAGTCAATCTTTTGAAATATCAAACTTCCTAGCTCATTAATGCTAACTTTGCCACTACGATCAAGATCCAGCCTCTTAAATTCCTCACTAGTGCATAGATCTGGTGCTATTTTTAGCGCTGATGGCACTTTGCAGGACGTCCACTCATCTAAATTTAGCATGCCGTCACGATCTATATCATTGTAATCCAAAAACATATACGCCGGATCCACTGGATCACAGCTATATACACCAAGACAAAATATCATAATGTAAAAAATTTTCTTCATTTTATACTCTTAAAAATCTATGCCCAAAGCACTAAAAAGTCGCAACTCAAAGCTCATTTTTAAGTAGCTCAAGAAGTGCGAATTTAAGCTCGTCGATGTTCTCGTTTGTCGCTGATGAGATCGGCAAAATAAAATATGGCTTTAAATGATCAAAGCTTAGTAAATCTTGTTTGTAGATAAATTTACCGTTTTGCTCTGGTTTTAGCTTTAAAAATTTCATAAATTCTTTTATATTTTCATCTAAATTTTCCGCCGCATCGACTCTGGTGATAGCGATAGCATAGTCCCTGCTAGCAAGTACGCTTGAAAATTTAGCGACTTCTTCTTTTAGCACACTAAACTGCTCGCTCATACCTCTATAGTTTGCTCCGTCTATCATGAAAAGTAAAATTTTATTTCGCTCGATATGTTTTAGAAATTTAACGCCCAAACCGCGTCCATCGCTCGCCCCCTCGATAATACCAGGAATGTCAGCCATGACAAAGCCACTAAACTCATCGACCTCAACAAGGCCAAGCTTTGGCGTAAGCGTTGTAAATTCGTAGTTTGCGATCTGTGGTTTGGCGTTTGATACTGTTGAAATAAGCGTTGATTTACCAACATTTGGAAAGCCCACTAAACCAACATCAGCAATGAGCTTTAGCTCGAGCCTGACCTCTATGCTCTCTTCTGGCATACCTTTTTGTGCATATTCTGGAGCTTGGTTGATAGAGCTTTTAAAGTGAAAATTTCCGAGTCCACCTTTACCACCCTTTAAAAATAGCGTCTTTTGACCCTCGCTAACTATATCACAGAGTAGTTCATTTGTCTGTGCGTCATAAACAGCTGTGCCAGGAGGGACTATGAGTTCTAAATTTTCGCCCTTTTTGCCAGTCATTCGCTTGCCCATGCCAGCTTCACCATTGCCAGCCTTCATGGCTCTTTTACCCTTATAATTTGCTAAAGTATGGGTATTGTTGTCACAAACAAAATAAACATCTCCGCCATCTCCGCCATCTCCGCCATCAGGACCACCTAAAATGACGTGTTTTTCACGGCGAAAACTCACAGCTCCAGCTCCACCATGCCCCGAACTTAGAGTCAATCTTGCACTATCTATAAACATTTTTTACCTTAAATTTTTTATTTGGATTATATCCAACTTTACTGAAATTAAATCGTGATATCTTGATTAAAATAAAGCAAATATAAACACCATGAAGCTCGAAATATAGAGTTGTGATTGATTTAAAATTTCTCTCAAACAGCTATTTGAAAAATTCTAAACACTAAATAAAAATTTTGATTTTTGAATAATTTTAAGAAAGAAAGGGGCGATTGCCCCTGAGATTATGCAGCTGGATAAACAGATACTTTTTTTCTGTTTTTATCAAGTCTTTCAAATTTTACAAAGCCATCGACTAATGCAAAAATTGTGTGATCTTTGCCAAGACCTACGTTATTTCCAGCGTGAGTTGCTGTTCCTCTTTGGCGGATGATTATATTTCCAGCACGAACGAACTCACCACCAAATTTCTTAACACCTAATCGGCGTCCGATACTATCACGGTTATTTTGGGTTGAACCTTGACCTTTTTTGTGTGCCATATCTTATCTCCTTAAGCTGCGATACTTACGACTTTTACACGTGTAAATTGTCTTCTAAAGCCGCGTTTTAGTTTTGAGTCTTTACGTCTGCGTTTTTTGTAGATAACTACTTTTTTGTCTTTGCCTTCATTAACGACCTCAAGAACAACTTTTGCACCCTTCACAAATGGCACACCTACCTTTACTTCGCCGTCATTTACAGCCAAAACTTCTGTAATCTCAACGGTTGATTTAGCTTCAGCACTAAAGTGATCTAGTTTAAGGTACTCGCCCTCGCTAACACGATATTGCTTACCGCCATGCTTAAATATAGCGTATTTTGACATACTCTACCTTTCTAAAATTTGGTAAGACCAAAAAGCACTTTTTTTGCAAAAGATTTATGGAGCTTTGTTGGTTGTAAGGTGTGAATGTTAGCTAAAAGTTTATAAATTCTACTTTAATGCCCCTGATCTTATGATCTCATCAGCTAAATTTCTTATCATAGATGTGTGATCTAAGAAAAACGTTTTGTCACTTGGCAAATGTGGCTGATATATCAGCGTCTTGGCTACTGGAGCGCTTAAGATCACATTTATCAGTTCAAGCTCGGGTGGAAAAGTAAAATAAAGTTTTGGCTTAGGAATTTCTTCTTGAAAGAGCCTTTGTGCGTAAAAATTACTAAAATTTTCATTCTTTGGAAGCTTTATCTCTTTAAAAAGATCAAATGGCAAAAAGTAGCGCGCTAAGGCGTGAAGTCCGTGTGCGAAAATATAAAGCCTTTTTTCAAATTTAGGCGCATCTGTCCTGCCAAATGTGGAGCAAAATTTCTGCAAATGCTCGCTGATGGCAGCCGTATCTTTTTCATGCAAAGCCAGCACAAATTTAACTGCCTCTCTTTCGTTTGATGGCTTTTTTGACTGCGCAAAAGTATGAGCTTTTTCTAGAGCTGGGGCAAGTAAATTTTCATCCTGCCAAAGTATCGCCGTGAGCAAATCGTGCATGACGCATAGAAATTTATAGCCGTTTTTACTTGATGGCAGACCTTTTGGAAAGATGCTTGCCATACTATCTGTGTCACCACAAGCGATAGCAAAAAATGCCGGTATTAGTCTCTCACACTGATCGTATCCACCGCTACATCCTGGGAGTAAATTTAGCTTAGCATATTGAAAAATGAGATCATTTAGTGCCTCGGCGTCGCCTTCAGCTAGGCATTTTTCAAGATAAAAGTCGTAGTCTCTAGCTCTTGAAAAAGAGAGTAATCGTATGAGCTCACATAAAAAGTCATATTCGTTTAAATTTTTCTCTTTTATCTGGGCGTAAATGCTTGCATACTCGTCTAAAAGTAGCTCTTCATCGCTTTTTGGTAGTTCTTTGGTTTTGAAAATATTAAGCAAGTCTTCTAAAAATGACATTTTGCGTTTCCTTATTTTTGCTAATTCTAGCCAAAAAGGCCTAATTTTCCACGTGCAAAAGGTGGCTTTAGCGGATAGTTTAACCGTATTTTGGCTATAATCGCCCCAAATTTAAGCACCCTTAGGATAAAGATGGCAGGCGAAGATCAGGAAAAAACCGAAGAAGCGACCCCCAAAAAGATAGAAGATGCCAAAAAAGACGGCAACGTTCCCAAAAGTCAGGACCTAGCTGGGTTCGTGACCCTTGTCATTGCTATTGGCGTACTACTTGCGATGCTAAATTTTATGAAAGAACAGATCATCTCACTTTATATATACTATTCAAAATTTATCGGTCAGCCACTTACCTTGCCAACTGTAAAAATGATAGTCTTAAATACCTTTGCAAGGTCGCTTCTTATGATACTTCCAGTTTGTATCTGTGTGGCGATCGCTGGTGTAATCGCAAATGTAATGCAGTTTGGATTTATCTTTACCACAAAGCCTATAATGCCAAATTTTGGCAAGATAAATCCACTAAAGGGACTAAAAAATTTATTCTCGATGAAAAAAGTGATAGACAGCATTAAAATCGTGCTAAAAGTTAGTATCGTCTTTGGAGTTGGATTTTATTTTTTCTTGCAATTTATAAAGGAACTACCACACACTCTCTTTTTTTCTATGTTTGATCAGCTTGCTTGGCTAAAAGAAAAGCTCATCATCCTTGTTAGTGTCATGCTTTTTATCCTTTTTGTAATCGGACTTATTGACCTTCTCATCGTGCGTTTTCAATATTTTAAAGACCTTCGTATGAGCAAGCAAGAGATAAAAGATGAGTATAAGCAAATGGAAGGAGATCCTCAGGTAAAAGGCAGAATTCGTCAAGCGCAAATGCGTGCAGCCAAGCGTCGAATGATGCAAAATATCCCACAAGCTGACGTAGTCATCACAAACCCTACTCACTACGCCGTGGCGATAAGATATGATAAAAGCCGCGACGAGGCACCGATAATACTTGCCAAAGGTGTTGATTTTTTAGCACTGCAAATCAAAAAAATAGCCGTTGAAAATGGTGTGCAAATTTATGAAAATCCACCACTCGCAAGAGAGCTTTATAAAATTTGTGAAGTCGATGATACGATACCAGCACATCTTTTTAGAGCCGTAGCCGAGGTGCTAAGCTTCGTTTATATGAGCAATAAACAAAAATTTAAAGATAAGCTTTGATAAATTCTACTCTTGCTGCTAGAAGTTACTAGCAGCAAGAGAATTTATCTATTATAGATATCCAAAAGCAGTTGCAAAAATATAGCCAAATATACAAGAGGATATAACGCCAATAAGACCCGGAATGATAAAGCTGTGATTGATAACAAATTTACCAATATGTGTCGTACCGCTTCTATCAAACTGGATAGCCGCAAGGTCGCTTGGATATGTTGGCAGGATGTAGTATCCGTAGCAAGCTGGTGCAAAGGCTAGAATGATAGCAGGATTAACATCGATATTTAATGCTAATGGTACAAATGCAACCAAGGCCGCAGCTTGAGAATTTACAAATTTTGAGATAATCAAAAGCATAACCGCATAAGTCCAAGGGTGCTCTTTTACGATGCTTCCTAGCGCCTCTTTCATCATCGGAGTGTGTACTGCAAACATAGTCTCAGCCATCCAAGAGATACCAAATACTGCAACAAGAGCGATCATGCCTGATCTAAATATCTCGTTTTTACCGATCTTGCTAGCATCTGTTGGTGTAAAGATTAAGATGATAGCGCCAGTTAAAAGCATGAAAATTTGGATAACATGAACCATACTTAGGCTCTTTGAAGATGCTTGTTTGTTACTTATATTGATGTAAGCACCTTGGAATTCTTCTTTTGCGCCTTTTTCATTTATATATGTTACTGCACCATCAGCTGTGCGAGTAAGAGTTTGATTTGCATCTTTGCCGATGATTTTGACTGATTGAGCTTTTTGATTAGCATTTAGCTTATCGTTTGCTACTTTTAACTCAGCCGCCTCTGTTTGGATGCTAGCATCTTTTATTTTTAAGGTTTTTAAGACTTTTTGTTCAGTTGGAAGGTTAGCTATTACTTGAACGACTGTTGCGTCTTTGTAAGTAGTCCAGCTTGGACGAAGATCTTTAAAATATCCAAGAAGCGCAACTACAAGGATAGAGCCTAAAAATATCCACATCGCAGCCCATTGATAGCCAGGAAGCTTTTTGCCTAAAAGTGTCGCACTATCGCCATAAACATATTTTTTAAACTCAGGATCTTGAAGCTTTGCTTGAAATACTTCGTCTTTATCAAGATCTTTGCCTCTAAACCAGCTAAAAATTCCTACCACCAAAACGCCACAAAATGTTGATGGAATTGTAATCTTTAAAAGATCTAAATACCCATCAAAGCCAGCTAGGTGAGTTTTAGCATTAATAAGAAAGCTTGTAAGAGTTACAACAGCAACTGAAACTGGACTTGCTATGATGCCCATTTGTGAAGCTATTGAGCTTGCTGCCATTGGTCGCTCTGGGCGGATACCATTTTTGATAGCAATATCATAAACGATAGGAAGCACAGTATAAACAACGTGTCCAGTACCGCATAAAATAGTAAGCGTACATGTTACAAAAGGAGCCAAGATACTTACATATTTTGGATTTTTTCTAAGTATAGTTTCTGCTATTTGAAGCATAACATCAAGACCACCACTAGCTTGAAGCGTAGCACTTGCCACAACAACAGCAAGGATAGTTAGCATAACATCAATTGCTGGCTTACCAGGCTCGATATTAAATCCAAAAACAAGAACTATAAGACCGATACCGCCTAGCATACCAAGTGCGATACCGCCTTTTTTAGCTCCGTAGAATAAACAGATAAGGACGATGAGAAGCTGGATAGCAAACTGCATGCCTTCACTTAAATTCATGAGAAAATCCATGAAACCTCCTAAGTTAATATAAATTTAATCAAGATTATATCTCTTATGGATTTAGATTAAACTTATATTTTAAGGATAATTTGATACAAATATAACATTTTGATTAAGAAGGCTTATTTAGAATAAATTTTTATTAAGATTATCTATTGAAAAAATTTATTTGATTTTGAAGATTTTATTTGTATTAGAATATATAAAATGAAAATAGCATTGTTATATTTTAAATTTATTAATAGTAAAAATTTATTTAAATTTTATAAATAATCTAGAAAAATAGCATAAAAGTCTTGTAAATGCGAAATTTAATAGAGCTAAGAAAAAAAGGATTGATGTTTAAAGAAAGGTAATGGTGGTTAGAGGCAGAATCGAACTGCCGACACGCAGATTTTCAGTCTGCTGCTCTACCGACTGAGCTATCCAACCACTCGTTAAAGAAAGTCAGATTATACATGTTTAATATTTAAAGCAAGTTTAAAATACACACTTTTTTAAATAAAATAAGTTATGTTTTTCTATTTTGACTTGAAACATAAAAGAAATTCTATAAAGCAGATAATAAATTACAAGCTTAAATAAGCTTGTAATTTATTTTAGTGTATACGAAATAGGAAAGCGCAGATAACGATCTTGTTTAGGCTTTGGAAACTCAGAACTTGCTCTTTGAATATTTTCTAAAGCACCATTATCAAGCGACTCAAAACCAGAGCTTTTACTAACTTTAAGTTCATCTATGCTGCCGTCTTGCTTAAGTAAAAACCTAACTTCTACAACACCTTGATGCTTCATACGTCTAGCATTATTTGGGTAACTCTTATGTCTCTTAACTGCGATTATAACCTTCGTAAAATCTTCATCACCTTGTGAATTTGATAAATTTAGCTCAGGTGTTACATTTTGAACTGGGGCTGCAGCGATAGACTTGTTATTGGCTGGCAAATTTGTATTTACACTAGCTGGCGGTACAATAGGTTGCACTGGCTGAGCAATTACCGGTTCAGGCTTGGGCTCTATTTTTTTCTCTTTTTTAGGCTCTACCTTTTTTATTTCACGCTTTGGTTTCTCCACCTTTTTAGGTTCAGGTTTTGGTTCTGGCTTTGGTTCAGGTTTTGGTGGCTCTAGTGGTGGCGGTGGAGCTGGTGGAGTTGGCTCTGGGATAAGCATTTGCTCCGCTATTTGAGGTGCTGAGACTTGTGGCACTGGAGTAAATGAATTAAGAGCTATTTTTATCGGTTTTTGCTCACCTATTTTTATCTCATCAAAATTATGTGAAAGCAAAAAATATACTGCTGCTCCATGCACTATAAGCGAAACAGCTAAGCCACTATAATTTGAAATTTTATTCAGAGATTGTTTGGATTGCAAAATTTTCGTGGCCCTTCTCTTTTAATATATCAATTACTTTGACAAAGCTATCAAATTTCGAATTTTTATCGCTTTTTAGTTCGATCAATGTCTTTATATCAACCGCATTTAGCTTATCTTTGAGTTCGTTCTCAGAAATTTCTACATCATCTATAAAAAATTTATTATCCTTATCAATTACTACGCTTACCTTTTTATCGTCCTCTTTGCTTTGCTCAGCACTGTTTGCACTTGGAAGATCAATAGCTATCTTGCCTTGAGCAATAAAAGTCGAAATACTAAGCACGATGGCGAGCAAAACAAGCATAATATCAATAAATGGGACAATATTTAACCCATCTTTTTTATTTAGACGCATTTTCAGCCTTGTATCTATTTAGCATTACATCTACTTTTCTGACAAAACCATTGTAAATCATCAAAGTCGGTATCGCCACAAGTAGTCCAAAAGCAGTTGCTTTTAGCGCAAGAGAGAGGCCGACCATTATACTTTTAGTATCGATTCCGCCTGCCATACCCATATCATAAAATGTGATCATAATTCCAGCAACTGTACCAAGAAGTCCTACATATGGTGCATTTGAGTAGATAATGTAAAGTGTGGTTAAATTTTTGGTTAGTTCCTCTTCAAGCGCTTCGATACTTTTGTAGCCTTTTATATCAACGCGTGAATAAAAAATAATACGCTCAATCGTATACCAAAGTACAAAAAAACTCATAATGCCTAAAATCGCAATAATTACATGATCAATGTGATGTTTAATTAGCTCCATAATACCTTCTTAGTAAAAATTTTTGCGTGATTATAGCTATATTGATAACCAATGTCAAATATTTGGTAACAATGCAATCAAATAAAACTAAAATTTTTAATTTTGTATGTATATATTTAATTATATTTAGAATTTCAAAAATTTAATTTTTTTCTTAGCAGCTCTATTTCAGTGATGACCATTTTTGGAGTAAGTTCCTTCATGCAGGCATGTGTTTTTATGGGACACACTCGCTTCATGCATGGCATACACTCTAAATTTAAGTGCACTATCTTTACACTTTCATCTCGCCATGGGCTAGTCTCTTTAAATTTTGTCGGTCCAAAAAGAGCCACAAGTGGCACTTTATAGGCGGCTGCGATATGCATAGGACCACTATCATTTGTCAAAAAGATGCCATTTTTTATAGAGCCTATTAGTTCACAAAGCTCTTTTATACTCGTTTTTCCAGCTAAATTTTCACATTTCATACCATTTTGTAAGAGTATTTGCTCGATTTCATTGCAAATTTCAAGCTCCGCTTTTGAGCCAGTGATCTTCACATTAAATTCGTCTTTAAAATGAAGTGCAACCTCTGCAAAATAGTGCGGATACCACCTTTTGGCACTTCCGTAGCTAGCACCTGGATTTAGCACGAGGAGCTTTTGCTCGCTTTTTTTGACTTCATAATAAATTTTTAGTTCGTTTGAAATTTCTTTTAAATTTAGGCTTTGCTTTATGAAATTTAGATATTTTTGCACCTGATGCAAGCTCTCGCTACTCTTTTTAAAGCAAAATTTTTGCGTTGCTTTTAGAAAAAATAGCAAAAATTTACTAGCAAATGAGCTTCTAAAACTAATAGCGATATCAAATTTTCCAAGCTTGCTAGCCGTTTTTATAAGGCTTAGATATCTTGAGTTTTGCTTTTTACTATCGTCAATGACTACTTTTTCGCACTTTGGATGTGATTTATAAAGCTCACAGGCCACATAAGAGCCAAAAAATACAATATGTTTAGCATTTTTACTTAAATTTTCTATCGCTGCACTCGCCATCACGGCATCTCCAAGCCAAGTTGGAAGCTCTATAAACACTCTCACTTTTGCTCCAAATTTAGCACTTCGTTTATGATTTTAAGAGTTTTGCTTGCATTTTCTTCTATACTAAATTTTTGTGAAAGTAAAAATGACTTCTCTTGCAGCTCTCTCATCATGTCATTATCATTAAGCACCTGCTCCACTAGCTCCAGTATACTTTCATCGTTTGGTTCACGCATGATAAAACGATTTTCTAAAATTTCAGCTGCTCCATTTTGAGCTGTCGTAAAGACAATGTTTTTAAAGCTAAGTGCCTCTAGGACGACATTTGAAAATGGTTCGTAGTGTGTTGGAAATATAAAAATATCACTTGCTTCATAAAATTTTGCAGTCATTTTTTGCTCACCTGTAAAAAATGCCTTTATCTTTAGCTTTTTTGCTAGCTTCTTATATGAATTTAAATTTTTATCTTTGCCTACTATTAGTGCGTTTACTGGTGTTTTTAGCTTTGAGACAAGAATCAAAAAGTCCTTTGCTCCTTTTCTTTTAAAGCCATTTCCGACAAAAAGCACAATTGGCAAATTGTAATCGAGTCCAAATTCTTCGCATACGCTAAGTTTTGCTTCTCCTTTTTCTACTTTTTGTGGCAAATTTATACCGTTGTAAATGGTAACGATTTTTGACTCATCGACACCGTAAGCTAAAATGATTTGCTCTCTTATGTAGTTTGAATTTGCGATTATCTTTTTAGAATTTTTAAAGCAACGTTTTTCTAAATATGGATAGACAAAATTTAGAGGATTAACCCACCAAAATGGCTTTGTGGCACGATAAATTTTATGCACGCCGTCCCCTGCTCTATAAATATCTGCACAGCTTACTCGCTCCAAGCTAAAATATACCTCATCGCTTTGTTTCTGGCGTTTTACCTGTGCGTTAAATCTCAAAGCCTTTTTCCATGACGAGATCCTAGCCTCTCCTAGATATGAGCGTATAGATGTATCTATACCTACGTCTTTTAGGGCTTTAGTAAGCCTTCTTAGATAGCGTTCGGCACCACCGACTGCGTTTGGATTGATACGTAAAAAAACTATTTTTTTCATGACCTCAAAGCTTTTTGTTTTTGTGATTTTTTATTTGTAATGTCCGCCATAATATCAAAAATTTTTATAAATCAGCCTATTTTTTGCCTAAATTTCATAAAATTACACAAAGGATAAAAATGAAAACACTTACGATTATTGACACTTTTGGTTTCTTTTTTAGGCTCTACTACGCCATGAGCGGACTTAAAAACAGAGAAGGCAAGCCAAGCGGTATGATTAGTGGCTTTGCAAATTTTATAGCAAGCCTCAAGGATGAATACCAAAGCGACTACCTCATCTTCGCACTTGATAGCAAAGGCAAGACCTTACGTCACGAAATTTTAGGTGATTACAAAGCAAACAGGAGCGAGCCGCCAGCTCAGCTAAAAGAACAGCTTCCAGTTTGCATAGATATGATAGAAAAAATGGGGCTTTACAGCCTTAGCCGAGAGGGCTACGAGGCCGATGACATCATCGCAAGTGCGGTTAAATTTTGTAAAGACAAAGATATATTTGTGCGAATAGTCACGCACGATAAAGACCTTTACCAGCTCATAGAAGACGGCAAAGTGAGCATCTACAGCCCGCAAAGCAAGATCGATCACGACAGTGCTAGCTGCTTTGAAAAGTATGGAGTTTATCCGGCACAAGTAAGGGACTTTCTAGCGATCGCAGGCGATAGTTCAGACAACATTCCAGGTGTCAAAGGCATCGGCGCAGTGGGAGCTAAAAAGCTTTTGGCTGAGTATGGCAGCTTAGAGGGAATTTATGAAAATTTAGCCCTTCTTAGAAACGAGCGCACTAAAAATATGCTTGCCGCAGCAAAAGACGAAGCATTTTTGAGCAAAAAGCTAGCCACTTTATTTGATGACGCAGTTAGTTCATTTGATCTTGAGCACTCTAAATTTCCAGAGCAAAATCCTTTGATAAATATCTCAGAAATTTTAAAAGAGTATGATCTAAATAGGCTTCTTAAGAGCTTGCAAAAAGAGGAAAATGCTGAATTTAAGCTTGGCTTTAGAGCAAATTTACTCCTTGATAAAGCTAGCATTGAAAAGCTCTTATCAGACGTCACACCAGAGACCATCGTCGCCTTTGACACTGAGACCACGGGCGTTGATAGCAGGAGCGCAAAGATCGTTGGCTTTAGCTTTTGCTTTAACGACGAGGACGCCTACTACGTGCCGATAGCTCACAACTACCTTGGTGTGCCGCAGCAAATCAGCCTAAAATTTGCAACTTGGGCGATAGGTCAAATTTATAAAGGCTGCGTGATCGGACAAAATTTGAAGTATGACTTTGAGATAGTTAAAAATAACCTAGGTCTAAATCCTCCAGCAAATTTTAAAGACACGATGATACTTGCTTGGCTTAGCGATCCAAACTCGAGCGTTGGCATGGACGCGCTGGCAAAAAGGCTCTATGACTACGACACGATAAAATTTGAAGATGTGGTCAAAAAGGGGCAAACTTTTGGCGATGTGCCGCTAGAAAATGCCGCAAAATACGCGAGTGAGGATGCTTGGATAACGCTTAAATTTTATAAAACTTTTCAAAACACACTTGATAAAAATTTACTCGCCCTTGCCGATACGCACGAGTTTCCTTTTATCCTCACACTCTTTGACATGGAGCAAAACGGCATCAAGATAAATGAAGCCAAAATGCAAAAGCTCATCCTTGAAAACGACACCAAACTAAAGGTACTAACAAGTGAAATCTACGAGCTAAGCGGCGAAAATTTCAATATAAACTCAGTAAAACAGCTTGGCGTAATACTTTTTGAGCACTTAAAACTTCCTACTAAAAAGAAGACAAAAACAGGATATAGCACCGATGAGAGCGTACTAGCTGAGCTTACGGACGCTCATCCAGTGATAGAAAAAATTTTAGCTTACAGAGAGCTATATAAACTACAAAGCACCTACTGCGAGCCACTTTTAGCACTTGCGAAAAAGGATGAGGGCTCACGAATTTACACGAGCTTTTTGCAAACTGGCACGAGTACTGGCAGGCTTTCAAGTAAAAATCCAAATTTACAAAATATCCCAGCTCGTGGCAGTCTCGCAAAGGACGTCAGAGAGTGCTTTGAGGCGCGCGAGGGCTATAGCTTTGTAGGGCTTGACTACAGCCAGATCGAGCTTAGGCTGCTAGCTCACTTTAGCCAAGATCCTGCGCTGCTTGAGGCGTTCAAAAATGACGAGGATATCCACGCAAGGACGGCTATTAGCATATTTGGTAGCAGTGACGGGCAAAATAGAGCCGTGGCAAAGAGTATAAATTTTGGCCTCATTTACGGCATGGGCTCAAGCAAGCTGGCGAATCAAGTAAATATCACAAGAGCCGAGGCAAAAGAGTATATAGAGCGCTATTTTAAGGCGTTTGAGACGATCAAAGAGTTTTTGGAGAGTATAAAAATTTCAGCCAAAAATGACGGGTTTGTGCAGACACTGCTTGGCAGAAGGCGTTACTTTGACTTTAAAAGTGCCACACCTATGCAAATAGCTATGTTTGAGCGCGAGGCGGTAAATACGGTCTTTCAAGGCTCTGCGGCAGATCTTGTCAAGATGGCGATGGTAAAAGTTAGAGCAAATTTAAATGAAAATGCAAAAATGTTGCTTCAGATCCACGACGAGCTGATTTTTGAAGTAAAAGACGAATTTGCGCAGGAATTTGGCAAGACGACGCAAAAGACGATGGAGGAAATTTACACGTTAAATGTGCCACTTAAAACATCGCTAAATATCGCCAAAAACTGGGGCGAGCTAAAGTAGAAGGGAGAAAAATATGAAAATTTATGATGAGTTAAAATCGACCTTAAAAGAGAAAAATGATCTCTTGGATGAAAACGGTGAGATAAAAAAATGGGTCATAATGGAAAAAGCTAGGAATTATGATAATGAGCTAATTGGGCTTTTGTTAAGAAATGAGAGACTAAAAAGTGAATTCTTTAAAAAAATAGATGAAACTACTATATTTTTGCAACAAAAATTTTGTGATTTTTTAGAGTTAAAGAGTTTTATGTCAGATAGTTTTACTAGTTTTAAAAATAAAATAGGTCTAACTAGTAGCAATAAATTTATCTCCAAGGATAGTCATGTGGTTTTAAATTTTCCATATAAAGACTGCATTTTAGAAGGTGGAGCAAGCCACGATGAAGACAAAGAGAAAGAGATATTTTTTAATGAAATTTTAGCTCGTGATGAGATCACGCAACTTTTTAATCCAAAAATTTTAACAAACTTTAAGCGAGTTCAATCAATCAATCAATCAATCAATCAATCAATCAATCAATCAATCAATCAATCAATCAATCAATCAATCAATCAATCAATCAATCAAATTTAACCGCGATGAAAATATAAATTTATCTCGTGGACTACCCAAAGATACAATAACTGACAATCTTTTAATAAAAGGCAATAATCTTTTAGCTTTACACTCTTTAAAAAAGGAATTTGCTGGACGCGTAAAACTTATCTATATAGATCCACCTTATAACACTGGTAGCGATAGCTTTAACTATAATGATAGTTTTAATCACTCCAGTTGGCTTGTCTTTATGAAAAATCGCCTTGAAATAGCAAGAGAACTTTTAAAAGATGACGGCGTTATTTTTGTACAATGCGATGATAACGAGCAGGCATATTTAAAGGTACTGATGGATGAAGTTTTTGGGAGAGAGAATTTTATTTCTTGCGTTACTTGCAAAGTAAAAAGTGCTGGCGGATTAACCACTGATACTGAAATGTTTTTTGATTGTGCTGAATACCTAATCGTGTATTCTAAATTTACAGAAAAGCTGCAATACAATACTATAAAAATTCAAACAGAAACTATAAATTCTCACTCAAAAACAGCGAAGCAATACAATAGCATTATTAACAATATCGACTTTAGCAAGAAGGAATTTGTAACGAAGAAAGATGAAATTTCATATTATAAAATACCAAAAGGAAGTTTTAATATTGAAACTTTACCAATAAAAACAATGTCAGAAAAAGATTTTTTCAAAAAAAGAAATGAAATTTTTAGACTTACTGCATTGAGCGGAGGAATAGGTAAAAAAATTAAAAGACATATTGAAAATTTTACAAATAATGATGATTTATTCTTATTTGAGTATGTGCCTAGCAGAGGACGTGATAAAGGAAAATTATCCCAATATATGCTTTATAAGAGCCAAACTGTCACAATGTTAAACAAATTAATACATGTAGATAATAATAAGCAGGTTATTGTAAAGCTAGAGCCAATTAGCAATATCATAACAGATGACTTGTGGCAGGGAATTTCAAATGAAGGACAAATCAAATTTAAAAACGCCAAAAAACCCGAAGGTCTCATAAAACGAATTATCCAAATTTCAACCCAAGAAAACGACATTGTTTTGGACTTCTTTGCTGGAAGCGGAACAACTGCGGCAGTTGCAATGAAAATGAATAGGCAATTTATCGCTATCGAGCAGATGGATTATATAGAAACGATAACCAAAGAGAGGCTTAAAAATGTGATTGAGGGCGAACAAGGCGGTGTAAGCAGGGCTTTAGGTTGGCAAGGCGGCGGTGAATTTGTATGTTTTGAGCTTAAAAAGCACAATGAGCTTTTTAAAGAAAAAATCCTTAAAGCAAAAAATAAAAAAGAGATGTTAGAAATTTTTAAAGAGATAGATAATAACGCATTTTTAAGCTACAAGGCCGATATCAAAGAATTTTACGAAGATATAAACAAGTTTGAGGCTTTAAGTCTAGAGAAGCAAAAGCGGAAACTAGATGAGTTTTTAGACAAAAATCAACTTTACGTAAATTTAAGCTCTATTAATGATGCAGACTTTGAAATCTCAGATGACGAAAAAGAAGCGAGCGCTAGTTTTTATGGAGAGATAAAATGAAATTTCTGTATGAAATTCTAAGCGAAGAGTTTGGAAAGCGTGGGATCGAAGCTGCAAATTTACCAAAAAACGTCAGTGAAAATATAAAATTTGAAATCAGAGAGTATCAAAAAGAGGCATTTAAGAGATTTATTCTTTTATATGAATATGATTTTAACGGTAAGCTGCAGTTACCTTTTCATACGATGTTTAATATGGCAACCGGAAGCGGCAAAACGCTTGTTATGGCGGGGCTTATACTTTATCTTTTTGAGAAGGGATATAAAAATTTTATATTTTTCGTAAATAGCGACAATATCATCAAAAAGACAAAGGAGAATTTCTTAAACGCAAATTCTAGCAAGTATCTTTTTACCGATCGGATTTTTATAAACAGTAAGGAAATTTTTATAAAAGAGTGCGAGAATTTTGAGGGTATACAAAACGAAAATGAGATAAATATCAAATTCTGCACGATCCAAAAGCTGCACGAAGACTTAATAAAATCGCCAAAAGAAAATGCAGTTACATTTGAGGATTTGGCAGATAAAAATATTGTCTTGATCGCCGATGAAGCTCATCACCTAAGTGCTGATACAAAGAATAATGCTGAAATTTTAGAAGAGTTTCAAACACCAAGTTGGGAAAACACGGTCGCTAAAATTTTAAAGCTAAATTCCAAAAATATCTTGCTTGAATTTAGTGCTACATTAGACTATGAAAGTGTAGAAATAGCTGAAAAATATAAAGATAAAGTGCTTTTTAAATATGACCTGAAAGCATTTAGAGAGCATGGCTACTCAAAGGAAATCGAGCTTTTTAAAAGTGATATGAGCGATAAAAATAAGATGATGTGTGCTGTTATTTTTAATTTATATAGAAGTACTTTAGCAGCAGTCCATGGGATAAATCTAAAACCTGTAATTTTGTTTAAATCAAAAACTATAAATGAATCAACTGAAAATGAAGAAAAATTTAGAAAGCTAATAGATAATTTGGATGAAAATTTTATAGATAATTTTAGAGAAGAAATCAAAGATGCAACAATAACTAAGGCTTTTGAGTTCTTCAAAAAACAAAATATATCATGTATTGAAATTTCTAAAAGAATAAAACAAAATTTCAAACAGCAAAACTGCATAAATGTAAATAAAGAAGAAGAAATCAAAGAAAATCAACTAATCATAAATTCGCTAGAAGATGATCAAAACCCTATAAGAGCGATATTTGCAGTAAATAAGTTAAATGAGGGCTGGGACGTGCTAAACCTTTTTGATATCGTTAGGCTTTATGAAAGCAGAGACGGTAGAAACGGTAAGCCTGGTAAAACAACCATAAGCGAAGCTCAGCTAATCGGACGAGGGGCTAGATACTTTCCTTTTAAAATAAGCAGTGAAGATGATAAGTTTAAACGAAAATTCGATAAAGACTTAGATAATGAACTGAGAATTTTAGAGGAAATTTATTATCACACAAGCAATGATAGTAGGTATATAAGTGAGCTAAAGACGGCATTAAGAGATATCGGGATTTATGATGAAAATACAGTTCGTAAAGAGCTTAAGTTAAAAGATAGGTTTAAAAAAACTAGCTTTTATGAAAATGCTATAGTATGGCATAACGATAAAATTTTAGTCGGATATAACAATGCTTGCTTTAAGGATATACCAAGTGAAATTGATTTTATACTCGGATCAAATTTATCCTCCAAAGAAGTAGTGTTTAATGATGAAGATTTTAATCCTGCGTCGTATAGTAAATCACTTAAAGAAAAGAAAATTCCAAAGCATATTTTAAAAGCAGCCATGAGTACAGATGAATATTTTTACTTTGAAAATTTACAAGAAAATTTCGTTGAAATAAAATCTACAAGTGAGTTTTTAAAACTTTTAGAAGATAAATTTAGTATAAATTTTAAAAGCGATAGTGACGATAGAGATATTTCAAGTGATGAATACTTTGCTGCTGCAAAAAAACTTTTAAACCACATAAAAGATAATCTCGAAAAAATTTCAAAGTATAAATCCAGTGAATACAAAAGTACAAAATTTAAAGAAATTTTCAAAGATAAAAGCTTAAATATTACCAAAGATGATGAACGAGTTAACGGGCAAGAAAATGTCATAGGAGATAAAGAATGGTATATATTTAATGCAAACTATGGAACAAGCGAAGAAAAAGCTTTTGTAGAATTTTTTATGAGCCATTTTGATGAAATTAAGAAAAAATATAATGAAATTTACTTGGTAAGAAATGAGCAAGAGTTAAAAATTTATAATGAGAACGGTCGAGCTTTTGAGCCTGATTTTTTACTATTTTGCAAAGACAAATCAGGAGATGAGGTAAATTTTCAAATATTTATTGAGCCAAAAGGAGACGGGTATATAGCAAATGATAAATGGAAAGAGGAATTTTTAAAGAAAATTTTTAACGATAGAATAACTAAAAATTTAAGCAGTGAAAGCTTTCTAATAACAGCCATTTCGAAGTTTTATAATAAAAACAGTGAAAATGAGTTTAAAAAAGAATTTGAAGATTTGCTACTAAAATAGATCTTTTTTGAATGTAGTTGTAAAAATACTTTATATTTTTACAACTACAAATTTGCTATCTACTAAAACTCTCTATAAGGTCTTTAAAAACTTCATAAAGTTTATTTACTTCACGGACGCTAACTCGCTCGTTTTTGGCATGTATGCGGTCGTTTATGACGCCAAATTCTATCGCATCTACACCAAATTCAGCAAAGTGCCTTGCATCACTCGTACCACCTTTTGTATTTAGAACCGGTGTAACGCCTGTGAACTTTGTGACAGAAGCCATTAATTTTTTTACGATTTTGCTATCTTTATTCGTTAAAAATCTCTTTGAGCTTTGCTTTATACTAAGCTCGTAATCAAGCCCTTTTAAGACCTCTCTAAGATAGCTCTCAACGTCATTTACGTCGGTTAAATTTGAGTTTCTCACATTAAACATTATACTAAGCTCACTTGGCGTGACGTTGCAAACTTGCATACCACCTCTGATATCAGTTATCACAATCTTGCTTGGGCTAAAAAACTCGCTCCCAGCGTCCATATCGTGATCAGCTATCTTATTTAAAAGTGGAGCTATCAAATTTACCGGATTTACACACTTTTCAGGATATGCCACGTGCCCTTGAATGCCCTTTATCACGATCTTGCCATTTATTGAGCCACGTCTGCCAACTTTTATGCTATCGCCAAATTCTTTATCGCAAGTTGGCTCAGCCACTACGCAAAATTTTGGCAAATCATTTATTTCGCGTAAATATTCAAGTGCTAAAGGCGTACCATATGTGCCATCGCCCTCTTCGTCGCTTGTTAATATGAGGCTTAGCTTCCCATCAAATTTTGCGTCTTTAGCAGCGCAAACAAAAGCAGCCACGCCACTTTTCATATCCTGTGCGCCTCTTGCGTAGATGTAGCCATCTTTTTCTAATGGAGTAAATGGCTCACTATCCCAGCCCTCACCTGGAGGCACGACATCAACATGTCCTGCAAAAGCTAGATGCTCGCCGTCTCCATAAATTTTAGAAAGTATGAGATTTTTGGTGCCATTTTTTTCTATAAATTTCGCCTCAAAATCAGGTAAAAATTTAGCGATAAATTCTAAGCTTCCAGCATCATTAGGTGTGATAGAGCAAAAGCTTAAAAGCTCTTTTAAAAAGCTAATTACCACTAAGTGCCTTATGAGCCAGCACGCTCTGGTGCACCAAAGTAAAAGCCCTGGAACTCATCTACGCCGATCTCTTTACAAATTTCAAATATCTCTTTTGAATGCACATATTCAGCAATAGTTTTTATACCAAGGTCTTTTGCAAATGCCACGATCGCACTTGCGATAGAGTGTGAATCTTTATTTATGTCTATATCTTTTATAATAGAGCCATCGATCTTCACATAGTCAGGCTTGATCTTTATAATGTAAGAAAAATTTGAATATCCTGAGCCAAAATCATCAATAGCGATCTTTGCACCCATGCTTTTTACACGCTCGATAAAATTTGAAACTCTCTCTAAATTTTTAAGCTCTTCATCTTCAACGATCTCAAATACTACTCTATCAGCAACATTGTGCTTGTTCAATAAATTTAAAACAAGCGAGCTAACATCACCATCGATCATATCTCTACTGCTTAAATTTATGGAAAGTACTAAATTCTTATCCTCTACAAGCTGCTTAAAACACTTTTTAATGAGTTGTTTCTCAAGATCAGCATAACGCTTAATACGCTTTGAGATATCTAAAAAGACATTTGGTGATATAACATCGCCTCTATCTAAAAGTCTTATTAAGCATTCGTATTTTACAGGTACCTTTTGGTCATTAACTATCGGCTGAAAATAAGGAACAATATTGTTATTTATAGTGGCGTATTGTATCAGTTTAGAGCGTTCTATTTGAGTTGCGTATTCCTCTTTTTGATTTAGCCCTTTGAAATAGCAAACATAGTCTTTATCTTGCTCTTTTGCTGTTTTTAACGCTATTGTTGCTTTTCTTAGTGTTTGGTCACTATCAAGAGCAAAGCCTATTGTACTATGTATCTCGATACCTTCTATCTCCCTACCATCTTCATCGACTATACTTAGCATACGACCTTTAAAAATTTCTATCAAATTTTCAACCATATCTTCATATCTATCGATAAAGCTATCGCTATCTTCTACCAAAGCAAACATATCTGCTTCTATGCAGTAAGCCTTCATATTCTCATCTTTGGCAAATTCACTGATCAAATCAGCCATCTTGACCAAAATCTGATCACATACAAATTTACCGTAAAAGTCATTCATCTTACCAAAGTCGTCAATATCTATAAGCACTACTTTAGGATTTTCATAGCTATTAATATCACGCACCAATGCTGTTTTATTTAAAAGTCCAGTCATCGGATCGATATAAAGCTTTTCTCCAAGCTCTTCTATCTGTTTTTTAGCATCTGTTTTTAATGCGTTATAGTTATTTTTTTCTTTTATGTACTTGACCGCATACCATATACAAGTAGACAAAGCAACTATTGCGCCAACGAAGCTTAAGATGAATGTTAAGGCCATATTATTTAAAAGCCACTCAAAAAAGTACTCATCATGCGTACCAGTAATACGTTGATCAACCTTTCCTTTAAAGCCTAATATATACTCTCCGACCGGCACAAACATACAAACTTGAGCAGCATTTTCTGGCAAAATTTTTGCCCAAAAATAATCTTTTTGGAAATTATGAGCAAAGATATTTCCACAGCTTTTGTCGTTAAATTCTTGATTTATTATTCTTTTATCTGAAGACGCTACGACCTTGTATCCATTTTTATTATCATCCTTTAATAAAAGGACATCACCCATAGCGCTATCGTTAATGTAAGATTGAAAATTTGCGACATCATATTTGCTGACATTTTTGAAATAATCAACATATTGATATGTCAAATAATCAACTTTCTTTCGAAGATTAAAACCATTTTCAGCAGAAGCATTATTAAATTTAAAATAAAAAACTGCCAGGTTTTCGACTAAAAAAATACTTCCCAAAACAAACACCAAAACAACAATCGTCTTAGTGATATTTAAGTGCTTACTTGCCCGTTCGTCCTTGTTACTCAAAAGTTACTTCCCTTATTTTGTGTACTTGCCCTGATTATATCAACCTTAAAATAAATTTTAACTTTTGGGAAAAAGTTAAAGTCTGACTATTTTAGCTCCATATCCACCCTGATTTGCTGGTGCATCAAAAAACTCTTTCACACTTGGATGCTCTTTTAAGAAATTTTTAACTGCAAAGGCAAGCTTCCCTGTACCGATACCGTGAAATACGCTAACCTCATCAAATCCCATAACAAGACTATCCGAGATAAATTTATCAAGCTTTGCTATCGCCTCGTCAGCTCTCATGCCGTGTAGATCAATTGAGAGTGAGGCCGACTTTGGCTTATCAACATTTAAGCTCACGCTACTTTTTTTAGGCAGCACCACTTCGTTGCCATTTTTTCTTAAAAGCTCAAGTGGTACGCGCAAATTTATACCATTTGATTCGATCATCGCATCATTTTTAGAGATGCTTAAAACCGTACCTTTGATATTTTCATACTTCACTCTATCGCCTACTTTTAGGCTCTCGCGCTCAGTTTTTTTAGGCTTAACGATAGCAGCTTTTTTCTCATTTGCCACATTTAGCGCTCTTTGTTTGTCTTTTATATCCTTGAAATTTATAACCGCTTTTGCTGCATTTATCGCTTCATAATACTCTTTTTCCAGACGTGAAATAGTCGCATTTAGCTTGATCTCATTTTTCTCTTTTAGCTCTTTTTGCTCTTCAAGCAAGCGCTCCAGTCGCTCCTCTTTTGCCGTAACCTCTTTTATCCCCTCATCAAGCTTGGTTTGTAAATTTAGCGTCTTAGTGATGATCTCGTTTAAATTCTCTTTATCTTCGCCATAAATTTTCTTAGCCTGAGCCACTAAATTTTGAGATATGCCGTATCTTGCCGCTGTTTCAAAGGCGTAAGACTTGCCGATCGTGCCCTTTAAAAACTCAAATTTAGGCCTTTGAGCCACCTCGTCGTAAAGTGCCGCCACTAGCTCAACCTCTGGATTTTTAGCTAATAGCATCGCAAGGCGCTTGTGGTGGGTCGTGATGATCATTTTGATATCTTGAGTGATGAGGCGCTCTATCATGACGCCATACAAGCTCGCAGCCTCCTCAAAATCGGTGCCAAGCTCGATCTCGTCGATGCCGATGATGATCGATTTTTTAGTAAAAAGCTTTGCAAAATGCACCATCCTGCCAGCAAAGGTCGAGATGTCGTTTTTCACACTTTGCGGATCTTCTATGATCGCGTCAAATTCTTTAAAAGAGCCAATAGTTGAGCGGTTTGCGTCTATACGCATAGGTAGTAAATATTTTGCAAGCAGTGTGGCTGAGATGATAGATTTTAAAAGCATCGACTTACCGCCAGCGTTTACGCCGGTTATTAAAAGCACCTTTTTACTAAAATCTACACTCACGCTTTTTGGGTTTTTAAGCGCTGGGTGGGCAAATTTCTCAAGCTTGATAACGTGTGAGCTGTTTGACAAAACAAACTCATAGTCACGCGATCTAGCTAAATTTACGCGCGCCTGATACGCATCAAACTGATCAAAAGCGCTGTTTATAAATTTCAAAAAAAGCAGGCTCTTGCTCATCTGCAAGCTAAATTTCTTACAGTGCTCAAAAATGATCTCCTCTTTTCTATCAAGCAGCTCGCTTTGCTCCTTTTTTAGACGCTCGGTGCTTGCAGGTGCGACATAGAAGTAGCCGCCTGAGCTTCTAGCGATCACGGTGCCTTTTAGGGCGTGATTAAAACCGCCACGCACCAAAAGTGCCTCTTGTGAGTTTATGTAGTGCGTCTGGGTATCGACTAGATAGGGTGTGATGTGCTTTGAGTAAATAAGCTTTTTAAGCTCGGCATCTATCTGACGCTTTTTCTCGCTAAAGGCCTGCTTTATCGCCTGAAATCTCTCATCCACGCTGTCACTAAACTCGCCGTTTTCATCAAAGCTGTTTGCCAAAGTGATCATCGCTTCAGGAATTTCTACCTTTGCGATCCACTCGCCAAGTCTGCCTTCAAATTTTTGCTTTTTTAGATATGAAAAATACTTAATAATCTTTGCAAACTCATAAATTTCACTGATGTGAAGCACCGCTTGCTTGCTAAGTCTAATTAGCGCGTCATCTAGGTTTTTTATCTCGTCTGGTGCCTTGAAGTCATACTTTGAAAGCTCGTTTATGTTTTCAAAGTGAATTTTGCTATCGCCTTGTAAAAATAGCGGTTTTTGCCTTGCTAAAAAGGAGTGAAATTTATCCAAATACTCGCCCAGATCGAGCTTTGCAAATATATCTTGAGTCATTGTTCGCAACTCTTTATAGGAACAATCACGCCTGAAAATTCATTAAATTCTCGTTTTGGCAAAAATGATGCCGTGCCAAATTCGTAGTTAAATTTTTTATTGCTCACATTATAGTCGCCACATTTTAGAGTTTTGCCCTGTTTAAAATCACTAACTAACTTTGAAATAGCATCCTCATTTCTTGACAAATTGCTCTCATAAATATAACCACAAACAAGCACTGCAAGCAAAATGGCACTAACAATAGCCTTTGTTTTTTTGTTTATCTTTTCATCTTTTATCGCCCAGATCGCTCCAAAAAGCAGCATCACACCGGCGATTATTATCAAATTTCTTACCATTTTACGCCCTTATATTTTGCGATGAGCTCTTTGTAAAGCTCAGAATGAGGCTCGATCTTTTCTAAAATTTCAGCCTTAACCTCACTGATATCTTGTTTTTCAACTAGCAAGCAAACAGCCATATACGTGGCATTTGGCAGCATCTCTTTTATCTGAGTGCTACTTAGCTTTTGCGACCTTGCAAGCGCGATCAAGATATCTTTTTTACCTAAATTTATAAGGCTTGAAATTTCTTCTTCACTAAGCTCTTTTTCTTTTATCTCTTTTAAAATTTCATTTTCATCTTGAGGCTTGAAATTACTTAGATCCATTAATATCCGCCTCTTAGCTGCACGCTGATATCGCCCGCTCCAAAGCCAACTACGATGCCATCACTTAGGCGGTTTTTCACGCCAAATTCATCTGTAAATTCTATCCCCTCTTCAACCCTCTCGACCTTGTCTGTAAAGATCGGGTTATATTCGCTAAATTCGCTCTTCATATCAACTTCGATCGGACTTTCTCCAGCTGCATAAACTGGCAAGATGACAAGCTCATCAACGCCCTTAAAGCACTCTTTAAAGCCAGGTAAATTTGTGCTAAGTCTTGTGTAGCGGTGTGGCTGAAATATCGCTGTGACGCTGTTTATGCCTAAAATTTTGGCGTATTCAAAGACTGATTTTAGCGTCGCTTTTATCTCGGTTGGATGGTGCGCGTAGTCGTCGATTAGGACGAAATTTTTGTTTGCGCTAAGGATATCAAAACGCTTTTTAATACCTTTAAAATTTAGTAAATTTTCTCTGATGTCTTTAAGCGGTGTCTCATGCATCGCAGCAAGAATTGCCAAAGATGCGTCTATGGCGATGTGCTCGCCCATGCCAAAGGCTTCAAATTTGCCTAAATTTTTAAGATTAAAGCTGGTATATGGCTGATAATCTCTTACCACCATCGTAAGCTCGGTGATATCGGTACTTGGGTAAAGCCTGATCGCATCAAGCTTAAGCGTGCTTAAAAACTCGTCTTCAGCGTTTATCACTCTAACTTTTGCGCGCTCCAAAAAGCCCTTGTAGGCTGCGTAAAATTTAGCTAAATCGTAGTCGTAGTGTTCCATGTGCTCTGGCTCTGCGTTTGTGACGATGGCGAGGTATGGGTTTGAGTTTAGAAAGCTCGAATCGCTCTCATCAGCCTCAAATACGACGTTGTCACTCTTTGCATAGCGCATATTTGAGCCAAACTGCTTTGAGATGGCGCCGATTATGACTGAGCCTTCGATTAGGCTTGCTAGCATCGCTGAAGTCGTGCTCTTGCCGTGCGCACCAGCTACTGCAAAAACACACTTATCCTCAAGCACGTAAGGCAAAATTTCTTTTCTTGAAAAGCACTTTATGCCCTTTCTTCTAGCCTCCACTAGCTCGATATTATCCTCTTTTATCGCAGCTGAATAGACCACAAAGTCTTGGTCCTTTATCGCCTCTTTGCAGTGCGGCGTGATGACCTCGATGCCTTCATCTTTTAGCTCTAGCGTCGTTTTGCTCTCTTTGATGTCGCTGCCGCTTATCTTGTGGCCTTTTTCGTGTAAAAATCTAGCGATGGCTGAGATGCCGATGCCGCCGATGCCTATGAAATGGACTTTTTTGATCTCGTTGTTTAGCTCTTGCAAATTTTATCCTTAAGTTTTTCGTGATTTTAACAAAAACTACTAAATTTAAGGCTGAAAATGGCTTTTATTTGCTTAAGGTAAAGCTTTCATCTATCAGATCAAAAACGGTTTTTTGTGAGATTTTGGAGTTTAAATTTACGCTTATCCAGTGCTTTTTATTCATATGATATGCCTTAAAAATTTGCACCTCATCAACTAGCACCATCGCTAGATCAGGGCTGCATTTTAGATTTAAAACTTCTATCATTTCATCACTTTCAAGCCCAAGTTTGCTAGCGCTTAACTGCATAAGTAGCGCAAACCACTTCTTGTTATTCTTGTGACGAAAGGCGCTAAATTTTGGATACTTTAGGAAAAGTTGCTCGCCTAAAATGTCAAATTTATCTTTTATATACCTTTCAACTTCACTTCGTTTCAAATTTCACTCCAAAATTCCTTTAAAGAGCACTCATTCTTGTTAAGCTCGCTTTCCCGTCCAGTTACGGTCTTCTTTTATCTTTTAAATTTCGCCTCTATCTGCATAAAACCCCAAGTGCTTCTAGCCTCACTAAGCTCCTTTTTGCTAAGCTCATCTATCATCATCTCTTCGTTCTTGCCGAGTCTATTTTTAACTTCACCAAACGGATTAATAAGCATCGAATCGCCGTAAAAGCTCCACTGCGTATCGTCACTTTTATGGCTTCCTACGCGGTTTACGCGCAGCACGTAGACGTTATTTGTAAAGGCCCTAACCTTTAAAAGCTCCTCCCAGCGCGCCTGAGAAAAAAATGTACAAGCCGTTGGCACGAGCACGATATCGACCTTTTTAGCGCTCATATAGGCCCAGCACACATCAAAGTGCGCCTCATAGCCAAACATGACGCCAACTTTAAATTTATCGTATGTAAAAATAGGCAAATTTAGCTCATCGCTTGTGTTATTAAAGAATTTCACCTCGTTCCAGTGAGCGTAAGGCATGAGAATTTGCTGATCATATAGCTTGACTTGTGTTGGGGTAAATTTGGCTAGACTTTTAAAAATTTCCTTGCCTTTTAGATTTACAATGGGTGCAACGATATTTAGATCATACTTTTTTGCCATTGCAAAAAGAGCCTCTTTCTTGCGCTCGCTTTGCTCTTTTATGAGGCTTTTTGGCATGCTAATGAGCTCTTTAAAAAAGCTATTTAGCACATATTCACCAAGAACAACAAGCCTTGCGTTTTCATCCGCGCAAATTTTTAGATAATAATCAAGCCTTGCCTCACTTAAAGGCTGAGTTGGTAGCTGAAGAGCACAAATTTTACTCATCATCCACCTGCTTTATGCTAAGTTTTGCATTTTCTAAAATTTCTCTTGCTTCATTTAAGAGCTTTTTACCCTGCTCGTGCAGCTTTATGCTATTTTCTAGGCTCACATCATCTTTGTTTAGATCGTTTAAAATTTTATCTGCTAGGGCCAATTTCTCTTCAAAGCTTTGCTCTTTTTGCTCCATTTTCTATCCTTTTAATATATTTTTTATATATCCATCAAATTTTTCTATCTCGACCAAAAATGCGTCGTGGCCGTAGTTGCTATCTATCTCTACAAAATTTGTCTTTGCGCCTCTGCCCATCTCGCAAAGTGCGTCATAAATTTCTCTCATACAGCTTGGCGGAAAGAGTAGATCGCCTTTGAAAGCGATTAGATGCAAATTTGCTTTGATCGGCGCAAGGGCGTCTTTTAGGTTGTCATAGTGCCTTGTACAGTCAAAGATGTTCATCATTTTTACGATATATAGGTAGCTTAGCGGATCAAACCTCTTTGGGAAGTTGTAGCCGTTGTACTCCATGTAGCGATCCACCTGAAAGCGCCCAGAAAGCTCGTAAAGACCGTCTGTCTCGACGTAGTTTCGTCCAAATTTCTCATCCATGCTATCAGGACTTAAAAAGCTGATATGCCCTGCCATCCTGCCATAAGCCATACCTTTTAGACCATTTTTTCTTATAAATTCCGCGTCGTATTCGCCGTTTTTGAAATTTTCATCATTCAAAATGGCTTCGATGGCGATTTTGTTAAACGCTATCGCCCATGGCTTAGTCTGGTAGGTGCTTGCTAGCATTATGATATCTTGGGCAAATTCTGGAAACTCGATAGCGTAGCAAAGTGCTTGCATACCGCCAAGACTACCACCTATCACGGCTCTTACCCTTGTGATGCCAAGCTCGCTAAATAACCTCATTTGCGCCTTTACTACGTCGCTTATGGCAAGGACTGGGAAATTTAGCCTATACTCTCTACCGCTACTTCTATCCACACTTAGTGGCGAGGTCGAGCCAAAGCACGAGCCTAGGATATTTACGCAAATAACGTAAAATTTATCCGTATCGACCGCCTTTTTACTGCCTATTAGCCCGTCCCACCAGCCAGCTTTCTCATCGCCTGCGTAGGTGCCAGCTGCGTGGTGCGAGCCAGTTAAGGCGTGACAGGTCACAATAACGTTGCTTTTATCGGCATTTAGCGTGCCATAAGTCTCATAAATAAGCTTGAAATTTGATAGGATACGGCCACTCTCAAGATAGAGTGGCTCGTTAAATTTAATAGTTCTAGTTTGCAGATTTAACACTAATTAACTTTGTAGTTTGGTGCCTCGTGAGTGATAACTACGTCGTGGACGTGGCTCTCTTTTAGTCCAGCGCTTGTTATCTCGACAAATTCGGCTATTTCTTGAAGAGTTGGGATATCTTTTGCGCCAACATAGCCCATAGCGCTTCTTAGTCCGCCTATTAGCTGATGGATCACATCTTTTATGCTGCCAGCAAATGGCACACGGCCCTCGATGCCTTCAGGCACAAGCTTGTCTTGAGCGGTGCCCTCTTGGAAGTAGCGATCCGAGCTGCCCTTTGTCATAGCGCCTATTGAGCCCATGCCGCGATATACTTTGTACTGGCGACCTTGGAAAGTGATGAGCTCGCCTGGACTCTCCTCACAACCTGCTAGCAAGCTACCAGCCATAACGCATGCTGCACCTGCTGCAAGGGCTTTTGCCACGTCGCCTGAGTATTTTAAGCCACCATCTGCGATAACTGGGATGCCATATTTTGCTGCTTCGCTTGCGCAGTCGTCAATAGCTGAAATTTGAGGCACGCCAACACCAGCAACGATCCTTGTGGTGCATATTGATCCTGGTCCGATGCCCACTTTTATGCCGTCAGCTCCTGCTTCTGCTAGGTCTTTTACGGCTGCTGGGTTTGCGATATTGCCAGCTACTACATCGACTTTAAAATTTGCTTTTACCTCTTTTAAGGTGTCAATGATGCCCTTTGAGTGGCCGTGAGCTGAGTCGATAACGATGACATCTACGCCAGCATCAACTAGTGCTTTAGCACGCTCTATCTGACCCACGCCAATAGCCGCCGCCACGCGAAGTCTGCCGTAGCTGTCTTTGTTTGCATTTGGATACTCTTTGCGTTTTTTTAGATCTTTTATGGTGATAAGCCCGTCAAGTCTGCCGTCTTTATCGACGATAGGAAGCTTCTCAACTCTATTTTGAGAGAAAATTTTCTCCGCATCATCAAGCGTGCAGCCCTTTGGTGCGGTTATAAGCGGTGCTTTTGTCATGCGGTCTTTTACCAAAACGCTCATATTTGTCTCAAATCTCAAATCGCGGTTTGTTAAAATTCCTATTAGTTTGCGGTCTTTGTCGATGACTGGAACGCCTGAGATATGAAGATCTGACATAAGACTTAGAGCTTCAGCCACGGTCGCTTCTGGATTTATAAAGATAGGATCGATGATGACGCCGCTTTCGCTTTTTTTAACGCGCTTGACCTCTTTTGCTTGGCTTTCGACGTCCATATTTTTGTGGATGACGCCGATACCGCCGAGCCTCGCCATCATGATAGCAGTTCTATGCTCAGTCACAGTATCCATCGCAGCAGAGACCACTGGGATATTTAGCGTGACATTTTTGCTGATCCTGGTTTTCACATCAACTTGCTTTGGCAAAATTTCAGAGTATTGCGGCACAAGAAGCACATCCTCAAATGTTAAAGCTCTCTTTACTATCTTCATATTTTTATCCTTTTATTAAATTTTCTAGGCTCTTAGCACCATTTATCAAGGTCTGTTCGTCCCACGCTTTTGCGATGAGCTGGGCGCTCACGTTCAAATTTTGATCATCTTTGCCAACTGGCACAGAGATAGCTGGTAGGCCTGCTAAATTTACGCTGATAGTGTAGATGTCGCTTAGATAGGCCTGAAGCGGATCGCTGTGTGCTCCGAATTTATAAGCTGTACTTGGAGCAACTGGCATAAAAATAAGGTCATTTTCTTCTAAAATTTTCTCATACTGAGCTTTTATATGCGCTCTTGCTTTTTGCGCTTTGATATAGTAAGCATCGTAGTATCCGCTACTTAACACAAATGTACCAAGCAAGATTCTTCTTTTCACCTCTTCGCCAAAGCCTTCAGATCGCGAATTTACATATAGCTCTTTTAAATTTCTAGCATCTGCGCGTCTGCCATATCTCACGCCATCGTAGCGGCTTAAATTTGCGCTTGCCTCTGCGGTTGCGATGATGTAGTAAGCTGCGACGTCATATTTTGAGTCTTCAAAATTTGTGTAAGTTACGCTGTGTCCGTGTGATTTTAGCTTCTCGATAGCTAAATTTAAAGCAGCTTTTGTCTGCTCGCTTGCGTTTTCTACGTAATTTTTGATGACACAAATTTTTAGCTTTTTGTTGCCATCTATCTTGTCGCTAACGCTCGCAAACGGCACATCTGCGCTCGTGCTATCTTTTGGGTCATGTCCAGCGATCGCGTCATATAAAATGGCAGCGTCTTCTACATTTTGTGCGATAGGGCCTATCTGATCAAGGCTGCTTGAGTAGGCGCCAAGGCCATATCTGCTCACTCTGCCATAAGTTGGCTTAAGTCCTACACATCCACAAAATGCCGCTGGCTGGCGGATCGAGCCACCAGTGTCACTACCAAGTGCGGCTACTGCAAGGCCAGCTGCAACTGCTGCTGCTGAGCCACCGCTACTGCCACCTGGGACGTGAGCGTGATTTAGTGGGTTTAGTGTTTTGCCGTAAAATGAGCTCTCAGTCGTGCTTCCCATCGCAAATTCGTCCATATTTGTGCGGCCAAATGGAGCTAAATTTTTGCTAAGTAGCTTCTCGATAACGGTTGCATTATAAGGTGCTACGTAGCCTTGTAAAATTTTTGAGGCACACGTGACGCTCCAGCCTTTTACTTGGATGTTATCTTTTATAGCGATAGGCACGCCCTCGCCTAGTTTTGCGATCTCTAAATTTGCTAGCTGCTCGACATAAGCGCCAAGCTCTTTTTCTTTTATGATCTTCGCCTCAAGCTCAGCTCGTAAATTTTTTATCTCTTCAGCTGAAAATTTCAAAGCTTCTTTCAAAGTTACCACTATTTTTATCCTTTAAATTTATTAACCAAAAATATGCCAAACAAGCTAACAACGACCACCGCAGCGATCGTTGCTATTATGATAGTTGCGCTTACTGGCTCACTTAGCACTTATGACCCCTTCACATCTTGGGCATAGCGCATCTTCTTTGCTAGCGTTAAATTTCCAGCACCTTGGGCATTTGTGAAGGTTGCTTGCTATGATCTTAAATTTATCCCCCTCTAGCTCAAACTCAGCTAGTGGCTCGCTATCATCATAAGCTCTAACTGAGCTTACCATGTAAAGATCTGCCACTTCGCGCTCGTCGTAGCTTGTGATGCTGTGGCTTGTGGTCTCTAGGCTTAGCTCTAGAGTTGATTTTATCTTTTTCTCTTTTTTAAGAACGTCTACGATCTCGTTAAATTTCTCCCTGCTGGCAAAGAGCAGCTCATCTTCAAAGCTAAGATCAAAAATGATAGGCTCATAGACTAGATCAAACGCGTCTTTTGCGTCGCCTTTGATGATCTTTGGAGCGTAGTCCATCACTTCATCAACAGTGTAAGTAAGCGTTGGAGCGATGAGTGGCAAAAGTGCCTTTGTGATGATCGCCATCGCGCTTTGAGCTGATCTTCTTCTTGGAGCGTCCTTTGCGTCGCAGTAGAGCCTATCTTT
The DNA here is from genome assembly GCF_002914195.1 of Campylobacter concisus. Taxonomy (GTDB): domain Bacteria; phylum Campylobacterota; class Campylobacteria; order Campylobacterales; family Campylobacteraceae; genus Campylobacter_A; species Campylobacter_A concisus_M. Next base: position 12,187 of record NZ_PPAU01000090.1, on the reverse strand, counting down.
GCAAACGTCAAGATATACGCCGCTAAGATCGGCTGATAGGAAATTTAAAAGGATGTTAAAGCCCTTTGAAAAGTCGTAGTTTTTAAAGCAAGCACTCGCCTCATCAAAAACCTTTTTAGCGCGTGCTAAGATCCATTTATCAAGGATGTTAAACTCTGTATTTAGGCTTTCTAGGTCATTTACGTTTGCTAGTAAAAAGCGTATAGTGTTGCGGATTTTGCGGTATTGCTCGCTGATTTGTTTTAATATATCTTCGCTTATCTTTAGGTCACTTGAATAATCACTCATACCAACCCAAAGGCGCAAAATTTCTACACCATGAGTTTTCGCCACGTCTTGTGGAGCGATGACATTGCCCTTGCTCTTGCTCATCTTTTCGCCCTTAGCATCAACTGTAAAGCCGTGAGTTAATATACTCTCATAAGGTGCGTGAGAATTTATAGCTGTACTTACTAGAAGCGAGCTTTGAAACCAGCCGCGGTGCTGGTCTGAGCCCTCTAGATACATACTTGAAGGGTATTTGCCAGCGTCGTAGTTGTCACTTTGTAAGACCGCATGCCACGTCGAGCCGCTATCAAACCAAACGTCAAGGATATCCATCACTTTTTCTAAATTTTCAGCCTTGTATTTTGAGCCTTTTGGTAAAAGCTCGTCTATGCTTAGCGCCCACCACGCATCAGCGCCTTTTTCTTTAAAAATACCTGCGATGTGGTCTAAAATTTCACTATCAAATATAACTTCTTTTGTCGCCTTATCTCTGAAAAAAGCAATCGGCACGCCCCAGTCACGCTGACGAGAGATGCACCAGTCTGGGCGATTTTCTATCATTGAGCCTATTCTTTTTATGCCCACACTTGGATAAAATTTAACCTTTTCAAGCTCCTCACGTGCTGTTTGTCTAAGCGTTTTTCCGCCTAGTTTTGCCTCGTTCATAGCGATGAACCACTGCTTTGTGGCTCTATAAATAACAGGCTTATGCGTTCTCCAGCAGAATGGATAAGAGTGTCTAAATTTAGAGACGCTAAGTAAATTTTTGCCAAGTAGCTCTAAAATTTTCTCATTTGCTTTAAAGATGTGCATACCGACAAACTCGTCTACCACATCGCTTCTAAATAGTCCGTGATGCTTTAGGCTCTCATCGTAGCAGCCACTATCATCAACTGGCATCAAAATTTCACTAAAGCCATATTTCAAACAGACGTAATAGTCGTCCTCGCCGTGTCCTGGAGCTGTATGAACAAGTCCAGTACCCCCGTCCATCATGACGTGATCGCCTAGTAAAAATCGCGACTTTCTGCCGTTTAGTGGATTTATCGCGTGAGTGTTTTCAAGTAGGCTTGATTTGAACTCTTTTTTGATCTCGCCCTTGCTTAGACCGCTTTCCACGATACTCTCAAGTAGTGGCTTTGCAAAGATCAAATTTTCAGCCGTTAGCACGTAAATTTCATCTGGATTTAGGCTTATAGCTTGATTTGCTGGAAGTGTCCAAGGCGTGGTCGTCCAGATGACAGCGCTTGCCTCTTTTACGCCAAGCTTTTCTAGCGCGTCGCCATCAAGCTCAAATGCTACGTAAATAGAGTAGTCCTCTTTCTCCTCGTACTCGACCTCAGCCTCGGCTAGCGCCGATCTAGCCGCCCAGCTCCAATAAACCGGCTTGCTTCTCTCTATCAAAAGGCCTTTTTTAGCGATCTCGCAAAGCGCTTTGTAGATATCAGCCTCAAACTCAAATTTCATCGTCATGTATGGATTTTCAAAGTCACCGATGATGCCAAGAGTCTTAAACTCATCTCGCTGGATATCTATAAATTCTCTCGCATGCTGTCTGCAAAGTTCCCTGATCTCGACCTTGCTAAGCTCTTTTTTCTTATCACCAAGCTTGACTTCAACTTGCTGCTCGATAGGCAAGCCATGACAGTCCCAGCCTGGCACATAGCGGACATTTTCGCCATAAAAATAGTGCGTTTTTGTGATGATATCTTTTAAAATTTTATTTAACGCGTGGCCGATATGAAGGTGGCCGTTTGCATACGGAGGGCCGTCGTGGATGTTGAAGTTTTTAACCGCTTTTTGGCGGTTTTTCTTCATTTTTTCATAAACCTTGCGCTCTTCATACCATGATTTTAGTCTTTGTGGTTCATTTTGTGGGAGATTTCCGCGCATCGGGAAATTTGTCTCTGGGAGTAAAAGTGTCTCTTTGTAGTCCATTTTTTACCTTGATTTTAAAATTTGCTAATTTTACACCTGTGCTGGTTAAATCACACTGAAAAATAGTATAATGAGGCAAAAAAAGGAGCTTAAAAATGAGACAAAGTATCTTGATAATAGGCGAAGATCTTGAGATAAATAGAGAATTTCTAAACTACATTTTTCAAAGTTACGAGGATCATTTTGGCGAGCTTGGAGTGGTCAGTTTTGCTCCCAAAAATAGCAAAGAGCTACCTTTTATCATCGAAAATTTATCAAAAGATTACGACTTTGTAAGCATTTTTGGCTCAGATGAAAATTTTGCCATCGCTGCAAAGATCGTAGCGACGCTAACTGGGGGCTCGCTCGAGCTAAAAGATAGCACGACCCTTGCGCTTAAAGATAGCTTAGACTACTCTAAAAATAGCTTTTTAGCCAGCCTAAATAACGCTCAGATAAATCTCATAAAAGCTAATCCAAATGAAGAACTGGGCGAGTTTCTCACCGACTATGAGCCTGATTTTAGCTACTTTCATCTAATAGACATCGACGCAGATAGCGCGAAGATCCTTATGCTGCCACTTGCTAAAACTTATGAGGTCGATATAACCCTTGCGCAGATACTGCCAAATTTGATACTAGTAAGGGCAAAAAGCAATAAATTTGGCCAGATCGAGAGCTTTTTGCAAGGGGTAAAAACGCTATTTTCGCAAAAATTTATCCCGCAAAAAGATGTGATCAAATTTGTAGCAAAGAGGCTCATACAAAAAGGGCTTAAAATTTCATTTGCCGAGTCTTGCACGGCTGGGCTGGCGGCGGCTAAATTTGCAAGATACGGCGGTGTTTCAGCTAGCTTTGATGGCTCCTTGGTAACCTACGCAAATCACATAAAGCACGAGTGGCTGGGCGTTGAGGATGAAATTTTAGATACCTATGGCGCCGTGAGCGAGCCTTGCGTAAAAGCGATGGTAAAAGGTACGCTAAGCACGACAAATGCGGACTTTGCGCTTGCTATTAGTGGTATCGCTGGACCAGGTGGTGGCACAGTCAGCAAGCCAGTTGGCACGGTATATGTCGCAGCTGGCGATAGAAACGGCAACATCGAGATTGAGAGGCTACTTTTAAAAGGGGAGCGCAACTACGTAAGAGAGCAAAGCGTGCTAAGTGCGTATCTATGCCTACTTCGTCTAAAAAGTGAGATATTTTTCGCGTAAATTTTGCCTTTTTAAAAATTGCACTAAATTTAACGGCGATATTCGCAACAAAATATCAAGAATAAAAAGCCAAATTTAGGAGGCTAAAGATGTTTAAAAAGATATTGTTTCTAGCCGTTTCTTCGTTATTTGCATTTGGTGCTCTAGCTCAAGCAGGCGAGATAAAAGCAAGCGACTCGCCCTTTGATTACGCTAGCATTGGTGCAGAGCAAAATTTTGGCGGATACGCCGGCAAAGAGAGCAAAGAAGTCGTCGTAAAAGATAGGCAAGAGCTCGTAAAATACGCTCAAATTGGTGGTTACGTCATCTATGTGGATGGGCTCATAGACCTTAGCGAAGGCAAGATCCCACAAAATGGCAATAGCGATGGGCTGGATAAATTTATAAGTGAGATTAGCGGTGGTGAGTTTAGCTCTTATGCCAAATTTATACAAGCTTAAGGCGCCTCATGCCGTACAATTTTAGTAATTCATAAGTGTATTTTTGAAAGAGGTAAATAAAGCTTTCAAAAAGGGCAGTATTTGCAAAAAGCTAGACAAATCGCTATTTAAGCTGCCATATAAATTTGATCCCAATAAAGGTTCAAACACCTAGAACGAGGCAAATAAAATGCAGACATAGGCAAACCAGCCGTTATAATGTAAAAACCAAAGCCCCGAGCTAGACAAGCCACTTGGGGCCTGAAAATCAAACTAAATTTTTATATTTTTACAAGATAAAACGCTAGCACATAGCCCGTATATCAGCACGCAAAGGCTAACACTTAGTCCAAAGACGCTAAGAGCCGCGGTCTGGCTAAAAGAAAGAGTAAAAAACGAGATAAAACTCGTGATAAATGCGCAAAATATCCCATAAATTCGCTCTTTTTCACTAAGGCTCTCATTTAGCGCAAATATCATGTAATCAATCCCAACAGCACTTGCAAGTATGAGTCCAAAGACACCAAAAATGCTTAAATTTACGCCAAAAATGGCAAAGATAAAGAGCGTAAGAAGCACCCTAAAGATGATGATGCCCATCACTAGTACCGATACAGCCGCGCTAAAATAAAACCACAGCAGCAAAAATGCGACAACAAGAGCTGCTATTTTTAGCTTTAGAGCAAGCTCTTTTGCCTGAGTTAAGCTCTCATTTAGCGAGTCAGTAAAATTTAGGCTATGAGAAAGACAGATTTTACCTCGCATCTTTGCTTTAAATTTTAAGTAGCGAGATATTTTAAATGAGTTTTGTTTTATCAAATTTGGGTATTTTTTTACTCTTCTGCGATCTTTTTTATCTAGCATTTTTGGGCTAAATTTATCACCGCAAAAGCTGATAAAAAGACGAATTTCACCCCTTTTTATAGGCATTTAATCTCTTTTTATAATTTTCATCAAATTCTAAGGCTTTTTCAAACTCAGCAGTAAATGCTCTAAGACGATCATTTTTTTGCTGATTTTCATCGCTAAATGATCTAATACGTGACGTAAAAGCAATCTCATCTTTTCTAAAATTAGCCTCTTTTAGATCAAAGTTTAAATTGCTCATTTTGCTATTTAAGATATGCAAGGCACATTTTCTTGGCCCAAAGATAAAATTTTGCCCGCTTAAGGGCTTTAGGCTTCTTACTAAAACGCCACCATAAAGCGATAGATTGCTTTTAAAAGATATGTCAAAGCCAAAGTTGTGAAAGTAAATCTCTCCTACCTCACACTGCCTTTTGTAGGTATTTGCGTCAAAACAAGTATAAATTTCAAGCTCACTAAATTTATACTCTTTGCCAGAAACAATTAAAACTTTACTTTGCATAAGCTCGCATAAAAAACTCTGAAATTTATCGTCAAAAAACTCTTTAAAACCAGCAGTCCCAACTATCTCTTGCTTTATATTTTTATCTAAAATTTTAAAGTTATTTTGTTTAAGTAGGCCAAATTTTTCTTTATCAAAATGACTTTGCTCTAAAAATTTACTAAGCACTGCCACTAGATCAAATTTAGCAAAATGGCTTTTAAGCAGCTCACCAGCTAGCATCTTTGCTCCTAAATTTTTATATATTTTAAAGGGTTTGAGCTTTACAAGCTAATCTTTGATGAAATTTTACCAACTACCACTTGCTCCGCCTCCGCCAAAACCGCCTCCGCCGCCACTAAAGCCACCACCTCTTGAGCTACTTGAATGACCGCTACCACTGCTATTTGAGTCTGATCTATCACGCCTAAAACCACTATGTGCATTTTTGCTTTGAGTATTTTTTTTAAAGGCATTTTTTAAAATAATAAAAAATATTACAAACACGATGGCAAAGACAATGAAGTAATTTTGCACGCCAAAAAATTGCTCAAATACCGTAGATGTAAGCCCTGCAAAACACGCACTAAAGCCAATTCTCATAAAAAATTTACCTAAAAAGCCAGAGATAAAACACGAGATCATGCCAGCAAAAAAGGCAACTATTCCAAATGGTATCTCTTCATCTTCACTCACGCTTTCAAATTCTTCGCCACTAGCTACCTTTATGATGGCTCTTATGCCATCTATCACGCCACCACCCATATCTCCTTGCTTAAATTTAGGCACTATTACATCATTTATGATCTGGCTAGAAATAGCGTCAGTTAGTACGCCTTCAAGCCCATAACCAACTTCTATACGTACTTTTCTCTCGTTTGGAGCGATTATTAAAAGCACTCCATTACTGCTTTGTTTTTGTCCCAGCTTGTAGCCTCTAGCTATCTCAAGAGAGATCTCTTCTATGCTTTTATTTTCTAGTGATTTAAGCGTCACGATAGCAATTTGCGTCGTACTATTTTGCTCGTAATTTTGCACTAAGTTTAAAAGCTCAGCTTTCTCATTTTTAGAGAAAATTTGAGCCTCATCATTTATCTGCTCATTAAAATTTATGGCAAAACAAAAGCAAAATGTAAAAAATAAAAGAGCAAAAATTTTCTTCATCATTTCTCAAATGAAACTTTTGGATTTATCTTCTCTTCGTTGCTTATTTCAAGATTTTGTTTTGGCTTTAGCTCAGGATAAAAAGTACTTGCTATAAATTTATTTGGAAAGCTTCTAAGGGCTACGTTATACTCTTTTACAGCTTCGATATAATCATGCATTGCTACGCTTATGCGGTTTTGCGTACCTTCAAGCTGACTCTGAAGAGATAAGAAATTTTGATTTGCTTTTAGCTCTGGATAGTTCTCACTAACTGCCATAAGCCTGCCAAGTGCCAAGCCAAATGAGCTTTGTGCTGTCATAAATTCTTTCATCTTAGCTTCATCGCTAAGACCACTTGCATCAACGCTTACTTGCATGCTCTTGCTTCTAGCATTTGCCACATCTTCAAAAATTTTTTGTTCATGGGCTGCGTAGCCTTTTACAGTTTCAACCAAATTTGGCACAAGCTCAGCTCTTCTTTTATATTGATTTAACACCTGTGACCACTTTGCATTTACATTTTCATCAAGCGCAACAAATGAATTTATATACTTAAAAACACCAAAAGCAAGTGCAGCAATAACTATAATAACGGCTATTAAATTTTTCACATTTTCTCCTTTAAGGAGCAAATATTAGTAAAACAAGACTTAAAAAATAATGTGAGTTTGAGTTTAAAATGAGTGCGAATTTACGCACTCATTTTGGGGATTAAAGATCGGTGTGGATTTTGTCGTCTATTTGGATATGGATAGTCTTTCCATTTATTTGATCTATGCTTGAGTAGCCTTTAAAGCCACTAGCGTCGTAGTTAGAGTCACGATCCCATTTGTGATCTAGATCAACTTTTGTGATTTTATTGCCATTAGCATCAACATCACCACCTTTTATCTTAAGCACCGTATCAGGGTTATCAGTGATATCAAGGATATTTTGTACATTAAATTTGATCTCTGTCTTTCCTTTAAGCTCAAGATTTTCAAAGCTTTCCACTTTTGAATCAAGATTAGAAATATTGTTAAAGTTAACTTTGTCGCCATCAAAGACCAAAGTATCGTTGCCTTCGCCACCTTTCATGTCTTTACTTGCGTCAAATTTAACCGTATAGTTTTCAACGCCTATATGAAGTGGTTTATAAGGCTCGTAAGACTTGGACTCTAAGCCATCTGAAGTTTTAAGTGAGGCTTTAACATTTAGATCATAGGCTGATCTTGCATTGATATCAAGCTCTTGGTCAAATGTGCCTTTTGCTATATCTGCAGCTGATAGAGTATATGTTGCGGTCTTAGTTAATGCATGGTGGTTGTCTGGATCAGTGTATTTAAACTCTACCGTATCTCCATTTCTAGCATCTTCATTAAGATAAACTTTAACCGTAGTAGATCTTTCGCCATTTTCTGAGGTTTTTATATCCTTATTAAACATGATGCCTCTTATAGCATCGGTCTCAGCATGTGCTGTATCGCTTACTGTTTTGCTCTCGCCAAATGTGTCAGTTAGAGTAACTTCAGCTTTTGTTTCTTTATCAACTGCGATAGTAGCATCAAGATCAAGTGGAGTATCTCTGCCAAGCGTTTGTTGAGAATTATCATCTAAATTTTTAAGTGTAATTTTTCCATTTACATCTTTTCCCATAACTTCATAATGTTTAGTTAAGATAGATCCGTTAGGATTTGTTATCTTAACATCTATCTTATCGCCAGCTATAACACTTCCTGGGATAGAAACATGAACCTTTGAAATTTTACTACCTGACTCATCTCTTGAGATAATGCCATTATCATTTTTATCAGCAACTATGCTTACACTTAATCCCGCTTCACTTAAAGGTGCAAGTTTAGCTTTTGCTTCGCTACTAGTTGTAGTCTCAGCACCATTTGTTATAGTAGCTACTGCACTAGTTTCGCGACCTGGAAGCATAGCAACGCCAGGAATTTTTATAGTATTGTTTGCTAACTGTGTAGTAATATGAGTAGTATCATCTGTAAGTGAAATTTTACCATTAGCAGTTTTTGAAACTGTGTAATTTATGGTTCTAGACCCTGTTGTACCATTAGCTTGAGGTTCTTTTATTGTTACTGCTACCTTATCACCATTTGTGACATTATATGGCACTTGAACGCTTATGGTTGTTAATCTTAAGTTATTGTCAGATATGTCCTCATCTCTATCTATTGTATTATCTCTACTTGCATTATCTTCTACAAATTCGACTTTTATATCTTTTGTGTCTATCGCTTGAAGCGTAGCTTTAGCTGTTTTTACTACTTTACTTCCTGTATTAATATCTTTTATAGTAGCTTCAACCACTGCTGGATGATCTTTATCTATATGAACATTAGAAATTTCTAGTTTATTGTCTGCTGGAAGTAAATCAGTGTGATTATCTGGAAATTTTAGAGTAATGCGATTGCCGACATTTGAAACAACAGTATATTCTTGTTCTGCTCCACCATTTACCTTAACTTTTATAGTATCACCACTATTTACAGTGGTTGGGATTTGAAGTGTTGCCGAAGTGGTATTTAATTTTCCATCCTTCATAGCTTCATCTCTACTTAAAACTCCGTTTCTATCTTTATCCTCATCAATAAATAGCCTAAAGCCTGTTCCAGAACCGCTACCTTGAGCATCAAGCGTAATATCGCTATTTGTCTCAACCTTATCAGCACCAGTATTATCAGTAACCTTGGCATTAATGATAGTCTTATGATCTTCTGTTAAGCCAAGTGTATATTTGACCACCTTATTGCCATCAGTATCATCGGTAATATCAAGCTCTTCACTACCATGTTTGGCTATTAATTTGCCGTTATTGTCTTTTACTATCTCATATATCTTGGTCGTTTTATTGTTTGGCGTGTCTTCGTTGTGTGACTCTACTATTAATTTATCACCTAAAACAAAATTTGAAGGAAGCTTGATAGTTGCTATAGTAGTCGCTCCAGTTGCCTCTGTGCTGCCCAAAATACCATCATTATTGGTATCTTTTTCAAAAGTTATCTCCATGTCTTCATGAAGCTTTTCAAGAGTATTATGATTTTGAGCTTCGGCTTTCTTGCCGCCACTTGCATCGGTGGTCTCAGTAGTTACATTGATGGTCTTGCCAGCAATGATCTCTACGCCAGGAATTTCTATCTCATTTTTATCACTTGCAGTTATAGAAGTATGAGTAGAAGTATCTTCTAGCATGATTTTACCGCTTGGATCTCTACCTGTAACCTTATAAGTTTTAGGTGAAGTGTCATTATCCATTTTTACAGTTACCACATCACCAGCTATAACGTTATTTGGCACTTTTACTACTACTGTCGTTTTATGTAGGTCGCCATCTGCGTCCTTGCTCTCTGCTCTCGTTAAAGATACGTTACGGTCAGCATCCTCTTTGAAATATACTGCCATATCGTTTATATTTGAGATAGTAACCGTGCTTGTATCTTCTGCATGCTGAATACCATCTTTATCTTTTATCTCAGCTGTTACTTTAGTTTCTAGACCAGTCGCTGTTTTAATGCCAGAAATTTTAAAACTTCTACCATCTGTATCTGTATCTATTTTATTGCCGCCACTATCTTCTACATAAAACTTACCATTAGGATCTTTTCTAACAGTGTATTCTTTAGGATCTTCTTTATGAAATTTAGATTTTCCATTTGAATCTTTTTCGTCTAATTCATTTTCTATAGTTACAGTTAGTTTGTCTCCACTTACTGCATTTTTAGGAAGCTTGATGGTAACTGTCGTGCTATTAAGATTATCATCACTCATAGCCTGCTCTCTACTCATAGTTTTAGCTCCATCAGCTTCTTTAAAGATAACTTCAGGTTTTTTTACATGCTCTAAACTAGCTGATACTTCTGGCTCATTTATGGATGTATGTCTATCTGGTGTCATGTTTGTGATGCTAGCTCTGATAGTCGTATCTTGTCCATTTCTTAGATCAAAGCCTGGTACTTTAAATGAGTATTGATTATAACTCTCTTTTGTCAATGGGAAATCTTGTCCGCCATTGCCGATCTCTGTTATACTTGTTACCTCACCTTTATTATTCATATTTATAGTGAAATTTCTTGTATAAACGCCATTTGTAGGCTCGTTTATAGTAAGTGTAACTATGTCACCATTATCTATTTTATTCGGAAGTCTTATAAGAGCTGTTGTCTCATTTACTTCATGCTCATCCATACTCTCTTGTCTTGAAATTTCATGAAGAGTCTTTTCTTCTGGTAATGTCATTTCTAAATTTCTGCCAATAGGCATTACACTATCTTGATCTGACTCTTCACTTTTTCGAACATTGTTTTTATCTACCACATGAACACTAGCAGATGTTCTTACATCTGGAAATATTGGAAGAGATGTATTTACTTTTTGATTATCAATCATCTCTTGTGTAAGAGTGATAGATTTTTCTAAATTTTGAGATATATGTAATGGATCAGTATAAGTTATGACAATCTTATCACCAACAACCACATCTTTTGGTAAAGTTATCTCTACTGTCGTGCTTCTAAAGTTATTGTCTTGACTATTTTCTGGATCATATAAATAGCCATTGTTGTCTTGATCTTCTGTAAATGTCAAAGTCGGTTTTACATCAAGAGTAGTAGAGTCGCTTGCAGTTGCACTTCTCATCGTGTTTGTGCTATCTGCTACATAAGCTTCTACTTTTGAAGGCTTACCGTGCTCAACTGGCATATTACTTATCTTATATCCATTATCTATTATGTTTTGATCAATAGATACATTTCTAACCTCGGTTGTGCCATTAGGCTTTGTTAAAGTCACGTGAAGCACATCTCCAACAATCACATCTTTTACAGTTATAAGCACTGGAGTTTCATTTAATTTGCCATCTTTAGCATTTTCAGTATATGTTAATAGATTATTATCAGGACTGTTATCCTCTGTAAATTTAACCTCTGGAGCACTAAAGCCACTTGAAGTTACGCTATCTTCACTTCTACCACTAACATTTCCTTGAAAATTTGTAATAGTTGCATCAACTTTTGAAATTTTGCCAGTCTGTATTGGTGCATCAAACTGATAACCATTGCTTATGATAGTTGGAGTGATAGGAATTGTTTTATTTTCAGTATTACCATCTGGCTTAGTTATAGTGATATTTAGTATATCTCCGGCCCTTACTGTGCCATCATTTGGAATTGTAATAAGAACTTTTGATGTATTTAAATTTGTATCGCGTGCATGCTCAACCCTACTTAAAGTACCATCGTTATTAAGATCGCTTATAAAAGTTACAAGAGGATTGCTTGGGATTATAGTATCATCTCCACCATTGTATCCGCTTATTGGGCTATCGTATGATGCAAAAGCTCTGTTTGTATCACTTAAATTTCTATATGTTGCATTAATGTTTGAGTAATGGCCACCCTCAGCAAATTTAGCATCACTTAGGCTAACACCATCTCCACCACCAGCAGCAGTGTTTCCACCAGCAGCAGTCTCTTCAAGCTTTGTTAAATCTCCACCATTTAAAATAGCATTTTGCAAATCACTAACATCTGCCAAGCCTTCCGCTCCTATGGTGCTTTGATTTAACGCAAGCGTATCATTGCCTACAATCGTAATCTCTTTTCCATTATTTGAAACGATTGTTATTTTATCAGCGGCATCGCTTGTCTTGATGCTCTCTCCCATATAAAGGATGTCACCTACTTTTAGCTCTCTCTCATTTCCGTTTTGATCGATAGCAACTGCCTTGCCACTAATAAATTTTACTACTCCAGCTTCTTTAGCCAAGATTACTCCTTATTATTATTTTTTGTATTATTTAAATTTTTGCGTGATTATATACTATCTTTATAGGATATAACGTTATGTGATATATTTTATCTTTTTAGAATAAAATATAT
>NZ_PPAU01000089.1:0-514 GCF_002914195.1 Campylobacter concisus | reverse complement strand
AGAGAGGGAGAGGGGGAGAGGAGAGGGGGAGAAGAGAAAGAAAGGAAGAAGAAAAGGAGAGAGAGAGGGAGAGAGGGGGGAGGGGAGAAGGAGGAAAGGGAAGAAGAAAAGAGGAGGGGAGGAGGAAGGGGGGAAAAAAGGGAGAAAGAGGAAAGAAGGAGGAAGAAAGGAGGAGGAGGGAAAGGGGAGAAGGGAAAGGGGGAAGGAGAAGAAGAGAAGAAAAGGGAGGAGGAAGAGAAGGGGGGAGAAAGGAAAGAAAAAAAGAGAGGAGAAAAGAGAGAAGAAGAAGAAAAAGAAAAAAGGGAAAGAGAGAAGGGAGGGAAAAAAGGAGGAGAGAGGAGGAGAAGGAGGGGAAAAAGGGGGGAAGAGAGGGGAGGGAAGAGGAGAGAGAAAGGAAGAAAAAGGGAGAAAAGAAAGAAGAAGAGAAAGAGAGGAAGGGGAAGGGAGAAGGGAAGGGAGGAGGAAAGAAGAAAGAGGGAAAGAGGAGAAAGGAGAAAAAGAAAAAGACGAGGAA
>NZ_PPAU01000088.1:0-453 GCF_002914195.1 Campylobacter concisus | reverse complement strand
CAATATGTATGAAATAATGCAATATACGGAGCGTAATTTAACTATGGTTGAAGCGATAAATTTAACACATAGTGCTGTTGATAAAATCATCAAAACGGCGTGTAGATTTGAATTAGACGAACGCACTACAAGATTTTTTACATTGTTTGAAGTATTTGATATAGATAATAAAACCCTAGATATCAAAGTTAAAATTACACCAACATTTGAAGCTATGCTAAATGGGGTTTGGAAAGCAAAACAATATACCATTTTTGAATTAGCCGAATTTAGCGAACTATCTAGCAAATACAGCCAAACCACTAATCGGCTATGCAGCCAATCTAGACATAGTGGCGAATTTATTATGCGCTGGGCTGATTTTCTAGCACGATTAGATATACCACAAAGCTACGAAGTAGAAGCGATATACAAACGAATTTTAAAACAAGTAATAACAGATTTAAACGAGCT
>NZ_PPAU01000087.1:0-1373 GCF_002914195.1 Campylobacter concisus | reverse complement strand
TATAAAGAATATCCGTAGCTCAATAGAAAAAATAAATTACTACAATGAAAATATCAGATACGCAGGGGCAGAAAATAGAAAAACTCTTGAAAATGATATAAAAAAGCATAGTAGTGAAAAAGAGAACCAAGAGAAATTAATAACACAACACATAGAAAGACAATTTAGTTCTCTCTTTAAGGACGCTAGCCTAACAAATGAGGAACATAACAGCATTAAAAATTCTGTCCAAAATAGCCTAAGCAGAATGTCTAAAAGCGATAAAATAAAAGATGCTGGTGGTGAAATTTTAAAAGATCTAGCGGAAAAATCAGGTGTAAGTAGTCGCATTAAAGAACACCTAATTAAAACAGTTGCTAAGATAAATCCAGTTACTGGCGTAGCTGTATATATTGGTGATAAAATATTATCTAGTGCCTATAAAAAATATAAAGAAGCCGACGAGAAATTAAGCTTAAAATCAAATATTTTAGAAAAGCAAAACAAAGAGCCTGATGGTGTCGGAGTGTATAGAAAGATTTTTGAAACCATTATAAGTGGCAATGGCGATAAGCTTGATATTATTCCAAAATTAGCCCCATTAAGACAAGACTTTAAAAGCGCAGCGAAAGAGTGGTTTTCTATCCTTACTAACAATGTGAAATATTCTGATGAGATAAATAAAGATTTCAAAACTGATCCAGCAAGGGTATCAAAAATATTGCCGATAAAACTCTTATTTACAAAGCTTAACTTTGCAGACAAATTAAGCTATGGTGAAAGACCTGAATTGCTTGGCATGCAAAATCGTAGTGAAATGACCCAAAAAACAAGCGTTGATAAAGAAAAACTTGACTCTACTATGGAATTTTTGAAAAAAACAGCAATAGGGACTAGCTTGATTTTTGCAAAAGCCATCTTTCAAAAAACAGCTGGAGCAAAAGAAAATGAGAGCATGGATCCAAATCAAAAACCTTCGAGTAGCTTGGCTTCTGCTATTTTTACCCAAAAATTTGATCATATTATAGGACAAAAAGATCCTTTTAGAATTGCAAGTGTCCTAAAAGGAGCTGGCTTTAGCAGTGAAGCTATATCAAAAATGCCTACTGATAAACTAGGTTATGCAAAATTGTTTTCTGCTGACGCCTTAAGAGTTTTAGATATTCAAGGCAAGGAGTATCTAAACATAATGCAAGGCATGCTAAAATTAAAAGGCATTAGTGGTGTTGGAGATTTTATGAAACAAGTAGCTGAGTTAAAAAAGGTTGTTGGAACACAATTCAACTCAACTATAAATTCAAACTCTTTTGCCAAAAATGAACCTTTTCTTAAAAATTTAAAAAGCATTGATACTTTTAAGAAAGAACCTATGTTTGATATTGGTGAGGTAAAAG
>NZ_PPAU01000086.1:0-757 GCF_002914195.1 Campylobacter concisus | reverse complement strand
GATGTAGCAGGCTATGCAACTCTTATTAAAAACGAACTAATGCAAGCACAAGAGGCTGGCGAAAAAAGAAAATAATTATATTTTGTATAAAAAATCTTTTTTTAGCACTTTCATGTTATAATAAACCAAATTTTATGGAGCAGAAAATGAAAAACAAAACCCTTCTGGCATCATTATTTTTGGTTGTAGCATTGGCAGGATGTTCAACAAAAGGTGCTATTTCAAAAAACGACCTAGAAACTCGTGGCTGCGAAGCTTTTAACTTTGATAGTTTATTATTATCAAAGGCTCACTCAGTAGAATTTGTTGATTTTAGATCGGCAGATGAACGTAATTTTCAAAATGGTCTATGGACAACAAAAGAATACTGCGACATGTCAAGACTATCCCTAACAGAACTCATAGTAAAATATGGCGAGAAAACAAGGCATACCAACATCGTAACTGTTGGCAAGGGCAAGCTTATAAAACAAGACGATTTAACTCCAACTAGAGTTGAAATTCAAGGTTCAAAACTTCAGTATCAAAGACAAGAAGGCAAAAGCACGTTTAACTTTGTTGCTGCTAATGGCAAAGATGTCATAAATTTCAAAGAAGGCGAGCATATAAAACTCGATGGTGTAGGTTATAGATTTTATAACAGAAGAGAGTATAAAAATGCTAAAGAGCTTTGGCAAATAGAAGTCATTGATGACGCTGGAGCTATAAGCACAATGGATCTAAATCAAAACAAATTTATGTTTGGGTCATATAAGAT
>NZ_PPAU01000085.1:0-979 GCF_002914195.1 Campylobacter concisus | reverse complement strand
GTAAAAAGATGTCGTCAAAGAGAGGCTGGAGGTTTGTTAGACCTCCAAGGTTAAAACATATTGTCTAGTAGTTTGATTATTCTGCTGGTAGTCTTTGGAAAAAATGATTTTCCAATTTTTAGCAAGCTGGCATATAGCCCATAAGTTACAGCTAGAAAAACCAAAATTATAACCATCGAAACGAAAACATCTACTATCATTATATCTCCTTTATTAAGCTACTTCGCCTACGTAGGCTTTAAACTCTTCTTCAGTGCCTATGCCTTCTTTAAGCCATCTATTTAGTGCCTCTTCTCTATCGTCTTCATAAATATAATCAGCAAAACCTATCTCGTCCAAGTATCCATCTCTTGAGCCAATGTCAAGCTCTGACCAAGCTTGATAATTAAAACTATGACCTTCGATGCAGTCTTGCGAAATTTCTACTTTATCTTTTTTTACTTCGATGTTAGCAGAGTATTTGCATATAAAGTCACAACCGACTTCGTAATCTACGCAACTTATTTCTATTTTTAGACCTACCATTTCTAGCATAATGCTTTTTATTTCATCGTCGCTTTCATACCACTCTATATTGTTTTGGTAGTTCCAACGACCAGTGCCTGAGAAAGATAGGCTAAATTTGTCTGAGCTTAGGAGTTCGGTATTTTTATTGATTTCGTCCAAAAATATGGTGTCATACTCGCAATAGCCTAGTAGTTCTGATAGTCTTTTAAACCAATCTGCCTTTTTCTCGGCTGTTGCGTCTTTTACATTTGAAAAGTCGAATGTGTAGTCACCAAAAGCTGTGTTTGAGTTTGCCATTTTATATCCTTTATCTTGATGTATAATAGAATTATAATATAAAATGATTTAAAAACAACTTAAATTATATAGTATTTTAGATAAAATAGAGTTTTTTATCTTATTTCAATGTAGCCTTTTTTTATTTTAGATTTTATTAGCTTAAAAATAAACTCTTTGGCTTCCAATAAAGAAC
>NZ_PPAU01000084.1:0-785 GCF_002914195.1 Campylobacter concisus | reverse complement strand
ACATTAGCCACTCTTCTTCGGTAGGTCTTGATATATCATCAAAATCAAATAGAGAAAAACGTAGCTTTGAAACATCTGGCGGAACAATCTCAATCATTTTTTTCTCAGGAGTATTGTTATTTTTTCTAATGCTATCAAATATCCTTCCACCAGTATATCCAACGTTGATATAGCGTATTTTTCGATTTTCGTTTAGATCGTTTGCTTTGCCAGTTTCAAAATCATAACCAATTATTTGTGCCGCCATCTTAAGTGCAGCAACAGATTTACCAGCTCCAGTAGTTCCGAAAATTAGCATGTGTGGAGATGAATTGCCTTTTAACATGCAGTTAAAAAAGTTGTTATTAATATCTCGGCCATAAAAATCAACTTTCAAAAAGACGTTTGAGCCTACGCCGTGCTTAAGATTTTCAGCCTCATCTTTTAATGGTTTTGCCAAGCAATCTCTGCATAAAGATGTCTGGAAGAATTTAGAAATAATATCTTGATGAACAATTATGTCAAAATCAATATCCCTTGCCATTAATAAGGTTTTTGGCAATAACTTATCAACAAGCAAAAATCTTTCCTCGGCACTTATGCCCATAATAGACTGAAAAGCAGAGGCTGTTTTTTGCTCTTTTAGAAAGAACATGCCGTTTGCAACAAAACATTTATTTTCGATTTCTTCTATTGCTTCTTTGTTTTCAGGATCTTTTCTTAATTTATTTAAGGCTTTATTTGTAATGCTGTCTCCAAATTTGGCGGCTCTTTGCATAAGCTCTATTTGCCCCTTAGTCTTATGC
>NZ_PPAU01000083.1:0-509 GCF_002914195.1 Campylobacter concisus | reverse complement strand
ATCGGGATTTGTGACATTACCAGTTGTTACTGTTGAAGTGTTGTTAATTGGATCTAGAGTTACTGTCGGGATAGTAGTTTCTACTACTGTAGTAGTAACTGGAGTACCATTGCATGCATCATCTTTTGGAGTATCTTTTACCTCAGTGCCAAGTTTGGATAGTTACATATTTCGTGTAGTCGCCCGCGTTGTATGATTATAATTGACAGGAACTGTAACTGGGGTATGACCAGGAATTTCAACAATTACTTTGGTATTTGGATCTGGATTTGGAACCTTACCAGTTACTACTGTTGAAGTGTTGTCAATTGGATCTAGAGTTAATGTTGGGATAGTAGTATCTACTACAGGAGTAGTCACTGAAGTACCATTACTTGCATCATCTTTTGGAGTAACTTTTACCTCAGTACCTGGTTTTAGTGGTTCATTATTTGGTGTAGGAACACTACATGTACAATCACGATTTACTGGAACTCTACCTGGGGAATGACCAGGAATTTTAACAATTA
>NZ_PPAU01000082.1:0-603 GCF_002914195.1 Campylobacter concisus | reverse complement strand
GTCTAGAACAAAGAGGATAGGTATAAATGGCGTGGAATTTATAGTTTTAAATGGTGTAATGAAAGTTTAGAATTCCCCAAGCGCGCTTAAAATCGTCATCAAGCGACCATTTTAAATAATGTTATGCAAGTTTAAAAATGGCAATAACAATATGCCAGTTAAAGCTTCGCACGTTTTAAACAAAATTTGAAATTTTAAAAAACATTTTGATTGACAACCCCTTGGCTTAATTTCCCTCTATTCGCCTCATCTCTTTTTTGACCATATCCCCAGTAGCGTCTGCATAGATCATTGTTGTCTGTATCTTTTTGTGCCTAAGAGCCTTTTGGATAACGCCTAAATTTGTATTTTTCTCGACCATATTCATGGCAAACGAGTGCCTTAATATATGGCAACCCCTTTTATTTACTATGCCACATTTTCTATATATACGCTCTAGTAAAGTATATACGCATTGCCTAGAAATAGGCTTGTCGCCATTTTTATTTGTAAAGATATAGCTTTCAGGTGGATATATACTAGATAGCCTCTCAAAATCATCTTCTATATGACTTTTTGCTATATATGCCGTTTGATACTCTCCACCTTTGGCTAGTATATTTA
>NZ_PPAU01000081.1:0-610 GCF_002914195.1 Campylobacter concisus | reverse complement strand
GTAGATATATTCTGCCATATTACAAGTTCTGGTATAAAGATCAAGCCACTCTTTTTTGCTAAGAGAATTGTCGATTATAGACATTTTTTCAAATGCCTGGTTAAAAGCATCTATTTCATTCTTATATATTTTTTTGGCTTCTTTAAAAGTAGTTTGATTGCCAATATATGCGTTTTCTTTTGGCATTATATGCTATCTCCTTTTTCTATAAGACTTTTCTCGATAAATTCTTTAAGCTTATGTAATTTCTCGGCAGGCATAGATTTAATAAGAGTATTGATCTCCCTACTTAAAACAATTTTGGGTTCTTTCTTTTTTTCATTTTTGTAATTTTGCATTATCTCTTTTAGCTTCTCGCACAAAAATAGCATTAAATTATCAGACCATTCCGTAAGAGGCTCTATGCCAGCTTTCTTTACAAAGTTTTCTATATAAGAATTGTCTATATTATCAATTTTATAGAAATCGCTTAATTTAACATTAAAGTCATTAAGGGTTGATTTTAGGCTTTCATATTCTTCAGGAGTTTGAATTGCCCTAAACATATAAGCTTCTTTTATTTTTTTAAGAGAACTATTATGCCTTGTTTTTTTACATAACAATAGATATT
>NZ_PPAU01000080.1:0-43370 GCF_002914195.1 Campylobacter concisus | reverse complement strand
TAGGAGGGGGATGGTTAAGAGACCTTCGATCTTGCTACCGAGCGGGCAGGCCTTGGGTGAGTCAGAGTGGATCTTAAAAAGTTTTTCTTTATCATTTACTGTGTTAAAAATTTGAAGGAGGGTTAGGATTCTCTATTTAATATTAAGTAAGCCTCCTATTGAATATTCTAAATACCTAGTTAAATTTATAAAAAACTCTATTTAGATAAAGTCCTTCAGCTGGAGCTGGGATACGAGTTAATGCAAGGTGTCCATTAAGCGAAGCATTGATGAGCTCACTACCATTTTTGATACTCAAAGCTTTAAGTAGATTTGCAATCATAAGCCGCACTTGAGCGCGTAAAAAGCCATTTGCTTTAAAAACGATGATAGTTTGGTTTTTGTGTTTATAACAAAATGCTTTAAAAATTTCTCGTACTGGGCTTTTTGTGTCACTTCCTGTTTTCATATAGGAGCTAAAATCATGCTCGCCAACAAAATTAGATAAAATTTTATTTGCTTTTTTGATATCAAATTTTGGCAAAAAGACTTTATAATTTGAGCTAAAAACATCAAATTCTCCATGATCTATAATGTATCTATAAGACCTTGCTACGGCGTCAAATCTTGCTTGAAAATTTTCATCAACTAAATTTATACGTTTTATATGAATATTTGGGTGGGCATGGCGGTTGATTAGCTCTTTTAAGTGCTCTAAATTTTTAAAATGATCGCCACAAATTACGCTTGAACTTTGATTGATCGCATGAACGTTTTTGTCCGTACGTGAGCTAGAGACTATTTTTTCAAATATTCCAACGTGAGCTAGAGCACGTGAGAGCTCATCTTCTACGCCATTTTCATGTGGCTGAGTTTGCGAGCCTTGAAATTTGGAGCCATCGTAGCTATAAATTAGTTGGATTTTCATTAGTATCTTCGCACGATTTTGGCTTTAAAAAGCAAAATCCCTGCCAATAAAAAGACGAAAAATATGAGTGGAATCGCAAAAGCTGGTTTTGATGAAAATAGCATTATGAGCGTAAAATACCCAAATAAAACGCCAAATGTCCCAACATAAACCATGCCCTTTTCATATCTATAAGTAACGATGCCAAAGCTTATGGCAAAAAGTGTACTGGCAAGTGGAAATAGTGCAACAAGTACATACGTACTAAGATCTTTTCTTCTTTTTTCGCTACTATTTGCCTCCGTCCAGTACTCCTTTATACTGCCTATATCGCTTATCTCTTCACTTTGGGCAGTCCTTATCTTCATGGATTTGAAGTTGCTTTGATGATAAATTTCATCTTTTATGTCATACATTTTTCCATCTACTAAAGAGAGCTCAATGCTTTGATTTGTATTAGTGATCTTTGCGTTTTTAGCAGTGATTAAGCGTTGGGAGCCTTTAATGTAAGGATTAAACATCACGATATCTTTATAAGTAGTGCCGTTGTTATCTTGCATTTCACTACCCACATAGACCATCCAGTCAGAGAATTTTTGTCCAAACTGAGTTGGCTTTAAATTTAGCTTTGCAACAGTCTTTTTGTAGTCGATGAAATTTGCATTTAGCTGGGCGGCTATTGGTATCATGACGATGGCAACTACCAGCAAAGCGGCACTTAAAAGGGCTGAAAATGCTAAAAAAAATCTTGCTATTTTATTTGGCGATCCACCAAGCGTAAAAATAACGATACTTTCATTCTCTTTTGATAATCTAAAAAGTGTCATCGCAAGTGATACAAAAAATGCGATAGGCACGACAAAAAGTAGCACGCGTGGAAGCATAAATGAGTAGAGTTTAAAAAGCTCGCCAAAACTGATCTCAATGTAAGAAGTGATGCGTGCGATCTGGATGAAAAATACGATCGACATGATCAAAAAAAGTGTACTAAATAGCGACGCAAAAGTCCCTAGAAAGTTAAATAAAAGATATCTATTTACTCTACTCATAAATAAACCTTAAAATTTCTAAAATTTGCTCTTTAAAAGCGTATGTAATAAGTAAGCCAAGACTTAAAAATGGCACAAAGGCTAGCTCATAGCTCTTTTTGCGAACGAGCGCATAGACTGGAAGTGTAAAAAGCGCTGCCGAATAGATCGCCACTAGAGCCAGTTTGACTGGCAAGATAGCTCCGATGATTGCTGCTATAAAGATATCTGCACTACCCATCGCTTCTCTTTTTATAGCAAAACTTACGACAAATCTAAGCACCCAAAAGATAAGTGCAAAAAGGAATAAATTTAAAATTTGGGCAAAATTTCCTTTAAATATAAAAAGCATCAGAGCATAGATAAATGCGAAAAATAGCGCTGCAAAAAGAAGCGGATCTGGCACAGCTTTATATCTTATGTCTATGATGCTAAGAGCTAGCAGCATGATAAAGCAAAGCCCTAAAAATAGCACGTAAAGCAGCGTTTCTACACTTAAAATTTCGCCACACTCTTTAAAAAAGCAGATCAAAAAAAGTATCCCAGAAATTAGCTCGATCACTGGATAGATGAGGCTTATTTTTTGCTTACAAAAGGCGCATTTACCGCCTAAAAATAGCCACGAAAAAATTGGAACGTTGTGATAAAAATTTAGCTTGTGATTACAGTTTGGGCAGTGTGAGGCTGGAAAATTTATGCTCTCATTTCGTGGCAAGCGATATATCAGCACATTTGAAAATGAGCCTACACAAATACCTAAAACAAAAGCAAAGACGGCAAAAAAGATGACTAAATTATCCATTATCTCACTAAACTCCGCCAAATCTTCGCTCTATATCTTTAAATTTAGCAACGATGCTTGCAAGCTCATCATTGCTAAAGTCAGGCCAAAGTGTGGGCGTAAAAAATAGCTCTGCGTAGCTTGCTTGCCAAAGCATGAAATTTGAAAGCCTGCTCTCGCCACCAGTCCTAATAAGAAGATCCACCGGCTCACTCTCATCAAGTGCTGCATTTAGGCTTGCTTCGTTTATCTCGCAGCCTTCTAAAGTTAGCTTTTTTACAGCTCTAATGATCTCATCTTTTGAGCCGTAGTTTATAGCTAAATTTAATAATAAATTTTTATTCTCTCTTGTAGCGTTTTTGGTGATCTCTATCTCGTTTTTTAGCTCATCTCTGAATGGTGAAATATCGCCGATTGTATTAAATTTAATCCCATTTTTTATAAAGTCAACACGCTTTAAAATTAGAAATTTCTTAAGCAAATTCATCAAAAACTCGACCTCTTTTTGTGGCCTTTTCCAGTTTTCAGTACTAAATGCGTAAAGACTTAAAATTTTCACGCCATTATCGATACAAAATTCGCACATATCGCTTACTACATTTGCTCCGGCTTCGTGCCCATTTGTCCGTAAAAATCCACGTTTTTTAGCCCAGCGTCCATTTCCATCCATGATAATAGCAAGGTGGTTTAATTCATTCAATCTTTAGCCTTTTATATCAATAATTTGTTCTTTTTTGCTCCAAAGAGCACTTACATTTTGCACTGTTATGTTGGCGCTAAATTCACTTTTTAACAAGCTAGCTACATTATTAAATGGAGTCGTGATCTCGTATAAAACTTCATCTTTAAATTTAAAAATAAGTGGAGCAAAATTTGAAAATATTAAAAAAATTTTCATATCATTCTCCTCTTTTTTTAGCTGAAAAACGCCGTTTATGCCATTATAAATAAATGGTATGTGCAAGACATTTTCTTGCAGAGCAAAGAGCATTTTCGCTAGCACTTTCATCTCGTTTTTTGTTTTAGCTTCACTTAAACTTTTAAATAAATGGTCATAAAACCACGATAAATTCTCATTTTCTATCAAATTTTCGATAAGATTTAGCCCATCAGCCAAGACATCTTCGTCTAAAATTCTTGGCTTTTCGTATAAATTTTTTATGACGATATTTTCGCCCTGGCTTTGCACCTCGCCCCAGTATCTCGAGCCTACGTTTAGCTCTTTTGCGCTTTTTGTGTTTAAATTTTTATTTGCAAAATTTAAAATGTATCTGTTAAAACCGATCTTTTGGCTTACTAAGATACTAAGCGGAAGTGACGAATTTATAGCTACTAACGGTGAATTTGCATTTTTTGCTATTTTTTGAATGCGAGAAATTTTCTCTATCATAAATTTGCCGCTAGCTCCACGATATGTCTTGCGATCTCGTCTTTTGCGGCAAGCGGCAGCAAAGTTTCACTATTTTTCGTGATGAAATTTACCTCATTTTGCTCGCTTGCAAAGCCATTTTTCTCACCCAAGATATTTAGACAAACTGCGTCAAGCCCCTTTTGCTCCAGCATTACTCTAGCATTTTTGTGTGCATTCTCCTTTGAGATTTCAAGCTTAAAGCCGATCTTTTTGCATTTAAACTCTTTTAAGCTTTGCAAAATATCGACATTTCTCTTTAGACTTAAGCTTAAAATTTCGCCAACGTCCTCTTTTTTTATCTTGCCATCAATTTTTGTCGGCATAAAATCGCTTACTGCAGCACACATTACAAGCAAATTCGCACTCTTACACTCGCTCTTGCAAAGCTCTAAAAGCTCACTGCTTGAGCTAAATTTAAGGCTCTCAAATGGCTCGTTTTCCGCTTCAAAGCTAGCAAGCAGTTTTACCTCCGCACCTGCGTAGTAAAAGACTCTAGCCAAAGCTCTTGCCATCTTGCCGCTTGAAAAATTTGTAATGGCTCTAACATCATCTATCTTTTCAGTCGTCGCACCACCAGTGATTACTACTTTTTTGCCTGCGAAAATGGGCTTGCTAAGCTTTTTTATGGCAGCTTCTACTATCACTTCGGGGCTTGCAAGGCCACCCTTGCCAACATCGCCACAAGCTAGAGTTTTAAGAACTGGCTCAACTACTAAAGCGCCGTTTTTTCTTAAAATTTCAAGTGAATTTTGCGTCGCAAAATGCTCGATCATATTGTTATTTGCAGCTGGGGCGACAACCAAAGGCACATGCGAGGCGGCGATTAGCGTTTGCATGAAGACATTGTCGCAGATGCCAGCTGTTAGCTTATTTATCGTATTTACCGAGGCTGGTGCGATTAGGACTAGATCCATTTTAGAGTAGGCTATGTGATTTACGCCATCCTGCCAGTTTTGCGTTTGTGAGCTTAAAATTTTATGCTCACTTAGCGCCTCAAAGCCGCTTGCACTGCAAAATTCAAGCACTCCGTCACTTAAAGCCACATAAACATCAGCACCTTTCTTTTTAAGCAGCGATAAAATTTCAAAAGCCTTATAAAAGGCGATACTGCCGCAAACGGCTAGTAAAATTTTCTTATTTTTTAACATCGTCTTTGCCAAAGAATTTCTCAAAAAAGCCGCTTTTGTTCTCTTGACGACCTCTGCTAATCGCTAGTGCTCCACTCTCAACATCTTTTGTGATGGTACTACCTGCTGCGATGATGACATTATCAGCGATATTTACAGGGGCTACTAGCTGTGTATCTGAGCCAACAAAGACGTTTTTGCCGATCTTTGTTTTATATTTTGCTTTGCCGTCGTAGTTGCATGTGATCGTGCCACAACCGATATTTGTGCCACTTTCTATCTCGCAGTCGCCAAGATAGCTCAAATGTCCAGCTTTTACGCCGCTAAGAACGCCTTTTTTAACCTCGACGAAATTTCCTATATGTGTGTCAGAAATTTTAGAATTTGGCCTAATGTGAGCTAGCGGGCCGATGTCTGAGTTTTTGATGACGCTATTTTCGATCACTGATGAGCTTTTGATGATACTCTCTGTGATGACGCACTCGCCAAGGATACTTACGTTTTCTTCTAGCACACACTCACCTTCAAATTTAGCCCTGCTGTCTATGAAAATGCTCTCAGGCATGCGCATCAAAACGCCAGCTTTCATCAAATTTTGTTTGATCTCATCTTGCATTATTTTTTCTGCAATGCTAAGCTGAAATTTATCATTTATGCCCATGAAATTTTGCTCATTTACATTTACTGCGACGCACTTTAAGCCCTTTTCGTTTGCTATTTTTATGGCATCTGTTAGGTAGTACTCTTTTTGCGCGTTTTGGTTGCTTATGAGTGGTAGAATTTGCTCTAGTGCCTCGCGTTTAAAGCAGTAGCAGCCAGCATTTACGCTTTTTATCGCAAGTTGCGCTTCGCTTGCATCTTTTTGCTCGACGATGCCTTCAACTTTGCCGTTTTTTATGATGACTCTGCCGTAGCCAAAAGGATTTGCTGCTTCAAAAGAGCTCATAACCACGTCAGCTTCGGCATTTGCTAGACGCATTAGATCGGTTGATTTTACAAGAGGCATATCGCCACAAGTTACAAGCACCTTTTTGCCGCTTAAATTTACGCTCTTTATCGCGCCAGCAGTGCCTGGGAAATTTGTATGATCTTGCTCAAAAATTTTAGTTTGAGGAAAAATTTCTTTTATTTTTTGACTAATTAACTCTTTTTCGTAGTGAAGCACGACGCTAACGTCATTTGTGATCGCATAAGCTTGCTTTAAGATGTGAATGATCATTGGCTCACCGCAAAGTTCAAATAGGACTTTTGGACGTTTTGATTTCATTCTAGTGCCAAGACCAGCTGCTAAAATTATGATTGAAGTATTGTTCATTTTTAAGCCTTTTAACGTTAAAAATTTCGCAGATTGTAGCAAAAAATGCCAAACATTTTTTTTAATTTAACGATTGTTTCAACAAAAAGCTAATAAAATAGCAATTCTTAAGAATTTATAAATAAAGTGAGCTTAAATGGATTTAGGAACCGTCGTCGGCTGGGTTTTGACCCTGGTGCTTTTGTTTGGATCAATGGCGATAGGCGTTGGTATAGGACCATACATCGATATTCCTTCTGTGATGATCGTTTTTGGTGGTACTATCGGCGTTATGATGGTTGGCTTCAAGATGGAGACGCTTAAAGGAATTGGTAAATTTTATGGCATTGCTGTTAAGCCACCAGTCGTAGTAAATTTACCTGAGACTATAAAAAAAATAGTTGATTATTCAACTAAAGCTAGACGTGATGGTATCTTATCGCTTGAAAGCGAAGTAAATAATGAGACAAATCAGTTTTTAAAAAGAGGCCTCTCAATGGCGGTCGATGGCAATGAGCCAGATGCGATCAGAGCGCTTTTGGAGATCGATATCGATCAAACTAGCACAAGACATTCAAATAATATTAAAATTTTTGAGCAAGTTGGCGGTTTTGCTGGTGCTATGGGTATGATAGGAACGCTCATTGGTCTTGTTGCGATGCTTCTTAACATGTCAGATCCTAGTGCGATTGGCCCATCAATGGCAGTTGCCTTGCTTACGACGCTTTATGGTGCGATGATAGGTAACATCATAGGTGCGCCTGTGGCAAACATCCTCTCTATTCGTGATGCTGATGAAGCACTTGAAAAACAAGTCGTACTTGAGGGAATCATGTCGATACAAGCGGGCGATAATCCAAGAACGCTTGAAGCTAAACTCTTAGCGTTTTTACCACCAAAAGATAGAAAAAGTCAGTTCGAATAATGGGTAAGTTAATAAAACCAGAAGAGTGTCCAAAATGTATGCCTGAGTGGTTAGCTGCTTTTGGCGACCTCATGTCACTTTTGCTTTGTTTTTTCGTTTTATTGCTTTCTATGGCGACAATGGATGCTAAAAAGATGGAGGCTGCCGTTGGCTCACTAGCTGGTGCTTTAAGTGTGCTTGAAGGTGGTGCTAGACCTGAAAATCAGATAGAAAAAGAGACGGATCCAGAAAATACTCGTGCAAAAAAGATAAGCAAGCAAAAGGGCTCACAAAGTGAGCTAAATATGAATGTTAAAAAGATAAATGAGCTGCTAGCTGCTAGTGGAGCGCCCGAGATTACGATGGAAGAGAGTGAAGATGGCTTTATCGTAAGGCTTCCAGCAGCTATGCTTTTTGAGAAAGATAGTGCTGAAATTTCTGGCGAAGATGCGAAGCTGTTTTTAAAACGAATAGGCATGATTGTGGCGAAAATGCCTAATGATGTAAAAGCCGATATTATCGGCCATACAGATAATATAGAACCAAGCAAAGACTCAGCTTATAAAAATAACTGGCAGCTCTCAACTGCAAGGGCTTTAAGCGTAGTTGAAGAGTTAATTAACGATGGCGTGCCACAAAATAGAATAATAGCTTCTGGCAAAGCTTCGTTTGATCCGATCGCTAGCAACGGTACAGAAGAGGGTAGAGCTAAGAATAATAGAGTAGAAATTCACTTCATATCGCTTGAGCCAAAAAATAAAGAGGCTACTAAGAAGAGTATCCTTGACATGAGGAATTAGTCGTGAAAGCACTGCTTGCTTTAGCGGTTTTGCTTTGCACGGTTTTTGGAGCTGATCCTGCGCTACCAACTATAAATTTAAGTCTAAATTCTCCAGCAAATGCCGAGCAACTAGTAAATTCTCTAAACGTTTTACTAATCCTCACCGCACTTGCACTTGCCCCTTCGCTTATTTTTATGATGACAAGTTTTTTAAGGCTTGTTATCGTATTTTCATTTTTACGCCAAGCGATGGGCACGCAACAAGTTCCACCTTCAACAGTGCTTATCTCGCTTGCGATGGTTCTTACATTTTTTATCATGGAGCCAGTTGGGCAAAAGAGCTATAACGATGGCATAAAGCCTTATATAGCTGAGCAAATAGGCTATGAAGAGATGCTTGATAAGAGCTTAAAGCCATTTAAAGAATTTATGGTAAAAAACACAAGGGAAAAAGACCTTGCGCTTTTCTTTAGGATTAGAAATTTACAAAATCCAGCAAATATTGAAGAGATACCGCTAAGCATCGCGATGTCAGCCTTTATGATAAGCGAGCTAAAGACATCTTTTGAGATAGCATTTTTGCTCTATCTGCCGTTTTTAGTTATCGACATGGTCGTAAGCTCCGTTTTGATGGCGATGGGTATGATGATGCTGCCTCCTGTCATGATCTCGCTGCCGTTTAAACTACTCATCTTCGTGCTAGTTGATGGCTGGAATTTACTAATAGGAAACCTCGTAAAGAGCTTTCACTGATGAAAAAAATTTTATTCATTTTTTTGCCAGTGTTTTTGCTTGGTTCAAATTTAAGTGTGATCGCAAACAAAGCAACGCAAAATGAAATTTCAAAGATCAAAGAGCTTGAGCTAAAAAGAGCAAATTTAAACGATGAAGCCACATTAAGCTCATATATGCCAAGCCTTAGCTTAGAGGGCTCATATGGCAAAAATGCAAGCAATTTTCCAAGTGTTGTTGCTAAAGAGTCAGCCGGTGTGCTGGCTAGAATTGATTTTTTGCTTTATGATGGCGGGGCTAGAGAGGCTAGGCTAAAGATGAGTCAGCTTTTGAAAAATAAAGCTGCTATCGCTAGTGATGAAGCCAAAAACTACCTTGCATTTAAGGCCGTAAATTTATACTTTAACGCAGCTGCGCTTGAAAATATAATCACAGCCAAGCAGGCTCAGGCAAATTTTTTAAAAGGCGTTTTAGACAAGCTTGAAAAGGCAAACATTGCAGGCCTTGCCGCAAAAGATGAGCTTGAGAATGTAAGGGCTAAATATTACTTAGCTAATAGCACGCAGCTTGAATACAAAAACAAAATGGAGCAAATCTTAAATGAGATAAATTTGCTAACTGGTGAGAAAATTTTGCCAGTAGGCGGAGCAAAGATGGCTGATATTAGCTCAAATTTAGCTTCAAAGAATGCCGAGCTTGATAGACTAAGCCAAGATATATTTTTAGGTGAGGCCAAGCTTAGCGAGACAAGAGCTGATTTTTTGCCCAAAATAATGCTTTATGACACATATGGATTTTATAAAAATAATTACGACATCGACCTAGGCAGGCTTAGTTCTTACCGCTCATACGTGGATAAATATCTAAAAGAAGATACTCATGGTAATAAATTTGGTATCGCTTTTAAATGGAAAATTTTTGATTTTTTTGCCACTAGCAAGATGAGTCAGGCTCAAAAGATCGCGCTTGATGAGGCAAGGCTAAATTTGGAGTATAAAAGGCGTGAAAATGAGACAAGGCTTAAAAATTTGCAAAGTGAAATAGTGGTGCTTACTTCAAAAATCGCTTCACTAAACGAATATGTAAAAGCAAGCGATTTGGCATTAAAAGCTAGCTATGAGAAGTATAACTCTGGACTTTTGGGATATAGCGATCTGCTTGAGGCGCTCTCTCAGAAATTTGATGCCATTAGCCTTTTTGAGAGTGCAAAGGATGAGCTTGAGATCAAAAAAGCGGAGTTCTTTTTTGAAAATGGCGAGCCAATTTTGGAGAGGATTAGAGATTGAAAAAGCTGATAATTTTAATGATATTTGGCATTTTTTCATTTGCTAGTGAAGAAATTTTTGCTGATTTTGAAGTCTATGCTAAGCAAAGCTCAAAGCTTGCATTTGAGGGTAGTGGCAAGGTGGATAAAATTTTTGTAGATGTATCAAGCCATGTTAAAAAGGGCGACGTGCTAGCTATTCTTGATCAAAGCAGCCTAGAAATCGCTCTTAAAAAGGCAAAAAATGATCTTGAGCTGGCAAAAAACGCTAGTGAATTTGCAAAAAATACTTTAAGCAAATTTACTCAAGTAAGGAACGTCACTTCAAAGCAAGAATTTGACGAGGTAAAGTATAAATTTGACGAAGCGATACTTCGGGTTCAAAGTGCACAAATTGCTATTTTAAATGCGCAAGATCGCCTTAAAAAGGCCGTTTTAAAAGCTCCATTTGATGGCGTCATAGCTAGTAAAAATGTCGAGCTTGGCGAGAGTGCTTCGCCGCTTCAGCCAGCCTTTGTCTTAAACTCCGAAGAGGCTAAAATTTTAATATCGATCGATGAAAAATATGCAAATTTAGTAAAAGTTGGCAACATTTTTAAATTTAGGCTTGACGCAACAAGCGATGAAAAAGAGGTTAAGATCGCGCTAATTTATCCAGAGATAAAAAGAGAGACTAGAAAATTTTACGCCGAGGCTTATGATACGAGCTTAAAACCTGGCATGTTTGGTCAAGGAAAAGTGATAATCGGCGAAAATAAATGATAAAAATAGCCATAAACCGCCCCATAACTACGCTTATGATATTTTTAAGCCTCGTTGTCTTTGGCATCTACTCGCTAAAGACGATGAATGTAAATTTATACCCGCAAGTAAATATCCCAATCGTTAAGATCACGACCTACGCAAATGGCGATATGAACTACATCAAGACAAAGATCACGCAAAAGATAGAGGACGAGGTCTCAAGCATCGAGGGGATAAAAAAGCTTTACTCAACTAGCTTTGACAACCTAAGCGTGGTAAGCATCGAATTTGAGCTAAACAAAGACCTAGAGAGCGCTACAAACGACGTCCGCGACAAGATGCAAAAAGCACGCCTAAACGCAAACTACGAGATAGAAAAGCTAAATGGTCTCTCATCTTCTGTCTTTAGTCTCTTTATCACAAGGCTTGATAATAATCAAACCAAGCTCATGCAAGAGATCGATGACGTGGCAAAGCCATTTTTGGAGCGAATTAGCGGCGTTTCAAAGGTCAAGACAAATGGTTTTTTAGAGCCAGCAGTGAAAATTTTGCTAGATAGATTTAAGCTTGATAAAAACGCTCTTAGCGCAAACGAAGTGGCAAATTTAATAAAGGTTGAAAATTTAAAAGCACCGCTTGGCAAGATAGAAAATGAGCAAATCCAAATGGCGATCAAGTCAAATTTCAGCGCCAAAAGCATAGATGAGATAAGAAATTTAACGATCAAGCAAGGGGTCTTTTTAAAAGATATCGCAAGTGTTGATCTCGCTCACAAAGACGCAAACGAAGCAGCGATAATGGATAAAAAAAGTGGCGTCTTGCTTGGCCTTGAGCTAGCCCCAGATGCAAATGCTCTAACCGTGATCGCTCTAGCTAAAGTAAAGCTAGATCAGTTTAAAAGCCTGCTTGGCAGCGAATATGACTTAAAAATAGCCTACGATAAGAGCGAAGTAATACAAAAGCACATCGATCAAACCGCCTTTGATATGATCCTTGGCGTCTTGCTAACTATCGTGATCGTATATCTGTTTTTAAGAAATTTCTCGATCACCATTATCTCAGTCGTAGCGATCCCAACTAGCATCGTAGCGACATTTTTCATCATAAATGCCCTAGGCTACGACATCAACCGCTTAAGCCTCATAGCGCTCACACTTGGCATCGGAATTTTCATCGATGATGCGATAGTTGTCACTGAAAATATCGCTAGCAAGCTAAAAGATGAGCCAAATGCCCTAAAAGCAAGCTTTGCAGGCATAAAAGAGATAGCATTTAGCGTCTTTGCGATCTCGCTCGTGCTACTTTGCGTCTTTGTGCCTATCGCCTTTATGAGCGGCATCGTTGGCAAGTACTTTAACTCCTTTGCGATGAGCGTGGCAGCTGGCATCGTCATCTCATTTTTTGTGAGTATCTTTCTTGTGCCAACGCTTAGCGCTAGGTTTGTAAATGCCAAACAAAGCGGCTTTTTTCTAAAAAGCGAGCCATTTTTTGAAGCGCTTGAAAATGGCTATGAGAAAATTTTAGCCTTAGCACTTAAATTTAAGCTCGTATTTTTAGCCATAACGTTTGTGGTCGTTGTTTGCTCGTTTGGACTGGCTAAATTTGTAGGCGGCGACTTCATGCCAAGCGAGGATAACTCGGAGTTTAACATCTACTTTAAGCTCGATCCCTCACTTAGCCTGCAAGCTAGCAAAGAGAGACTAAAAGATAAAATTTCACTCATAAACGCCGATCCTCAGGTCGCTTACGCCTACTTCATCCTTGGCTACACAGATGCCAAGCAGCCTTATCTTGTAAAAGCTTACGTTAGGCTAAAGGAGCTAAAAGATAGAGCTAATCACGAGCGGCAAAATACTATCATGCAGAGTTTTCGTGACAAGCTAAAAAGTGATGATATGAGCGTCATAGTGGCTGATCTGCCAGTGGTCGAAGGTGGCGATGTGCAGCCAGTTAAGCTTACTATCACCTCTGAAAATGGCAAAGATCTAGAGAAATTTGTGCCAAAGATCAGCAAGATGCTAAAAGAGATAAATGACGCAACGGATGTAAATTCGCCCGAAGAAGATCTGCTAAAGCGCGTGCAAATTTCTATCGATGAAGATAAGGCTAAGAGGCTAAATTTAGATAAAGCTAGCATTGCAAGCGCTGTTTATAGCGCATTTAGCCAGAACGAGGTCTCTGTTTTTGAAAACGAAAATGGCAAAGAGTATGAGCTTTATATGCGTCTTGATGATAAATTTAGAAGCGATACAAATGATATCTTAAAGACCAAGATAAGAAGCAATGAGGGCTTTTTTGTCACACTTGGCGATGTGGCGACGATTAGTTTTGAGCAAAAGCCAGCTAGCATTTCAAGGTTTAATAGAGCCGATGAGATCAAATTTTTAGCAAATACCAAAAACAACGCTCCGCTAAATAGCGTGGCAAATGAAATTTCAAAGAAGCTTGACGAAATTTTGCCAGCAAATTTCAAGTATAAATTTCTAGGATTTGTTGAGCTCATGGATGATACGAACGCTTCGTTTATCTTTACGGTAAGTGCGAGTGCGGTGCTTATTTACATGGTGCTAGCTGCACTTTATGAGAGCTTTTTGCTGCCATTTCTCATCATGCTTGCCATGCCGCTTGCCTTTTGTGGCGTGGTGATTGGCCTTTTTATAAGCGGCAATCCATTTAGCCTATTTGTCATGGTTGGCGTCATTTTGCTCTTTGGCATGGTCGGCAAAAACGCCATTTTGGTGGTTGATTTTGCAAACCACTTTGCAAATAACGGCATAGAGGCAAATGAAGCTGTGAAAATGGCTGCTAAAAAGCGACTAAGAGCCGTTTTGATGACTACTTTTGCGATGATATTTGCCATGCTACCTCTTGCTCTTAGCAGGGGTGCTGGCTTTGAGGCCAACTCACCTATGGCTATAAGCATCATCTTTGGGCTCATTAGCTCGACTTTGCTAAGCTTGCTTGTCGTGCCAGTGCTTTTTGCTTGGGTCTATAATCTTGATAAATTTATAAGAAAATTTTATGAAAGGGAGAGAATTTGAAGAAGATTTTGGCTGTTTTGCTCTTTGCTTTGCCTCTTTGGGCTGGAAATTTACTAGAGATCATCGCTCTGGCGCAAAGTGCGAAGCTTGAGAGCTTGAAAGAATTTAATAAAAATGAATATATAAATAAAAATAAAAGCAACAAGCTAAATTTATCCCTTGATGGCAGATATACCTTTGTGCCTGATGAGATAAAGGGTGGATATATGACAAAGGCGGGATCGATCACGGCAAAGGTTGAGTATCTCATATTTGACGGCGGTGCGAGCGAGGCTGCTGATAAAATTTTAGACCACAAGGGCGTGGAGAAAATTTACAAAGATGAAGAGCTGATGAATCTCACTGCTTTTCAGGTCGCAAAGGTCTATTTCAACGCTATCGCACTAAATTCTCTTATAAATTTAGAGACAAAATTTGTAGATAGCTTTGCCAAAGCTGCTAGCGAAAATGAGTTTTGGTTTGAGTATGGCGAGATAGATAAGAGCGAATTTGATGCGATAAATTTTACTCTTAATAAAAAAAGAGCCGAGCTAGACGAGCTTGGGCTTAAGCTAGCCGAGCTAAACTCAAGGATAAATTTGCTCTCAAACGGCGAGATCGGCTTTAATGCTGGCTCAAAGATAATGATGCCTGATTTTAGCAAAGATGATATAAGCGCAAAACTTGGGGCAATGGAGCAAGAAAAATTTATAAAAGAGCAAGAAAATGAGAAGCAAAAGAGTAAATTTGCTCCAAAAATTTACTTAAAAGATACGCAAAGTGTGAATAATAACAGCTTTAAAAAAGGTGAGAGGACGACTTCGCAGATGATAGGTGCTTACGCTGATGCGAATAAGCCTAGAGTGGAGTTTGAGTGGAAGCTGCCTGATAGCTTAAGTCTTAGCAAGCAAAGTCAAGTTAAACGCATTGAAGAGCAAAAGGCGGCACTTGATCTAAGCGATGAAGAAAATAGGATAATCACTCGCCTAAAAGAACTAGAAAGCACGATCAAAGGTCTAAATGCGAAGTTAAATTTGCAAGATTTGAAGCAAGATAAGCTTGATAGTGATTTTATTGATCTGCTAAATGGCTATCTTGATGGCGAGATAAAATATGAAGAATTTTTGTTTGTGAGTGAGAAAAATTTTAGCGATAGGGCAAATTTCATACTTGATGGCGATTTGCTTGAGCTAAACAAGCTTGAGTATTTTTTTGAATGTGCAAGAAAAATAAATGAGGTGATAATTGAATAAACTGATCTTTGTAACCATTTTGTGGGCATTTAGTTTTAGTTTGATAGGCGAGTTTTTAGCTGGCAAGGTTGATAGCTATTTGGCTGTTTTTATTCGGGTTGCGCTTGCGAGCTTAGTCTTTTTGCCATTTACAAAATTTCGTGGCATCAGCCCAAAGCTAGCATTTGGCATCATGGCGATCGGAGCGGTGCAAATAGGACTTATGTATCTATTTTATTACAATTCATTTTTGTATTTAAGCGTGCCAGAAGTAGCACTTTTTACCATTTTTACGCCGTTTTATGTGACGCTCATCTACGACGCATTTAGCTTTAAATTTAGACCACTTTATCTATTTAGCGTTGGCGTTGCAGTTTTTGGAGCTTTGGTTATAAAATACGGCGCTATAAACGATGGTGTATTAAAGGGCTTTTTACTAGTGCAAGCGGCAAATATCTGCTTTGGAGCAGGGCAGAGTGCATATAAAGCACTTTTAGAAAAATTTGACGTGGATCAAAAAAATGTCTTTGGCTACTTTCACTTTGGTGCATTTTTTGTAGCTGTCGTTGCGCTTCTTACTCTTGGCAATCCAGCCAAATTTTCACTTACTTCAACGCAAATTTTAGTGCTTCTCTGGCTTGGTGTGGTCGCTAGTGGGCTAGGGTATTTTATGTGGAACAAAGGTGCTTGCGAGGTCGATAGCGGCGTGCTTGCCATCATGAATAACGCTCTAATTCCAGCTGCTATCATCGTAAATTTGGTCTTTTGGCAAAAGGATACGGACTTAACTAGGCTAATTTTAGGCGCTGTTATAATGTATATATCTTTGATAATTCACAACAAGATAATGAAATTTTATGGTATGAAGATCGCTTAGGCGTAAATTTTATAGCTAGCAATGAAAAAGCACAAAAGCCCAAGCAGCGGTAAAATGTAGAATATTGATCTAAATTTTATAGCTAGAAGTGAAGCGATATTATAAAAGATAAAAATAATGGCTGGCACGAAAATTTTAGTCGAGCTTAGTCTAAAATTTAAAACATTATTTAGCAAGCCATCAAAGATGTCGCCATACGAAGCGATGTGAAGCGCGGCGCTTAATGGATAAAAAACGCTAAAGATGTAGTTTATGGCAAGGACGCTAAGCTGCTGTAAGCTAATGAGCGGAAAGATATAAAGCACGCAAATTTCCATTGCAAAGCAAACATATAAATTTAAAAGTATAAGATGAATGAAAGGAGAAAATTTATCTTTTAAGTGTTTAAAATATAAAAATATGTAAAAAACACCCATGAGTGAAAAGTAAAAACCTACGCTAAAAAGTAGCTGCGGAAAGAGCGATATGCTAACAAGTGCCACTATAAAAAGTGTTTTGAAGTTTAAAATTTTGACGCCTTTTAACGTGCAATAAAATCCTAAAATGCTCATTAAAAATGCTCGCAAAAAGCTTGGTATAAAGCCTATTATAAAAAAGTAAAATGACAAGACTATAAAAACTATAATGGCTAGATCAAAGTTGTAGTTTCTAAAAGGTAAAAACCTCGCATATAAAAATTTTAAAAGCGGCCTAAATACAAAAAATATAACTGCGCTTATGAAACCTAAATGATAGCCACTTATGGCTATAAGATGCGCTATACCAAGGTGCGAGACGTCATCTCTTAACTCTGCGTCAATACTTGTGCCTAAAAATAGAGCCGAGTAGAGCTGTGAAATTTTGCTATTTTCATGCTGGGCGTAGATTAGTGACTGTAATTTTTGGTTGATATTTTGCGTGGCTTTTTGTGGCAGTTTTTCGCGTGAGAAGCTAGGCATGTAAAAGAAGGAAGCAAGATAGTCTTTAAAACTAACGTCTAAATTTATGACGCTTAGAAATATATTATCTCCAGCTTTAAAGTCATCTGTTTTAGCTCCAAGTGTATAAAATGTAAACTCATCAGTCTTAAGCTTTAAAATTTGCCTTTTCTTGCCGTCATCTCCAAGCTTTTCATAGCTAGAAATCACGGTTGCTGTTAGCTCTTGTTCGCCTTTGTCCATAAAAATTTGATATTTATGGTAGCTAATAGCCAAATTTATAGAAAAAATACAAAGGCAAAACAGGCAAAATATAGTAAAAATTTCTCTATTTTTTAAAGCTTTAAAACGCATCAGCCTTCAAATGATACGTCAGATACTGGCATTGCAGACATATCTTCAAACCTTGAGTGTTGCTTTTGAAAGAGTACATCAACTGAGCCAGTTTCACCATTTCTATTTTTGCCAACGATGATCTCGGCCTTTTCTTGAAGCTTATTAAAGACATGATTGCTCTTGTACTCTTTGCCCTCAGCACTTGCGCGTTTTTCTTTCTCTTTTTCTTCTTGTTCTAGATAAAACTCATCTCTATAAACAAAAAGAATGATGTCAGCATCTTGCTCGATCGCACCTGACTCTCTTAGATCGCTTAGCATAGGGCGTTTATTTGCGCGAGATTCAAGGCTTCTGTTTAGCTGAGAAAGGGCGATGATTGGCATATCTAGCTCACGTGCTAAAAGCTTTAATCCACGAGAAATTTCAGCTATTTGGACGTGACGATCAGCGTAGTTATTTGTACTCATCATAAGACCGATGTAATCGATCACGCAAAGTGAAATTTCAGGATGCATAGCCTTTAGTTTTCGCATTTGCGTTCTTACTTGATGGATATTTACATAGCCACTATCATGTACAAAAAGCTTGCTAGCCGCAAACTCCTCGCAAGCATCGCTAAATCTAGCCAACGCTTCATCATCCATCTTTGCAGTCATTATGTCTTGAAGCGGGATAGAGGTCTTACTTGCTAGCATTCTCATCATTATTTGCTCAGCTGGCATCTCGAGCGAGAAAAAAACAACTCCGGCATTATTTTTTAAAACCTGACTCATAAAATTTAAACAAAGTGTCGTTTTTCCCATGCCTGGACGAGCTGCAACGATGATGAGGTCACCATTTTTAAAGCCCTTTATCATCTCATTTAGCTTCTTAAATCCAGTATCAAGTCCAACAATATCTTTTTCGCCAAGTAAAGCTTGAGCATTAATATGATCCATCATTTTCATGATGATCTCTTTGCCTTCTTTTATGACTCCAGTGCTTCCACCTTCTATCAAAGAGTAAAATTCCTGGCTAAGATCATCGACCATATCGCGACTTGGCTTATCTTCATTTACTTTGCTTGGTATGTTGTGAGCGATCTTTACAAGACTTCTTTTTATAGATTTTTCTCTTAGTTCGTTTGCGTATTTTTGAATGTCTATTAGAGAATTTGTGCCCAAAATATCTAGTATTAGCTCTTCGTCGTATTTTTCGCCAAGTCTATTTTTTAAAAATGGCATAGTTATGGGATCATCACTATTTAGGCATGCTACCATTGCATCGTATATTTGCGAATGCCCTTTTAGATAAAAATCCTTTGCCTTAACAATGTCAAAAATTTCACCTAAAATATCGTTGTTTTGCAAAATGGAGCTTAGTATAGCTCGCTCCATATCAATGTCGTAAAGGTTGGTAAATTCTATCTCGTTAACTCTTTGCTTTGCCACAAATTTTCCTTTAGTCCCTACTTTTTATCTCATCGTCGATCTCTTGTAAAAATCTATCTACAAGCTCGCTCTCAGGCAGTCTTGCGACCACTTCGCCGTGACGCATGATCATACCATTTCCTTTGCCAAATGCTATGGCAACATCTGCGCCTTTTGCCTCGCCGATAGCATTTACCACGCAGCCCATGACTGAGACATTTAATGGCTCTTTTATACCTTTTGTCTTTTCTTCTACGAGCTTTACTGCCGCCATTAGATCAGCTTGCAAACGCCCGCAAGTTGGGCATGAGATGATATTTAGACCCTCTTTTTGGCGGCCGCTATCTTTTAAGATCGCCTTTGCGACTTTGATCTCTTCTTCAAGCTCGCCTGTGATGCTAACTCTCATCGTGTCGCCGATGCCCTCAAGCAAAAGCCCACCAAGCGCGATCGCGGACTTTATCGTCGCGTGAAATGTAGTGCCAGCCTCAGTAACGCCTAAGTGAAATGGATAGTTTGTCTTTGGACGAAGCGCTCTGTAGGCTTGCATTGTACGTTCAACGTCGCTTGATTTAAGAGAAATTTTGATATCTGTAAAGTCAAAATCCTCAAGAAGCTTGATGTTATACATCGCACTCTCCACCATCGCCTCAACTGTGCGACCGTAGCGGTCCTCAAACTGCTTTTCAAGCGAGCCAGAATTTACGCCTATGCGGATAGGTAAATTTCGCTGTTTGCAGGCATCAACGACTGCTTTTATATTTTTGGCTGAGCCAATGTTGCCTGGGTTTATACGGATAGCATCGACAAATTCGCTAACGATGAGTGCATAGGTGTGGTTAAAATGTATGTCTGCAACGACTGGGATGGGCGAGCCTGCAACGATCTGCTTTATCGCGCTGGCGTCCTCTTTGTCAAAAACTGCGCAGCGCACGATATCACAGCCTGCAAAATATAGCCTTTGTATCTGCTCAAGCGTGCTTTTTACGTCCTTTGTCTTTGAAAATGTCATTGATTGCACGGAGATCGGTGCGTCACCGCCTATTAAAACATTGCGAATTTTTATCTGTTTTGTCGGGTATCGTTGCAAAATTTTGCCTTTAAATTTTTATTGGAGATTATAAAGAAAAATGGCTTTTAAAAGGCTTGAAAATTTATTTTTAATAGTTTATAAAAATTAGTATTTTTATTGGATGTAGTTTCTAAAATTTTACTTACTCTTTATAGCCAACTTATCAAATTTCATAATGCTTTCATAAGCCTTAGGTTTCTCTATTATCTATTTTAAAATTTACCATGTCTTTGTTGGATAGTTTTTAGACTAGCATTTTTAACTAAAATTGACCGGGTCTATATCAATATCGCTAAGCTCGCTTTTGCAGAGGTTTGCAGCTTTTAAAAGAGGTATATGAGAGTTTGAGCGGAGTAAAATTTCATATCTAAATTTGCTTCCAAGATACTCTATCTGGCACTTTCCGTATCCTATGATCTCAAGCTCATCGCTTTTTAAAGGTTCTATTCTTTGTACAAATTCATTCAATGTATTTTTTACTATGTGTTCATCTTTATGCGAGATGATAATGCGAAGAAGCCTGGTAAATGGCGGATATAGCCCCTCGCGGTAGCCAATCTCATCTTTTAAAAATGCGTCATAATCACTGATGTAGCTCTCAAAAAATTCTCTTTGTTTGCTTTGAATGATAACTCTGCCAACCCCGTTTCTACCAGCTCTTCCGGCTACTTGCATGGCAAGAGCGAGAGTTCGCTCTCTGGCTTTATAATCAGGAAAATTTAAAAGCTCATCAAAGCCCATGATGACAGCAAGCTCTACGTTGTGATAATCATGTCCCTTACTTAGCATCTGCGTACCAAGCAAGATGTCTATCTTGCCGTCGTTAAATTCTTTTAAGGCCTTTACGAGCTTGTTTTGCGTCGTTATTTCATCCCTATCAAATTTAGCGATTCTAGCGTTCGCAAACTCAGCTTGCAGCCGCTCAAGTAGCTCGCTAGTACCAATTTTTTTGGCCTCTATCATCTCGCTACCGCACTGATGGCAGGTCTTTGGCACAGCCATTTTATGCTCGCAGTATTGACACTTTAGCACGTTTTGTTTTTTGTAATAGCTCATACCGATACTGCAAAATGGGCACTTTAACGTTTCACCGCAGTTTTTGCAGACTAGATATTTAAAATTTGCCCTTGTTGGCAGGCAGATGACAGCTTGTTTTTTATTCGCGAGTGTCTTTGAAATTTCATCTTTTAAAATTTCACTAATTCCAGTCTCGCTCTCATCGAAAATGTAATTTTTTTGCGAATCAAAATATGTCCCTTTTAAGCGAAAATGCTCCTGCTTGTAAAAGCTAGTAAGGCTTGGCGTGGCACTTCCAAGTACTACTTGCAGGTCAAATTTACCAGTTAAAAAAAGGGCAAGATCTCTTGCGTTGTAGTGTGGTTTTGAACCTGTATTTTTGTAGCTATCATCATGTTCTTCGTCGATGATGATAAGTTTTAGTTTTTCAAGTGGCAAAAATAAAGCCGACCTCGCACCTGCAACGAGCCTAACTTTTCCACTTTTTATATCTTTTAAAATTTGCTCTTTTTTCTTTGATGTGATCTTTGAGTGCCAAACAGCCACTGCCTCGCCAAAGAAGCCCTCAAGGCGTTTTTGCATTTGTGGCGTGAGCGAAATTTCAGGCATTAAAAATAACGCTTGGCTGCCTGCGTTTAAAATTTCTCTGATCTTTGCTATGTAAATCTCGCTTTTTCCGCTTCCAGTGTCGCCAAATATGAGTGAAATTTTACGTTTATTTATAAAATCCAAAGCCTCTTGCTGTTTTTCGCTTAATTTGGGTGCCACATTAAAATTTTGATTTTCATAAAATTTATCTGCTGCAATAATGTCATTTGGTTCAAATAAATTTAGGCTGACGCCAAGCTCGCATGTGTAATATTTTGAGATAAATATTGCCAATTCGCTTTGCATTGAAGTTAGATTAATCGGTAGAATTTCTAAAATTTTACTTGTTTTAAACTCTGGTTCGCCAGTCTCTTTTACGATAAAAGCAGTAAGAATTTTGCCTCTTAAAGAAGCTTTTACGCCTTGAAATTTTTCTAGTTTTTGATCGCTTTCATAAGTGAGCGGGGCTAAATTTAGCCCATAAAATGCGAGTATGTAATAATGCATTACTGAAGTGATTTGCAAATTTCATTTTCGTCACTGCAACCAAAATCACCAGTATTTTTGTCGTATTTGAAATTTGCTACTTTGCCATCTAATCTAAATGTGTATTTGTCATCGCTTATTCTGTGCCAGCCATTTTTGCTGCCGCTATCTTTTATTGGTATATTTATAAC
Organism: Campylobacter concisus; assembly: GCF_002914195.1. Lineage (GTDB taxonomy): Bacteria > Campylobacterota > Campylobacteria > Campylobacterales > Campylobacteraceae > Campylobacter_A > Campylobacter_A concisus_M. Next base: position 21,273 of record NZ_PPAU01000080.1, on the reverse strand, counting down.
ATTTTTAAAGAGTTTGCTTGGATCGCCATCGTCTAGTTTTTGTGGAAATTCTGGCTTTGCTTGCAAGATATTGTCATTGTATTTTAGTGAAATTCCGCTTCTTATAGCAGCAAGTTGAGTTTTGGCATTTGAGACGGTAGCATCGCTTCTAGAAAAAAATAGTCTAGGTATAGCGACTGTGCTTAAAATACCTAGTATAACTACTATAAATATTAGCTCAAGCAAGGTGTAAGCTCGTCTCTTCATCTCTCTTCTCGCTTTAATATCTCATCAATGTTGCCAGTTAAATTTTTTACTGTCTTTATCACAGCATAATTTTCATAACATTTTTCTATAAAGGCATTTAAAAGCTCTTTTGGCTCGATAAATTGGCGTCCGCCCATTAAATTTTGCCAGTCATCCTCAAAGAATTTAGCAAAATCATCATCAAGCGTGATCGTGTAGTCGCGAGATGATATCGTGAGCGTGATTTTTTTCATATTTTAGCCAAGCTTATCTGCCAAGGACAGCTTCGATTTTTCTCATTACATCGTCAGCTTCGGTATTTTTCTTGTCAAGATCCTCTTCTAAACGCATGATTTGATTGCTTTTTGCCTCATTTTGTGCTTTTAAAGTTACGATCTCATTACGCAACTCTTCGTTCGTTTTGCAAAGTTCGTCATATTTTGTGATCAGGTCATTTACTTTATCGCTTAGTGTGGTTAAGATCGCATTATCTTCAAACATAAAGGTTCCTTTAAAATAATAATTAGGCTCGTATTCTAACACGCAGAGGCTAAATTCTTATTAAAATTCTCATTTGACAAAGCACTATCTTTGCTATAAAATTCGCTCAAATTTAAAGGCAATCAATGAGTAAATTTGAAATTTTATCTAAATTTAGCCCAAGCAGCGACCAAGCAAGAGCGATAAAAGAGATAGTAAAAAGTATAAAATCAGGCAATAAATACCAAACACTTCTAGGCGTGACAGGGTCTGGTAAGACCTTTACCATGGCAAATGTCATACGCGAGCTAAATATGCCAACGCTTATAATGACACACAATAAATCCCTCGCCGCTCAGCTTTACAGCGAATTTAAGGGCTTTTTCCCAAAAAATCACGTCGAGTACTTCATAAGCTACTACGACTACTACCAGCCAGAGGCATACATCCCAAGAAGCGACCTATATATAGAAAAGGATAGCTCTGTAAATGAGGAGCTTGAACGCCTGCGCCTCTCTGCGACGGCTAGCTTGCTAAGCTTTGATGACGTTGTCTGCGTGGCCTCAGTCTCTGCAAACTACGGACTTGGTAATCCAAGTGAGTATAAGGGGATGGTGGCATATCTTAGCGTGGGTGAGAAAATAAGCCAAAGAAAGCTTTTAGAGCAGCTTGTGGATATGGGCTATAAGCGCAATGATAACTACTTTGATAGGGGGGATTTTCGTGTAAATGGCGATGTGGTGGATATTTACCCAGCTTACTATAACGACGAAGCCCTAAGGATCGAGTTTTTCGGTGATGAGATCGATGCGATGTATCATTTTGACGTGCTTGATAACAAAAGGCTAAAGGATATCTCTAAATTTACGCTTTATGCGACCAGCCAGTTCATCGTGGGCGCTGATAGGCTAAAGATTGCGATGAAAGAGATCGAAGAGGAGCTTGATGTGCGCTTGAAAGAGTTTAACGAGCAGGGCAAGCTAGTCGAGGCGCAAAGACTAAAGCAAAGGGTGGAGTTTGACCTTGAGATGATGACGAGCACTGGCATGTGTAAAGGCATCGAAAACTATGCGCGCCACCTAACTGGTCAAAAGCCCGGAGAGACGCCGTACTCGATGTTTGACTACTTTGAGATAAGCGGAAAAGACTATCTGGTTATCGTCGATGAGAGTCACGTGAGTTTGCCGCAGTTTAGGGGCATGTACGCAGGCGATAGAAGTCGCAAAGAGGTGCTTGTGGAGTATGGATTTCGCTTGCCATCAGCGCTTGATAATAGGCCGCTTAAATTTGACGAGTTTATAAGCAAAAAGGCGAAATTTCTCTTTGTCTCAGCCACACCAAACGAATACGAGCTTGGCATCAGCCAGGGGCACGTATATGAGCAAATTTTGCGACCTACTGGGCTGCTTGATCCGCTTATCGAGATAAAAGATAGCGACAATCAGGTCGAGGCGCTATTTGACGAGGCAAAGGCGGTGATCGCTAGAGGTGAGCGCGTGCTAGTTACGGTGCTAACAAAAAAGATGGCTGAGGAGCTAAGCCGCTACTACATCGAGCTTGGCGTCAAGGTCAAGTATATGCACTCAGACATCGACGCAATCGAGCGAAATGAGATCATTAGAGGGCTTAGAAGCGGTGAATTTGACATGCTAATAGGCATAAATTTGCTCCGTGAGGGTCTGGACCTGCCTGAAGTGAGCCTGATAGCCATAATGGACGCCGATAAAGAGGGTTTTTTGCGCTCTACCACGAGCCTTATACAGACGATGGGGCGCGCGGCTAGAAATGTAAATGGCAAGGTGCTAATGTTTGCCAAAAAGATCACGCACTCGATGAAAGAGGCGATCGATACGACGACAGCTAGGCGTAAATTTCAAGATGAGTACAACAAAGCTCACGGCATCACGCCGCACTCTGCCAGCAGAAATATCGAAGAGAGCCTGCATGTCGAAGATGATGGCGAAATTTACAAGCGTGGCAAGAATTTAGAGAAGATGCCAGCTAGCGAGCGGGCTGCGATAGTAAAAGAGCTAAGAAAACAGATGCTTGAAGCGGCGGCGCAGCTGGAGTTTGAGAAGGCGGCGGCATTGCGCGACGAAATCGCCAAGATACGTAAAATATGAAGGTGTTGTCTTTTGCGTATCTTTAAATGAGTTTGCTAAAATTTTGCTCGGCGGACTACCTGTCCAGCCTACGCAAAATTTTATCTACACAACATTTAAATCTATCGCAAAATACTTCCGCCTTATCGTTTTGCGTTCAAATTTGGAGTCCAATTTGGCTAAATTTGTAAATTTGGCTTCAAATTTTTACCCACCGAGACCCGTATCTTAAAAATGCCAAATTTTAAAAATGGTACAAAAATTTATTTAGCCAATTTTTACTAAAATATGACGTATTTGTAAAAAGCAAAATTTTAATCAAAAGAGGAACATACAAAATGTTAAAAGAGGAGATTAAATTTACGGAACGAGATTTTTATTCCACATTTGATATAAAAGGCGGCTTAATAAAAACACTAGCAGAGTGTACGCTTGACGGTAAATACTATAACTCTGCCGTCAGAATCACAACAAGAAATTTATATCAAAATCTAAACAAAAAGACAAATTTTGTAGACGACATAGAAACGGAAATTATTTTTAGGATACCTTGCTCGAGCGACAAAGATGCAGGTATCCTAGCGGCGCATGTCAGAGAGATGTTTTCGAATGGTAAAATTTTGCGCCTAAGTTGTGATTTTATAGATAATGAAATAGTTAATATTAAAGAAAGCTACGATGAAATTTTAACCCAATAGCCTTACCCGCCGTCCTCGATATTTTCCTGCATAAAAACCCGCATGCTCGGAAACTCGAGCGCGCAAAGACGGCTGAAATCATGCTTATAAACGCAGCCCGTGTCGATATTTGCGCTAAATTTAACGAGATCAGGCTCCGCGATCGGCGTATGGCCGTAGACGTTAAAGACGCCTTCGTTTTGGCTAAAATCGCCTCTGCCGCAAAGTACATGCCGCCTAAACTCCGCCGCACTATCGCCGTGCGAGTTGCGCAGCACCCACATCTGCCCAATCGCCGAATGCGACGCAACGAGCCGCCTGCCCTGAGCGTTTTTAAGCCCAGCAAACTCCAAATAAAACGGCAAATTCGACAAAAACTCTAAATGCGCGAGCTTTTGGGCGCGGCTAGCTTTGGCGTAGGAAGCAAAAGTCTGCGCGCCGCCGTTTAGGTAAAACCAGCGCGGATCGCTAGGCGTCTCACCGCGTAAAAATGCGTCTTTATGTTGCAAAATGCGGTACTCGTGATTGCCCATCACGGCAGCGTAACCGCGCCGCATCGCTAGCTGCACGACCTCAAAGCTACCATTTCCGCGGTCTATCAGATCGCCGACGAAGCAAATTTTAGAATCGGCGCCGCGCGGCAAGCGATCTATCAAGGCGCAAAGGGTTTTATAACAGCCGTGAACGTCGCCGATAAGGTAAATTTGGTCGTTCATTTTGCTAAAATTTATACATTACCAACGATAGTTTTTATCAAAAAGACTATCTAGATTTTGCTTTAATTCATATGCTCTATTCAAGTGTTTTTCTATATCGTTTTTATTCTCGCCGACAGCATTTATTCCCACAAAGTCAATTGATATACTCACGCCGTTATCGCTAATATTTGAAACTCGCATAACATAAAGATAGATATCGAATTTGCTCCCGTTTTTAAAAACCTCAAGCTGCTTGTTGTATATTGTTATAGCCTGCTTTATTATCATCTTTGACTTATATTTCTTGTTCGGTATTATAACCAGATACGGTTGGAACCAAATTTTCGATATTTTTCTCGTAGGACACAAAATTAGCTGTTTTAATTACATTTTTACTCTTATAAGTTTCAAGGGCTGATTTCAAAAACTCTATATTTAAATTTACCATCGAATAAGCATCAGCTTTAATCCAATCCAATTTATATTTTGTGTTGCCAGAACTTCGTATATTTCTCCAAAATTTATCGTAGTTTTCTTTGTTAAAATCAATCCAGCCGCCCGACATATCTATGGCTACCCTCTTTGCTATATGAAAATTCATACTATTTGAGGCTCCATCACCCTTTGACGCTATACCGCACCCACAAAATATCAGCGCAATCATAAAAATAATCAGCTTTTTCATCGCTTCTCATGTAAACATAAATTTTGCGAAATTTTACTACCGCAAGCATTAAATTTTACTTGCAAAATACGCGATACGCGCAATCTAAATTTCGCATCAAATTTGAGCGCTATCACTCGCCGATCACTAGCATTACGCCAAGCGCACTTTGGTTTATATCGCTACAAAAGTGCCCAAGCCCCATTAGATACTTTAAATTTTCCGCCTTTTTCATCTAAAATAGCCCTTTTAAAAGCCCCTTTAAATTTTGTTTGTCGCTGCTAGAGTTGCTATCTTTGCCAAGCTTTTTATCTAAAAATCTACCTATTTCTTTTTTGACCTTATTTTCAAGATACTGCGATCTGACGTCGTATTTTAGCTTGTCTGTCGTGCCTGAGATCTGCACGTTTAGATCAGTCTTTTCGAGCCTGCAAACAAGCGGCGCGTTAAGCATTTTTGTGGCGGTATTATAAGTGCCGTTTGTAACCTTTATGTCGCTCTTTGGTGAGCTTAAATTTACGTTAAAGACGACGTTATCGCCCTTTATATCGCCATAAATTTTGCCGTCTTTGTAAATTTCTTTTGTGATGTCCTTGCCGGTGAATATTTTTATGTTGTTTGTGAGATTTGTGCTGGCTAGGTGACCCTCTTTTAGCAAGATGTCAAATTTGCCGAGCTTTTGCTTTGTTTCGTAGTCAAATTTAGCATCGCCGTTGCCGTCATAGAGGTGCTCTAGCCCCAAAGTCTGCGTTAGCCCTTTGACTTCAAAATTTTTTAGTACCGCATCAAGCGCGCCACCTTTGTAGTTTGCCTCTAGTTTGCCCTTAAATAGATCATCTGAAGTAGCTTTTACGCTTAGATCATCCACTTTACCATTTGCCGTTACGATGGCTGCAAATTTTCCGTGAAGCTCGCGGCCAGCTAAAAATGCAAGCTTATTTAGCTCTGAAAACACCGCTTGAAGCTTTAAGCTTAGCGTACTTTTGCCCACGTCAAAGCTGCCATCTATACCCTTTATATCAGCTAGCGAGCTAAGAAAGTCGCCACTAAATTTTGCTACGTCGCCTTTGTAGTCTAGGCTCAAATTTGAGCTAAATTTCTCGTTTTCAGGGAATTTTTTATCAAGCATTTTGCTAAGCGCTGCGGCGTTAAATTTGCCATCATTTAAAGTGATCGTTGCAGCGATACTTTGGCTTTTACTAAAGATATTTTGCCCCTTTGCTTGGACATTTGCTTTAGCGTTTGCCAGTCTGTCGTTGCCGCTAAGTGCTAAAATTTCTCCTAACTGCGCCTCTTTTATACTAAGATCAAGATTTTCATTTTTTATGGTGGCGTTTAGCTTGCCAGCAAAGGCATCGCCGCCTAAATTTAGCTCATCTATCTTGCTTGCTTTAACCTTCACATCGCCCGCAAGCGCCATCTTTGAGCCAATCTCAAAGCCGCTAACTGCCTTAAATTTCTCATGGTCGCTAATAAGCAGGGCAAATTTGCTAAAAATTTGGCTGTTTTTTAGGTCAAAAACACCCTTTATATCCTTTAGCTCGCCAAGGTCACTAAGCACGTTTGCGTCAAAATTTACAAGCTCACCTTTTGCGGTGACGCCGCCTTTTAGCTCAAATTTAGCTGCATTTTTAAGCTTTGCAAGACCATTATTTATAAGGCCGTTTTTTATCTCAAATTTAGCCTCGCCTGCAAGCTTTTTTAGCTCGTCAAAGCCGCTAAAATTTGCATTTAAATTTATCTGCCCGTCTGCGTAGCTAGGCTGCAAGGCAAGCGCTAGAAGCTCTTTTAGCTTTATGCTTGCCGCATTTAGGGCTAAGTTTTTGCTATCAAAATTTGCATTTATCTTGCCGCCAAGGCCGTTTATCTCAGCCTTTAGGTTTTTAAGGGCATTTTCTTGCATTGTAATTTCGCCGTTTGCATCCACTGCGCCGCTTAGTTGCTCGCCTAAGAGCTTGCCAAAAAGAGCAAGATCAGGTACGTTTAGCGAAAAGTCGCTCTTTAAATTTTTGCTAGCCAGATCATAAGTCGTCTCGTTTGCTTTTAAAGTGGCTTCAAGTGCGATGATAAGGGTCTTTGCGCTCACTTTCTCATTTGCAAATTTAGCATTTACACCGCCTTTAAAGTTTATATCTTTTACTAAATTTAGCCCAAATTCATTTTTAAGAATTTCTTTGTTTATCGCTGCGTCGCTTGCTAAAATTTGAGCGTTAATGATGGGCTCATTTTTCTCATCAACCCCTTGCACGTTGCTCGTTAGGTCAAGCTTACCACTAGCTAAATTTGGCTTTTGTGCAAGAGCTGAGATCTCGGAGAGTTCGATGTTTTTAGCGTCAAGATTTAGAGATTTTGGCAGGTAGTCTTTTAAATTTGCATTTAAATTTATGTTTGAGCCAAGCGCCATGCCAGTTGCCACTAGCTTGAAGTCGCTAAATTTACCAGCCATGTTTGCTTTAAGTGCGACATCTTTTTTTAATCCAAGCTTGCTAGCCTTCGACTCGTCGGCGTCTATATCTATGTTTAAGTTCATGCTTTGAGCAAATAACGAGAGATCCCCATTTGCCTTTAAATTTATGGCATTCATCACGGTCGCTTCTAAATTTAGCGTGGTAAGTCCAAGGCTAAAGTCTTTAAATTTGACATCTATACCACGAGCGAGTGCTTCTTTTTCTATCTTGCTAGCTATAAATTTATTGCCAAAAGAGCTAAAGATAAAGCCAAAAATGCAAAGGATTATCAGTGCCAAAGCTGCTACTAAATAGGCTATTTTTTTCATAAATTTCCATTATATTAGTTTTACATATCATAAAACTTTAGTGTAAGTGACTAAAGTTTTAATAAATTTTAGTATAAATTATTGACTTTTTTAGAAAAAAATGCTAGGATCTCATCACTCAAAAATAAAGAGTGCTAAAAAAGACAATTAAACTAAAAGGATGAACAATGAATTTTCAACCATTAGGCAAGCGTGTTCTAGTCGAACGTGTAGAAGAGACAAAGACCACAGCTTCAGGCATTATTATACCTGATAACGCAAAAGAAAAACCTTTAAGCGGAGAAGTAAAAGCAGTTGGTACTGAGGTAGAGGGTGTAAAGGTTGGCGATAAAGTTGTATTTGCAAAATACGGTGGCACTGAGATAAATTTAGACGATAAAACATATCTTGTTTTAAATATTGATGATGTTTTAGGCGTGATTAAATAATTAAAAAAGGAAAGACAATGGCAAAAGAAATTTTTTACTCTGATGATGCAAGAAACCGCCTATACGAGGGCGTAAAAAAACTAAATGACGCTGTGAAAGTGACAATGGGACCAAGAGGCAGAAATGTCCTTATCCAAAAGAGCTTTGGCGCTCCAAACATCACAAAAGACGGCGTTAGCGTGGCTAAAGAGGTTGAGCTAAAAGATACTATCGAAAACATGGGTGCAAGCCTAGTTAGAGAAGTAGCAAGCAAAACAAACGACCAAGCAGGCGACGGCACTACAACAGCGACTGTGCTAGCTCATGCGATATTTAAAGAGGGTCTTAGAAACGTAACTGCTGGTGCAAATCCTATCGAAGTAAAACGTGGTATGGATAAAGAAGTAGCAGCTCTTATAGATGCACTAAAAAACATCTCTAAAAAAGTTTCTGGCTCAAAGGAGATCGCTCAGATCGCTACTATCTCTGCAAACTCAGACGAGAGCATCGGCAAGCTTATCGCTGATGCGATGGAGAAAGTCGGCAAAGATGGCGTCATAACAGTAGAAGAGGCAAAGTCTATCCAAGACGAGCTAAGCGTTGTTGAGGGTATGCAGTTTGACCGCGGATATCTAAGCCCATACTTCATCACAAACCCTGAAAAGATGCAAGTTGAGCTAAGCAATCCATTCATATTGCTATTTGACAAGAAGATCACAAATTTAAAAGACCTGCTTCCAGTGCTTGAGCAAGTACAAAAGAGTGGCAAACCACTTCTAATCATCGCTGAAGATATCGAGGGTGAGGCACTTGCAACGCTTGTTGTAAATAAACTTCGTGGCGTGCTAAACATCTCAGCTGTTAAAGCTCCTGGTTTTGGCGATAGAAGAAAAGCGATGCTTGAAGATATCGCTATTTTAACAGGTGGCGAGGTTATCAGCGAAGAGCTAGGCAGAACACTAGAGAGTGCCACTATAAACGACCTTGGTCAAGCTTCAAGCGTAGTTATCGACAAAGACAACACTACTATCGTAAATGGTGCAGGCGAGAAGTCAGCGATCGACGCTAGAATAACTCAAATAAAAGCTCAAATCGCCGAGACTACAAGCGACTACGACAAAGAAAAACTTCAAGAGCGCCTTGCAAAACTAAGCGGTGGCGTGGCAGTTATCAAAGTAGGTGCTGCGACTGAGACTGAGATGAAAGAGAAAAAAGACCGCGTAGATGACGCTCTAAGTGCTACTCGTGCAGCTGTTGAAGAGGGCATCGTAGTAGGTGGCGGTTCAGCTCTTATCCTTGCTTCAAAGAGCGTAAATTTAAATTTACAAGGTGACGAGGCAATCGGTGCTGAGATCGTTAGAAGAGCGCTTCGTGCTCCACTTCGCCAAATCGCTGAGAACGCTGGCTTTGACGCAGGCGTAGTAGCAAATGCAGTTGAGACAAGCAAAGATGCAAATTTTGGCTTTAACGCTGCAACTGGCGAATATGTAAATATGTTTGAAGCTGGCATCATCGACCCAGTAAAAGTTGAGAGAGTTGCTCTACAAAACGCTGTTAGCGTGGCTAGCTTGCTACTAACCACTGAAGCAACTATCAGCGAGATAAAAGAAGAAAAAGCAATGCCTGCAATGCCTGACATGGGCGGAATGGGTGGCATGGGCGGCATGATGTAGCCCGAATTTACCCGACTTTCCGTCGGGTAAATCTCTAAAATCTCAAATTTCTAAAAAATGGCTAAAATTAATAAAAATTTAACTTCTTTTTATCTATAATCCCAAAATTATTTAATTAAAAGATAAAAAATTTATGATACAAGAAATTTTTAGAGAATACGATATACGCGGCGTTTATGAGCGCGATCTAAACGAAACGAGCGTCAAGGCGATCGGGTTAAATTTGGGCCGAGAAATGCTACGTAGGGGCGCAAAAAACGTTAGCGTAGGATATGATGCTAGGCTAAGCGCGGGCGAGATTTTCGGCTGGCTGGTTAGCGGGTTAAATTTAGCTGGGGTCAAGGTTTACGATATCGGTTTGCTACCGACGCCGGTCGGATATTTTAGCGTGTTTACGGACAAATTTGACGCAAACATAATGATAACCGGCTCTCATAATCCAAAAGAGTACAACGGCTTTAAAATCACGATTTTTAAGGATAGTTACTTCGGCGAGGATTTGCAAAAGTTAAAAGTCGCCGTGCTAGCAGACATCGCGGCAAAAACGCAAATCCCGGACGATCTAAGAGTCGAGAAATTTGACATCGCGACGTCTTATAAAAATTTTCTTATAGAGCAGTTTGCGCATTTAAAAGCTTTACCGCTTAAAATCGTCATCGACTGCGCAAACGGCGCGGTCGGAGCGGTTTTGCCCGAAATTTGCGAGGCGTTAAATTTAGACGCTCAAATTTTATATCCCCAGCCCGACGGTAACTTCCCAAATCACCACCCCGATCCTAGCGAGGAGAAAAATTTAAGCGATCTAAAGGCTGCGCTAAAGGGCGAATTTGACATAGGATTCGGTTTTGACGGCGACGGCGACCGCATCGCGGTTCTAACCAAAAAACGTAACATAAAAGGCGACGAACTAGCCTATCTATATAGCCTTGCGATGAAAAATCCCAGGGTGCTGGGCGAGGTCAAATGCTCGCAAAATATGTACGACGAGATCGACGCGCACGGCGGCAAAAGCTTCATGGGCAAGACCGGCCACAGCAATATCAAAAAGGCGATGAAGGAGCTAAATATCGACATGGCGGCCGAGGTGAGCGGGCATATTTTCTTTAAGGAGAGGTATTTCGGCTTTGACGACGCGACGTATGCGATGTTTCGCGCGCTGGAGCTTGTAGCTAAGGGCTTTAACCTAGACGGCGAGCTAGATAAACTGCCAAAGGTCTTTAGCACCGACGAGATCAAGATTAAAACGACCGACGCGCAAAAATTTAAGCTTGTTGCAAAGCTAAAAGAGGTTTTGGTCGAAATTTACGAGAAGGGCGACGCGCAAAATTTGCTAGCAGGCTTAGGTAAGATAGCCGAAATCATCGATATAGACGGCGTTAGAGTGAGATTTGAGGACGGCAGCTGGGCGCTAGTACGAGCCTCAAACACTACGCCGGTTATCGTCACGAGATTTGAGACCAAGGATCAAAATTTGCTTGTAAAATTACAAGAAACATTTTTAAATTTGGTCGAAAATTTAAAGCAAAAGGCGTAAAAATGACAAACGTTATACTTTGCGGAGGTTCAGGCACGAGACTTTGGCCGCTATCTCGCACTCTGATGCCAAAGCAATTTATCAGGCTTTTTAACGGCAAATCTCTCTTTGATCTTACGCTTAGACGCAACGTACACGCGCAAAAAACGATCATCGTTTGCAACGAGGCGCACTATTTTTTGGCGCTTGATGAATGCGGAAGTAAAAAAATAGATAAATTTATCCTCGAGCCTTTCGGTAAAAACACTGCCGCGGCGATTACGTTTGCCGCGCTTTGCTGCGATGAGGACGAGATTTTGCTAGTTACTCCAAGCGACCATCTAATCGAAAACGAAGCGGAGTATAAAAAAGCGCTTTTGATCGCGCAAAGCTACGCAAGTCAGGGCTTTTTAGCGACGTTTGGCATAAAGCCTTGCGAGCCAAATACCGGTTACGGCTACATCAAGGCCGATAAAAACGGCGACGTAGAGCGGTTTATCGAAAAGCCCAATCTTGAAACCGCGACTAAATTTATAAAAGAGGGCGGATATTATTTTAACAGCAGTATGTTTTGTTTTAAGGCGGGCGTGTTTTTAAGCGAGATGAAAAAATATGCGCCAAGTATCGTAAAAGACGTTACTGCGGCGATAGAGGATTCGGCAAACGAACCGAATTTGCTAAAAATTAGTCCGAATTTTATGGATAAGATCGAGGATATCAGTATCGACTATGCGCTAATGCAAAAAAGCTTAAATATCAAAATGATACCACTTGATGCGGGCTGGAGCGATATGGGTAGCTTTGACGAGCTGAGTAAAAAGATAAAAAATATCGGCGAATCGCTACAAATCGACTCAAGCGAAAATTTTATCCTGACCAAAAAACCGACCGCGCTCGTGGACGTGCAAAATTTGCTCGTAGTCGATACCAAAGACGCGCTTTTGATCGCCAAAAAAGGCAGTTCGTAAAAGGTAAAAGAGGTTTATAAGCACTTTTTGAATTCATTTCCTGAAATTTGCGAAGCGCACACGAGCGTATACCGTCCGTGGGGCAGCTACGAGGTGCTGCGAGGGTAGCGGCTATAAGATGAAAAAGATAGTGGTTAAACCCGGTAAAAGACTGAACTTGCAAAAGCATCTTTATAGAAGCGAATACTGGACGGTTGTATCTGGTGTGGCAACCGTAACCGTAAGAGGCGAAATTAGACTAGTTGAGTCAAACGAATCGACATATATAAAAACAGGAGAAGTTCATCGTTTGGCAAACAATGGTAATATGCCGGTTATTTTAATAGAGGTGCAAGTGGGGGAGTATATAGGAGAAGATAATATTATTAGGATAGAAGACGATTTTGATAGAAATTGATAAATAAAAATTTTATATAAAAGGATTATATAGTGGGTAAAGTGGCGTTAATTACCGGTATTACAGGGCAGGTTGGTTCACAGATGGCTGATTTTTTGCTAGAAAATACTAGCTATGAGATAGTTGGAATGATGCGTTGGCAAGAACCTATGGATAATTTATATCATCTAAATGACAGGATAAATAAAAAGGATAGGATTAGTATATACTATGCTGATTTGAATGATTATGCATCAATTAATAGGATGATTAATGCAGTGAGACCAAATGTAATATTTCATTTGGCTGCACAATCATTTCCAAAAACATCTTTTAATATTCCAATAGAAACACTACAGACGAATATCATAGGAACTGCTAGCCTGCTGGAAGTTATTAGACAATTTAAAGAGACAGATGGTTATGACCCAGTGGTTCACATCTGTTCTTCGAGTGAGGTTTATGGTAGAGCAAAGCCTGGTGAAAAACTAAATGAAGATACTAAATTTCATGGAGCAAGCCCATACAGTATTAGTAAAATTGGAACCGATTATTTGGGTAGATTTTATGGCGAAGCTTATAATATAAAAACTTATATAACTAGAATGGGGACGCACACCGGACCTAGAAGAAGCGACGTATTTTTCGAAAGTACGGTTGCAAAACAGATAGCGCTAATAGAAGCTGGACTACAAGAGCCAGTCGTCAAGGTTGGAAATTTGTCAAGTGTTAGAACTTTTCAGGATGCAAGAGATGCTGTTAGGGCTTATTATCTTTTATCATTAGAGAGTGAAAAAGGGAATATTCCTTGTGGTGAGGCATTTAATATTGCTGGTGAAGAAGCCTATAAATTGCCAGAAGTTGTAGATTTATTAATTGGTTATAGTACCATGAAGGATAAGATAAGGGTTGAAACGGATACAGACAGATTAAGGCCGATAGATGCCGATTATCAAATGTTTGATAATACCAAAATTAGACAATTTATAGATTGGAAACCTGAAATACCGACCAAAAAAATGTTCTTAGACTTGCTGAATCATTGGAGGGATGAGATTTCAAAAGGCAAGATTCCTTTAAATAGATAAATATAGCAAAGGATATTGTATGATAATTAGATCAAAGGCACCACTAAGACTGGGGCTTGCTGGCGGTGGTACGGATATAGAATTTTATTACTCTACTTATGGAGGGGCTGTTTTAAATGCTACTCTAAATTTGTACGCTTATTGCAATATAGAAGTTACTAATGACGACAAGATAATTTTTAATTCATTAGATCAAAATGAATTCGTAGAAGTTGTAAAGACCAATCTTATCAGTTGTGATGGAAAGTTGGATTTATATAAAAGCATATATAATAAGATAATAGAGCGCTATAATAATGGCAATGCGTTATCATTTAAGCTCACCACATATTCTGATGCTCCATCCGGTAGCGGTCTAGGAGGCTCATCAACCATGGTGGTAGCAATAATAAAAGCATTCTGCGAATGGTTAAACTTGTCATTGGGAGAATATGAAATAGCCTATCTTGCTTATGAAATAGAAAGAATTGATGTTGGTATAATTGGTGGTAAACAAGACCAATACGCTGCAACTTTTGGCGGATTTAATTTTATGGAATTCTATGATAATAATAGGGTGATAGTAAATCCATTAAGAGTTAAAAATTGGATTATTAATGAATTTGAATCATCAATAGTTTTGTATTTTACCGGGATAAGAAGGTCTGCATCCGCTATAGAAGAAGAAAAGAAAAATACCGCAACAAAAAATCCTAAACCATTGGAGGCCATGCACCAAGTAAAAGATGATGCCCGTCTAATGAAAGAGTTTTTATTAAAGGGTGATATCAACGGCTTTGCTAAGATATTGGGCAAATCTTGGGAGTCTAAAAAAAATATGGCAAAATCTGTTACGAATAGTGAAATAGATAAAGTTTTAAATATTGCGCTTGAAAATGGTGCATATTCTGGCAAGGTTAGCGGTGCTGGCGGCGGCGGCTTTATGTTTTTTATGGTCGATCCCATAAAAAAATATCAACTTGTTAAGGCATTGAATAATAGCGGTGGAAAAGTTATAAATTTCAATTTCACAAAGGAAGGAACTACTGCATGGAAAGTATGATTAATGATTTTATAATAAATCAGTTTGGGAAGTCCTTAGAGCTAAAACAAGCAATTTACAATTCTAAGAATATCGGTATGGTTGTAAGAGATGTATCATTGGCGATAGTTAAAGCATATAAAAATGGAAATAAAACCATAATAGCTGGCAATGGCGGTAGTGCGGCAGATGCCCAGCATATTGCCGGGGAATTCGTTAGTAGATTCTATTTTGATAGACCAGGACTGGCATCTATTGCCTTAACTACGGATACATCGGTTTTAACGGCTATTGGAAATGACTATGGGTATGAAAAAATTTTTGTAAGGCAACTTCAAGCAAATGGGAAAGCCGGTGACGTATTTTTAGGTATTTCTACCAGCGGAAATTCTAAAAATGTAATAGAGGCTTTAAAGTATGCGAGAGAAAATAATATTTTAACGGTTGGGTTTACCGGTGAAAATGGTGGTCTTATGAAAAATGTCTGCGATTATTGTATATGCATGCCATCTAACGAAACGCCGAGAATACAGGAGGGACATATTCTGATAGCTCATACCATATGTGCAGTTGTAGAAGAATTTATATTCGGTAAAGGTTTTCAGTTTTGGAAGCGATAATTTTAGCCGGAGGTCTTGGTACTAGACTTCAGGCAGTAGTTTCTAATGTCCCGAAGCCAATGGCTCCAATAATGGGTATACCATTCTTGGAATACATTTTTAGATACCTTAAAAAAAATAATATTAATAAAGTGGTATTGTCTGTTTGCTATAAAAGAGACACTATTATTAAATATTTTAGTGATACGTTTTTTGATATAAGTATAAAATATTCAGTAGAAGAAGAACCATTGGGCACCGGTGGCGCAATAAAGCAGTCGTTAAAATTTTGCAATAACGAGAATGTCTTGTTGCTTAATGGCGACACGTTTTTTAACGTAAATTTGGATGCGCTATTCAAAAGTCATCTAAATAATTTAGCGGACTTAACTCTATGTTTAAAGCCAATGTGTAACTTTGATAGGTACGGTATTGTAAAGTTGGATTCCGCAAATAGGGTTATTGGATTTAATGAGAAAAAGTATTGCGAGAACGGTTTAATAAATGGTGGTTTATATATTATAAGGAAAAATTTTTTAGATAATGAAGATGTACAAAAATTTTCTTTTGAAGATTTTATGAATAAAAACTATAAAGAAAAGAAAATTTATGGAGTAATAGATAATGGATATTTCATTGACGTAGGTATTCCGGAGGACTATTATAAGGCGCAAAAGGAGCTAAAATATGTTACATAAAGCTCTATTTTTGGATAGAGACGGGGTTATAAACATAGAAAAAAATTATCTTTATAAAATTTCTGAATTCGAATTTATAGATGGCATATTTGATGTTTGTAGATATTTTCAAAGGCTTGATTATTTTATAGTAGTTATCACAAATCAGGCCGGTATAGCAAGAGGATTATATACGGAAGACGATTTCATTAAATTAAACAATTGGATGATTGGTGAATTTAAGTCAAATAATATTAATATTACAAAAGTGTACTACTGTCCGCATCATCCAGAATTCGGTGTAGAGTGCGAGTGTAGAAAGCCAAGGCCTGGTATGATATTAAGAGCAAAGGCAGAAATTGGTATAGATTTGCAAAATTCTATACTAGTCGGTGATAAAATTTCAGATGTTGAAGCTGGTATAAATGCTGGTATAGGGAGAAACTATTTGATTACAACTGATTCCAGCATAAAAGAAAGTATATATTTTAATAAAATTAGCAATATAAAGGAGCTTGTGAAATATGCAAAAAGATTCTAGAATTTTGATTACTGGCGGCAATGGCTTGGTTGGATATGCCTTAAAAAAATTATTGCAAGAACAAGGATATTCGCAGATATTTACACCAACGAGCAGAGAATATAATCTAGCAAATATGGAACAAACGTTAAAAATGTTTGCAGAATTGAAACCAGATTATGTTTTCCATAATGCGGCTAGAGTGTATGGTATAATGGGAAATATGGAAAATAAGGGATTATCTTATCTTGATAATGTTATGATAAATACTAATGTTGTCGAGGCTAGTAGGATTTTTAATGTTAAAAAAATAGTAGCGATGGGCTCTGGATGTGTTTACCCATACCCGTCTCCTGGGTTACCGCTAAAAGAAGATATGATGTGGATGGGGTATCCGCATGATTCTGAGGACTCTTATGCTATTTCAAAAAGAGCTATGTACGCACAGTTGTGTGCCTATAAAAAGAGCTATAATACCAATTTTGCTTTTGTTATTAGTTGTAATTTATATGGTCCTCATGATAAATTTGATGAAAATTTCGGACATGTTACGCCGGCTTTGATTAGTAAATTTTATAGAGCTTATAAAAATGGTGATGATATTGTTGTTTGGGGCGACGGATCGGCTCAAAGGGATTTTTTATTTTCCTATGATGCTGCACAAGCACTTATAAATATAATGTTTAATATAGACGGTGCTGTGAATATTGGTAGTAGTAGCGTTATAAAAATAAAGGATATAGTGGATAATTTAGCAGATATAACCGGACTTCATTGTAAGGTCAAATGGGACAGTACGAAGCCTAATGGACAAGATTATCGTGCATATGATTTAACTAAACTAAAATCAACTGGTTTTGAGCCAAAATATGATCTTTATAAAGGTCTAAAAATTACCTGGGATTGGTTTTGTGAAAATATTCAAAATATAAGAAGATGACGTATGCTAAATAGATTTTTATTAAGAAATAAAACTAATAGTATAGCCGTTGTTTGTGATTTTTCTGAAGATAATCCAGTTAAACTATATGCCACAAGGGTATCTAGAGCCATTGGGGCAAGATTAGCGTTTGCCGATACCGGAGCCATAAATAACATATACAATCCAGTACTAAGAGACAAGTCTAAATTTAATAATAATATTAAAAATGTTATAGAGATTGTAAAAAGGTCTGATGTTACACATTTGCATTTGGAACTTGGTATGTATGGTGATACATTGGAAGATATGAGAAGAAATATTTTTAATATATTGGAAAATTCAAGCAAATTGGTTTTATTTGTTCATTCTTTTCATATTCAAGATGATACCTTTACTAATTTATACCTAGACATAATTAGTTTTGTAAATAGTATTAATAATAAAAGTAAAATCTGGGTTAATAATATAAAAGACTATAACGCTGTTAAGAGGATATATAATGGAGATATAGTTTACTATCCGGTAACATATTTTAGCAACAAGATAAGATCTTACTTTTGCAATTACTCTAAAATGTGCATTAATGATAAAGTTAATTATATAGATATTGGCATGTTCGGCTATATTAATGCCCATAAGGATTTTGAGACCGCCATAAAAGCATTAACTATGTTGCCAAGTAATTATAGGCTCCATATAGTAGGCGGAGCTCATCCTGGTGAAAGACAGATTTGCAAGAAAAATGTATCCATAGAAAAATTAGATGAAATTTTATGGAAGTTTAAAGATTTTGATATTGTAAATAGGGTCCTTTTTTATGATAAACTCGGAAATGTTGACTTTTTCAAAGTAATGTCTAAAATGGATATAGTCTTAATTAGCTATTTGGAAACATATATGAGTGCAAGTTCTGTTTTATCGCAAGCATATGAACTTAAGAAGAGTATAGTAGCAACCAGATGTACAACATTTGAAATGGCTGAGATGCATTTTGGTAAAGCAATTAGTTTTTTTGATCCAGGCAATAGTATACAGTTAATGCAAGTTTTAAAAAGAGTCCAAAGAGATAAAGTTAATTATAGTGTCGTTTTTAGCCTAGAAGAATTTGCAAATAGGATAAGTATATAAGATGAGTAGAATTTTAGTATTAGGTGGAGCGGGACTAATAGGGGCTTCCTTATTAAAAAAATTGATCAAAAAAGGATATAAAGACATAACCGTACTTGATGATTTATCTAGAGGAAGGATTGATAATATACCGTTTGAGTGCAATTTTATTAAAGATAATATATGTAATATTGAAAAGCATAATTTAGGTAGTTTTGATGTAATATTTCACTTAGTTAGTTTTATGTTGGGATTAGGGTTTTCTGAAAAAAATCAATTAAAACTTTATAATAATAATGTAAAGTTGAATGAGAATTTTATATCATTTTTACTAAAACAAAATCCTGACAGGTTGCGCCTTGTTTATGTTAGTTCATCTTGCGTATATTCTGATGATGGAGAAGATATCGTTGATGAATTTTCTCCTTTGGGTAATTTTCCAGAGCTCGCAAATATAGGTTATGGTTTTTCAAAGCGGTACCTTGAGGATAGATTAAAATTACTATCTGTAGTGAACAAGTTTGAACTTTCAATAGTTAGGCCATTGAATATTTATGGCGAGTCATACAGATGGGCCGGCGAATTCTCACAGGCTATACCGATGCTTATAAATAAGGTTATGACTAGTAATGACGTAGAAGTTTGGGGTAGCGGGAATCAAAAAAGGTCGTATGTTCATGCCGACGATTGCGCGGAATTATTGGTAAGAATCGCTTTTAATGATCAATTGATTCCATTGCTAAATATAGGACACGAAAAAGTTATATCTATGAATGATTTAGTTATGTTAGTGGCAGAAATCGCAAATAAAAAAATTACTATCATTAATAATCTAAAAAAGCCAGAAGGCAGAAAAGTCAAGAGTTGCTCTTCAAAGTCCATAAAAATCTATTTTCCTGATTTTAATTTTAACGTATCTTTAAAAGAAGGGTTGTATAGAATGATATATAAATGGTATATTAACAATAAAGGTAATCTGATATGAAAAAGAGTAAATTGGCTATAGTAAGCAGCTATAATGAATTGTGTGGAAATGCCACGTATGCATTTGCATTAAAGAAAGAATTTGAAAAATACTATAATGTAGATGTACTTTCGCTACGCGTTAACTTGTTGCGATCTGAAAATAGACAATATA
Source organism: Campylobacter concisus (assembly GCF_002914195.1). Classification (GTDB taxonomy): domain Bacteria; phylum Campylobacterota; class Campylobacteria; order Campylobacterales; family Campylobacteraceae; genus Campylobacter_A; species Campylobacter_A concisus_M. Next base: position 1,642 of record NZ_PPAU01000080.1, on the reverse strand, counting down.
AAAAGTTGGCGCAGCAACACATTGATGATTTATGTAGTAAACTTAAAGATTATGATTATGTAAATATTCAGCTAGAAGTTGGATTGTTTGGTATAAAAAGAAGAGACATATATAGTAGATTAAAGAAAATTGTTGAGAGTTCTAAAAACCTAATTATTACAATGCATAGAATTGATGTGAAAAATAGTTTTTTATCGGTTGATTTTTTAAAGAAAATTATAAATTCTCCAATGAAGGCCATAAAGGAATACAGAGATAGCTCGTATTATCCAAGCCTATATGCAAAACTAATACTTTTTTTTAAGTATGCTTCTAATGAGCGGAATGTAAATATTATAGTTCATACAAAGAGGGAAAAAGAGATTATTAAGTATATGTTTGGTTTCGATAATGTTTTTGATTTTCCAATAACTTTTTTGAATCGTAATGAGATAAAATATTATTGCGACAAAGCTATAGAAAGTAATAAGGTATTTAGGAATAGGTATAATTTAGGCGATAGCGATGTTATAATAGGCGTGTTTGGTTTTATTAGTGATTACAAGGGGCATTTAACAGCCATTAAAGCATTGAGAATTTTGCCAGAAAACTATAAGCTTATGATTTTTGGAAGTCAGCACCCGCAGTCTATACTAAGCAATAGCGATATTGATCCATATTTAGAAATACTTATAAAGGAAATAAAAAATAGAAGAAAAGGTGATTTATCTAATAGGGTATATTTTTGCGGCTCTTTGAGCGATGATGAATTTATCACCGCGTTGAATCAAGTAAATTTTACTGTTTTGCCATATAAGGAAACGGGGCAATCTGGGTCTGGTGTAGCCTCAATTACATTAGAAACAAGAGCAAAATCAATTTTTTCTAACAATAAGGCGTTTTTTGAACTATCAAAATATGCGCCAGGTGCATTTGAGACATTTGACATCGGGAATTATGTCGAGTTGGCTCAAAAGATATTATTTTATAGAGATAATTATTCAAAAGGGCTAATTGAATATTACGATAAATATAACATTGAGAATAATATAAATTTGCACATTAGTCTGTTTGAAAAGGATAAAAGATGATGTATTTTATATTAAATAATTACCAAAAATTAATTGTAATAGCATATATGGATTTAAAGTTAAAGTATCAAAATAGCTTTATTGGTTTTTCATGGTCTTTTATAAAACCATTACTGCAGTTTTTTGTATACTTTACAGTCTTCGGTGTATTTTTACAAGTAGATACTGGTGATGGCTACGCATTAAGATTGTTCTTTGGTGTATTAATATGGACATTTTTTTCAGAAGCGACATCGCTGGGGCTAAATTCATTTGTTGGCAAAGCTTCAATAATAAATAAGATAAATGTCAATAGACTCATACCGCCTATTGCCGCCTTTTTAACGCCATTATTTAACTTTTGTATAAACTTTATTATCTTTATAATTATATATCTGGTTTCATATAATTCTATATTGGATTTTAATATATTTAAATTTTTTATTATTACCGTTTCTTTCCTGCAGATTAGTATATTAATATTAAGTTTAAATATAATCCTATCTTTTTTAAATGTTTTTTTTAGAGACATAAAACAGATTTGGGAAATTGTCCTTATTTATGGCGTTTTTTTAACTCCGATTATTTATAAA
>NZ_PPAU01000079.1:0-1545 GCF_002914195.1 Campylobacter concisus | reverse complement strand
TGTTTTGCATAAAATGCCCAAAGCACTCTTCTAGCTATTCTCTTCTCTCTAAATTTTTATTTATCAGATATTTTGTTCTTTTGTTCTTTTAATAAAAATAACTATTAGCTACTTCGACCGGCGTTCTTCTTTTTTTACCATTCACATTGCTTATTGTAGAAAAAAAGAGGGTGTCGATCTTATAAAAACCAATGCTTGATCTTTTAGGCTCATTATATATTGCAGCATACTTATCTTTTAAGGTTTCTTCAATCTCGCTAGAATTTTGTAAATTTAGCCTAGAAGACAAGAACTCTTGCATAAGCCTATAAAGCTGTCTAAATTCTTCTTGCTTTTGATCGTTTATAAATTTTAACTTTTCATCAAAAAATTCATCAATTACTTCGGCATAGCTGATTGCTTGCGATGGATTGATTAGCCTTTTTTGTGATAAAAATAATAAAGACGTCTTTTTGTTAAGAGGCAACTGTTTGTTTTTAATAGGACTAAAAACAGCCGTAGTCATTCGCATTGGCAAATGTGGGACTAACTCAAAGACGTTTTGTGGCTTAATATAGCTATTTTCTACCCTAGGGTAATCAATGCTGCCGCTCATATACTCTATTTGCAACTTATTCATTGCTTTTTTTACTTCTCGCTTAAAGTTTCCCATCTTCTCTCTCCAAAACATTCTGAGATTAACGTCCCCAACTCTTTTACAAGCGTTTCATAGTTGTTTTTATAATCTCTTGGCTTGTTGGCCGCATTAAAAATATTGACTAGATCGTTTTTATAGCTGCCAGTTTCAAGCAATTCATAATCTATTGGATAAAATCCATTCTCTAGTTCGCTCACCATATTATTTACTATTGCTCTTGTAAATTCCCTAATACCTGGAGCAATATTTTTCTTGCGCTGGTTTTCCATCTCTTCAAAGGTATCTCTTAAGATATCTCTAAATTTATCTCTTTTTGTGGCAATCAACTTTAACATGTATTCAGTCATTAGGCTCTCATAGTAATATCTACCATTGCCTATAAGGTTAGTTAAAGCAGTTCCGTTTGACATTTCATTATATTGTGCATTGTGGATAATTTTGAATATGTCATCAATCTTCTTTATTAGATCTTCACTCTTATGATCTGTATATAGTATTAAAAAATCTATCATTTCATTCATTCTAATTGTTCTAATAAAGTCAGAAGCATGCTTAAAATGTGCCTGCTTAGATAAGGCCTCAAAAATGATTAGATCAAATAAATTTGACATAACGCCAAATACGTTTTTGTTATGTGCTGCATCAGAATTGCTACCCCAAAAGCTTCTTCCGTATTTGAAATAAGCAAAATGTAATTTATCCTTTGCATCTTGGGCTGCTGCAATAGATGTGTAATACCCACTTTCGGTTGTGCTGAAGTATGGTAATATAAAAATTCTTTCGTTGCTTAGATATTTCTCACTACTAAAGATATTTTTTAGCTTCTCCAAATTGCTCGACGCTCTTACATCACTTGATGTCATTTTTTCAACCAATTTGTCGAATAAATTTGTTGTATCTTCTAAGAC
>NZ_PPAU01000078.1:0-624 GCF_002914195.1 Campylobacter concisus | reverse complement strand
ATATTTATAGTTGAGATCATGGGTATGCTAACGCTTAGAGAAGTAGCTCCGCTCATTGCAGCGATTGTTATCGCAGGTAGGTCGGCTTCTAGTTTTACTGCTCACATAGGCGCTCTGAAGCTAACTGAGGAAATAGATGCGATGAAGACAATGGGCTTTGAGCTATTTAACTTCTTGGTCTTGCCACGCATCATCGCGATGGTTCTTTGTGTGCACGTCTTTATATTCATAGCGGCCGCGATAAGCATCTTAGGACAGATGAGCATTTGCCAATCGACACCTGATTTCCGCTTTAGCGACTATCTCCATCGCTTTCCCGAGCTGGTCGTTCTTAGGCACTTTGCTGTTGGCACTATAAAAGCTCCGTTTTTTGGCGCTGTAATAGTGATCATTTTCCTCATGAAGCGATGTTGTGATAGTCAAAACGCCCAAAGCCTTTGAGTGATTACAACTGTTAGTGTAATAAATGCTATATTTTGTGTCGTCTCGCTTGATGCCTGAATATCTATAATGTTTATGATGATAAAGATATTACCGAGATCATCGTTGGAATAAACATAACGTCAAGTAATGGCGATAAGAATGTTAACGAAAATGTGCACTGGAGCTTCAGCGAGGCTGAAA
>NZ_PPAU01000077.1:0-2538 GCF_002914195.1 Campylobacter concisus | reverse complement strand
AAACTAGGGTCACTTTTAGAAATGTTAAAGAGTCCATTGACGAAATTTTAAAAGCCGCTATTAACTTATATCAAAATGGCAATACAGAGCCTTTAACAACAATGTATATTGATTTGCCTAAGAAATATGGGAAAAAAGACGAGAACGGAAATGATATAAGCAACTTTTGGGCTGTGGATGAAGATGGACAAACCTATGCAAATGTTGATTATGGCAATATCAAGGACTTTATTAAAATAGCCATGGAAACAGAAAAACAATATATGAAAATTATGCCTACAAGCGAAGCATATTTAAAAGCTATAAATACTCTAGTAAAATTTAACCAATATGCTGACATAAATCTTATTACTATGTCTGCTAGACTAATTCAATACAATGATCCAGATGTAGAAAAGGTTGGATTAAAAATAAACTCTACTAAGATTGAAGAGGCTGAATTTATTATGGCTGATGAAAACAACTCTTTAACAATTACGACATCAGCTTTTGCAAAAAGCATCAATGAAACCGATATAGAGAAATTTAAATCAACCTATGTCAGCAATGAAACAAGAGCCAACATTGAAACTTTCGTCAATGAAGCAGCAAAAGATCCATACGTTGCTTATCATCTACTAATAGCCATTGAAAGCAGCCTTAGACCACATATTCAAGAGGTTGGGCAGCTTATTAAAGAGCCAAACCCAACAAAGCTTGCTACTGAAAATAAAGCAATAAATGCAATTCTTGAACCAATAAAACAATCATTCCCGTCAATAGGCTTTTCGGGTAAGTATTTTGCTGATAAATTTGGCAAGGGTGAAGATGCTAAAGATATTTTTCAGTTTGCTAATAATTTAGTAAAAACGTTTAAAAATAAGGTAGTCGCGTCTATTAACTACATAAATGATTTTAATAAAATTACTCTAACAAAAGATGGTTCTCACGTAAAGGGTAGTGCAAATGGTGTTAGTATGTTTTATAACGGTGCATTGCCGCTTGGTTTATGTATTGCAAAGATAAATAAATCACAAGACCTTAAAGGATCTATGAGTAAAGAAAATATACTTACTCAAAAACTTGAGATAGCAAACTTTTTTATCCCAAGTAGGTTTTTTATAAATAAACAAACTGGCGAAGAGATAAATGTTCCGCCAAGAGTATTGTTCCCAAGCAATAATAGAACACTATCAAAAGAGCTAATCGACGTCTTAAGAACTATTGCAACAATGAACAACAATGGCGAATTAACTGGAATAAATGGCTCAACTTATTCAGCAAAAATAGAAGAAAAGATAGACAAATTACTAACAAGAGCAAATGGAGATGGAGATAAAAAAGATCCAGAGCTTGAAAACAAGATATATATCAAAACAAAAGGGGCAATATCTGATGCTCTATCACTTCTTGCAAGTGCAAAAAAATCACCAGAGGACTTAAAAAAGGTTCTTACATCACCGAAACTCGATGATGCGCTAAAGCTTGCTGCGCAAAGTAAATTGCACCCAAATTATGCTCTTAATAGCTATCTTGACTCGGTGGCTAAAAATAACCAGTTTGTGATCAATAATGCACTAAGAGCAAAGAGCAATGATGGTGATGACGTATATGTTACTCACAATGAAATTTCAAATGGCGATATAAGAAAAAGCGTCAATAAAGTTCTTGGAGAATTTTATGACAAAGATCAAGCGTTTTCATATACTCTATTTGAGTTTAAAGAGAGAGAAGACAATCCTCTTTATAATGCCATAAAATATGGTCCAATTAACCCAGCTATTAAGAAATTAGTCGGCAAGACAAAAGAGGATAAAGAATTTATGTCACCTGATAATTTCTTGGCCAACTATAAAATAGGTGAGGATTTGGGCGAACCAGTAAAAAAAGAAACACAAAACGGCGAGGTTCATAATATGAATGTTCCTTTACCAACAAAAATGGCTGTTGTCTTAAATCAAATATTACAAAACAATATGCCTGAAAAATCTCCAATGAGAGATCTAAAAAATTATTTCAACCAAGAATACAAAGATATTTCAAGCGATAGGAAAGAAGAATTTGTAAGTAAGCTTGGTAAAAATAGCTATGTTCAACCAAGCTTTAATCCAGAAGAGCTATTAAAAATGGCACAAAATAAAGACCAAAGCCAATTATCAAAGGTTGTGACAAGCAATATCGAAGAAACTCCTGCGGAAGAGCCACAACTAAAGAAAAGAGGCAGACCTTCCAAGAGAGTAATTGAAGTTGTTTCTGGAGAAAACGAAGAGATCGTTGCTATTGAGAACGACAACAATATTGCCGTTGAAGCACAAATTGAAGACCTTGATCTTGGCGAAATAGCAGGCAATCCATACGATACCTACGTTCCAAATATGGACGATAATGATATAAATTTTGGCGATGACATGGGATACTCATTAAGCGAAGAAATCCAAGACTTCGACGAAAACATTAACAACAAATTCAAACTTTAAAATAAGACTTCCCCGCCAGGCATAAGGTTTGGCGGGTCTTTTTAAAATACAAACGAGAAAACAAAAATGGCAACAGTAAATG
>NZ_PPAU01000076.1:0-510 GCF_002914195.1 Campylobacter concisus | reverse complement strand
CTTTTAATTCATTTAACCTTGCCTCGTTTTTCTCTTTGCTCTCGCCATTTTGCTTGCTTGCTTTTAAATTTTGCTCGGCTATCTGGCGGTTTATCTCGCCGACCTTTAGCGCCTCGTCATTATATCTTTCAAAGGCCTCTGTCTTAAAAATTTGCTGAAAGGCAAAAAAAGCTGGCTTTTGCGGTAAATTTAAATACTCCTGCAATGCTTCATTTTGACTAACAAGCCTTGTTAGCTCCTCTGCCTCCGCCTTTTTAGCGCCAAGCTCGTCACTAACGCTGGCAAGCTCGCTCTCAAGCGGAGATAAAAGCTCCTCTATCTGCTTGGCTGAGTAGTAGCTCTCAAGCCTTCTATCGCCGTCTGCTAGCTCATTTTTTAGGCTTTTTAGCTCCTCTTCTTTGATCCTGATCTCGCTAATAAGCACATTTACCCCGTGTAGTGCATGGTTAAATTTCTCCTTTGCCACGTCAATGTCATCGATACCTTCGCCCACTGCAAGGTACTTGCCAA
>NZ_PPAU01000075.1:0-1243 GCF_002914195.1 Campylobacter concisus | reverse complement strand
TCTCTATATAGCTCTTACCAGTTTGGTTTATCTTACCAAACTCTTTTATATATGCAACAACTGGGTAAAGCAAGATAACCATAGAGATTAAGCCTGCGATTAAAGCTGTAAATATTATGGGGGTATTTATTACATCTAATTGCATTTTTAGTTTCCTGGACGATATTCGTATATAAAGCTCTCAGCATTAAATTTGCTCTGATTTATTTCTAGTATTGCAAAAACACCTTGTGCATCTTTGCCAATCTTTTTAATCTTAATATATGGATATAAATTTTCACCTTCTACAACAATGATCTCTTCACCCTTAACAGTTTTTACCACTGCGTCATCAAAGAAATTTAATTTTGCATATTTACTAAAAGGATAGAATTTTTCTATTCTATATGTTACTGGTGTGCCTATGCTTTCTACTATAAACTTTATAGACAAGAAGTCGCTTTTGTTCTTAGGGATAGTAAAAGAGATGTTAGAAATTTTTGCATCAGTGCCAGCTATCCTATATTGGTTTTGCGCTTCTTGTTTGAAATTATTAGCAATTACTGAAGGCACTTCAGCGTCCAAGATAAACTGCATTTCTTGTTCATTGTTAAAAAAAGATGCGGTTCTACGTTTCCAACTAAGCTCGTCTTGACTAAGATCTTTTTCACTGCTAGCACTAGAGCTATTATTACCCATATCCTTTTGAATATTTGCTACTATTTGCTCTTTTTGCTTATCAAGAGCTTCTTGCCCATCACTAGAAGATTTATCGTTGATCTCATTTTTAGGATAGTCCTCTGGTATATTCTTTGAAATCCCAGTTTCACTAGCTTCAGTGCTACTTTTTCTAACTGGTAGTTCATCAGAAGAAGCTTTTTCTTGGGTTTGTGGAGTTTGTTGTGCTTGTTGTGGTTTTTGCTCTTGCTCTTGATTTTCTTCAACTGAATTTAATTTCATTTGTGCAAAGATACCAAATGCAATAACAGCAATAATCACTATCCATAGTGTTTTTCCGCCTTTTTTCTTTTTCTTTTTAGTCTACTTTAGTTTTTATCACTGAGACTACATTTCTCTTCTCCTCTGTCTCGCCTTTTTACATCACTACTTCCTTTTTCCCTCAGTCCCTACCTCTTTAACCCTTGTACTCTAGTTCTTTTTGCACTTCTGCCATTATCAATTCTTCCATCCTCAACCTTCTTCCTTCCGCACCTTTCCTTTACGCATTTTTTATCTCTTTTCTTCTCCTTTTCTCTTTTTTTGT
>NZ_PPAU01000074.1:0-852 GCF_002914195.1 Campylobacter concisus | reverse complement strand
ATATGGAATCGAGAGATTATGTAAAATTGTTGGATGCACCATTAGGCAGTGAGGCAGACGCTTTAAGATCTAAGATGCAATACGTTATAAGAGGCGTGGGGCTAAATTTAGTAAGTGCTAGCAAAAAGATGGGGCTTGAAAGTTTTGCTACGCTAAATGACTTCTACAAGAAAGATCAAATCCCTAGTTTTACTTTCTTTGGTAAATTCTGTTCTACCTTTAATGTGTCAGAGCAGTGGCTTTTCGATTTAGAAAATAATGAGAATTTCATGCCTTTGAGCCAAGCGTTATAAAAGCTGGCAGGCACTTGTTTTCTTGCAAAGATGCTACTATAAGCATCATTATTTTTCATAATTATGTCGTTGTAGTAGCTGATAAAGATAATAATATGGGTGTAGTAGGCAGAACTTTTGATTTGTCATCATGCGATGCCGACAAAAATATAAATGCTTTGACGGAACTTGTTAAAGTATCTAAAAAGGTAAATTTATATAAAGCATCAAAAGATTTTCCTAGCTTTGTTTTTGGTAGTATTCCACCTATTGGCTATATTTTAAGAAGTGATTGTGTTGCTAAAGATTTACTTCCTAGCAACGAATATTCAATCATTCAAAAGATTAAAGATGTTCTCTCCCTCGAAGCAAAAGAAGTAGATGAATTTTTAGTTAAACGTTTTGTGGATAGCAACGTTTATTGTAATAGTGATGACAAACAAAGCGAACCTGATATTGGGATACACGGACTTTATATAGAAGAACTATAATATAGTTTTTCTCTTGCCTTTCTCTGTTGGTAAATTTTGAGCTTCGGTCATTAGGGTTGCTAAATATGAGCCGTATATCAAGCCTAGCT
>NZ_PPAU01000073.1:0-525 GCF_002914195.1 Campylobacter concisus | reverse complement strand
ATATAGAAAAGAGCTGTGGTTGGCTCTTTTCTCTTATTTTTGCTAGCGCAGAATATCTTTTATTTGTTTAAACAAAAATCCTTTTTTTACATACCATGTGTTGTCTATGAAATAATAGTGGTTAATATCAGGATCTCTCCTGCATGTTTCATTAAATTTTTTTGTTTTTTTCACAACAAGATCATCTGAGTTATCATCATAATAGCAAAAACAATCATTTATGTCTTTGCCAATCCTTTCAAGTGTTCCAAGCGAGATAAGCTCTCTCGCCTTTCTATACATTTTAAACCCAGAGGTAAGTATTTTACCCATCTTAACTACACCCTGATCTTCTTTGACTTCCACACCACAAAAAACACCAGTTGGATTTTTTACCCAAATCATACAATTTTGCATCATATCCTCCTATGCTGCCTTTAAACAAACTTTATTGTAGAAGAAATTTACAAATCTATTCATCTTAGGGATGATAAATTTTGCAAAGTCGCTTTGTATCTTCATGGCCTTTGCAGGATCACCTATTAC
>NZ_PPAU01000072.1:0-474 GCF_002914195.1 Campylobacter concisus | reverse complement strand
AACACGCAGTGGCAAACTTAGCACCAGCAAACGAAGTGCGGTAGTCTTTATTGATGTCTAGCTTTAAAAAATCTCTCTTTGTTATCAGGCTGTAAAGGGGTCAAATTTGACCGCTGTTGAGTTTTCTCTATTTGGTCGATAAATTCATTGTCTTTTTCTTTTTCGTTCAATAGAGGCTCTGTAAGCTCACTAGAAAAGATATTCGTGATAAAACTAAAGACATCTTTTGCGTGATTGCTGACGTAAGCCATTGCTTTTGATATGAAATTCTTTAGCTCGCTATTCTCTTGCTTGAGATTGAGAATTTGGATTACTTGAGCTTTATTAATTTGATTTTTTTCCTCGAGGTCTTGCTCGAGCTTTTTTGTATAGAGTCTATGTTTTGCCGCTTCCTCGGCTAGTTCTGGCTGTTCTAGGCGCAGCCTTTCTATCTCATCTCGCCTGTGTTTATCAAGTGCCTTAAGCCTCTCAATT
>NZ_PPAU01000071.1:0-2060 GCF_002914195.1 Campylobacter concisus | reverse complement strand
ACCAAATACAGTAACATCTATGATTGAATACAAAACTCCAGAATATGACAATAGAGAGCCTGATAATGGCCAACCAAAACAAATATTGCCAGGGCAGGGCGCTTATGTTTATTGTGGTGGAATAAATGGCGGAAATTGCTCGCAGGATATACTTGATAGTTATGGCGTCTATAACAATCGTGTCCAAGAAAATTTGCAGCGGTTAAAGAAACGCTGGAGTGGTATTTTATCTGACTACAAGGAAGTCAAACAAAAACATACTCCGCTCACTGAATTTACAATAGAGCAAGATCTAATGCTTACAGAGAATTTGACTGAAATTTATAAGAACTCTTATGAGGTTGATAAATACAATAGATTGCTTGAAAAAGAGATGGAGATGAAAAAGATATTATCCAATATGGCGATCTTAAACAATGAACTAGACGTTATGGAGATTAAAAAATAATGGCAGGCGATAGAACTGGTGCATACTCAGAAGTAGAGTCACTCAAAAAAGGCAAACATAAAATTGCCAAGGATTATAGGCGAAATGAACTACTGCTATCGCTAGTTTTTGCCTTTATAATATGCTTCTTGTTTAATTATAATGAGCTATTTTCAAAAGATACCTTCTTTTTTAGCATTTTTGATTACGCGAAGGCTATAAATGGTGAATATAAAGGTGGCTTAAACTATTGGCTATTTTTGCCATTCATGCTATTAACTTATTTTGTAGCCTATCTATTTGTTGATGGCAAATTATTGGAGCGCTTCAAAAATATAAAAATTGTAAAATTTATATTTGATCTACCATTTAAGATCATAGGTTATATTTTTTATATCCCAAAAGACCTATATAACACTATGGGCTATGAAGCCTTTTATCTTAGGAAATTGGAAAAAAACTTCTTCTATCAGGTAGTTGAAAAAGAAGATGGCTATAAGAGGGTTGATAAGCTTACAATTTTTAATGATAGAAAATATCTATTTGGCAATGAATATAATAGAATTTTCTCGCTCTTTCGCTCAAAAGAACATTTCGATGATCTGTTCTTGATAATAGAAGGCTATCTATACAAATCTCACTTGTTTGACAAAGTGATATATAAAAACGATGAAGACATCTTCCCAGAGAGCTATATTAACAAAATTAATAGCGATCCAAAGAACAAAGGCAATACGATCCCAGAAAATAGAAACTATAAGTATTTTCAAACCTACATGCTTAGAGAGAACAAAGACGGCGTGCTAGAAGATAGTGTAGTGCTTTCATTAAACGCTATTAGAATATATATGGAAGACAAAAAAAGCCGCTTCAGAGATTTCTTAGAGAATGAAGCTTTTGATTTTAGAACAGCTGTATCAAGCCCTAAAAAAGAATTTGCCAAAAGATTTTACGCTCTAGCAAAAGATGTGCATTTTAGGGAAAAGATTACTAAGAGCCTAGATAAAGAAGAAGCACAAAGAGTATTAAAAACGCTTGACGCTACGGCATCTAAGTCAAGTGGTGGTCGCACTCGTGGTAACAACAATAAAAAGATTAGCATTTTTCAAGATAAAAAGACGCTTGGGTATCTCATTGAGATGTTAATGGCTGACTTTACTCTCATACTATTTAAAATAGTCATCAACCAGTTTATGAATGTTCCAGCTGGTATGATGGTTGTTAAGATAGAGGACTATGATACTAGAATGATCATAGAATACTACAAACAACTTTCTACAATAGAGATAGTTGAGAAAAAGAATGATGGCCAGTCTAAGCTATTTAAGTCAGATAACTACGTAAATTTATTCTTATTAATGTTTGCATACTTTATCAACGATAAAGAAAACAATGTGTTCTCAGAACTCTATTTTAGATTTAACACGGCTGAATACAATAAGCCATTAAGTTTTAGCGAACTTAAGAAGCTAATAGACAACGAGAGCGAAGAGGGTGTTCTTAAAAAGCAAGAAGAGTATGACAACATACAAAAAGCAAGAAGCTCAAAGAGCATTGAGATCATTGAGCAAAACAAAAATGATTTAGACGTGAGCGCAGCAGCATCTTAAACAATAGTGCAGGGGATAGATAT
>NZ_PPAU01000070.1:0-655 GCF_002914195.1 Campylobacter concisus | reverse complement strand
ATAACTAGCCTTTTCCTCTGTTTGATCAGCGGTTTGCTGCTTCACTTCATCCACAACTCTATCTAGCCAATATTTGCAAATGGATGAATTCATGGATAAAAGGCAAATGCCACCGCCAAGCTTATTATAAAAATATAATCCACCTTCAAAATAATTTCTTTCAAAGGCAGGCTTTTCATTATCGTTTAATTTAGACTTAATATACAATGCAAGTAAGTCGCTTCTTTCCTGATATTTGCTATTTAAATAAACAGCATCGTCACGTTGATTTAATACTTCATTGTGATAAAAAATATAAGAGGGTCCAAGCAATAAAAGGCAAATCACCATAAATAAAAGTATAATTATCGAGCATTTCTCTGTTTTATTATCAGCTTCTCTTTCAAAATCACAACCCGACAACCCCCTTTTATGTATTTTTTTACTAATATAATATGTGCTAAAAAGCAATAAAAATATACCAGTAACTAAAAAAACAATAGCAAGGCTAGATAAATCTATATTTAGAAAAAAAACTACTAGGATATCAACTATAAACGCTACTGGGAGAATAACACTAAAAAAACCAATCATTTTAAAAACCCCCGTGATCTTTTGCTACTAAAAAAAGAATAAACCCTACACCGCAGCAGCCCATAAAAGCACCAGTTAATAG
>NZ_PPAU01000069.1:0-590 GCF_002914195.1 Campylobacter concisus | reverse complement strand
TCATAAGAAGATGTATCTATTGCTTCGTTACGTCTAGCCATAAATTCTTCTAGCTGTCCGCATAAAGCAGGCAAAACCCTATTAGCTCTTACTAAAAATGGATCAAACTTTGCATGCCTATCATGATCAGTTGCGCTAATAAAAGCATCTTTGGTCACTAAATCATTTATTTCTGGTAGTGTTGTTGCAAGGTATATAATACTTGATAAAAGGTCTGGTATCTCCCTTATAGAAAAGACACTTTGTAAATTTTCTTTTTTGGTAGCAGAAATTTCAACAGATATATTGCTATTTAAAATGGCGTTTTGTAATCCAATATTGCTTAGAGTATCTTCTCCTTGGTTCTTATGTGACTCGTCTATTATGTTTATAGACGCATTTTTACCATTTTGTAGGGTAAAAGTATTGCTCTTGGTGCTTAATATTTTGGCTTGATCACTTGCCCTTAGTTTTATACTCTCTTTAGTATCTAACGAAATTTTTGTTTCCCAGGATTGATTATTGTTTTTTGTAAAATCTACTGTTATTATGTTTTTATTAAGTTGGACACTTTCAAAAAGCTCTTGTTTTTCAGGGTTAAATTTTAAGCC
>NZ_PPAU01000068.1:0-486 GCF_002914195.1 Campylobacter concisus | reverse complement strand
ACGAGATTCATGAGCGTCTCGTGGGCTTCTTGCGCGCCTTTTGAGCTTGTCGTGTAGCTTATCGCTTTGGCTGGCAGATACTCTTTGCCGTAGTTTTGAAGGATATGCTCTCTAGCGGCTGCGACGGCCTCTTTGGCTAAATTTAAGCTATCCGTTCTCATGTAGGTGATCGCACCCATGAAGCCTTCGTTTGTTTGCACGCCCTCATAGAGGCTTTGTGCGATCATCATCGTCTTTTTAGGGCTAAAGCCAAGGCGGTTGCTCGCACTTTGCTGAAGCGTTGAGGTCATAAATGGCGGGCTTGGCTGGATCTTTCTATCCTTGCTCTCGATCTCACGGACGCTAAATTTCTCATTTTGTAAATTTTCAATGATATATTTTGCGCGGTCTGGATTTTGGATGGTTAGCTTCTCGATCTTTTGGTTTTCAAATTTAACTAGCTCAGCGTCTAGGTCTTTTTTAAAAACGGTGTCGATAGTGTAGTAT
>NZ_PPAU01000067.1:0-1009 GCF_002914195.1 Campylobacter concisus | reverse complement strand
GAAAAAGAAGGACGAGAGGGGGAGAAAGAGAAGGAGAGGGGAAAAGGAAAGGGGATGACGGGAGATGAGAAGGAGGAACAGAGGGATGAAGCGAGAAAGAGAGGGGGGGGAGGAAAGGGAGGGAGGGGGGGGGGGGGGAAAGAAGAAGAAGGAAGAAGAGAGGGAGAGAGGGAGAGGGGGAGAGGAGAGGGGGAGAAGAGAGAGAGGGGAGGAGGAGAAAAAAGAAAGAAAAAGGGAGAAAGGAGGGGAAGAGGGGGGAAAAAGAGGAGGGGAGAGAAAGAGGGAAAAAAAGGAGGAGGAGGGAGAGAGGAAGAAAAAGGGAGGAGAGAAAGAGAGAGAAAGGGGGAAGGGGAGAAAAGAAGGAGAGAAAAAAGAGGGAGGAAAGAAAAGAAAGAGAAGGGAAAAGGGAGGGAGAAGGGAAGGAGAAAAAGAGGAGGAAAGAGGGGAGGAAGAGGAAAGAGAGGGGGAGGGGGAGGAAGGGGAGGAGGAAGGAGAGGAAGAAAGAGAGAAAGAAAAGAGAGAGAGAGAGGAGGAGAAAGGAAGAGGAGAGAAGGGAGAAGGGGAAGAGAGAGGAGGGGAAAGAAAAAAAGGAAAAGAAAAAGAAAAAAGGGAAAGAGAAGAGAAAGGGAGGAAAGGGGAAGGAAGGAAAGAAAAAAGGGAGAAAAGAGAAAAGAAAGAAAGAAGAAAGAAGAGAGAGAAAAAAAGAAGGGGAAGAAAGGGGGAAAAGGGAGAGAGGAAAAGAAAAAGAAGAGGAGGAAAGAAGAAGGAAGAAGAAAGAAAAAAAGGAAGAGAAGAAAAAAGAGAAGAGGGAGAGAGAAAGGGGAAAAAGAAAAGAGAGGAAGGAAAGAAGAGAGAAAGAGAGGAAAGAGAGGAAGGGGAAGGGAGGGGGAAAAGGAGGGGGGGAGAGAGGAGAGAGAAGAAAAAAGAGAGAAAAGGAAGGGAGAAAAGAGGAAAGAAGAGAAGAAAGGGAGAGGAGGAAGGAAAGGGACAAACAAAGGCGAGAGGAGAG
>NZ_PPAU01000066.1:0-633 GCF_002914195.1 Campylobacter concisus | reverse complement strand
GTGATATATTGAAAGTTTAGAACATATATATGGCGGCTATCAAAGCCAAAGACTAGATGTTTTAAACAATGTAGTGGAAGTTTAGAACATCGCACAAGAAAATATATATTGTGCTTTTTGTGTTTTAAACAATGTAGTGGAGGTTTAGAACAATGGATCATCTGCTTCAAACCACCAAGTGTTCGAGTTTAAAACAATGTAATGGAAGTTTAAAACTAAACTCTTGCCTTACAAAAACAGCAAGCTCTATCATCGTTTAAAACAATGTAGTGGGAGTTTAGAACGATTTTATAAGGACGTATCTGGAAAATAAGAATAATTTTAAACAATGTAGTGGAGGTTTAAAACCGAAGTTTGGTATATTTTTAAACTCTTTCTTTGCTGGTTTTAAATAATGTAGCGGAAGTTTAGAACAACCCTGAATATATGCAACAAAGGGGATTGATTGGGTTTAAAACAATGTAGTGGAAGTTTATAACTTTCGAGCAAAAGATAAAGGTTTTAACAGTTAAGAGCTTTAAATAGTATATTGAAAGTTTAGAACTAAGCATCCTTGTAAGGCCTATATTCGATCTTGCCGTTTTAAATAGTATATTGAAAGTTTAGAATATAGTTAGATAGTCAAGGTGACCG
>NZ_PPAU01000065.1:0-439 GCF_002914195.1 Campylobacter concisus | reverse complement strand
CGGTAGCAAATATCTTTTCTATCATATATATAGTCGCATTTTCATGGCTTGTCCTAACCATACTAAATGGCTACGGCATCGCTATAATCGACAAGATCGCGCAAAAAAGCAAGCGTAAAGAGGTGATAAACCTAGCACTGAAAGTCATCTACGTGATCGTGCTAATCATCACACTTTTGCTGATCCTTCAAAAGCTTGGCTTTGATATCTCAGCGCTAATTGCCTCACTTGGTATCGGTGGTCTTGCCGTTGCCTTCGCTGCTAAAGACATCATCGCAAACTTCTTTGCTTCTGTTATGATGCTCTTTGACAACTCATTTTCACAAGGCGACTGGATAGTTTGTGGAGACATCGAGGGCACGGTCGTTGAGATAGGATTTAGAAAAACAACTGTTAGAAGCTTTGATAATGCCCTTATCTTCGTGCCAAACTCAAAGCT
>NZ_PPAU01000064.1:0-512 GCF_002914195.1 Campylobacter concisus | reverse complement strand
CTATTACTACGATCGATGCCAAAAATGACGATGAATTTAAAGAAATTACACTTGATAGGCAAGATTTTTGTGAAGATACTAATTTAGATTTTAGAACTGTAAAATCGGTTTGTAGAACACTTTTGAAGCAGGTCTATGAGATAGAAACCGAAAAGGTCTGGGAAGCATACCCTATTTATCAAGTTTTTAAATACGACAAGGATACAGGAGAAATCAAATTTAAATTTAATGACTATATGCGCCCATATTTATTAAAAATAGTTGAAAGTTTTACAAAATACCAAATTAAAAATATTATCAATATGACTTCTAAATATTCAATAAGGATATATCAAATTCTAAAAGATCTGAGAAATATAACAAGGCAAAAAGAATTTGAATTAGAAGAGTTTTGCGATTGGCTAGAAGTCCCAAAAAACAAAAGGCGTTGGGGAAATTTACAGTTTGATATTTTAGAGTTGGCCAAAAAGGAAATAAATGAACTGACCGACATTAAAATACTAGGCATATAT
>NZ_PPAU01000063.1:0-1519 GCF_002914195.1 Campylobacter concisus | reverse complement strand
ATAATATGCTTAATAGTGGCATATATATTTTGAATGGGTTAAACAACAAAAGAAAAGAGCTTGCTTTTGAGGCTACAAAAAATGCTCTTCAGGCTGTAAAAGAAAAAGGGCTTGAAAAAGATCCGCTAATTTTTGTATATGTTGAAAATACAAAAATAGGACTTTGTGGATTGATTGCACAAAGGATTTTTGACAATACTGGTGCAGATGTTATAGTAGGCACAGACGTCAATGGTAAGATAATCTTTAGCGGACGTGGCAACAATGTATTTGATAATCTAACCAGGCTAATGAATTTTAAACTAGAGGCTAAAGATATTTTCTCTTTTGGCGGACACTTAAAGGCGCTTGGTGGCTCTATAAAAGATCATACAAGATTTAATGAGCTTTTAAAAGAAGCCCTTGCTAGCAATATATTTATATCTAATAAAAATACAACTGAGCTTGATTTAGCAAAAGATAGTTTCAATATCCTTGAAAAGCCAGTATCTTTGTTTGAATATAATGAACTTTCTAAACATCTAACAAAAATTACTGGAGCTATCCCTTACAGCAAGAATTTTCTGACACCAGTGATTATTACTTCAGACATGATCTTAAACAAAGACGCAGTTATGGGCAAGGCCAAGCAGAAAGACTTTGTGCTTTTAAAGCTAGCAGTTACTGACCCAATTAATGACAAAACAGAGAGTATAGATTTTATATGCCCTGGTAAAAATGCGCTTGACTTGATAGAAAATAGCGAAAATGTTTCCAAAAACAATAAATTGCCTATTTTTTTAATGGAGCTGTCAAACAATAATTTTGATTTTAGCAAGGATAATTTCTCTGGTAAGATAGAATTTAAAGAGCAGCTTATCCCTGAAAAATTCTAAGAAAAGAATAAAAAAAACAACGTTCAAGAGCAAAAAGTAGCAACGAGCATTAAAATATGAAAATTGAGCTAAATGATAAGTTTCCGCCACGGCCATATCAGCAAGAGTGTGTCAATGCTACAAAAAATAACAATATAGGGTTAATTCACGCTCCAACTGGCTCTGGCAAAACTAACATTATGGCATATATTATAAACGAGCTTCAGCTACGAACGCTGATCATAGTCCCAGCTGTCGATCTAGTAGAGCAGACAAAAAATAGGTTTGTAGCAATGTTTGGCAGCGATGCCCAAATAGGTGCTATTGATGGTGAAACAAGAAATAAAAAAGCTCAAACACAAAAAGATATCTTGATATCTACCTGGCAATCACTTAAACGTAAAGATCTACTGGATAACGTAAAAGGTAAGTATGATATGCTGATAATTGATGAATGCCACCACTCTTCAGCAAGCGTATTGTCTAATATAATCTCAAATTTAAAGCCATACTGCAAAAATCTATATGGAGTAAGTGCCACACCATATAGGAGCCAAGAGAGCGATAATGCAAAAATGCTTAGTCTTTTTGGTGGAAAAATTCTGCATCAAGTAAGCGTAGAGGAACTATACGAACAAAATTTTTTAGTTAGACCCCATATTAAT
>NZ_PPAU01000062.1:0-443 GCF_002914195.1 Campylobacter concisus | reverse complement strand
GAGCAGGTTTTGATGTGGCTTTTAATGGAGCTATCCCTGAAGAGTTAGATGCTGGACTAGCTGATAGAAGCGAAGTCTTAGGGAACATCCACGAGAATAAGGAGTTAATAAATGAGACCATTGAAATATAAAGCATACATTAAAGAGTATGACAAAGTAGTTAGTGTTGATAGACTAGGTCTTAACTGGGACGGATCAGTTCAGGAAATCATAGTATCAGAAAAAGAGCTAGAAGGTAAAGACGAATGGACTGACTTTCAGAAAGAGCAGTTCGAGCTTATGCAATATACTGGCTGCAAAGATAAAAATGGTATTGAGATATATGATGGTTATATTGTAAAAATCACCTTAACAGAAACGCAAAAAACACGCAGAGGCGAAGTTATATATTATGATGATAACGCTTGCTATCTAGTTAAAACCGCTAATGAGGAGTATTTTAC
>NZ_PPAU01000061.1:0-2207 GCF_002914195.1 Campylobacter concisus | reverse complement strand
TTGCTAGAGAGGATGAATGTTTAAAAAACAAATACTTTTTGGCATTTGGCGATCCTAAGCAGTCAATTTACAAATTTAATGGTTCATTTAATATTTTTGAGTGGGCAAACCAAAATAACTCTTGGTTTCAGGATCTGACACTTACAACATCTTTTAGGTATGGTGAAAATATTGCGAAGTTTGGCGAGAAAATTGCAAGACACATTCACCCTAACGATAGACTGATTGGCAATGAAAGAGTTAAAGACACAATAGATAGCAAAGTCTTTGATAATGATACACTGGCAAGAGTAATAATAGAAAATTACAACAAAGAAGAAAGCCATAAAACTGACGCAAAGAGCCGAAAAAACAATACGGCCATCATTTTTAGAACAAATAGTGGTTGTATTGATTGTTTTAATGAACTTAGTAAATCGCTTGAAAAAATAGTTGCGAGCGACTATCCAGATAGTGATTTTTCACCAGATAACGTTGTCCTAGATCCAGCAATAAAAAAGGATCTAAAGGGTGTATATCAAAAAAATATATTCTCTGTGATTGAGAGTGATTATGTAAAAAATCAAATTCGGAAAGCTTATTCTATTTTACAGCCTGATTTTGATGGAGATGTGCTAAATATAAGCATGGCCGTAAAAGATGAAAACGTAAGAAAACTACTTGAAAAAATGCCAGAGTATAACTACCTGGTGAGATATGACGAGGCGTTTTTGGAAAAATATCTTAATATACGCGCCAAGGCCAATGCTAGTGTTATTATTACAAACGTTCATCAGTCCAAGGGAAAAGAGTATAAAAATGTCATTATAGGAGATGATTTTTTTACTAGAAAGAACGAGTATTATTGCACTGACGAAGAGATTAACATTGCTCATACGGCAGTTACACGTGCTAAGAGTTCTATTTTGTTTTATGAACGAGATAGCAACAAGAATTTCTTGCGTTATTTTTATTGTAAGGATGAAAGCCCAAGCTCTGATACAAAGATAGATCAGAATTTTTTTTCATATAAAAAAATCACAGAGCCAGTAGAAGGCGAGGATGATAGAATAAGTATAAATAGTGATATTTATGATGATCAAGACGAGCCTTTTGTAAATAATAGCAATAGAGTGACGTTCTCTTTCCCTAAAATGTAGAAGGCTTAATGGCGGAGATTTAAGATGGCAAGTATTTTAATTAAAGGGTCAGATGGTTCTTTTTGTAAGTATGAATTTGAAAGTAGATCTGAGCTTTCAAGTATTTTTTATCAGTCGCTACTTTCAAAATACCACCTTGCTGGCAGAGTTATAAAATGTGGTTGTAACCCTAAAAAAGAGCTTTGGATGTCAGTTGTAAGCCGAGGTGGTCTTTTTCTAAGAACTTTCCCAAAGATAACGCAAACCCACGAAGATGAGTGCATATTTAGCAATACTGCTAGCGAGCTTTATGATGAAGAAACACAAACTTACTCGCTATCACTTTTTAAGGAGCCAACGAAGAGTGAAGCAGATGAGAATAGCAGCAATGCTATGAAGCGAATAATGGCAAAAGCAACTACTTTTAATAGTTTTTGTATCGACTGGATTAGTAGTGCAAACGCCTTTGCTTTCAATATTGCAAACAAAGGAAATGATAGATATATCCCAAATTATACTTATGAAAATTTCAGATATGGCCTGAATAAAAGCGATATAAAAATTTCTAAGATAGGCTCGATTGAAAATATAAAAGATCGTAGCGATTTTTTCTTGTTCAAGGGTATTACTTTTGATGATCTAACAAAATATGATGATAGCGATGATGACAAATCTATTGCAGAGATACATTTTCAAGATAGCAAATACATTATAAAAAGCACGGTAAAGAGGGTAAAAATTGCAATAAAAAGACTAAAAATTTTTAACAATTTTATTCAACCTCCTTACTTTGTAATAGCTTCGGTGAGTAGAAACTTGGCTGTTAGACTTTTTGTTTGTCCAGTATTTTTTAGTGCAGAAAAAGAGCAGATAGCCTTTATTGAGAGTGAAAATGAACGAGATATGGCAAGAAAGCTTTTTGCTGCAAATAGGACTTTTTTCAAATCGGTATCAGACGAACACAATAGATTAAGCAAAAAGAAATTCCCCTATTTTCGTAGTCAATATAGACCTGATTTTTTTGTTTTTGGCGAGAGTAATATTCTTGTAGTAGAGCTTAGTGGATTTGACACCCAAGAATATATAGAC
>NZ_PPAU01000060.1:0-468 GCF_002914195.1 Campylobacter concisus | reverse complement strand
GGCGATATCGGCGTGAAATTCTTACAAAAAGAGGATAAATTTTTTGTGGGTCTTGTTGATCCTTTGGGTCGCGGCAAGATGATGATGGTTGATGATGAGCTTGTTACGATAAATGGCATCAAGCCAAAGAGCCTAAGAGAGCTAAATGAGATGGTGCTTTTTGCTCCAAAAGGCGCAAAACTGGACATCATTGTAAAGCGTGATAGGCAAGAACTACTCTTTCAAGTGCCAGTAAGCGGGGATGTGAAATTTAACCAAAGCCTAGACATTGACGCCCCTTCAAGCCTTGATCTGCCAAATTTAAACGTCATGCCAAAGTCGCCTGAGAGCTTGCTAGATGATAAAGTTTTGGTGGATTATGGTAACACGGTTGATAAAAATTTAGTCGTTACCAAGAGCGAGCCAAAGTCAAATGCTGACATCTTTGGCATCAAAATAGGCGATGAGATTTTAGGCTACAACAAAGAG
>NZ_PPAU01000059.1:0-911 GCF_002914195.1 Campylobacter concisus | reverse complement strand
CTTTAATTTTTACCCTAAAAGGAGAAAAAATGAGTTTTTTTAGACCAAAACCAAAAGAAGAAAAGACCTTCTTGCATCAAGAAGTATGTGACCTTTATGGTCTAACAAGATTTGAGCTTGCAGATAAGCTGGGATTTACTAAAGCTACGCTCGATACCTGGAGCGACGAAAGTAGAATGACAAAAGTCACTCGCCTAGCCTTAGAGCTTATGGTTGAAACACACTATAAAACAAAACTGCTATCCAATTTGGCAGAAAGTCTATCTGCAATCCTTGCCATAAACACTTGCAGTAACAATCCAAGCGTTAAAGACGATGGACAAATGCTCGTCGAAAGAATGAAGTATGTTTTAAAAGAATTTGGGATTAATACTATTACAGCAAGCGAAAAACTGGGCGAAGCCAGCTTTGAACAACTAGATGCCATTTTAAAACTTAAATCATTCCCTAGTTTTAGTTTTTTAGAAAACTTTTCTAAAGTCTTTACAATATCAGACGAATGGCTTAAAACTGGTAGTGGCCAACCATTTGATGTAAGAGTTATCAACTCTTATACGCTTCATGAGCTGGCATCTGAGTGTAAAAACTTTGAAAAGCTCTATATTATCCACAGTAAAGACAATAAACCACACACAAAGATAGTAGTTGAATATCAGGCAGGAAAATTTGATATTTTTAGAATGGATTTTTGTATAGGGGATAATTTCATTATGGGCGGATCGGAGGCTATTGATCTTTTTAGCCTATATAAATTTTATCGCGAGAACGAACATAAAATCTCTCTACTGACACTAGAGCGTGAAGAATATGATAAACTAATATCAAGAGAACATTATGCTGGCAATATCCTAAAAAAAGGCCACAATTCTTATATGTTAGACGATCTATTTGATCTGGACTATTATAATAAA
>NZ_PPAU01000058.1:0-899 GCF_002914195.1 Campylobacter concisus | reverse complement strand
GTATAAACCAAGAAAGCTTTTCCTATTGATACAGCTACTCCAAGCACTTTTGAAAGAAGAATACCCATCGCTCCAGTTGTCGTAACAAGCAAGGTAGTGCAAATAGTCATTAAGATATCAACAAATCCACCAAAAAACTTATCTATGCCATTATATAGATCAGTAAATTTTGGTAGCATAAAATACAAAGTAGATGGGGTTAATGCTTCTATTAAGTTTTGCTTAGAAAAACCTCTTGTATCATTTTTGGCCTCTTGTGCCTTCACGTCATCACTCGGGCTATTTGTAGTAATGGAGTTGTTATTTACGCTTGCGGCATTTTGATAAGCAACTGCGGCGTCCTTTCTCTCTTCTAATGTTTGTCCCAACAATGACGTTTTATATAGAGTAAAAGATGATGGGACAAGAACAGTGTTGATCCAACCATTTGTCACCTGCATATTTGCCATTCTTTGAGAAACATTGTGCATAGTCTGCGTTGATGTTTTTGCATTTTTTATATCTTTTAAAGAGCTTATCGCTGTCTTTGTAAAATAGTAATCAGCAATGGTATTAGATGAAATTTTACTTATACTTTGCTCTAAAGCTGCACAAGCATCTACTGATATAGTAGTAATATTGTTATTTTTCAATGCTGTTTGTTGTCCATTAGTATAAGATTTCTGGGTTAGGGCCTCTCTCTCTGTTTTTAGAGTTCCAGAAAGAGCCTCTGGCATAATAATACCATCGTAAGCAGTATTTGACTCCGCACCATAAATTGTTTTACAAAAAGCAGAATAAAACTCAACCTCTTTTTGCAAAATCAAAAAATTACGCCTTGTTTCATCAAGCTTTTCCGCATAAGAATCAACTACGTTACCCACCGACATATTATTTACTGATTGTAAATAGATTAGATA
>NZ_PPAU01000057.1:0-487 GCF_002914195.1 Campylobacter concisus | reverse complement strand
CTCCATTGGAGCGCGTCTTTGAATATACAAAAAATATTTCAAAAAAAAGAGAAACTGGCTCATCAGTGGAGCTAGACAATTTTTTAAAATTTATAAAAGAAAAATTTGCAATCAATGCTTTTGATTTGCAAGTTATAATAAGCGAATATGAAAATTTAAGCTACTTAGCAAAAGAGAAGCTTAAACAATTAAATACGATAGGACATTCAAAATGATAAAACTTGACACCCTACCCAAAGGCTCACTGACTTTTAAGTCTTTTGCCATATTGGATCAAATTTTTATGAAGGTTTTTGGGTATTTCTCAAAAGTTAAGCTTTCAAAAACCATAGATTTTTTTGAGATGGACTATGAAACGAATTCAATTAGTCTTGATATAAATGGACGACAAAGACTTTATGCCCTAAAGCTTGAAACTGGCTCCAATGAGATTGTAAAGATAGAAAATTTTGCGCAATTTACAAACCAAATTAGGCATGATAAGGAT
>NZ_PPAU01000056.1:0-514 GCF_002914195.1 Campylobacter concisus | reverse complement strand
GTTGTGTAGGTCTTTCCCTTTTGGCTGCCTATTTTTTGATTAGCTTCTTTAAAAAGTTTAATATGGCCAAAACAATTAAACTCTTTTTGGATAAAGCCTCTGGAGCATTTATAATGGCACTTGTCTTAAATGGCTTTTTTATGCTTTGCGGTGTTAATGGCTTTTTCTCGCAATATTATTCTCAGCTACATAGAGTTATATATGTAAAAGATGGTGGTAAAGAGTTCTCATTGGTAGTTTATGACAAACAAAAAGCTAAAGATGTAGCCGAGAAGCTAAAAAGCAGTGATGTGGATATAAAAGAACTAGGAAGCTTTAAGGCAAACTAACCCCTCCTCTTATTGTGTTATAAATCAAAAATGTATTGATCTGAGCCAAATTTAGATATATAATTAAGAAAATTTAAAAGAGGAGTGGTTATGCAAAGCAAAATCATGAAAATAGCCCTGGCGTGGATCGGTGCATTTTTTTGCGCGTGGCTATTTGGTAATCACATGCTTGATGTGTCTTTAAT
>NZ_PPAU01000055.1:0-2531 GCF_002914195.1 Campylobacter concisus | reverse complement strand
GTCATAGAAAAAGCCCTTTTGAATTTCAGATAACTTTGTTCTTGAAGAGCCAATATATCTAGCTTCTGCTGAACCATCATTGATGGTTGCAGCTGTAATTGTCGAGATGTTATTTTTTTGCTCATTAATAAATTTTAGATCATCATTTACACACTCAGCAAAACTATATGGAATTCTAAAACCACTTTGTTGCATAACAACGTTTGAAACAGTTACTCCTAAATTTTTTGCATCTGATTGTATCTCTTCTTGCGATTTGCTCTCTTTTATATTGTATTGGCAAACGTATGTTCCTGATTTAAAATCAATATTATCTAAAACAACATCATATTTATCGGCAACTCTTGGGGATAATTGAGGGCAGTTAATTGCATTAAATGTAGCTTGTTTTTGTTTGCTTGAATTTTCATTATATGAATACTCAAAATTAAAAGGCGCGCCAACTCCACGACCCGACCCACAAGTAGCTTGTTTGGCGTTAGCTACACATATACAAGAAGCCGCGAGAGCAAAGAATAAGAATACTCTTTTTACCATCATCATCTATTCGCTCCTTGATTGATATATAAAGGCTGTTGTTGCCCATTGTAATAATAATATTGTTGCGGACCATATTGCGGTGTTGCTGGATATGGTTGCATATTATATTGCTGTTGTGGTGGTATTGGTGGGTAATAGCCTTGTGGGGCTATATTTATATCTTGTTGTGTCTGAATACCGCCGTCGTAAGGGTTTAATGGCACTTGTTTTGCCACACTTCTGCTTGTTCCATTTGAGTAAGCAGATGTATTTCCAGTGAAACGTGGTTCATCAGTTTGGATTAAATTATTAGGAGCATAATTTACACCACGCATACCCCTAGAGTTGAAATCAACCTGCATATCGGCAAACATTAAAGTATCTTTGTTGATCTTAAAGCTATAACTTACCCTATCTAAATAGGCATTTCCGATCACGCTCGCTAGTGAGCTAACAAGTTCAACCACTGCGCCTGCTATATAGTCGCCAGTCTTTGGTTTTTCTGTTTTTGTATCTTGTGTTACAACAATGCCACCGCCACTTGATTGAACATTTGAGCTTTGACTTGTTCTACTACTTTTAAGTGCGTCCAAATAGTCTTGTGCATATTTTGTAGCAACAGTCGCCGAAGAGATAGCCCCAGCGGCCATAATTTTTTGTATCATGTAGTCATTGACGCTAGTTGCTATGTTGATAGATGTTCTTAGTCCATTTAAGACAACGCCTTGTTGAACTTGCATCTTCTTGCCATTTATCTCTACATATAGCGGTGTTGCTATAAGTGCTTGTGAAAAGAAATCAGGCGTCAATGTTACTGATAGCAGACCTTGTCCATAATCCATAAAATCACAACTTAAGGTAGCATAGCCTGCAATTCTTGCTATTTCAACTTCGTTTCTTAAAGAACAATAGCCTTGCACAAATTTAATGTCAGGCTTTATGCTCTGTTCTTTTTCGTTTTGTATAGCAGCAGCCCTTTGAGATGCTCGCTCTGTTTGAGCGGCCATTTCTTGACCATAAAAATCGTATCCAGCGGCAATAGGTGCGGCTTGCTGATTGTTTATAGCATTATTTCTTGGCATTTTTTGATAGGCTTTAAAATGCTCATATACTACTTCAGGGTAGTTAAATTGCCCTTCGTCTTTTTTTTGGTTATTGAGGTCTATTAAAGAGCTTTGCTCGTATGATCTGCTTTCATTTAAACCTTGTCCAGTATTTTTATAGCTTTCATATTCTAGCCCCTGATTAACAGATGATCCAGTTTCATCCGCAATTAAAACTTGTGCTGTTACTATGCTAGTAGCAATAAGTGTGTATATAAATTTACTTTGCATATTTAAAATCCCTTGCTATATCACCAAATACGTTATTTTTAAGTCCTTGCTTAGCAGGCAACTCTTGCTCCTCTAAAGCACCGCCTTTTGCTTGAAAATTCTTTTTGGCCGTTAGAATTTCAGCGATTTTATTCTCGCCATATCTAAGTTTTTGACTAAAGAAATCCGCATTGCCTCTTTCGATCTTATGAATTAGCTCTCTATCTCTATCTATGTTGTCAAACATATAGCCGCTATTAATACCCTTGCCATAAACCATATTTTGCTCATAGGTCTTTGGAGAACAACCAGTGAGAAGTAGTATTGCGCCAGCTATAAGAAATATTCTTTTTTTCATTTTTAGCCCTTTTTACTTTCTAAATTCAGTGCTTGGATAAAAGCCATTGAGGGAATTTACCTTCTGATTTTTTAAACTTCTATCGCCATAACTATAACTTTGAGAAACATTAAATCTTACATCTTTATAATCCACTTGACCAAATGCTGCATCTCTTGTTATATAAAAAGTAGTGCCGTTGAGTAAGATTACATCATAATCTCCATCTTTTTTAAAGGCAGATACAATTTTATCACCATTAAGCTGGAAGTATTTTTTAATGACATCCAATGGGTTATATTTGATGTTCCATACATATCGGTAGTTTAATGACAAATAGTTGTCGTCGATCACATATTTAT
>NZ_PPAU01000054.1:0-473 GCF_002914195.1 Campylobacter concisus | reverse complement strand
ATGCTATGCGTTTTTGCACCAAATGCGCTTGCAGATGCTGGAGAGGGCTTAAAAGAGCTTAACACAGCTGGCGAAGAAGGCAGAACGACCTTCGTGAACGCAATTAAGGGGTGGAAATGGGTATTTGGCATCCTGCCATTTGCCATTGCCATAGGTATTGCATATAAAATTAAAGACTACTTAGAACAAAAAGATGAACAAGCTGGAGGCCAAACAGAGCCAAAAGCTTCGCGATATGCCAAAATCGTAGCTGGCTTTATAGCTGGTATCATTATTATGTTCATTTTATATGGAATTTTTGGCCTCGTGTTTGCAGGTCAAACAGAATTCTCAGCTGGCTGGAGAATATTTGTAACGGCCTTCTGCAAACTTATTTTCCAATCATCCGTTCATAAAAAAGACAGACTTTCGTATTCTCTCTTTTAATATTAATTTAAGTAATAATAAGATAAAGATGATTAGACAAAACATTC
>NZ_PPAU01000053.1:0-438 GCF_002914195.1 Campylobacter concisus | reverse complement strand
GCCTAATATATTCGCCACCACTAAATTCTTTATAAGCAACCTCTACCACTGGTTCTCTAAAAACAAATTCTATTGTAGCATCATCGTCATACATGCTAAGTAATGCTTTTAACTGCGCTATTGTTAATGTTCTCATTTTTATTCCTCATCAATTATAATCTTTACGCCTGGTTTAAAAATAATGGCCTTTGCACCATTTTTTTTAGCAAACTTCTCTACAACATTATTTAGATCTTTTATAGAGATAGAATTTATTATAACAACTGGCTCTTGTCCAGTTTCCTTTTCAACTCTACTTTTATCAAGTTCGGAGTGTATTAATGGCGAAATAGCATACATGCCATAAATGGCAAATAGCCATAAAAAGGTAGGCAAAGTCGAAACTATAAAATTTATCTTTTTTTTAGCCAAAAATTCAGCTTTCTCATTATCATAAGC
>NZ_PPAU01000052.1:0-584 GCF_002914195.1 Campylobacter concisus | reverse complement strand
ATACTGCGGGCATGAAGGGCTGCACCAAACAAGCGATAAACTACAAGAAATTTTTAAAAGGTTTTAACGATCTTGGTTTTATGGTAGTTGCCATTAGCTCACAAGATATCGCAGCTCAAAAGAAATTTCAAGAAGAGACTTCGGCTGGAGTCATGTTTCTAAACGATAGTGAGTTTATGCTTGAAAGGGCGCTTGAGCTTCCGGTTTTTTCTGCATCAAATGGACATAAATTTTACTTTAGACAAACACTCATCATAAAAGATGGCAAGATAAGGCGCGCATATATAGTGGATGATCCTGAGAATGATGCTAAAAATATGCTAGAAAAAATCAAAGAAAAAGACTACTAGGAGCTAAAATGAGCCAAAATAGCAAAATTGAGAAGTCTTATGATGAGCTAACTTAAAAATCAAGAGCTTTTGCCCAATCGACGCCATATAGGCTTGAAGCTTGTGCGACACTTCTTGGCATAACTCCGCCGCCATGCGAAAATGCAAGAGTTTTAGAGATAGGATGTAGCTTCAGTGGAAATTTGATCCCATTTGCAGTAAACAACAAAAATGCAAAAGTAGTTGGCATAGACC
>NZ_PPAU01000051.1:0-446 GCF_002914195.1 Campylobacter concisus | reverse complement strand
TCACAAGACAATAAAAATGTCAAAAAGAGAAATTGGGCTTTTGTTGCATACCCTGAGAGTATGCCAACTAACTGGCTTGAAATATTACAAGAAACAGGCGCACCGATTGCTATTTCACCGCTACACGATAAAGATTTGAATGCTGATGAACACGAGAAAAAGGCACATTATCACTTTATAATTTGTTATGGTGGTCCAACGTCTTTTAATGTTGTTAAACGTCTAACTGATAAATTAAACGCACCTATTCCGATAGCTTTAGAGCAAATAAGGGGCTATTATCGTTATTGTACGCACAAGGACAACCCAGAGAAGCACCAGTATGATGAAAGCGAAATAAAGTGCCTTAACGGCTTTAAAATTAGTGATTATGTTGAGCTTACAAGAAGCGTAGTATCAAAAATCAAAAAAGAGATTAGAGATATTATTCGCGGTAATTGTTTATC
>NZ_PPAU01000050.1:0-432 GCF_002914195.1 Campylobacter concisus | reverse complement strand
CATCATAACTTTATTAAATTAATGGCCGTATTAAGCATAGAGAAAAACCAAGATACTACTCTATTTCTTCGTTCATCTCTACTTCTGTATCTTTGGCAAATTTCCAAGCAGAAACAAAAACCAGATTATCATCAGCATATTTTTCCAAAAGATGTTTGGCGCAAAAGTATGCAGTATTTCCTTCGGATAGAAGTTCTCTTACTTCATCTGAATATTTTTCATATTTGCTGCTCATTGTTTTATTTGGATTATCCGTCGCTTGCTCTAAAGCATTTACGACTAAAGTTCTGCTAAAAGTCTGAAACTCTGGATAAATTTGACAAAGTTTTTTGTAGATCTGATTATTTGATAGACCTTCCTGCTGAAACTTTGCAATGCTTTTTAAATGCTTATAAAAAACTCTATTCAAATTTGTTCGCAGTTCATCAGGAC
>NZ_PPAU01000049.1:0-816 GCF_002914195.1 Campylobacter concisus | reverse complement strand
TTAAAATTTTAGAATATCTATCTTTTTTATCGACAACACCTTTGGCAAAGTTATCGTTTATATTTAGCTCAAATCTATCTTTTAGTATTTGAGGATTTGCATAACGAAGGTTATCCTGAATTGTTTCTACTGGGATTGCAGGATTGATTGCCTGGATCGGATTTCCGTTTTGATCATATTGTTGTTGTTGCTGTTGTTGTTGCGTATTGAACATCTTATCGCTATCGACAGCATAAAGTTGTGTAGCAACAGCAATGGCGATTAGTATTTTAAGGCTTTTCATTTTGCACTCTCTTGTATCTCTTGAATTTTTAATGTATTTATCAAGAAGTTAATTTTATTGCTATCTATGTTTTTTATCTTCTTTGAATTTTCAAGCAAAAGCTCCAAAATTTCATTGTGTGTTTTTTCTGGATCAATCCCAATATTGTTGCCCACCAAAACTATATTTTTACCCTTGATTACGTCATCTGAAGTTACGGTTTGATTATAAACAACGCTTTTAGATCCCTTATATTTCTTTAGATCTTCAAAATTTTTTACTTTTTTAAACTCGCCTGCTGGGAGGACATACTCAGTAGTGATTTGTTTCTCTGCAATTTGTTCTGCGTGTAAAGCAGAGGTTGCCAAGATCATCAGTGTTAGAATTTTATTCATCGTCTTCATCATATTGCCTTTTACCCTTTTTGTTTTGTTTGCCTTTAGTATTTTCTCCAAAGCCACGTTGCTTTCTTAGTTTAAAAGCCTTTTCTTCACTAATCTGATCGCCTTTATAGCAAAACATCATAAGCCCCTGATTGCTATCTAAGCTAAACC
>NZ_PPAU01000048.1:0-161715 GCF_002914195.1 Campylobacter concisus | reverse complement strand
TAAATTTATGTGAGAAATTTTATCTTTTAAGAAAAAAATATATTAAATAAATATATAAATTCCAAATGTCAATAGTTTGTAAAAAGCGAATTCTGAGCTTTTATCAAAAAAATAGTTTTTTGATTGTCGATATAATTAATCATGCAAAATATAATACTTTTTACAATAAAAACTTAATTTAAGATATTTTTAATTAGTTTGAAACAACAATATAACCAAAAAAATCATAATTTTTCAAAAGATGTGTGATCACCATAAAATTTTTACTTATAAATTTCACAAAAAATCATCAGTATAAAATCTACAAACTTATAGTTAAGTTTTACTAGGTAAGCAATTTTCTAACGCGGAAATAATTTAATTTTATATAAAGATATTCAAAAAATAATGTGAAATGATAATAAAAAAATTTATGATTATCTATAAGCAGTGGCGGACAGAGAGGGATTTGAACCCTCGAGCCCCGATTAAGAGCTGCACCCTTAGCAGGGGTGTGGTTTCAGCCACTCACCCATCTGTCCATAAAAAGAAATCGCATTATAATTGAAGGCCGCTGATATCTTGCTTAAATTTGCATTTCACAATTATAGGCCTCAGATAAAAAATCTAAAACAAAAATTTATAAATTTAGTCCTTCCAAAGCCACCATTTTAGCTTGGCTTTGTCTGGGTGCGGCGTATTTGCATAGTAGCAAACCATACGGTAAACATAGAGGATACACCTATCGTTGCCGCGTCCGAGTGCCTTTGTGCGTTCAAACATCTCGTCTGGATCCGCGCCCTTTAACGAAGCAATATCTGTGTAGCCGAGTGCCAACAGATCGGCCTCGGTCGCTTCACCGACATAGGGGATTTTCTTAAAATCACTCAAATTTAGCTCCTCACTTCGCTTTGATGTCATCTTCACACAACATTTTATAAAAAAGCTTAGTTAAAAACCACTTCACACAAGTTCAAATTTTAAATTTGCTCCAAAATTCGTTCACAAATTTCTCTTGGATTTTCACTTTCATAAATCGGCCTGCCAACAACTATAAAGTCACTACCCTCTTGCTTTGCGCTCACTAAGTTTGCTACTCTTTTTTGATCTCCAGCGCTCTCGCCAAAAGGCCTAACACCAGGGCAAAGGGTGATAAATTTCTCATTTGTTACATCTTTAATGAGCTTGCTTTCAAAAACAGAACAGACCATTCCATCAAGTCCTGCTTCAAAACTCATCTGGCTAAATTTTCTAACAGCTCTTACGATCGTATCATTATAAACAGCGTCAAACTCGCTCTCACTAAAGCTAGTAAGTGCCGATACTGCGAGCACCAAAGGACGGCTTCCAAGACCAGCTAGCCTATCCATAATTGTCTTCATCGCGCGTTCACCAGCGCTAGCATGCACATTTATCATATCTACGCCGATTTTTGAAACGACTTCGGCCGCATCTGCCATCGTATTTGGGATATCATAGAGCTTTAGATCGAGGAAAATTTTAAAATTTCCAAGTCCTTTTAACTCTTCTATAAATTTTGCCCCATCCCTAAGATAGCTTCTAAGCCCTACTTTTAGCCAAAGATCAAGCCCTTTTAGCTCACTAGCAAGGGCTAAATTCTCTTCACGACTAGCCATATCAAGTGCGACACAGAGCCTCACAGATCGCCCTTTAGCTTATCAAGTACACCGTTTATAAATTTTGGCGCCTGATCACTTCCAAGTTCTTTCGCAAGCTCGATCGCTTCGTTTATGATAACTGCTTTATCAGTTTGGCTAAATTTCATCTCATAAAGCCCAAGTCTAAGAATGGCAAGCTCAGTCGCACCAACCTTGCTAAAATCGCCATCTTTTAGATATGGCTTTAAAATTTCATCTAGTTTTTCTTTATTTGCAAGCACCTCTTTAAAAGTCTGCTGCACCTCATGCTTGCGCTCGTTTCTTATCTTTTTCTCTTCTAGAAATTCCTCTTCAAATGCAGCAGTTACCGGATTTATCTCATTTGAGTATAGTAGCGAAACGACAGCCTGCCTAACCTGATGACGAGTCGCCATTTTACGCCTCCAAATTTTTATATAAGCTTAGCATCTCGATCACGCCCGTCATCGCCTCAAAGCCCTTATTTCCGGCTTTTGAGCCCGCTCGCTCGATGGCTTGCTCGATGCTATCGACCGTTAGCACGCCAAAGGTCACAGGTTTGCCGTACTTTAGCGTGACGTTTGCGATGCCCTTGGTTGTCTCGGCGCTAACGTAGTCAAAGTGAGGCGTAGAGCCGCGGATTACCGCTCCCACGCAGCAAACGGCGTCAAATTTACCGCTGGCTAGCGCTTTTTCGAGCGCCATCGGTATCTCAAACGCGCCCGGCACCAAAATGAGGCTCAAATTCGCCTCATCCCCGCCATGACGCAAAAACGCGTCCCTCGCGCCTTCGACCAGCCTATCGGTGATGATGTGATTAAACCTCGCGCCCACTATGGCGATCTTCTCGCCGCCTTTTAGAGCCAAATTTCCTTCGATTATTTTCATGATTTCTCCTTTTTAAATTATCTTTAACATTACCGCGCTTAGCGTTATTAGCGATAGATAAAACGTCTTTTGCGCGCTCATTTTTTCGCCGTTAAAAACCACTCCGACGCCCACGGCTCCGATCGCTCCGATGCCCGTCCAAATCGCGTACGCCACCGACATCGCCATCGCCTGCATCGCGTAGCTCAAAAGCCAGAGCGAAATGGCGAAATTTGCGACCAAAATCAAAAAATTCGCCGCTTTTTTCACTCCGAAGCTTTTTTGAAATTTGGTTAGAAAAAATACGCCCAAAACCTCGCAGCATCCCGCCGCCAAAAGAGCTAAAACGTGTATCAAGATTTTAGCCTTTTTAGTCCTAGCACGCCGGCAACTAGCGTCGCTATGAAAAACAGCCGCAAAGCATCTGGCATCTGGCCGCTTGAGTTGTATTCGCTAACGCTTTCGGCGACCACGATAAAAAACGCTCCAAATCCCACGAATACGGTATACGCTACGCTAACGGGCAAGTATTTCATAGCCTTCATAAACGATACGAAGCTAACGCAGACTAACGCGGCAGTAAGCGCGAATCCTACGGCATCTTGGGCGTGTTTTAGTCCGTACGCCCAGCCGCACTCGGCGACCGCGCCGCCTAGCACCCACAAAAAGCCCTTAGTTTGCATCGCCTAGGGCGTCTTTTATCTTAAAAATTTGAGCGATATTCGCGTCTAGCTCGTCCAAATTTAGCATATTCGGCCCGTCGCAAAGCGCCTCGCAAGGATTAATATGCGTCTCATAGAAAAATCCGTCCACGCCCGCAGCTGCCGCAGCTCGTGCCAGATACGGCACGAATCTCGCGTCGCCGCCGCTTTTCTCACCCAAAGCTGACGGCATCTGCACGCTATGCGTCGCGTCGAAAATCACGGGCGCATATTCGCGCATCAGCACCAAATTTCGCATATCTACGACTAAATTTCCGTAGCCAAAGGTGCTGCCTCGCTCCGTTAGCCACACGCCGTTTTGTTTAGCAACCTCGTATCCCTCGCCCTTTATGCCCCTTGTTTCTAGCACTTTTTTGACCGAGTGCTTCATTGCTGACGCGGCTAAAAACTGCCCTTTTTTGATATTTACCACGGCTTTTGTTTTAGCCGCAGCCACTAGCAGATCAGTCTGACGGCACAAAAACGCCGGGATTTGCAGCACGTCGGCAACTTCGCCTACTGGCGCGGCCTGGTAGCTCTCGTGGATATCGGTTAAAATTTTAAAGCCGAATTCCTTTTTTACCTTGGCTAAAATTTCGCACCCTTTTTCAAGTCCGGGCCCGCGAAACGAGCTTATACTCGTGCGATTCGCCTTATCAAAGCTTGATTTGAAATAAAAATCTATCCGCTTATCTTCGTTAAATTTAACTAGCCTTTTTGCCACGTCAAAAACGAGCTGCTCGCTTTCTATGACGCAAGGCCCTGCTATTAGTATCATTTTTTCTCCTTTATTTTTCTTTCACAACTAAAATTCCACTCACTATTACTAGCAAGATACCTAAAAGTGCCGTTTGATTTGGCAATACATCGCCCATAAAATAGCCAATTATAAGCGTAAAAATAACGTCTGCGTAGCTAACCGCAGCGATCACTCCAGCCTTTTTCCCAACCGCAAACGCCTTTGTCATGTATGACTGAAAAAAATATCCACTAAGTCCCATTAGCAAGATAAAAACAACGTTATACCAGCTTGGCATGCTAAATTTTGAAAACAAAAAATCAAGTGGCTCGTAAGTGAAAAATTCTGCCAAACCCATGCAAATAAGTGGCAAAAATGATCCCCAAAGCATAAAACTTAGCACGATGATATTTGTGCCATAGCTCTTGTTTAGCTCTTTAACGCTTGTGTATGCGATCGCCGCACCAAGGCCACTCCAAATACCGATGATATCGGTTTTATTGATGCCTAAATTTGGCTGGATAACAAGCAAAATTCCACCAAATCCCAAAAAGACAGCAAACCAGCCAAGCGAGCTTAGTCGCTCCTTAAAAATTATAGCTGCAAGGATTGCTGTAAATATTGGATTTGTCTTTTGAAATGTGAAAGCTGTAGCCAAATCTACGTGCGCTACATTGTAAAAAAAAGCAAAAAGTGCGACCGTACCCACAAAACCACGAAACATTAGCAAAAAAAAGTGTCCACCAGCTTGTTTAAATGGAAATCTATAAATGGCATAAATAACAATAAAAAGGCCTATTAAATTTCTAAAAAATACAACTTCGATAGATGGCATATCTTTGCTAAGATACTTTGCAAATGCGCCAGTAACAGCAAACATAAAGCAAGCAAAGAGCATATAAAAAATGCCAAGATGCGAAATATAAAACCTTTTTAACATCACAAGACCTTTAAATTTAAAGTAGCCATTTTAATGAAAAGTGGCTTAAATTTTGGTTGATTTTTTCTTTTATTTTGGCGCTTTTAAGCAAATTTTTATACTTTATATAAGTCAAAAATTTGTATAATCAGCCATCACGAAAAGGACAAAATTTGCAAAAAGTAATATTAGTAGGCAAGCCAAATGTCGGCAAAAGCTCACTTTTTAACCGCTTAGCTGGTCGTCGTATCGCTATAACAAGCGATGTTAGCGGCACGACAAGAGATACGAACAAAGCTAAGATCGAGGTTGAGGGTAAAGAGTGCATTTTAATCGACAGCGGCGGGCTTGATGATAGTAGCGAGCTTTTTAAAAATGTAAAAGCAAAGACCTTAGCAGAGGC
This sequence comes from Campylobacter concisus, assembly GCF_002914195.1. Classification (GTDB taxonomy): domain Bacteria; phylum Campylobacterota; class Campylobacteria; order Campylobacterales; family Campylobacteraceae; genus Campylobacter_A; species Campylobacter_A concisus_M. The sequence continues at coordinate 156,470 of NZ_PPAU01000048.1, read as the reverse complement.
TAGAAATTCAGACGTTATCTTGTATATGGTCGATGGCAAAATGATGCCAGATGACGAGGATAGAGCCATTTTTTACGAGCTTAGCAAGCTAAATTTACCAATCGCTCTAGTCATCAACAAAATCGACAGCAAAAAAGATGAGCAAAGGGAGTGGGAATTTATAAGCTTTGGTGCAAAAAATTCCTTTGGAATTTCCGTAAGCCACAACACCGGTATTGATGAGCTAAGTATGTGGCTAGCAAAGCACTTAGAAAACAAAGTGCAGATAAAGGCCGATACGAGCGAAGATTTTGATGATTTTTTAGAAAACTATAACGACGAGGGCGAGCTAAGCGACGAGATAGACTATGAGAGCAAAAACATAAGAGTTGGCATAATAGGTCGCGTAAATGTCGGTAAAAGCTCACTTCTAAACGCGCTTGTAAAAGAGAGTCGCGCCGTCGTTAGCGATGTGGCAGGCACTACGATTGATCCAGTTAATGAAATTTACGAGCATGATGGTAGAGTCTTTGAGTTTGTCGATACTGCTGGTATCAGAAAGCGCGGCAAGATCGAAGGCATCGAGAGATACGCACTAAATAGAACTGAGAAAATTTTAGAAGAGACGGACGTAGCGCTACTAGTACTTGATAGCTCTGAGCCACTAACCGAGCTTGATGAGCGTATCGCTGGCATCGCCTCGAAATTTGAGCTTGGCGTCATCATCGTGCTAAACAAATGGGATAAAAGTAGTGAAGAATTTGACGAGCTTTGCAAGGAGATAAAAGATAGGTTTAAATTCTTAGCATACGCGCCGATCATCAGCGTCTCAGCACTTGGTGGCAAAAGAGTGCATAAAATTTACCCGCTCATAGTTGAAATTTACAAAAACTGCACCCAAAAAATCCAAACTTCAAAGCTAAATGAAGTGATCGGCGAAGCGACCAAAGCGCACCCTTTGCCACGAGATAAAGGCAGAGTTGTGAAAATTTACTACGCAGTACAGTTTAAGACCGCACCTATCATGATAGCACTTATAATGAACCGTCCAAAATGCCTGCACTTTAGCTACAAACGCTACCTAACAAACAAACTTAGAGAGAGTTTTAATCTAACTGGCGTGCCTATCGTGCTAATCCCTAAAAAACGTGGAGAGAGTGATGAAGACAAAGAATAATAATATCGTTTTGATAGGGTTTATGGGAGTTGGCAAGGGCACGACTGCAAGGGCGTTAAGCAAGGCACTAAAGACGATGAACCTTGACTGCGACGACTTACTAGAGAGCTCACAAAATATGAAGATAAAAGCCATCTTCGAAGAGTATGGAGAGGAGCATTTTAGGCAGCTTGAAAAGGATCTAGCTAAATTTTTAGCAACAAATGTCAAAAACACAATCATCTCGACAGGTGGCGGCTTTGCCAAGGTTAAAAATTTAAAAAAAATTGGTACCGTGATCTATCTAAAAGCAAGCTTTGATGCGATCATGCAAAGACTAAAAAATAGTAAAAATAGCGAGAAAAAGCTCGCCAAACGTCCACTTTTAAGTGATCTAAAAAGAGCCGAGGCGTTACATCTGGAGCGAGAGGAGCTTTATGAGAAAAAGGCTGATTACATCGTCGAAGTCGAGGGTAAAACTCCAAAGCAAATCGTAAAAGAGATAAGGATGCTTTTAAAAATTTAGTTGTAAAGTGGTAAGGGCCGCTTGCAACGATAAATTTCAAGATCAGGCTAGATGGCTATCTGGCGTGATGTTAAAATTTGAAATGTTTGAGCTAAATTTAACGTTTTGTAGTTAGAAATTTTAGTGAAGTTTTGAGATAAATTTTTGCTTCGCTTTATTAGAGCGCTAAAGCGACAAATGTTGTGCAGTCAAATTTTAATCAAGACTAGGCATTTAGCCTGCGAGCTAAATTTTAAGATCAAGCTAGACGCACAAAGTCTAACATGATGTTAAAATTTAAACGTTTTGGCAAAGAATTTTTTGTTTAGGCAAGGCGAAATTTTGGTTTTAAGTGGGAGCTAGACGCATGGTCTGCTGAGCTTGAAAATAAAATTTTAACGAAGCATAAGCAAAAAAAGTCAAAGCCAAAATTTGAAAGGATAAGATGAGAGTATTAACCGGCCTCCAACCCTCCGGCAAACTACACCTTGGTAACTACTTTGCCTCGATAAAGCAGATGGTTGATATGCAAGAGCAAAATGAGATGTTTATGTTTATAGCAAACTACCACGCGATGACAAGCCTTAGCGAGGCCAAAGCCCTAAAGCAAAATACTTTTGAGGCTGCATGTGCGTTTTTGGCACTTGGGATCGATCCAAATAAGAGCATATTTTGGGTGCAAAGTGATGTTAAAGACGTGCTTGAGCTTTACTGGGTACTAAGTCAGCACACGCCTATGGGGCTTCTTGAGCGCGCACATAGTTACAAAGATAAAGTCGCAAAAGGTCTTAGTTCGCACCACGGACTCTTTAGCTATCCAGTTTTGATGGCAGCTGACATTTTGCTTTATAACGCGCAGGTCGTACCCGTGGGCAAGGATCAGATCCAGCACGTAGAGATCGCTCGTGATATTGCGATAAAATTTAACAACGAGCATGGAGAAATTTTTACATTGCCTGAGGCGAAGATCGATGAAAATGTCGCCACCGTGCCTGGCACAAACGGCGAAAAGATGAGCAAAAGCTATGGCAACACTATTGACATCTTTGCCGATGCTAAAACGCTTAAAAAGCAAATTTCTAGCATCGTGACAGATGGCACACCGCTTGAAGAACCAAAGCAGTGGCAAAACTGCAACGTCTATAATATCGCTAAGCTTTTCTTAGACGAGAGTGGGCAAAAAGAGCTTCAAGCTAGATATGAGCGTGGCGGTGAGGGACATGGGCACTTTAAAGCTTATCTAAATGAGCTTATTTGGGACTATTTTAAAGATGCGAGAGAGAAATTTGAGCATTATCAAAATAATCCTGACGAAGTGTCTGGAATTTTAGAAATAGGAGCCAAAAAGGCAAGTAATGTTGCTCAAACAACAATAAAAAAAGTTCGTGAAGCAGTCGGAATTTATTAATAAAGGAAAAATATGCAAAATTTATATCCATACGCACAGATAGTTCATCTTTTTTGTGCAATCATCTTTGTTGGTTACCTCTTTTTTGATGTAATCATTTTTAAGGCAGCTTGTAAAAAAATGCCACCTGAGCTTGCTCAAAAGGCAAAACAAGCTATCGGTTCAGTTGCTATTAAGATAATGCCACTTTGTATCTTGCTTTTGGTATTAACTGGAGGCATGATGATGAGTAACTGGGTCGGATCAAAGGCTGGAGGCTACTTTGAGACAAATTTACAAATCATTTTTATGATCAAATTTTTCTTAGCGATGCTAATCGTAGCTGCAGTTATAACAAATTTGAGCTGCAAATTTATATTTAAACGCCCTAGCCCACTTGGCAACATACATCCATTTGCGCTAACAGCGGCAGTTTTTATCGTACTTTTTGCAAAAGTTATGTTTATGGTTTAAGGATATAGGATGATAAATTTAAAACTACTCGAGACAAATTACGATGAATTTGTAAAAAAGCTTGAGGGCAAAAATGTAAAAGCTGGACTACTTGACGAGCTTTTACAAACTTTTAATGAACTAAAACAAAAGCGCAAAGCACTTGAAAATTTCCAAGCGATCCAAAACGCAAAGAGTAAAGAGCTTGGTATAAAGGCAAGAGCAGGTGAAGATGTAAGTGAGCTTAAAAATGAGCTAAATTTAAACAAAGCTGCGCTTGCTGATGCTGATGAGATCGTTAAACAATATGAAGAAAAGCTTGAGCAAATTTCATTTAACGTGCCAAATATCACCGACGATGACGTACCATTTGGCAAGGACGAGGACGATAATGTCTGCATAAAAACGGTGCTTGAGCCGACTAAATTTAGCTTTACACCAAAAGAGCACTGGGAGTTAGGTGAGAGTCTTGGCTGGCTTGACTTTGAAAGGGGCGCAAAGCTCTCAGGATCTCGCTTTACCGTTCTTCGCGGCATGGGAGCAAGGCTTAGTAGAGCGCTTGTTAATTATATGATCGACTTTAATAGCTCACGTGGCTTTGAGCTTGTAAATGTCCCTTATCTAGTAAGCTCAAACACGCTTTTTGGTACTGGTCAGCTACCTAAATTTGAAGAGGATCTTTACAAAGTGCGTGACGAAGACCTCTACCTCATCCCAACTAGCGAAGTGCCTGTGACAAATTTATACAATGACACGATCATTGAAGCTGAGCAGTTACCTATAAAGATGACTTGCTACTCAGCATGCTTCCGCCAAGAGGCAGGCTCAGCAGGACGTGATACTAGAGGCATGATCCGTCAGCATCAGTTTGAAAAGGTCGAGCTAGTAAGTATCACAAGAACTGATCAAAGCGAAGACGTGCTAAATGAAATGGTAGCGTGCGCAAGCGATCTACTAACTAGCCTTGGACTTCCTCACCGCCATATGCTTCTTTGTAGCGGCGATCTTGGTTTTAGCGCGGCAAAGACGATAGACCTTGAGGTTTGGTTGCCTGGTCAAGGTAAATATAGAGAGATTAGCTCTATTTCCAACACTCGTGATTTTCAAGCAAGGCGTGCAAAAATTCGCTTTAAAGATGGCAAGAAAAATATGCTTGTAAATACGCTAAATGGCTCAAGTCTAGCTGTGGGTAGGACTCTTATTGCCATCATGGAAAACTACCAAAAAGCAGATGGCACTATTGAAATTCCAGAAGTTCTTAAAAGGTATATGTAGTGGCTGAAGAAGAGGTTGTAGTTTTAAAACCACCTGGCGAGCAAGTAGAGCAAGAAGCACCTGAAGAGGCAAAAGCCGAGGCACCTGAAGAGATCGTCTCACTTGAGAGTATCGCAAGTGAGGGTGTGCTGCAAGACGAGAGCATCCCGGAGCCAATCCCTGTAAAAAAGAGCAATAAAAAGCTCTTTATAATAGCAGGTGTGGTCGCTCTAGTACTTATCATCTTGATAGTGGTTTTGCTAGTTATCTTGTTAAAGAAAGACAAAAAAGAGAACATAGATACTGCAAGTATCGTAAAAAATATAGAAAACAACTACCAAACGCAAAATTTTGGCACTTCAAAGATCGATGAAATGATAAATAAGGCCAACCAGCTTTATGAGCGTGGCAATAAATTTGAAGCTCTAAAAATTTATGAAAACGTAGCTGTTTATAACCAGTCTCTCTCAAACTACAACCTCGGTGTTTCGCAGATGAAACAAGAAAGATGTGATGAGGCAATCGTATCTTTTAATAAAGCTATAACCGATAGAGAAAACACAGCAGTTAGCGCCATAAACGCCGCTGTTTGCTCGCTTGAGCTAAATAACACTAAAAATTTTAACTACTATATAGGACTTGCTGACTCATTTTTGCAGTATGAAAACAACTCGCCACTTTATAGCTATTACTACGCACTTATAAACTATTATAAAGGCAACTATTACGAGGCACTTCAAGCACTTTCTCATCCAAATACTGCGGATTATAAAAATGAATATGCGTATTTAAGTGCAAAGATTTTATCACTTCTTGGAGATGATGAAAGGGCAATAGCCAAACTTGAGAGCCAAAAGGCATTTAAGGCCGACTTCACACTAGCACAGCTCTATGCAAGACTTGGCAAATACGACAAGGCAAGGGATTATTTAACAAAAGCTTCTAAAAATACGCCAAATATCGATCTTATCAAGATGACTGAGGCGCTAATTGATCTAAAAACTTCTGACTACGGCGACGCAGCTGCATTTATCAAAGATGTTTACGACTACAATGCTTCTTTGCCAAGCAAAATTTACAAGATAAAAACGATACTAAAGCCTGATCTTTTTGATGTCAGCCTAGCTCAGGCACACTTTAGCGATGATATGTTTTTTGATAGAACAAGGCGCTATGAGACCCTTTTTTACTTCGCGCCTTACAAGGTCTTTGATGCAAAACAGAGTATCGAGCAGATAAGAAAAGGCGGCGTTAGCGTCTTTTTAGACGACACTTCAGCAGCAAATGACTATCTTAGCCAAAGTGCAGCTGCTTCAAAAGTAAATGCAAAACTTAGCGAAGCTATTGCAAAAGCACTAAGCTACCGCTTAAAGGAAGCAAATAAAGAGTTTGAAGAGCTAGCCAGCACTTATCCAAATCACTCTATCTTGCAATACAATCTCGCCTTAAGTTACGCTCAGCTTGGAAATTTTAGCCTTGCAGCAAAGCACTTCATAGCAAGCTATCATCAAGATGTAAATAACCATCTTGCAGGTATTTTTGGGGCGATTTGTCTAGATATAAATAGAAATTTAAACCCAAAACTCATTGAAGAGATTGGCGAAAATTTAGAAAACGATAAGAGCTTAAAGCCTGTAAATTTATATGCCTCACTTCTAAGTCTGGTTAGCGGTAACCAAAGTGCGATGATAAGATGGCTTGAAGAACCAAAAGAGCAGACAATGCTAAATTTAGCCTTTGATATCATCATCGCAAAAGTAACAAACAATGACGAGCTAATGGCAAAGAAAGCTGATGAGCTACTAAAAATTTTGCCAAATGATATTATTGCAAATATCTTAAATTTCATCTCGAAAAACAAAGAGCAAAATGTCAAAGAGTATGCAAAAGCGATACAGATTCACTTTAATGGCAAGCATCTTGACTCAAACGCTTTCTATCACGGCGCTGATATCATCAAAAAGCAATACATCAAGCTACTTCAAATTTCAGGCTTACTTACAAGAGAGCGTGATAAGTTAAGAGCTGAGCTAAAAAATGCTCCAAAGAATATAAATTTAATCCAAACTCTAGCCTATGTCGATATCTTTACAAACGACTTTGATGAGAGTTATAAACTTTATAATCAAGCGATCGATGAGTTTAAAGTAAATGATGCTAGCACATTGTTTTTAGCATCTGTGGCTGCGACAGGAGCTGGAAAAGTATCAAACGCAATCGCGCTTTTAGAGCTAACAAAACTAAATGATGCTAGTGCTATCGAAAATAGAATAGCTCTTGGCCTAATGTATCAGCAGATAGATAATATAAAAGCAGCTCTTATACAATACAGCAAAATAGGAAATGTTGAGTTTGAAAGCGAATTTTACGACTTTGAGATAGATAATGACTGATAAAAACTAGGTCTTTATGCACCTAGTTTTAACTATTTTAAATACTAAGCAATATCTAAAATTTCAAGATTTATTTGATCTAAGACTTCACTAAATTTATAGATCGTATCGCCGCATTTATACTCAATACTCTTGCTACTATTCTTGTTTTTTTGAGATAAAATTTTCTCCATCATACTGGGAAGCTCTTTTTGTAAAAGTAGTTTATAAGACATCCCCATTCCATGCGTTAGAGACTTTATAAATTTGCCATCAACCTCACTCCCATCTTTTATCATATGTAGTGTTGCGTCAAATTTAAGTTTCTTAAGAGCTTTATAAAGCTCGATTTTATCCTTTGCTGGAGCTATTTCTTTATCGCAAATACAGTGATAGCTCACGTAAATTGGCTTTTCATAGCCGCTTTGAACATTTAAATGATCTAAATTTAGGATGTTTCTTATCTCTTCTCTTGCGTCAATAAAATAGTATGGTGATTTTTCATTAAGTGTCCAGTAGGTCTTATCAAAAAAATAAATATATAAATTTTGATACAAAGTGTCAGTGCCAAAACAAAAATAGTTAGTAAAATTTATCTCTTTACCAAAGCCAATAAGACGCCATAAAAATATGGCATAAGAGCTATTATCTATCACGGCATCAACTAACCATGGAGCAATCTTAGCACACATGTGTGCCAAATATCCACCATGTGAGCTACCTACCATTATCACTGGCAGATGTTCAAATTTGGCATTATTTATATATTTTTTTGTATAAAGCACGGCATTTAGTACGTCCATTGCTTGCATAACGCCAAAATTTTGATATTCATTTTTTGTTGGCACCATCGTAATGCTAGCATTTAGCCTAAAATCAGCCGGCAAAATACCTCTCTCTTTTCGAATAGTAATCTCTTTGCTGAGAAATTTAAGTAGCAAATCAACCTTCTCGTGGCAGTCGATACTTTTTAGATCAATTGGTAAATTTATACCTATGCTTGATAGTTCTCTTGTTAAGATTTCGCGATCTATATCATCAAGCCCAAATTTCGCCCCAAGCTGTGGGCGGTTGCCTATGCAGTGATAATCCACACTAATGCATGCAACATCATAAGCCTCTGCCATAGTCCGCATAAGATTAGCTCTATATCCAAGGTCAGAGTCTTCTCCAAGCCCAGGGATAATCACCAAAAGAGCTTTTGCATCCTTGGCATTGTCATAACAGGAATAAAAGGAGAGAGGAGAGCTTCTTTTTATACCAAGTTCAATATCATCACAAGATAAAATTTCATAGCTTTCATCAACTAGCATTTAAATCCTTTTAAATTTACTAATTTCTCCTATTTTTGCGAGACATTATAAAAAAAGCTAACGATCTGTTTTGCTAGACGTTCTTTAAAAAACGGCCAGATGTAGCTTGGCGAATAGACATTACCAGCTTGCATAAGCGAGATATTTGTCGCCTTTTCGCCACCATTTTTTGGACGCACTAGTACGCTTACTTGCATGTGATAAGTATAGCTATTTGTACTAAAGTCATCATCATCGTAATAGCCAAATGGGAAAAACATCGAGTAGCCAAAGCCAAAGCTTGGTCTACCAAAGCCATATCCCATGCCCATTGAAAATCTAGGATCTCTTTTGATTATCCTAGAAAAGCTTTGCACATCACCAAGAATGATAAAATCGGCATTTTTGATATTTGGCTCATTTCTAAAGCCAGCCTTTGCAAATTCGCTTAAAATTTCAGTATTTACATCTTGTCCGGTCGCGCTATTTTTAAAATTTACATAGACGCTTCTGTTTGATTCATTAAGCGTAAAAAAGATCGGATCGCTCGTTTTGACCGAGATGTTTGGAGTGCTACTAGCACATCCAACAAAAAATACCGCTAAGACAAATAAAAAGAAATTTCTCATATTCACTCCTATAAGAGCGATCTTATAGCACTTTCAAGTACACTTTTTGGTGTAAGACCGATAAATTTTGATCGCATCTTACCATCTTTATCAAAAAAATAGATAACTGGCACACCCATGACGCCGCCAACTGCCTTACTAAAATAATCCACAGAAACCTTGTCGCTCGTAGTTTTAAAGGTGATGTTGTGCTCTTTTAAAAGCTCAATATCTTTATCAAAGCCTTTACTAGGTCCTAAAACACCAATGAATTGAACCTCTTTACCATACTCTTTTTCAAGCGTATTTAGGTCAGGTATTGCGGCCTTGCACACTCCGCAGTCGGTGCCAAAGAAAAATAGCATATATGGCTTATCGCCTATCTTTAGCCTCTTTTCTGTTGGGAAAAACTGCGTATCAATGCCGCTTGAGTCATTTAGAGTGATATGATGCTTCTCATACTGCTTGACGCAGCCCATAACTAGGGCCGAGACTAGACATAAAAATAAAATTTTATATCTCATTTGGCACCTTTGGGTTTTCAATAGTGCGAATTTTCTCTAGCTTACCATGTCTTAGATATACGATCTTATCGCCATACTCGCCAAGATCAGGGTTGTGGGTTACTAGAAGAATAGTTTTTCCATCTTTCCTTAGCTTGCAAAATAGATCAAGTATAACTCTTTCATTTGCTTCATCAAGGTTACCAGTTGGCTCATCTGCTATTAAAATTTCAGGATCGTTTATGAGCGAGCGTGCGATACAAAGGCGTTGTTGCTCACCACCACTTAGCTGACTTGGTCTGTGTGTTAGCCTGTGAGAAAGACCAACTGCCGCAAGTGCCTTTTTAGCGTCCTCTTCATCAACTGAGCTGTGATAGTACTGAGCGATCATCACATTTTCAAGTGCGCTAAGATATGGTACTAAGTGAAACTGCTGAAAAATAAGACCGATTTTCTCGCGTCTAAATTTAAGTGTATCGTCAGCATTTAGATTGCTCGCATCATCCCCACCAAGCATATAAGTACCACTACTTGGAGTATCCATTAGAGAAAGGATATTTACAAGCGTACTCTTACCACTACCACTTGGCCCCATTACGCTGACCCACTCACCTTTTTTAACCTCAAAATTTATATCATCAAGTGCTTTAACATCGCCAAAAATTTTACAAATATTTTTTAATTCTAGTGCATTTTGCATATCATTCTCCTCTTAATGTATCTGCCATTTTGTTATTAAGTGCCCGTTTGATCGGATAAAATGCTGCGATCGCTGCAAATAAAAGCGATATTATCACAGCTACTGGGATGCTTAAAATTCTAAAATCAATACTAGAATCAAATATCGCATAACCTAAAATTTGAGCTAGTAAATATCCTAAAAATGCACCAACTAATGCTGAGATGAGCGCTGTCACAAATGTTTCAAAACCAAATAGATTTAGTACATCTTTTTTGCTTGCACCTATGGCTCTAAGAAGTGCGATTTCCTTTGAGCGAGAGAGCAAGATAGCACTAAGCGTTGTGTTTACGCACATTGAAGTAATGAGCAAAATAACAAGGCTAACAAGTGCCATTAATAGCTTTATTTTCTCCAAAATATATCCCTCAGACTTTGAGACCTTTGCCACTGGTTTTGCAGCTATTTCATCATTGCTTATAGTCTTTGCGAGCGATGTTATCTCATCAAAGTTACCAAGCACAACAGCTTCAGCATAGTTTATTTTGCCAGCTTTATTTGAAATTTTTTGAGCCAAAGATAGTGACGTGATCAAAAGTGCATCCTCTTTATCGCCGCTTGCGACTACGCCTTTTATCTTTACATTTATGCTCTCATTTGAGCCAATGGCACGAATTTCTATATCATCGCCTGCTTTAAAGCCAGCCTGACGAGCTAGATCGACGCCTATTAGCACGTTTTTATCGTCAAAATCGACATTTATCATCGTTCCATCTCTAACATCTAAAAATGGTTTAACTTTTTTTAGATTGCTAAATTTTGTTCCCATGACGATAGCGTTTGTTGGACCGATATTTGCCTGAGCAAAGAGATAACCGCTCTCACCAAGAAGCTTGTCTTTTGGCACTTTAGCGATCATTTCATTGTAAGTTTTTTCACTCATATCATCACTTGTAGCCATATCTTTTGGAGCAAAGATCATATTTGCACCATAAGTTTTTAGCTCACGTGAGACCTTTGAGTCAATGTCAAGATAGACATTGACAAACGCAGCACACACGCATGCTCCAAGTAAGATAGAGATCACGATGACCATCACTCTTGATGAGCCGTTTTTTAAACTTTTATAAATTGTATTGTAAAAGAATTTGCTATTTGCGGTCATATAGCACCTCCGCAGGTAGTAAATTTATGACGTTTCTCATTGGCATTAGCGAGCCAACGACTGAGATAAGTAGGGCAAATGCCACGCTTATTGGTAGCACGATCCAAGCTATGCCTATGCCGTGTGAGAAGATAATGTAAGACATCACGTAGCTTAGCGCGTATCCTAAAAATGCTCCAGTGATACCTGCAAAAAAGGCAACCACAAGGCTCTCGCTAGCAAAAAGGGCGTAAATTTCAAAGTTACTTGCGCCTATGGCTTTTAAAAGGCCGATCTCTTTTTTACGGCGATAAATTTCACTTGTCATTAGCGATGTTATGCCAATGGCTGAAACCACAAGAGCGATGATGCTAACGATGCCCATTAGGCTTTGGATTTTCTTTACTATGTTACTCTCAGCATCACTTACTTGAAGGCTAGCTTTTGCGCTAACGTTTGGTAAATTTTCTTCTATCTGAAATGCGATCGAGCCTGCGTAAGCCGAGCAATACCATTTGTCGTACTCTGCACTATCAAGGTTGTCTAAATTTCTTCTTGCTTTTAGCGATAGGTCATTTTCTGGGATCGTCATAGCTGAGACTTCAGCCTTTGTGTATGAGTTTGAATGTCCTGAAAGATCTCCAGCAAGCTTTAGTGAGCCAACTAGCTTATGCGTCTCGTCACTAGCTCCTTTTAAAATTCCAACTATTTTAACCTCTCTTACGCCATTTTTACCTATCAACTCTAGTTTGTTACCAACTTTTAAATTTTTAGCATTAGAAAGTTCTTCGCCAACTAAAATTTCATCCATACTTTCATCTTTTGGCCAAACACCCTCAACGCCCCAAAATCCGTACAAGCTCTTAACGCCTGTGCTAAATTCTGGCTCATCTTTTAGCCCGATATTTTTATCAAAATAGGTTCCTTCAAAGGCAAATTCAATTCCTTTTTCATCTTTAACTTTTGCTTCTAAAAACGGCGCAAAAGCAACGATATTGTTTCGCCAAAAGATCTCTTTTATCTTATAAATATCAGCTTCTGGGAGTAAATTTTGTGATTTTAGTGGGGTGAAATTTTTACCCTCGATCTCGATGCTTAAACTCTCACCTCGTGGCAAAACAACGATATTTGAGCCATATCCTCTAAGCTCGCTTGCCACTTGATCACCGATTTTTAGCGTGATATTTAGCATGCAAGCTATCAAAAGAGCAGCTAGCAAGATGGTAATAAACGCCATCGTCTTTTGCACCTTTGAGCCCGTGATCGAGCTTTTTATCATTCTTAGTTGCATATTTTTCATTTTAACGTTCCATTTGTTTCTACATATTTTTCTGGATTTGCTTCAAATTTCGCCTGAGTTTCGTTGCTCTCAAAGAAATATGTGCGTCCGTAGTATAAATATGATCTTGAATCAAGATTGCTCACCTTTTTGCGACTAACTGGGTCAAGCACCATCTTTTCGACGACCTTGCTGAAGTAGTTTGCCCCTGCGACGATCGTTTTGTAATCAACTATGATATTTTTACCATCAAAGGTAAATGCCATAGGGATCGGGTTACAACCACCCTCTTTGCCAACTGACGGCAAGAAAATTCTAACATTACAAGAGATACAAATAAGGTCATTTCCTTTCTTGATATAGCCCATGTCGCCGCAGATCATACACGAGTCAAAGACGATGACTGGAGATGGGCGGTCGCTAAAGCGGTTTAGCAAGAAAAATCTCACCTGTTTGCCCTCGTCTGTAATGTAGGCAAATCTGTGAAGCTCGTTATCTTTTAACATTTCAACGTCAAATATAAATTTATCTCCCACTGGCTCAACCAAGACCGGCTCTGAAATTTGAGGTGGGCGAGATGCGTAAAGATCAAAATAAAGTGAAAATCCAAGCGCTATTAAAACGCTGCAAAATGCAAATTTTGCATTGTCAAAGACATTTTCTCTAATGGCTTTTGTAAAGCGGTATTTGATAGAGCCAAGCGTGCTCTTATCGATACTCTTTGGCACAAAGCAAAGCGCGATGATGCATAAAAGAAGGATCACTGCTATGTAAAAATAGGCACTAAATTCTGTGACGTAGATGCCTTTTGCGCTGATAGATAAAATTTGAGAATTTAGCTCGCTACTTATCTTTAAAGCGCCTGCACGTAAAAGTTCGAGTGCAGTTTGTGAGCTTCTATCAACTAGCAAAAAGACCAATGTGATAAGAGCTAAAATTTTAGCTACTGATGATGGGATGCTTGCTTTTAAATTTGAAATGAAGAAAAATAAAAATAGTATCAAGATCATCGCAAAGATCATCAAAAAGAAGCTTATGACTGAAAGCGTGTCAAGCAGCTCGCCACCAAATAACGGGAACAAAGCGCTACTTGAGCTATAGCCAAAGCCAAAGCCGATGCCTAAAATAAAAAATGTTACGATTTTTGCTATCTTAAGCTCGAAAAATATCCATAAAATGCTAATGAGTAGAAAAACCAGTGTCACAGAATCTATGAAAATTTTAAACTGGTCATCAACAAGCGCATGACGAGCAGCTTTAAAGATAAGCACACCAGCAACAACACCAAGAAATGACGGTAAAAAGATCGTTTTTAAACTTTTGCCATTGTTATTTAAGGCAGCAAAAAGCGTAAATCCAAGGAGGGCTAAAAAGACCTGATAGAAGTAAATTGACATAACTAAACCCTATGAGAATTTTTAAAAAGGGGCGAGAACGCCCCAAAGCGATTATTTAACAGGACCACCTGTCCATTGAAATTTATAAGTTGTTGTGAAAGGCTCAAACCATTTACCAACACCGCTCTCTTTGTCAGCGTGGCGACCAAAACCTTGTTTTTCTGGATTGTCGATGTGGAATTTAAGCTCATAGTTACCAACACCTGTATCCATTTTTACGTTAGCACCGTAGTGTGGGCCATCGCTTGCAACCATTGGCATAAAGGTACCTTTTTTAACTTTGCCGTTATCAAGGTTTTTTAGCTCGTAGTTAATCTTTAGGTATGGGATCCACTCACCTTCGCCAAAGCCGTTTTTATTACCAGCAATAGCGTGTATGTCAGCTTCTAGGTGAAAATCAGCTAGGCTTGGAGCTAGGTCAATACCCTTTGGTTCCATGTCGATTGGTTGCAAATAAACTGCAGCTATCTCCATGCCATTAGCCTCTACAGGCTCGCCGATTGGGTGCTCTCCAGCAAGTGCAAAACCAGCTGCTAGACTAAGTGCTAGAGCTGAACTAAGAATTTTATTCATATTCTCTCCTTTAAATAAGATTAATTTTTATTTTGTTTTGATTTCATAATAACGATGCCTATGACTAGGGCAAGCACCATAATGATTTGAGGTACTAAGCTCTCATAATATGGCTGAAGTCCTAGCCAGTCTCTCATCCAGTCAGGGAAGCTAAGTCCATTTATGATAGTTGGGATGAAAATTTTACCCTCAACTAGCTCGCCAACACCCTTGCCAACAAAGACGATCGACATGTAAAAGATGATCGCTGATGTAAATATAAAAAATGGTTTAATAGGAATTTTAACAGCGAAAATTTTAAATAAGAAATAGACTATTAAAAGAACTATAAGACCTACGACAAAGCCAGCTGCGATCATTGAGTAGCCAGCTGAGTCTTTTGCGTCAAAGATAAGTGCTTGATAAAATAGCACTGTCTCAGCGCCCTCTCTAAATACCGCTAAAAATACAGTCCACCAAAGCGCCGTGCTTGAGCCACTTGAGATAGACTCAGATACGTGAGATTTGATGTAGTCGTTCCATTTTTTAGCGCCAGCATTTGAAAGAAGCCAGAAGCCAACATAAAATAGAAGTCCCACAGCAACAAGCATCGTGATGCCTTCCATAAGCTCTCTTTTTTGACCTGCTGCCTCGCCAAAGATGATGTTCATTATCCAAGCCATGACAAAGCTTAAGATGATAGCCACGCCAACTGAGCTATATACGACCTTGCCCATAGCTTTTGCATTGCCAGTTTTTACAAGATATGCAACGACGGCTGCAACGATGATAAGAGCCTCAAAACCCTCTCTTAAGATGATAGTTAGTGCCCAGATAAATAGCGTCCAAGGTGAGCTTGAACCGCTAGTTTTCTCAAGTGCGGCTGCTAGCTGAGATGACATCTTGCTTGCACTTTCTTGAAGAGTTTTTTCATCTACACCTGATTTCATAAGGGCTACAAGATTGCCAAATGTAGCTTCAATAGCTGTTTTTAAATTTACATCTATTGCACCTACTTTATTCTCCATGCCACTACCTTCAAACTCATCAAAGTAGATGTCTTGGATATCGCCCATGGCTTTTTTTACATCACCATTTTTATAAAGTGTGATAGCAGCTTGAATTTTGTCGTTTATATTTTGAACGACTTTGGTATAATCTACACCACTATCTTCTTCAGAAGCTGTTTCTACATCGCTCATATCAACTTTTGCAAGTTTTGCAGTATCAGCTGGGAGTTTTGAGATAGCATCATATGCTAGTTTCTTGATCTCATCTAGCTTAGTTTTAAAATCATCTTTACTTATACCATTTGTGATACCGCTGATCGCTTCGCCCATCTTTCTTTGGATATCAGCATCTATGCTTTTACCATTTTCTATATACTGACGAATAGCGATTTCAAGTTGAGTATTTCTGTAATCTGTAAATTTAGCATCTTGGATAGCACTTTTAGCATCATCTTGTTTATCGCTCTCATAGCTTGCTATTGCTTTATCTAGATCAGCTGATAAATTTGTAAATGCTACCTTCCACTCAGGGATAAATTTAGAAGTATCATAATCAGTTGTAGCAGCTTGAGCTGGGCTGTCTGAATACTCACCAACTAGTCTATGTCCTTTTAAGATAACTGGTAGAACTTCAGCAATCTCGCTATTTATCTGATCTATTCTTTTTTGCACATCATCTGGCGCTTCGCCTGCTTTTATCGCCTTTCTGATCTCGCCAAACTGCTTCTCCATAGAGTAAGCTTTTTTCTGACCTAAATTTATTCTGATGCCAGCTTCGACATCTTCAAATAAGCCAAAATAAGCATTTTGAGTATCACTGACCGCTTGTTCAACATTGCCCGCTCTATACTCTGTTATTACTTTTTGTAGCGACTCTTTTATCTGAGCTGCGACCTGCTCATAGTCGTCATTTTTTGCCACGAGCCAAATAGGCAACAACATAATTAGCATAAATTTTAAGAATTTATTCATTAAATAAACCACCTGTGAGATTTTTTTGAAGCGAATATTACCAAGGCTTTACTTTGATTAAAATAAAAACGATTATCATAAAATAGAGCAAATTGAGATAATAAAGAGAAATTTGTCCTCAAATAGCCAATTTTAAATGATCTTAGAAATTTTCTAATGTAAATTTAAAATTTATCTTTTGAATATAAAAATAGTAGTTTTATAAAAAATGAAAAGGCTTTAAGTTTAAAATTTAGAATTTAAAGGAGAGCAAAAGCTCTCCTTCTTGTTAGGCATTTAGCCCAGTGTTTCTTAGCATAACACGTTTGCGATATACATTTGATACTTCAGCTGCATCTCCAACTAAAAGTGCATTTGTAGCACAAACAGCCGCACACATAGGCACTTTTCCTTCAGCCATTCTATTTTGGCCGTAAAGCTCTCTCTCCTCGTGTGAGTTTGTTGGCTCTGGACCGCCTGCGCACATTGTACATTTATCCATAACGCCTTTTACGCCAAATGCCCCATCTTTAGGGAACTGTGGAGCACCAAATGGACAAGCATATAAGCAGTAACCACAGCCTATGCATATATTTTTATCGTGAAGCACGATGCCATCAGCTCTAATGTAGAAACAATCAACCGGGCAAACTTGCTCACAAGGTGCATCAGTACAGTGTTGGCATGCAATGGTAGTTGAAACCTCTTTACCTTCGATACCATCGTGAAGTGTAATGACCTTCCTTCTATAAATTCCCACTGGAAGTTCATGAGCAGAAGAACAAGCAACTTGGCAACCATAACAACTAATACATCTATCAGTATCTACGAAAAATTTCATTCTTGCCATTTTATTCCTCCTTACTCTTTACCCATGGCGTCTCTCTCGCCATATTCATGGAAAAACGATGTTTTAAATGTATTTTCCTCAGCTTTCTCTATGCGGCAAAGACCTGCGTTAAACTCTGAAATTTGAGTAACTGGGTCAAATCCATAGTTAGTAACAGTGTTATAACTTTCACCAATAACATAAGGCTTAGTACCCTCTGGATAGCGAGCTGAAAGATCAACGCCTTGCATAATACCAGCGAAGTTGTATGGCATACAAATTCTATCTGGAGTTACCATCTGGCTGTGATAGCATCTTACTTTGATCTTTGTGCCTTGTGGGCTGTGGATCCACATCATATCGCGGTCTTTTATGCCGTATTTTAAAGCTAGCTCTGGGTTAACATTAGCAAACATCTCTGGCGTAATAGCTGATAGATATTTACTGGTTCTTTCGATCATACCAGCACCACTTAAGTTTACGACACGTTGTGTACTAAACACGATTGGAAATTCTTTCGACCAATCTTTTGCTTGTTGCTCTGACTTAAACTTAGTAGAAACACGGAAATTTCTAGCTTGATCATCAAATGTCGGATACTTTTGAACAAGATCCCAGCGTGGTGAGTGAACAGGCTCTCTATGTTTTGGAATAGGATCGAGGAATTCCCAAACGATAGCTCTTGCCCTTGCATTACCATAAGGAACAACACCTTTTTCGCGGCATTTTTCAAAGATAATACCACTATAATCCATGCTCCAGCTTGGTCCCATCTTAGCTTTCTCTTCTTCAGTTAGAGTTATGCCTAAGACTTTTTCTATATTCTCTTTTGTGATTTGTGGATAGCCACCTTTTATAGCTGAGCCAACAAGTGTTGTCTCTTCGCTAGCTAGCTGACTAACGCCATTATGCTCTAGACCAAAGCGATTTCTAAAGCCTGAACCACCTTCAACATAAGGCTTGCTCATATCATATAGTATTGGTGTTCCAGGGTGTTTTTCATCCCATGCTGGCCATGGTTTACCGTAGTACTCGCCTTTGACTTCACCACCTAGACCTATTAGCGTATCTGGGTCAAATTTATCCCAGTTTGCTTGATGGCGTCTAAACATCTCGGCTGTTCTACCACCATAACCTATAGAATTTCCAATCCTTGCTATCTCATTTGTCGCATCATCAGGCCATATAAAATCATCTTTTACTTGTTTTATTTCACGATCTACGATACCCATTTTCATGCCTCTTACGTATTCATCGTAAAAGCCAAATTTCTTAGCAAACAAGAACATTACTTCATGATCGCCCTTACTCTCATAAAGTGGATCAACAACTTTTGTTCTCCATTGACCTGAGCGGTTTGTTGCACTTAAGTGACCTTCATTTTCAAATGCAGTCGCTACTGGCAAGATATAAACGCCATCTTTTCTGTCTGAAAGGATAGAAATTTCATTTACAAATGGCTCAGCCACAACGATCATATCTAGTTTTGAAGCTGCTTCTTGAATTTTAGCTAGGTGCGCCATAGACGTTAGACCAGTTCCTTGAACCCAAAGAACTCTCAATGCACCACTACTAAATGTATTCTCCTCCTTCAAGACGCCTTGCCACCATTTTGAAAGTGACCAGCCTTTTTCGTTTCTCCAGTTTCTATCCTCTGGATTTTTAGGATCATGGTAATAATACTCTTCAAAGACTGTGTTTTTAACAGGAGTACCGCCTTGTTTTGGCTCTTTTGTTGAGACTGCAAAGCGTTTAATAAATTCGTCATAATCAACGCCCCAGCCTTTGCAGTAATATTTCCATGCTGCATCAGTTAAGCCATAATACATTGGCAAGCTATCTGAAAGGTTACACATATCAGTTGAGCCTTGAACATTGTCGTGACCACGAATGATATTACAGCCGCCGCCTGCTTTACCCATATTTCCTAGAATTAGTTGAAGGATAGGTAAAATTCTTGTATTTGATGTACCAACTGAGTGTTGAGTGATGCCAAGTGCCCAAACAACAGTACCTGGTTTTGTGTGAGCTAGAATGTCTGCAGCTTTTAGTAGTTTATCAACTGGTACTCCAGTAACATCAGATGTAACCTCTGGTGTCCAGTGCTCAGCCTCTTTTCTTATCTCATCAATACCGTAAGTTCTATTTTCTATAAATTCTTTATCTTCCCAACCATTTTTAAGAATGATATGAATAAGACCATAAACAAGCGCAATATCAGTTCCTGATCTTTGTCTCAAATAAAGATCAGCATGTGCAGCTGTCTTTGTAAAATTTGGATCAGCTACAATTACTTTTGCATTGTTTCTATCTTTTGCTTGTAAAGTGTGCTTCATGCCGCCAACTGGGTTTGCCACAGCTGGGTTTGCTCCAATGATAAATATACATTTTGAGTTTGCAGCCATATCTCCAAAGTGGTTTGTCATCGCGCCATAACCCCAAGTATTCGCCACACCGGCGACTGTTGCGCTATGTCAAATTCTTGCTACGTGATCGTTACTGTTTGTACCCCAAAATGCACAAAATTTTCTAAAGTAGTAAGACTGTTCGTTGTTAAATTTAGCCGATCCTAAGAAAACAACACTATCAGGGCCATCTTCTTTGCGGATCTGAAGCATCTTATCGCCGATCTCATTTACAGCTTGATCCCATGAAATTCTTTGCCATTTACCATCAACTTTTTTCATAGGATATTTGATACGTTGCTTGCTGTGTGTAAGGTCGATCTGATCGATACCTTTTGAGCAGTGTGAGCCCTGAGATATCGGATGATGCATCGCCATATCTTGACGAACCCAAACACCATCTTTTACCTCAGCCTCGATACCACAGCCTGCTGAGCAAATAGAACAAATCGTTCTAACCTTTTTTGAGCCAGGGAAAGGATTTTTTATCTCCTCATCACTTGCTTTTCTTATCGTTTCATTTTCTCCAAAAGCCATTGTGCTTCCAGCACCAAGTGCGGCTAGCTTTAAAAATGAACGTCTTCCTATACGTGCATCACTCATGGTTTTCTCCCTTAGTAAGCGATTTTATAGTAGGTTTCCCAGTTCTTGCTTTTTTTATAAAGCACCTCCTTTTTGTTTGACTTGCCAACGACGACACCATTGTCATCAGGAGCTAAGTCGTCACTAGTCACTTTTGCTACGGCTGAGACTGCTAGTACACCGCCGGCAGCACCGACTTTTAGAGATTTTTTTAGAAAATCCCTTCTTGATCCTTGCATTTTTTCTCCTTAGCTCTCAAACTTAAAAATTTGAGAATTTGGTTTGATTGGTCTTCACAATTTGCAACTTTAGAAATTCTAAAATATTGCAAGGCCTATTTCAGGGCTTTTTATAGCCTAGATTTAAACTCTGCAAATTTAGCATAATTGCAAGATAATCAAAGTAAATATAAAGCTTTAATTAAATATGTTAAGTTATTGTTAAAAATATAAGAAAATATATTTAATATTTTAACTTTTATGAATTTTGAGAGAAAGGCTAATTTAAAGTATAAATTCTAGGGAGAGCTCCCTAGAAAAGATTATTTTAAATCACTTTTATTTATTATAAATGGCACTGATCTAACGCCGGCTGAGAAATATTTTTTACGTAAAGTATCGATCTTGTCGCTCTCTTCTTTGCTAACATTTTTTTCATCCACGTTATAATCTTCAGAAAAATACTTTCTTAAAATTTTAACCTTATCGCTATCACTTTTTGCATTTTTTATATCTTTATAGATCAAAGCACTTTTTTGCAAAGACGATAGTTCATGTACTGGAGTTAGGATGATTTCAACGTTATTGTCTTTTAGTGTCGTTTCGATCTTTGCTAGCTCGGCTCTACAATATGGGCATTCAGGATCTGAAAACATGATAAGAGTTGGCTTTTTGCTATCATTGCCAAGAGTTATAACATTTGCCTTGTCTTCATTTTTATAAATTTTAGCTAGTGATTTTACTAAATCAAGTGCTGCTTTTTCTGCGATTACCTTTTTTTCTTCAGCCAAATAAGACTTTTGCTCCTTTAAATTTACAACATCAGGAAACATAAGATCGCCCTTAACAAAAGTCACATCTTCTTGAGACATATCCCCTTTGCTAAATTTTAAGCTTACTTTTTCTATATCATCTAAAATTTTAGTGCGTTCTACGACTTTTACATTAACACCATCGATATTTTGATTTTTAAAAACTTCTGAGTAAAAATCTTCTATTTGCTTATTGCTAGCTGCCATTAGGCTAGTTGCCGCTATTATTGAGGCCAAAACCACTTTTTTCATTTTTTTCCTTTTTAAAAATTTGGCGGATTATATTTACTTTTTGTAAATGAATACTAACCACGAAAGACTCTATCATTTCCTTGCTTCATTATGTCACTCTCAAGGTCAAGTTGCTCAAGATAAGCGATTACATATTTTCTACTTAAATTTAGTGCATCCTTGGCGTTTGTAACATTTACAAAACCTTGATTTTTGATGATCTCTCTTAGCTTATCAAGTGCCATTTTTAGAGAATTTCTAGTGATAAAAAGATTATGCTCCAACCTTACAACTCTGCCCATTGCAGTTAGTTTTTTAAGTGCATTATCACCACTTAGCCTATCTATTTCCAGCTCATCATATATATTATAAGGTGCCGTTGGAGCTAGCTTTCCGCTTTCTAAAATTTCATAAATTTTCTCTTCAAGCCTTACTTTTAGTTTGCTTATATCAACACCCTTTTTTGTATAGACGCCATCATTTTTAGCGATTAAATTTATACTCTCGAGCTCATCAAGTGCTTTTTGAGCCAAATTTTGACTAGCCCAAGCAAGCTTTAGGCTTATACTTTGAGCTGAGAAAACGGCAAATTCATTTTTTTCTATCATAAATTTAACCACAGACTTTATCCGCTCAACCGCGCTTAGATCGTAGATATTTAAAGCCTTTTCATCGACAAAAACATTTGAGACTTTTTTAGCTACATTTACGGCCTCTTCGTGATTTAGACCAAATCTTTGATAAGAAGAGATGATGCCAAAGCCATTTTTGTGAGCCTCTTTTAAGATAGAAAATGCTCCAACAAAATCATGCTTTAAAAGTGCAGCCAAAAAGAGAATTTTGCCAGCTTTTTTTAGTGGCTCAAGTACAGGATTTAGCACTCTGCCACCGCCTATAACGCGTGCGTCTGAGATGAGAACAAAAGGCTCGTCAAATTTCAAAAACATATCGCTTTGAAATTTAAAGGTAACAAAATAGCTATCATCTTTTTGGCTAAGGATCAGCACCTTTGCAGGGACGTTTTTAGCGCCCACGCAAAATGTCACGCTTTGAGAGTGGATGAGATTTTTAGCAGTTACGACCGCATCAACCTCTCTAAAACCCCTAAAAAAGCCCTTTTTGCTAAGTAGCTGCCCCTTTTTTAGCTCGCTAAGCTCAATGCCAGTTAGATTAAGCGCCACACGGCTGCTAACTCCGGCACGCTCTACGAATTTATCGTGGCTTTGCACGCTTCTTACTAGCACCTCTTTGCCAGCGTCATAGTTAAAAAGCTTCTCATTTTTGCTAACGCTTCCCTCTATCACGGTGCCAGTTACGACGCTACCGATACCTTTTAGGCTAAAAACCCTATCGATGTAGTATCTAAAAACGCCCTCCTCATCGCGCTTTTTAGCTCTTAGCGTAAAGAGGTAGCTTCTAAGCTCGTCAATGCTTGCCCTATCCTTTATACTAACGGCAAAAATTTCTAAAATTTGCAGGTTTTTAAATTTAGAAATTTCATCTCTTATCTCTTTTTTTCTTAAATTTATAGTCGCTTCATCTACGAGGTCACACTTTGTAAGCGCTACGATCACGGATTTTACGCCAAGAAGATTTAAAATTTCAAGGTGCTCCAAGCTTTGGGGCATAAGTCCGTCATTTGCCGCCACCACAAATAAGCACGCATCAAAGCCATACGCGCCACTTATCATCGTTTTTATGAGATTTTCATGCCCAGGTACGTCGATAAATGCGATATTTTCATCATTTTTACTTAAATTTGAAAAGCTTAGATCGATCGTTATGCCACGCTTTTTCTCCTCTTCGAGATTGTCCCCCTCAAAGCCGTTTAGCTCCTTTATAAGTGCAGTTTTTCCGTGGTCTATATGCCCTGCTGTTCCTATTATTAAACTCATTTTTCTTCCGTTTCATTTATTATTTTTATTAGCACTTCTACGTCCTCATCTAAAAGCGATCTAAGATCGAGCATAAATTTATCATTTTCTATGCGGCCGATCACCTTTTTTTGCCTAAATTTTTGCTCATTTAAAACTGCATCTCCACTAACCGCCAAAGCCATGCTTGGAATTTTTTTATTTGGCATCGCACCACCTCCTACAAAGGTTTGTGTGCGAATGATTTCTAGCGGCATTTTTAAATTTTTATTTATAAAATTTGCTAAGCTTTCAAGCTCTTTTACACTTTTGTGAAGCAGTTTTTGTGTTGTGATTAGTTCAAATTCTTTATTTAAATAAGCTTTTATACTCTCAGCCAAAAGCGAGATGATCACCTTATCGACGCGAAGCATCCTTAAAAGCTGATTTTTTCTAAGCTTTGCGATGAGCTCTTTTTTGCCAACTATTATGCCGCACTGCACCGTGCCAAGGAGCTTGTCGCCGCTAAAGCTAACTAGCGAAACATCCTTTAAATTTTTTAGATCTGGCTCATTTTTGTCTAAGTTAAACGGCAAATTTCCGTAAAATCCACTGCCAAGATCAAAATAATCTATCAAATTTTGCTCACACGCCAATTTACTTAGTTCATTTGCTGTAACTTCTTCGCTAAAGCCCACGATGTCAAAATTTGAGCGATGAACCTTTACAAGCATCGCCGTATTTTCACTAATTGCCTCTTCGTAGTCTTTTAGCTTAGTTTTGTTTGTCGTGCCAACCTCTTTCAAAAAGCAGCCCGCATTTGCCATAACTTCTGGCACTCTAAAACTACCGCCGATCTCGACTAGTTCGCCTCTGCTAACGACGACTTCCTTGCCCTTTGCAAAGGTGTTTAATACCAAAAATACAGCACTTGCGTTATTATTTACGACGATAGCGTCCTCAAAACCAAAGGCCCTTGCTATTAGCGAGCCAACGTAGTCATATCTGTTGCCACGGCTGCCTGTTTTTAGGCTGTATTCAAGGTTAGAATATCCTGTGATTACCGGAGTTGCACGGCTTAGAATTTCTTTATCGATGACGCTTCTAGCAAGGTTTGTGTGAATGGTTACACCAGTTAAATTTAGCACTCTTTGAAGGCTTGATTCATTAAATTTATGATATTCGTTTAGGATTAAATCTATTATTTCTTGCAACGCAAAATTTGCATTTTCATTTAAAATTTTAGCTCTAACTTCATTTAAAATTTGCCTCGCAAGCAATGTGACTAAATTTATATCAAATCCTGAAAATGCTTCGTTTTTTATGATCTTATCAACTTGTGGGATATCTCTTAAATCGCTCAATTCGTGCTCCTAGTAAGTTAGTTTTACCAAGCCGTGATTTTAACATAAAAAATATTATAAATTAAACCTTAGAGCAAAAAGGAACATATAAAATTCAGAGTCCATTAATCCCATTAATATTAAAATAAGCCTGTTTTTGATAATAGGAGAAATTATGAAAGAATTTGGCTTTTATAACGATTTTGATGATACTTTGATGTTAAATGAACAGATAGAAATAAATAACGAAAAAGAAGAATATTTAATTTCTAACTCGCCAAAGCTTAAAGCAAACATTATCGCACCTGAGATAAATTTTTATCTAAAAAATACAACCGCAAGCGTCTTAGAAAAAGCTAAAAACACGCTTTTACTCTACGAGGCAAGAGCTAGTGCCTTTGACATGGCAAAGGATGTCGATTATGAAAAAGAGGTTGGCAAAAATGTCGTAATAGTTAGCAACTCAGGCCGCGAAGAGCTAGCAAATTTACTAAAAGAAAATGGCTACAAAGTCATTGAACTCACGCACTTTGAAGTAAAATTTATATACGGTGCGGCTGGTGAGCTAAGCGTTTTAGTACTTAGAGCAAATGACGAATTTGAAGTTGATTGCGACTTTTTCTTGGTTGAAAACGCAAGAGATTATATGCTAAAGCAAAGTGGCTGTTACGAGATAGCAGGGCTTAAAGATGAAAAAGTGCTTGAAATTTTAAATACAAAAAGTCCAAAATTTAGATACAAAAGCTTTACGCAGTACGACTCGTCAATATGCCAGTATCACGAGCGCAGGACTGAAATTTGCGGACGTTGTGCCGAAGTTTGCCCAACGGTTGCGATATTAAAAGAGGATGAAACAAGGCACCTTGTCTTTTCGCAGATAGATTGCACAAACTGCGGAAACTGTATCAGCGTCTGCCCTAGTGGCGCACTTGACTCTACACTTATGCCACAAAACTCATTTGCTACTATTGCCAAACTTTACAAAGGTAAAATTCCACTAATAATCTCTAATGAAACAAATTTAGACGAGCTAAATATAAGCCTACCTGAAAATGTCCTACCTTTTTTCATATCAGCACCGCATATGTTAAATCAAGCGCATCTTCTTACATTGCTTCAAGAAAGTGGTGCGAGTGTGATTTTATTTAGCAAAACTCTTGGCAAAGGCGAAAAAGACGCCATTAGCATCTTAAATCAAATTTATGAGCTTAAATTTAAAGAGACGGCGATCTATCACGCTAAAGATAAAAATGAGCTTGAAGAATCGCTCAAAAAAGCAAAATTTATAGCTGACTCACAACACACGATAAACGAATATGCCTTACCAAAAAGAGAAATTTTTGCAAAAAGGCTCGAGTTTTTAGTAGGTAGCGAAGATCTTGGCGTGGTAAAAAGCGGCGAGATGATAAGATATGGCGATGTCAAGATAAACACTGATAGCTGTACACTTTGTCTAAGTTGCGTTGGCGCTTGTAACGTAAGCGCGCTAGTGGCTGATAAAAAGACAAATTCGATTTTATTTAATCCAAGCGTCTGTACAGCTTGCGGATACTGCGAACTAAGCTGTGCTGAAAAAGATACCATAAGCCTTGAAGTTGGAAAAATTTCTCTTAAGCCTGAGTTTTTTACATATAATGAGCTGGCACGAGATGAGCTTTTTGCCTGTGTTGAGTGCGGAAAAGAGTTTGCAACTAAAAAAGCAGTCGAAAAGATTGCAACTATAATGCAACCAAGATTTGGCAACGATAGGGTCAAGATAAAAGCGCTTTACTGCTGTGCTGACTGTAAGGCCAAACTAATGGTTCAAGCCCAAATAAACGCGATGAAAGAGGATTTATTAAATGGATAAAAACATCATAAAAGCAAGATCATATTTTTACGAATTTCTAGCATATCCTATGTTTTTTTACACAAATGATGAGAAATTTTCAAGGTGGAAAGAGCAGTTAAGATACTTAAGCGCAAATCCTTTAAGCGAGGATAGTGATGCTGCGTTTAAAAATTTAGATAAATTTAGCTTTGAAGAATTTTCAAAAGAACAAAATGATGTTCTTTTTGGCTTTACAAATATCCCTTTAAGTGCCTCATTTTATGAAGAGGGCAGAGACAATGGAGCAGCTAGACTTAGGGTTATTGAATGTTTAAAACTAAGCCCATATAGACGTGATAGCGAGCTTTGCAAAGATAGCGAGGACTACGTTGGATTTATATTTTTAGCGATGGCTACATTTTTAAAAGATGAGTTTGATGATGCAAAAAATATTAGCAATAAGCTATTTTCTGAAACTTTAAATTTATTTGTAGATGAGTTTTCTCAGCTACTCTCAGCTCACAAAGAGGCAAATTTCTTTAAATCATACACAGTCATTTTAAAAGACTTCATCGAGCTTGAGCGCTCCATACTAAACGTAGAAGCACCAGCTAAGCCAAAAGGCGATAGTGTCGCTATGGCGGCACTTAAGAAAGAACCATTTCAAAGCAAGATGCCAACAATCAAAACCAAACTTCATTGGGAAGAATTTTCTCCAGTCATCTCACACGAGTTTAAAGACTAGCTTAAATTTGTTATCTTGATATTTTATAATTATTAGCAATTTGGCGTTAATCTTCTTTAAATTTTTTACAAAGGACTTACAATGGTAATGACACACTACATGGAGCTTTTATCGCTCAATCAACCTTACAATCTAATCTTCTTCATGGTGATACCTGTGGGGCTTACGGAGCTTTTAGTGGCGATGGAGTTTCTCACTATGTATCACATGGATAGCGGTAAAAATGCTGGCTATAAGGCTGTTGGCAAATTTGCTGGCATAGTGCTTGGGGTCTATTTTACAGCTCTTGTGATCTATTTTATGGCAAAAATTTATCCAAGTATAAAATGGCGTGGATATGCCGATGTCATCGCTGTCTACTCATATCTCATCAGCGTCATACCACTTCTTGGCATCGCGCTTTTAGAGCTAAATTTGATCTACAAAAACGCAAGCGAAAAGGCAAAGCTAAAGCTTCACTTTTTCCTACTCATATTTGCCTTGATCGTCGCACACGTCGCAATGATATTTGGCATGGTTGATCCTACCATAACAGGCTACAAGGCTGAAAACGGTGAGATGGGTATGCATATGAATATGCCAATGAACATGCCAGCAGATATGCCAATGCACGATCACCAC
Organism: Campylobacter concisus; assembly: GCF_002914195.1. Lineage (GTDB taxonomy): Bacteria > Campylobacterota > Campylobacteria > Campylobacterales > Campylobacteraceae > Campylobacter_A > Campylobacter_A concisus_M. Next base: position 128,500 of record NZ_PPAU01000048.1, on the reverse strand, counting down.
AAGATGATGCAAAATATGAGTGATGATAACTCAACTAATATGCACATGCATCACTAAATTTTATAGCTTCTTGGCAGCTGCTAAGAAGCTATAAAAATTTAATTCTTTTTGCTACTTTTAATAATCTATTTTCTTTAAAAAATTTTCTGAGTGATTTTTGCTCTTTTGGACCTATTTTGTAGCTTATAAATTTAAGATACCACTTGATATCTTGCTCACTTATGCCGCGACTTTTAGCATACTGGGCTAAGATATAGTTTGGGATCTTTACATTTTTTTGTAGAAATTTTGCGACCAGTTTTTTGTAAAACGAGCCATTTTTTACGTAAGAAAATCTACCAAAAACAAATGGCAAATTTGTCTTTTCGTGCCAAATTTTACCAAGATCATAAAAGCACTCTTTACCCTCGCTTAAGTATGCTTTTAGCGCCCTGTCGCCTATGATCACCTCGCCATTTAGTTTAAGCACCTTGGCTAGGGCGTTTGAGCTAGCTGAGGCAGGATCTGGCTTTAAGGCTGAGTTTTTGCGCACAAGCACGCTTTTTACATCTTTTTTGGCGACTATTCCAAAATTTAGCTTCTTTAAATTTGTCTTTTTGCTAGCTATGCTTGAGATCACCGCAGCATCGATCTTTCTAGCATTTAGCGCTCTATTTAGCTTACTTGGTACGCCCTTTTTAAACTCGATCGCCTTTTTTATCTGAGAGCTTAGTGGAGCTGATTTTAAAAAAACGTGAAATGGGAGTAAATTTAGATAATCAATCTTTCCAAATATCATTTTTCATCTTTTACAAGCTCAAATTTAACTAGATCATTTTCGTTACAAACGTCATGAAATAGCTGAATCAAGCTCTCTTTTGTGCCACTATCCAAAAAATTTTCATTTTTTAGCTTTATAAGTGTTGGCTCATTTATCTCGCAAAGACAGTCAAAGAGTGCGTCTAAATTTTTGCCGTAGTACTCTGGCAGGCCAAATTTTTTTGTAAAATACTCATGCATTTTTTCTTTTTCAGCCATCTCTTTGGCATCTAAGATCACGCTTTTCATTGCATCCTCTTCTCATAAAGCAGGTAAAAATGCTCGTAGTGATCGGGCGTGTAGTAGATAAGCCCGTCGTTTGAGTATAAAATTCTCTCAGCGCCACGCCTACCACCATTATAATTTACATCACATTCAAACCACTTTCTACCATCAGCTTCTGGCAGCCTCTTTTCTCTATTTGAAAATCTATCCCCACCAATACTTTTGCCACCGCTTATCTGCCATAAATTTCCACTTTTTGCGTCCCAGCCAAGTTCAAGTGCTTCTTTTTTAGTTATAAAATTCTTTGGTAGCTTGTTAAATTTATAGATATAAAGAGCGACCTCGTCTTTTGAGGTATATGAGCCATTTTCTGCGAGGCTCTGGCTCTTTTGCCCCTCTTTGTTTAGCTGCTCAAGTAAAATTTGAGCGTTTTTGTTTGCCTCGCCGCCCTCTTTTGAAAAGAAGAAGGCGCCAACGATGATAGCAATGACAAAGGCGACTAGAGCTGGCAAAAGTCTTTTATTCAAATTTAGCCCTTAAAGAGTGTTAAAAACTCTATCGCCAGCATCACCAAGACCAGGAACGATGTAGTTTTTCTCGTTTAGTTTCTCATCGATCGATGCCGTATAGACCTCAACGTCTGGGTAAATTTCACTAAATCTCTTTAGCCCCTCAGGAGCAGCAATGATAGAGATAAATTTGATCTCCTTAATGCCCTTTTCGCGCAAGAATTTGACTGCATCTATCGCCGTGCCACCAGTTGCAAACATAGGGTCGATGATAATCGCCATACGCTCTTTTGCATCTTTTGGAAGCTTTGCGTAAAAAAACTCAGCCTGCGCTGTCTCTTCATTTCGCTGAAAGCCCAAAAAGCCCACGCTTGCATCTGGGATGATGGTAAAAACGCTATCAAGCATACCAAGCGCAGCCCTTAAGATGGGGCATATCATCACTTTTGTAGTAAGCCTCTTTGCATCTGCCACCGCAACTGGAGTTTGGACTTTTACATCTTTTACCTTTAAATTTCTAGTCGCTTCAAAGATCATAAGATAACTGATCTCATCAACTAGCATGCGAAACTGAAAAGGCTGGGTGTTTTTATCACGTAGAATGGTTAATTTATGCTCGATCAGTGGGTGTGAGATGAGCTTCACGTTTTGCATTTTTTATCCTTAAATTTACTGTTTTTAGAAGGTTTATCTTTACAAAATGCCAAAAAGAGTTTTAGCCCAAAATTTGGGCTAAATTTTAAAATCCTTTTGCAAGTTTGGCTCTATAAGCCTCAACATCAAAATCTTTTACTCTCGCTACACCATCTTCAACCGCAGCTTTTGCAACTGCTGGAGCAACCGCTGTTAGCACGCGTTTGTCAAATGGTTTTGGGATGATGTACTCTTTGCCAAATTTTAGCTCGCTAACTCCACTTGCTTTTAAAACTTCAGCTGGTACTGGCTCTTTTGCAAGCTGTGCAAGCGCTCTAGCTGCAGCCATTTTCATATTTTCAGTGATCTTTTTAGCTCTAACGTCAAGCGCACCTCTAAAGATAAATGGGAAACCTAGCACGTTATTTACTTGGTTAGGATAGTCGCTTCTGCCTGTACCCATCATTACGTCACTTCTTACAGCCTCAACGTCCTCTGGATAAATTTCAGGCACTGGGTTTGCCAAAGCAAAGATGATAGGCTCTTTATTCATTGAAGCAACCATCTCTTTTGTAAGCACACCAGGCTTAGAAAGGCCTAAAAACATATCAGCACCCCTCATCGCATCAGCCAAAGTTCTATCCTCAGTTTCAAGCGCGAACTCTACCTTTTCAGGCGTTAGGTCTGTTCTTTTTGAGTGAATGACGCCTTTACTATCTATCATAACGATATGTTTTGCACCAAGCGCTTTATACATCTTCGCGCATGCAATGCCAGCTGCACCTGCGCCGCTAACTACGATCTTTATCTTAGATATATCTTTGCCAGAAATTTCCATCGCATTTATCATACCAGCGCTTGTTATCATCGCCGTGCCGTGTTGATCGTCGTGCATGACTGGGATATCGACTGCTTCTTGAAGCTTTCTCTCGATCTCAAAGCATTTTGGAGCACGGATATCTTCTAAATTTATACCTCCAAATGTTGGAGCAAGAGCCTTGCAAATCTCAACGATCTTATCTGGATCGTGCTCGTCTAGCTCGATGTCAAAGGCATCAACGTTTGCAAATTTTTTAAATAAGACTGATTTTCCTTCCATAACTGGCTTGCCAGCGATAGCACCGATGTCGCCAAGCCCAAGAACAGCCGTGCCATCGGTGATAACGGCTACTAGATTTGCTTTATTTGTATATTTATAAGCTAGTTCATTATCAGCTTCTATCTCTTTGCAAGGCTCTGCAACGCCAGGCGTATAGGCCATTGAAAGGTCTCTTGATGTTTCACAAGGCGTCTTTACCTTTATCTCGATCTTACCGCCTATATGGTAGTTTAGTGCTTCTTCTTTAGTTACATGTGTCATTTCTCTTCCTTCAATAAATTTTGTATTCTATTTTTCGTCTCGCTACTGCCCACTACTTCAAGCACTTCAAATATGCTTGGACTCACGCTTGAGCCAGTTAGCGCTATCCTTAGAGCCTGAGCTAGGTCTTTTAGCTTTAAGCCATTTTGCTCTAAAAATTTATTAGTTAGCTCTTCATAGCTCTTCGCGTCGAGGTCACGGTCTAAAATTTGAGCAAATTTAGCCAAAATTTCTTTGCTATTTTCATTTATAAATTTAGACCAAGCTTTCTCATCGTAGCTTTTTGGAGCGTTGATAATCGCATTTGCACTATTTACCATTTCAATTAATGTCTTTGATCTCTCACGGAGCGAATTTAGCAGTAGCTCACCCTTTACCAAAGCCTTAAAATCAACGCCAAACTCAAGCATATCGTGCGCTAGCCTCTCGTAAGGTAAAGTCTTAATGTAGTGAGAATTTAGCCAGTCAAGCTTTTGAGCGTTGTAAGTGCTTGAGCTTTTGTTGATGTCGTTTGGATTAAAGTATTTAAGCATATCCTCAATAGTAAAAATCTCATCATCGCCGTGGCTCCAGCCAAGACGAACGAGAAAATTTAAGAGCGCTTCAGGCAAGTAGCCCATCTTTTTATACTCCATAACATCAGTTGCGCCGTGCCTTTTGCTAAGCTTTTTGCCATCCTCTCCGTTTATCATAGCGACGTGATAAAATTTTGGAACCTTAAAGCCAAGTGCCTCGTAAAGAACGATCTGTTTTGGGGTATTTGAGAGGTGATCATCACCGCGGATGACGTCTGTTACGCCCATTAATGCGTCATCTATCACAACCGTAAAGTTATAAGTCGGTGTGCCATCGCTTCTTGCAATAATGAAGTCATCTAATATGTCTTCAACCTTAAATTTAACCTCGCCCTTTATGCCATCATGTATGACGATCTCGCCACTAAGTGGGGCCTTGATACGGATGACTGGCTCGATACCAGCTGGAGGCGTGCCAGTAAAATCTCTATATCTATTGTCATATTTTGGACGCTCTTTTCTTGCCTCTTGGCTAGCCCTAAGCTCCTCAAGCTCATCCTTGCTCATGTAGCATTTATAAGCTTTGCCCTCATCAAGAAGCTTTTTAACATACTCTTTATAAAGATCAAATCTCTTTGACTGATATGTCACTTCGCCGTCGTGATCAAGCTTACACCAAGCAAATGCCTCTTTTATGGCTTGCGTGGCCTCTTCTGAGTTTCGTTTTAGGTCAGTATCTTCGATACGAAGTAAAAATTTTCCATTATTAGCTCTTGCATATAAATAATTATAAAGGGCTGTCCTAAGTCCGCCTATATGTAGGTATCCAGTAGGCGACGGAGCAAATCTAGTAACTATCATTTTGTGCCTTATTTTTATGTTATAATTGCCCAAAATTATATTTACTAAATACTTAAATAAAGGTTTTATTATGAAAAAATTGCTCTTTTTGGCTGCTGGCATGCTAAGTGCTTTAAATTTATATTCGGCTCAGATGATAAACGGTATCGCAGCTATTGTAGAGAACGAACCAATCACGCTTTATGAAGTTTATAGCTTGAAAGAACAACTAAGAGCTAGCGAACAAGATGCTTTAAATTTACTCATAAGAGATAGGCTCGAAGATGCTCAGATAAAAAATTTAAACATTAGTGTAACGCCATTTGAGCTAAACGATAGAATTGAATCGATCGCAAAGCAAAATGGCATGACAAATTCGCAGTTTAGAAGCTCTATCCAAGCTCAAGGCATGGACTTTTTGGAGTTTAAAAACAACATAGAAAAAAAGATGCTTCAAGAAAAGCTTTATAAAAGCATCTTGGCTGAAGCTGGTAAAAATGTAAATGAGCAAAAAGCAAAGATGTATTTTGATGCTAATCCTGATAAATTTAAGGTCTTTAGCACCGCTAAAGTGGTCCTTTATAGGGCAAAAAATCCTGAAGAACTAGAAGCTCAAAAAACAAGTCCATCACTACTTAATAGTGTGCAAACGCAAGAGCTTAGCCTAGACTATCAGAGCATAGATCCAAGGCTAGCTGCCATCATAGCCGGTACAAATAATGGCGAATTTACCCAAATACTACAAGGTGCTGATAGTTTTGATATGTTTTATGTAAAAGAGAAAATTGGCTCATACACTCCAAGCTTTGCAGATGTTAAGGATAATGTTATAAACGAGCTTTATCAAGGCGAACAAGAAAAGCTTATGGCTGATTATTTTGATAAACTCCGCGCAAAAGCAAAGATTCAAATTTTAAGATAACTTCAAATTTAGCCATCCTTGGTGGCTAAATTCTCTCAATAGAATTAAACTTTTTTCAATTTTAACTCCCATAAATATATTTTAGCTTTAGTGTAAGCTACCTAAAAGTAACAAATCTTATCCCAAAAGCCATATTTGGTTAGATCTAGCTTAAGAGAACTCATCTCCTATCCGAACAAAAATGAGCAAAATGATAGTGAAATTTATAAAATTTTAGCCAGAGTTGGCCTTAGCAAATTTAAAAAATTAGATGAAATTTTAGACTATCCTAAGATAATGAGTGGAGGCGAGGCTCAGAGGCTAAATTTTGCCAGAGTCTATCTTGCAAAGCCTAAATTTTTATTCTTAGACGAGGTAACCTCAGCACTTGATAATGCTTCAGCGGCTGAAATTTTGAAAAATTTAAAGATCGATTTTAGGGAACTTGGCGTGATGATGATCGCACACCCACGTGAGCTTTTTGAACTTTTTGATGAGATGGTAGATATAAAAAGTAAGTAAATTTGACTGCAAAGGCAGCCAAATTTATATTATGCTTTTTTAGTAAAAACTCCAACATAAATAGCATAGATAAAGCCGATCGCTACGGCATATGGAGCGTAAGGAGTGATGCCAGCTCCAGAGCTTGCAAGTATGAAGTTATGGCTTATCGCAGCACCTGCTCCCATGCCTAAAACAAATACAGCTGAGCTTAAATTTCCAGCTCCCATTTGCACTAAATGTTTGCCTGGGCAGCCATAACTTAGGCTAAAGCAAAGACCAGCCAAGCTCATGCCAAGGAAATTCCAAAGGACGTCATTGTGAGCGATAGGTTGAGCTTCAAAGCCAAATTTATATTGCCCAAGAGCTAAATTTGTGATACTTGCAAAAACGATGATAGATACAATGCCATAAAACATTGAAAGATCACGCTCAAAAACTTTACTGATCGCACCAACCGAACAAAATTTGCTTCTTTGCATAAAAATGCCAATAACAATGGCGCAAATAAGTGAGATAAAGATATTTGCGTGCTGTGAGCCTGGGCCTTTTTCTGAGCTAAATAATGCACCATTATCGCCAAGTTTTAAACCAAAGACAAGGGCTATTAAAAGCAAAATAGCAATGATTAATGGCAAAAACGCAACTGGTTTTGTAGTGGCATCATTTTCAGGTATGACGTAACCATTTTTCTTAAAAAATCGTCCGACAAAAACGCCGGCAAATAGACCAACAAGACCAGCAATAGCAGTCATATCTCCGCCGCCAAGGCGCAAAAACGCTCTCCATGGACAACCCAAAAAGATAAGGCAACCAATCATAGCAAACACGCCTAAGAAAAATCTAGAAAATGCCGCACTGCCTGATACTGGAGTGAAATTTCTACTCCAAAGCATACTTGCTAGAAAGCCTCCAAGGATAAGCCCTAAAATTTCAGGTCTTAGATACTGCACTACTTTTGCTTGATGAAAGCCAAAAGCACCTACGCTATCTCTTAAAAAGCAAGCCGCGCAAACGCCCATATTTGCTGGGTTGCCAAAATAAACAAGCACTGGGCCAAGAATGCCTAAGCTTGCACCTGCAATGATGTAAAGCACTGTTTTATTCATGAATATTCCTGTGTATAGGGTAAAATCAAACTGATTTCTTAAACGACATTTTAATAATCATTAAATAAAACAAAGATTAATTTTTTTAAGAGCAAAGTAGATAAAATATGCAAAAATTTCATAAAAAGGATAAAAATGAAAGATTTTATGAGTTACGCAGATAGCCTAAAAATTCTAAAAGATACAATAAATGCGTGGGAAAAGGTCGAAAAAGTAGCCATCACAGATGCACTTGATAGAAATATCGCCTACGACGTGACAGCCGCTGAAAATTACCCAGCAAAGCCAGTTTCAGCGATGGACGGATACGCTTTTGCCTTTAAAGATGGCCTAAGCGAGCTTGAGCTCATCACAGATCTACCTGCTGGAAGCGACAAAGGACTAGTCATAGAGGGTAGTAAATGTGTAAAAACTTTCACTGGCTCACTAATGAGCGAAGGCACTGATACTCTTGTCCCGGTAGAAAATGTCGAGGTTGTCGGATCAAAAATACTCATCAAAAAAAGCGTGCCAAAGGGTTTTGCCGTGCGCGAAGTGGGTGAGAGCTACAAAAAAGGTGAAATTTTGATCAAAAAAGGCACTCGTCTAACCTACGCCGAGATAGCACTTCTTGCTGAGCTTGGTGTCTTTCACGTAAGCGTTTTCATACGCCCAAGAGTGGCGATACTTGCAACTGGCAGCGAGATAAAAGACCTTGGCGAGCCATTAGAAAATCCAGCACAAATTCACAGCTCAAATCACGTAGGCATCGCTATGCAGATACGCAAAATGGGTGCGGAGCCGATCCTTTGCGAGATCGTAAAAGATAAGGCCGAGCTTGTCGAGAAAGCGATCATAAACGCACTAAAATCAGCTGATATATTAGTGACGACTGGTGGCATAAGCATGGGTGATTACGACTTTGTAAAAGGCGCTTTAAATGAAAATTTTAGTCTTATCATCGAAGGTGCTGCCATAAAACCGGGCCGTCACATCAGAGTGGCAAAGTCAGGCGATAAATATATCTTTGCACTGCCAGGATTTCCGTACTCGGCAATGGTTATGTGTGTGCTTTACGTAAGGGTCTTAATAAATGCGTGGTTTGGTCAAGAAGAGCCAAAGATCACGGCAATAATGGACGAAGACTATAAAAAGCGTTCGCCATTTTTAGAATTTACGGCTGTAAATTTAGAAAATCGTGAAGGAAAAAATTTTGTAAATCTAAATGGCAAAAAGCTTGGAAGTTCAGCGATTGTAAATAATTTAACAAACAAAGCCGCACTTTTAATGATCCCAATGGATAAAGAAATTCTTAAAAAAGGCGAGATAGTAGAAGTATTGATGATGCCTTGTTAAAAATTTTAAGGATAAAAGTTGAACACGTCAGAAATTCAAACAATTATAGTTTTTCTTATAATGGCATCACTTGCCTTTGGAATAGATCTTTTTGCTCATAAACATGATGAGAAAATTTCACTAAAACAAGCTGGTATTTGGTCTATTTTTTGGATAGGAGCTTCGGTACTTTTTGGTATATATTTATATTTTGAGCGAGGCAGTGAGATAGCAAGTCTTTATTTTGCAGGATATGCGCTAGAAAAGTCACTCTCGGTAGATAATCTTTTTGTGATGATGGCGATTTTTTCATGGTTTAATATACCTGAAATTTATCGCCACAGAGTGCTTTATTTTGGCGTTATAGGAGCTATGATATTTAGGCTCATCTTTGTAGCCGTAGGTACGATGCTTTTTGCCATCTCGCCTTGGATGGAGCTAATATTTGCAGCAATAGTCGCATATAGTGCCGTAATGATGATAAAAAAAGATAAGTGCGATGAGGATATAAAAGATTATTCAAACCACATAGCTTATAGGGCAGTTTACCGCTTCTTTCCGGTTTTACCACAGCTTTTTGGACATAGTTTTTTTGTTAAATTTAGCGAAATTTCTAAGCAAATTTCAGATAGTCAAAAAACTACACTTAACGATCAAATTTTAAGGCTAAAAGCCACTTGGATAGCAACACCATTATTCTTGTGTCTTTGCGTGATTGAGCTAAGCGATGTGATATTTGCTTTTGATAGCGTTCCAGCTGTCATTGCTGTGAGCAAAGATCCTGTGATTGTTTATTCAGCGATGATATTTGCGATACTTGGGCTAAGAACGCTTTATTTTGTGCTTGAAGCACTCAAAAATTTTTTAAAGTATTTAGAAATTTCTGTGATCGTGCTTTTATTTTTTATCGTAGCAAAGCTAGCTGTAAATGCGACTGCTCATATCTTTCATAACGGATTTGAAATTTCTGCACAAATTAGCCTTTTTATCATTCTAGTCATCCTTGGAGTTGGAGTCGTAGCAAGTTTGGTCAAGAAATAGCTACCACAAAAGTATGCAAGCTAAAGTTAGGCGAGCTTAAAATTAAAAATTTATAAGCATAGAGCTTTATATTTTGGTGTCTAAATTTTTTAAAATTTTGCTTGCTTGTGCAAAAATTTATTACTGAATATTTATGCTACCAGCTGGGGTTGGCATATCGCCTTTTTCATCAGCAAATGGTGGCCCTTTTTGAAGCAAAGTGGTGATCTCGGATGCTACTTTTGGATCCATTTTTGCCATGATAGTAGATATCTTTTTGGCATCAAGAGCATAAAGTATGGTGGCTGCGTTTGATCTAGGCATTTTAGAGAGCACCTCAGCTGCCGCGCCATCTTTCATCTTAGAATATGACTCATTGACTTTATCGCTAGTCATTGTGCGAAGTTCTTTTAAAATTTTCTCATTTTTAGCGACCACTTCATCGATCTCTTTGCGTTTTTGCTCGATTACTTTCATTGTCGCATTTATATCAGCTTCTTTTTTGGCAAGCTTTTTATTATTTTCTTCATAGGCTGCTGCTGAGCTTGCACGAAATACCTCTAAAGCTTGGCGCTGCTCGTCTATGATCTCAAGTTCCTTTGAAATTTCTTCTTTTCTAGCTTCAAAAATTTGCGTACAGTCAACTGGTACTTCAAAACAAAATGCAAAATTTAAAATAGTTAAGAGTAATAAAACCGCTCTCATCAAAACTCGCTCTTAGTTGTAAATTTCATCACCGCAAACTCATCAAGCGCAAGTGCTTCGGCCTTTTGTATGCGTTTTATCTCTTTTTTAAACTCTTCTTTTTCTAGATATTTCATCTTTTCGTACTCTAAATTTGCATTTTTATATTTATGTTCGTAATGCGAAACCTCTTTTTTAGCTATCTCAAGGCTCTCTTTGCAGGCATTTAACTCTTGCCTTGCTATCTTTATAAACTCTAAATTTTCCTTTAACTCGCTTATATTGCCACTTTTTGGCAAGCAAAACTCCTCAAGCCTTGCTCTTAAATGTACTAAATTTTCTTCAAAATTTCTTACATTAAGCCTAGCAACGGCAAGCTTTGCCTCTACCTTATCCATCTCTTGTTTTTTTATGCGGACGATAGAGGTAAATTTGCTTTTCATCTAATGATCGTATCACTTCTTTCAGGGCTTGTTGAGATGTATCCGATCTTTACGCCAGTTAGCTCTTCTATTCGCTCGATATAAGCCCTTGCATTTGCTGGCAGATCTTCATATTTGCTTATGCCTTTTACGCTATCCCAGCCTGCAAGTTCTTCATAGATAGGAGTTGCATTTTCAAGATCTGTTGGCATATAATCGATAGTTTCGCCATTATATTGATAAGCTTTGCAAATTTTTACCACTTCAAATCCATCAAGTACATCAAGCTTCATGAGCGCATAAGTATCGACACCATCGAGTCTTGAAGCATATTTTACACTCACAGCATCAAACCAGCCACAACGTCTGCGGCGGCCTGTTGTTGTGCCAAATTCTTTACCGATATCACACATCTTATCGCCACTTGTGCCTTTGTCTTCTGTTGGGAAAGGGCCAAAGCCAACACGAGTCGTATATGCCTTTATGACGCCTATTACTTCACCGATTTCTTTTGGATTTAGTCCAAGACCTGTGCAAGCACCTGCACTTATGGTATTTGAGCTAGTTACGTATGGATATGTGCCATGGTCGATATCTAAAAGCGTGCCTTGAGCGCCTTCAAGTAATACCTTTTTATTTTCATCAAGTGCCTTCCACACTAGGTTTGTAGTATTTGCGATAAATGGAGCTAAAACCTCTTTATATCTTTTTAGCTCTTCAAGCAATTCGTTCTCATTAGGAATTTTTACACCAAGTGCGTCAAATACGCATTTGTTTGTCTCAAAATCATGCATCAAAGCATCGCACAAACGCTCTGGCTCAAGTAGCTCGCCTACTCTGTGACCGCTTCTACTTATTTTATCAGCATAAGTTGGTCCTATGCCTTTGCCAGTAGTACCGATTGCTTTTTCGCCTTTTAGTCTCTCTTTTGCTTGATCGATTTGGCTATGGTAGCTTAGATTTAAATGTGCTTTATCGCTAATATAAAGCCTTCCTTCTAAATTTTCAAACTGAGCCATTTCAGTGATTAATACTTCTGGGCAAACCACAACACCATTGCCAATGATATTTATGATATTTTTATGCAAAATTCCACTTGGAACAAGGTGAAGCGCGTATCTAACGCCATCAACCCAGATCGTATGGCCGGCATTATGGCCACCCTGTGAGCGACAGATCATATCATAGTTTAGTCCTAGCATATCAACTATTTTGCCTTTACCCTCATCACCCCATTGAACTCCAACTACTAAATCAGCCTTTCTCATTCTTACTTCCTTAAATTAATTTTTTCTTCTATCAATGCATCTGTATAAACAGCAAAACCACTATTTATTTTTCCGTCTATTTCGTAGCTGCCGCCACTTGCTATTATGCTGTTATTTCTTAAAAATCTAAAAAATAAACTATCGTAATATCTCATTTTCGAGTAATATAGCGGAACTATTCTTAAATTTTTATATTCTAAAGCGCTGGCTAAATTTCTCAAATTTTCAAGCGGTTCTTTTAGTTTGCTTGGAGAAATTTTAATCACTTCATCCAGTTCATCAACTGACTTTAAAAGAGCAAGAGCACTTAGCCATGGAACATTTTGAGATAAAATTTTTTCCATTTGCCCATTTTCAAAAATTTCAATAGGCACGCTTAAAATTTCACAAATTACCCTTGGAATTTGTATATTACTCACTTGCAAAAATGTATCCATTTTTAGCTCATTAAGAAGCTTTGCTACGATATTTATGCTTTTTAAAACATCATTTTCACCGATTAGTTCGGCTCCGATTTGATAAATTTCTTGACTTGGATAGCGAAAGACTGGCTGGATATAAAACCATCTTTTTGATTCATTTGCCTTTAGCCTTCTAAGTACGATCCTTACAGTATCTACCGTGCTATCAGCTCTTAGACTTATTTCGTGATTTAGGCTATCGCTAAAACGCAAAAGATTTGTCGCATCTACACTTAAATGCTGGTGATATGAGAAAAATGGTGTTACGATCTCGCTAAAGCCTTCATTTTCTAAAATTTCACTAGCTTTTTGCTCGATCTGCCTCTTTAGCTTTGCACTACTGGCAAAGTACAGCTTGCTTCCATTTGGGATTTCATGCTCATAAACATTTAAAGCATTTTCATTCATTATTGATTCGCTCCACTCAAATTTAGATCATTATCGCATAACAAAATTGCCTCATTAGCTAAATTTATTACGTTCTCTTTGTCTATTTTTACAAGGATCGTATCTAAAATTTCAGCTAATTTTTCATTTATTATTCTGATATCATCTACTTGATTTACTATTTCGATTTTTAATTTTTCGCTTACTTTTTCATCGCATTTAAGCAAATTTATCAAACGAGTCATAAGCTCTTTTGCACCTACTATTTTGCAAAGCATATTGTAGTTCTCATCATCTTGAAAATTTCTTACATTTAGTGGAGATGATAGAGTGAATTTAAATTTGAGCACATCATCCAGGCTAAGCTCTGGCGCAAAAAGCCGTCCTTGAAATCTACTAAAGCCAAATCCAACAAAAATTTCAAGCATGCTTTTATCTTCTAAATTTTTTATCATGACATCAAAATCAAATGTATCTGATACATACTTTATCATGCGTATGGTCTTTAGCGCTTCTACTGAATCAAAAATTTGTTTGCAAAATCTTTTATCTATATTAAATCTATTTGTTTTTAACATACCTAACGCTTCTACTGAGCCCGAATAAGACGCAAAATCATCAAGCGAAAAGCTAACACCTAGCTCCTTATAAGCATCAATATATCTAACAACATCATCTAAATTTACGCCACTTGCGGAGTCAACGATATCTATGATTAACCCATTAGCGTCTAGCTGCTCATCTTCTAAAAGCTTTTTAAATTTCTCAAAAAACTCAGAGGTCATTAGCTTTTTAATGCATAAATTTACTCTAACTTTTGCATTTATTCCCTCTTTTAGCCATACAGCCCTAGCTTTTAAAGCATCTTTTAGTGTAAATAGTGCGATAGCAACAACTGCTTTTGAGCCTTTTGCAAGTGGTAAGAAATCTGATGGCCTTAATATCTTATCGCCATTTTTCCATCTAATAAATGCCTCAAAGCTGCTAACTTCCCCGCTTTTTATATCAATCTCAGGCTGATATAGTAAGAACATCTCGCCAGCATCGATAGCTTCAATGATCTTTGAGTCATCTCTATATTCATTTTTAAAATATGTATCTTTTTTCGAATTAAATACATAATATTTATTTTTTCCATTAAGCTTTGCTTGATACATAGCCCAATCAGCTCTTTCAATTAGATCATCAACACTAAGTGCATCGCTACTTAAGCTAATACCAATACTTACGCTAAGTTTTTTCTCATCATCATCAATAGAAATTTTACTCTGACCCACTCTTAAGATATTCTCAGCAGTTTCGTAAATTTCTCCCAAATTTTCATAAGGCATAGCACCTATAAACTCGTCTCCGCCTATTCTTGCAAATATTCCTTGTTTTGGGAAAATTTCATCTATTTTTTTTGAAATTTCTATTAGAATTTTATCGCCTACTTGATGTCCGTATCCGTCATTTATCGATTTAAAATTATCAAAATCAACATAAAAAGCTGCTATTTTTAAGCTTTTTTTCGCCTGTTTTAGCAGATTTTCTAGCTTATTAAAAAGTAAAAATCTATTTGGTAACCCAGTCAGCGTATCGTGATATGCGATAAATTCGAGATACTCTTTATTGTAGCAATCATCATTTGCGCTTGAAGCTAACAATATATATCCCTCTTGATCGCCAAACGCGTTTAAAAGCTTGCTTATACTTATGACTTCGAGTCTATTTTTGCTTCGAACATCATGAATAAGACCTTGCCAAAAGCCAGTTATTTTAAGTGAATTTAAAATTTCATCTTTAATATCTTTTAGTCCGTTTTTAAAATTAATTATATCTTTTGAGTAAATTTTCTCTATAAAATTTTTATCTCTAGAAATGTCAAGCGTATCGAAAAAAGCGTCATTAGCGTCTATGATTCTAAACTCATCATCAAGCATAATAATCTGCTCTTTTGCGTATGAGAAAATTTTTGCCAAAAGGTCTTGATAAGAAAAAAAGCTATTTTGCACACTAAGATCTTGCATTGTGCCCTTTATGACGCTTGCTTCACCATCATAAAAAGCTATTGCTTTTGCTCTAATCCTTACATAAATAATCTCTTTATCAGCCCTATAAAAACGCACTTCGCCATCATATACTTCACCTTTTTTTATAAGGTCAAAAAAGTCCTTAAAGCTTACAAATTCATCTACAAATATAGTTTTTGCACGTTCAAAATTTATACTCATATCCCCATTTAATGCATATCCGAGCGACTTGGCGATAGCATTTGGGATATAAAGGGTGTCGCTTTTTTTATCCCATGAAAAGACAAGCGCTTGGCTTGCCCAAAGTATGCTTTGAAAATATTTTAATTCAGCATCATATTTTTCTTGCAACTTCGCTATATCACTTAAGTCATTAAAAAAGTAGATGATTTTTCGCTCTTTGTCAGCACCATTATCTATAAATTTTACTTTTATCTTAAATGGCGTTTTGTTGTTTTCATTTGTTTGCATATTGGCTACGAGATTTATTTCGCTATTTTTGCCGCCTTTTTCAAAGAATTTTTTAGATTCATTAGAAACATTTACAGCAAACTCATCTAAACTTTCAGGACTTATTAGATCTTTTAAATTTATAAGCTTCTTATCTTGTGCGACTTTAAAGACACTATCGATATTTTGCGTACTTCTTACGATAGAAAATGGATCGCTGCTTAAAGCTTCTGCTATTACATTTGGCGATAAAAACGAATAATCATTTATTGCTTCGTTATCCTTTTTCGTAAATTTTCCATCATCAAGCTCGTGTATAAGCATAAAATTTAGCCTAGAATCCCTTAGTTCAATCTGCGACTCTTGTAAAAATCCCTCTTTAGTGCCGCCATCTTTTGTTTTTAGCTTGATTTTAAAACTCATATCGCTATTTTGAGCGTCTTGTTTCATTTGCATAAACAATGCAAAATCACCATCTATTAAATCATTTAAATTTAGCTCTATAATCTCATCTTTTGTGTAGCCAACGGAAGATAAAAATGCATTACTAGCATCAATAATATCGCCGCTATAAGCATCATAAACTACTATTTTCAAAAAGCTTTGCTCAAAAATATAGCCAAATCTACTTTTGTATTCTTCTAGTACGTCAGTTGCTTTTTTGGTTTCTATCTTTAGCTTGTTTATTCCATTTTTTATATCTTCAAATTCTGTTACATTAAGGCTTCGTCTTATCTCATATTCATTGCCATCTAAAGTATCTCTTACCTCTTTTAAAGCTGGCATTATTCTATTTTTTATAAATTTCACATCTCTAACCCATAAAATCAAAGAAGATATAAAACAAAAGATCGATAGCCAAAATAACACAAACTGCATAAAGATATGAAAATGCTTCGTTGAAGCTGTAATAACAAAAATTTTATACTCTGGCATATAGCTTATGAGATAAAAGCTCATATGGCTTAAAGAAAATATTATTTTATCCTCTTTAAACTCGTCGCCAAGACTCACATAAGGCAAAAACATCGATTCATCAAATTTTTTATAAAACTCATCTCTTGATAAATTTCCATATTTATCTACCAGATAAGCATAAGTTTTACTTTTATCATCGTAATCTACATTAGCGTAGTTTTGCAAAAATTTTATATTAATTTGAACTAAAATGCTACCTCCATTTTTTAGTCCATAAGATGCATAAATGTCTCTAAAACGACTGTTTTTATAAACTCGATCTGATACTTTAAATTTCCCAGCATCTGTCTCGTTTAAACTAATCCACGATAGATCCTTTTCGGCTATGTCATCAGCACCTAAAAATCTCTTTGAATAGATTAAATTTCTATTTTTACCAAAAACATAAAAAGCTATATAAAGATCGTTTTTTGTTGAATTTTTATCAAATAGCATATCACTAAGACCTGCTTCAACCATTTTTGATTTTAAAAATAGATCGTTTTTTATTATAAAAAAGCTATTTGAGATTGATGATTTTATATTTGAATTAGTTGAGCTAAGATCATACTTTATATCGTTCGTACCAGCACAAACTACAAATAATGCTAAAAATATAAATGAGAGTAAAAGTAAAATAGACTTTGTATAAAACATTTTTACTATTTGAAGGCTGGTTTTTTGTTTCTCAAGCACGATAGACACCTCGTTAGTTTAGGTTTTGGCTCTGATTTTATCCCATTTTTACTTGATTTGGGTTTATAAAGGTAAGTATTTATTTAGAATTTATTGATTTATTTAAAATTGAGCCAAAAATTTATTTAAAATTTGGCTCAAATATCTTAATAAATCCAAGTAATGATATCAGAAATTTCTCTGCGAAGTTTTTTTGGTTGTGGATTTAGGCGGTAGCCAAATGGCACCATAATAGCCACTCTTTGAAAGCTCTCATCAAGTCCCAAAAGTTCATTTAAAGCATGTCTATCAAAGCCTTCTATCGGGCAACTATCAATGCCTAAACTTGCAGCTGCATTCATCATATTTGTGGCAATTATCATGCATTGCTCATGTGACCACTGGAATGTTAGTTCATCATCATTTTTAAAATTTGCAAGCAAAAAGTCATGATAAAATTTTTGCCTTGCAGCAATTGCTTCAGGATCTTTATTAGTATTTCTAGCGATCATTTTATTAACGTATGTGCTTCCAAATTTTACCTCTTTGATCTTAGCTAAAACGACAACTAAATGTGAGCAAGATGTGATTTGTGCTTGATTCCATGAAAGAGCTTTTATTTTTTCTCTAAGCTCTTTATTTTGAACGACTAAGATATCCCACTGCTCAAGGCCAGTTGAACTAGGGCTTAACCTACCAGCCTCTAGTATAAAATCAAACTCTCCAGCACCGATTTTTTTGCTTTCGTCAAAAACCTTGCAAGCATGACGAAATTTTAAAATTTCAAGATAATTCATCATCTCTCCTTTATAGTTTTTGAAATTATAGAATGGTTAAGTAAATTAAAAGATTTCACTAACGCAATGAGATAGCATGCTATTTTTAAAAATTTATCTTAAAAAAATACCAAACTCGCTCTTTGACACCGCAGAGCCAACGATAGCTGAGTGCTCATAGCCTACTTCTTTTAAGCGTTTTACTGCAAGCATTGCATCCTTTTCACCAACTGCAAGCAAAAGCCCGCCTGAAGTTTGTGCATCAAATAGTAAAATGTCAGCTTCCTTGTCCACAAAATGCTTTGCAAATTCGCGGTTTTTATAGCTTCCTTCTGGAATGATACCCATATCGGCAAATTCCTTTGCGCTTGCAATGATTGGCACGTTTTTTTCATAAATTTCAAAACTGATCTTTTCATTTAGCATTTCGCTTAAATGCCCCAAAAAGCCAAATCCAGTCACATCAGTAGCGCCGTAGACTTTGATGCCATCAAGTGCTTTTAATGCATAAAAATTTAGCTGTGCCATGATAGTTGCAGCCTCTTTTATCTGCTCCATACTTAATAAATCAGCCTTTATTGCTGTGCTTAAAATGCCGCTTCCAAGGGGCTTTGTAAGTATCAAAATATTGCCATTTGTGGCTGTATTGTTTGCCCAAAATTTATCAGGGTGTACCCTTCCAGTGACACTAAGCCCATAATACATCTGCTGTGTCTCGATCGTATGCCCGCCAACGATGATTCCGCCACACTCTTTTACTTTATCGGCCCCACCTTGTAAAATTTCTCCTAAAATTTCAGGTTCCAAGTTGCAACTATCAAAGCCCACGATGTTTAGAGCATTTATCACCTCACCACCCATTGCAAAGACGTCGCTTAGGCTATTTGCAGCAGCGATTTGACCGTAAATAAAAGGATCATTTACCACAGGCGTTATAAAGTCAAGCGTTTGAACAAGTGCAAGATCACTTGAAATTTTAAAGATACTCGCATCCTCATTAGAATTGGTGCTTGAGAGCAGATTTGGATGAGATAAATTTAAACTACTAATCGTTTTGTTTAGACCCGACGGGTCAAGCTTAGCAGCTCAGCCAGCGGCTCTAACAAACTGCGTAAGCTTTTTGTCGTGATAGATCATAGTTTGATTTGCTCGTGAGTTGAGAGTATGTCGATGATCTCATAAGCGTTTGAAATTTCGCCAATTGCAAGATCGCTTACTAGCTTATAAGCCTCCAAGCAGCTTCCGCAGCTTAAAATTTTAACACCCGCAGCTTCAAGATCTTTAAGCGGCTTAAAGCTTGGGTGTGAGCGGTTTGTCGTCATCTTTACAGCGTTATTTACGCAGATTATTATCTTTGGTTTTTTCTCAACTTGAAGAAATGCTCCTAGGAATTTTGATAGTAAATTTATTCCCACTTCACCGCTTCCCGCACGCTCTTCATTCAGATAGAGTACTTTATTATTTTTTGGTGTTATGTCGCAGACAAACTCATCAAAATTTGTAAGCTCAAGCGCATTTTTGCCTTTTGTAGCTAAAATTTTAGTCTCGTTGCCATTGCTTTCGAGGCTAAAGTTTATATTTTGATTTTTTAAAAATCTTGAAATATTTTCTTTTGGGGCTAGTGCATTTACCAAAATTTCTAAGCTTTCACCTTCGCTTAAGCCATCAAGTGCATTTTTTGTCATTATGACTGGTTTTGGACACTCTAAATTTCTACAATCAATTGTTGTCATGATTTTTCCTTTTGCAATTAGTATTTCAAACCTTGAAACTAGTTTGGATTATAGCCAAAAAAATATTAATTATTTTAAAAATTTTAATGTATAAATTTGAGATAAAAGAGAGCTTTGGCCTCGCTTACTAGCAAGGTCAAAGTAAAGTTAATTATTTTAAATTTGTATAAGACTTTTCATAATCAGATACTGGAATTTTATTCTCTCTAACGAGCTCTTGATACCAGTAGTGATGAAGAACATAAACTTCTTCTTCCTCTTTATATCCAGTAATCATCGACCAAATAGCACCATGAATAGCAATAGCTGCCATATAAATATGAACTAAGAAAAATACTGCACATGCAATGCCAAGACAATTATGGATAATTACGCTGTATCTTAAAAGATCAATTTGTGTAAGACCAAACCAAGAAGCAACCGCTGGCTCTTTGAAGTCCGTAAAATACATAATCGCACCAGTAATTATCATAACGATACCACCAGGGATAGCGATCCAGTACCATGCTTTTTGACCAGCATTAAATTTACCAGCTGGAACAGGTCTCTTTTTCTTTGATAAATAGCCACCAACTATCATCATCCATCTGATGTCATAAATTGCTGGAAGCATTCTCTTTGTCCAGGTAAATAACATAGGAAGCACAGAAACAGCAAAGATCACAGTTGCTATATCGTGCAAGTATCTACAGAAACGCACAAATGTTCCACCGCCAAGCTCTGCACCCCACATAATGATGATACCAGTTGGCACTAAAATGATCCATGAGATCGCTGCCAAACCATGAGCTATACGTATGATCAATGAAAAAGCAAACACCTTTTTGCCATCATGACTAAAATGTTTTGGTCCAATGATTAAAAAGTGTAATGCAAATGCTCCAATAACAGCCAAAATGATAGAAAGTGCTGCTATTGCAAAATAATCATTACCTTGGATAAAAGTAAATATCGGACCCCAGCTATGCTCATAAGGCTTGATATTTTCTATCCTCTGTGCTGCCCAAATGGTGCTGTCAAATTGATTGACGCCAGTTGGTCCCTCAATGGCCATTGCCGCAACAGACAATGTAAAAAGTAGAGTAAGAATTCTCGTCATTTTATTCCTTTATTTGCATAAAACTTAATGATTTGAGCTTTTAGTTAAATATGCTAAAATCACATAGTTATGCTGTTTTAGCTGCTATTATATCAGAGCTAATCACAAGCAAACCTTAGCAAAAAAGATTACTAAAAATTTTATAAAAAACATTTAAGTTCTGTTAATTTTTAGCGTTTTTGATCTGAAAATTTAGCTAAAATAAAGCCAAATTTTAGTTAAAAAGGACTGTGCTATGGATCTTTTTTGCCTTATCTTTGATGACTATGAGACGCTTGATCTAATGGGGCCGGTGGAGTTTTTGGCAAGGGTGCCTGAAATTAACATTAATTATGTCTCGTTTGATGGTGGGATGAAAAGAAGCAAGCAAGGCTTTTTGATAAAAACAAAAAAACTTAACAAGATGCCAAAAGAGAGCATTTTGCTACTCCCTGGTGGTCAAGGCACAAGGGCACTTGTAAATGATAGTGAGTTTATTTTGAGACTTAAAGAGTGCGTTTTGGCATCCAAATTTTGCCTAAGCGTATGCACAGGTTCGGCGCTCATCGCTCGCACAGGAGAGCTTGACGGCTTAAGGGCTACTTCAAATAAAAGGTCACTTGAATGGGTGAAAAGTTGCGGCTTAGCGGTAAAGTGGCAAGAGCGCGCTAGGTGGGTGAGGACAGGTAAGTTCTACACAGCTTCAGGCGTAGCTGCTGGCATGGATATGGCGCTTGGCTTTATCAGTGATCATTTTGGCAAGGAGCTAGCCCAAAAGATCGCAAACGAGACTGAATACAACTGGCAAAAAAGCCCAAAGATAGATAAATTTGCCAAAATTTACGGATACTAATCCGTGTAGAAAAATTCTCAGTATTTAGTAGCCAAAAGCTAGCCAAAACACCAGTGATTAATTTCTGCGCCTATACTCTTCATATCCGAATTCGCGGATCATTTTAACTTCGCCATTTTCTTTCAAAAGTACTAAATCAGGCAGTTTTATGCCATTAAATGTCGTGTTTTTTACGATGGTGTAGTGAATTTGATCTTCAAATATGACTCGGTCGCCGATTTGTAGCTCACTATCAAATTTATATTCCGCATCGCCCGCTTCAAGTCCTACTATATCGCCAGCTAGGCAGGTATTACCGCCAAATCTATAAGCAAATTTGCCATTTTCACTCTCACCTCTAACGGCCGGACGATACGGCATAAGCACGGTATCAGGCATGTGCGCCTCGGCTGAGGTGTCAAGGATAGCGATATCTTTTTCGTTATGCATGATGTCAAGCACGCTGCTTATCAAAAAGCCAGTTTGCCAGCCAACTGCCTCGCCAGGCTCCAGATATACCTCTACGCCGTACTTCTCGCGAAAGCGCCTAACTATCTTTATAAGCAGCTCTACGTCGTAATCAGTCCTCGTGATGTGGTGGCCACCGCCCATATTTATCCATTTCATCTTTGGGATAAACTCGCCAAATTTCTCCTCAAATGCCTCTAGCACGGTCTGCAAGCTACTCGCACTCTCTTCGCAAAGCGCGTGAAAATGAAGCCCAGTGATGCCATCAAGAAGCTCAGGCTTAAAATTTGTTCTCGTGATGCCAAGCCTGCTAAATCTACTGCATGGGTTGTAGCTGTCAGTTGGGGCTAGCGAGACCTCTGGATTTACTCGCAGGCCGCAGATGATGCCATTTTGCAGGGCAATACCCTTGAATTTTTGCCACTGTGCAAAAGAGTTAAATGTAATGTGCTTTGAAATTTTTAAAATCTCATCAAAGTCCTCGTCTTTAAATGCTGGGCTATACGTGTGGATCTCGCCTTTTACGTATTCGCTTGCAAATTTTGCCTCATGAAGCCCACTGCAAGTCGAACCGTCAAGATAAGAGCCAACCATATCCATCACTCCGCTAAATGCAAAGCCCTTAAGTGCTACTAAAATTTTAGCTCCGCTTTGCTCTTTGACATATTTTAAAAGCTCTAAATTTTTACGTACTTTTGCCTCTTCGCAGACGTAGGCTGGGGTTTTTATACTCTTTAAAATTTCGTTCATTTTTGCTCGCTTTTTAAATTTTTAAATAAGTATATCTAAATTTATTTTTAAGTAAAATCAGCAAAAATCTCAAAGGATAAAACGTGATAGAGATCGAATTTCTTGGGCCTATCGGGCTTGAAAATATAAAAGTAGAAGCAAAAAATTTAGGCGAAGTAAAAGCGGCTTTGAGCCAGAAAGAAGAGCTTAAAAAATGGCTAAATATCTGTGCTGTGGCTGTAAATGACGAGATCGTAAGCGATATAAATTTTGCTCTTAAATCAGGTGATAAAATTTCTATTTTGCCACCAGTTTGTGGGGGCTAAGATGCAAATTTATAATGGAAGCTTAGATGTTCAAAGCATCACAAACGAGTGGTATGAACGCTTTAAGGATAAAAACTGCGGTGCGCTCATCACTTTTGTTGGAATCGTAAGAGAAGAAGGTGGTATTTCGGCGCTTAGCTTTGATATCTATGAGCCAATACTTAAAAAATGGCTAGATGCTTGGCAGGAGCGAGCCAAAAAAGAAAATGCCTACGTACTCTTTGCTCACTCAAAAGGCGATGTGGCCGTGCATACGAGCTCTTATGTTGCAGGCGTTGTGAGCCCTCAAAGAAAGGTTGCGCTAAGGCTAATTAATGAGTTTGTCGAGGACTTTAAGGCAAATGCGCCGATCTGGAAATATGACGTGATAAATGGCGAGAGAATTTATGCAAAAGAGCGCAGCCAAGCGATAAATGGTGCTGGAATTTTAGCTTAAAAGGAAAAATGATGATAACAAAAGAGAGTAAAAAAGATGTATTTTGGGCGCTAGCCTTTGGGCTTGGACTTTTTATATTTAGCATCATTGGCTACTTTTATCTAGCTCTTGGCACAGCGTCTCTCTTTGGCATCATCATTGGCGCTCTCTCAGCGTTCTTTTGTGTTAGAAAAATTTTTCAAAACAACTTTTTACGTATTGAAGATGATGGATTTATCATTACAAAAGGCTCAAAAAGTATAAAATTTTACTTTAAAGATATCGATGAGATCGCCATTAAAAGTTTTGGCGATAAGAAAAAAGTCGAAACTTTAAGCGTAAAATTTAAGAAAAACCGTCTTGATAGAGATGCTTGCTTTGGGTTAGTGCAACCACTAGGTGATGATTTGATCATCATTTTTGATAAATATGAACTCTCAAAATTTACCATTTCAAAAGAGCTAAGAGATAGGCTTAATAATTTTAGAGCATAATTAAATCAACCTATGATCTAAAAATTTTTATATAACAATTATCAAAATTTTATACATTTTTTCACATTAAATTTACACCATTTAGCTACTCTTGCAAAAATAAAATTAAGCATTTTATCTACAATAAGCTCGTAATTATGGATTAAAAATTTAAAAGATGACTTACATCAACTTTTATAAAGGGTTTTGCTACTACAATTCTGATAAAAGAAATCATAATTATATCTTTAAAAGGAGTTTACATGAGGCCCATTTTAAGCCTAGCAGTTCTTTCATCACTGCTTCTAGCAAATGAAGCAAATTTAGACATTATAAAGCCTATTAGAGAATTTGCTCCGCCGCCAGTCATCACGCCAAACGTTGCACAAAGTGCCTTTGTAGAAAATCAATTTGACCGCACTCAAAGAAACGAATATCCATTTGTTACAAATTTGCTTGATAACTCAGCTGATATGTTTCATATCTCAGCTGGAATGTATGGCAAAAGTTTTTACAATTCATCGCTTTTTAAATATCGTGGCGCAAATTTTTACACCATTTTAAATGCAAATTTCACCAAAGCAAATAATTATAAAGACGGAAGTGGCAAAAAATGGAACTATGGCTACAATAGACAAGGTCAAAGCGCTATCTTAGGTTTTGTGCCAAATGATCTTAGCGAGCTTAGGCTTACGTTTTTAAGGGATAATATTGATAAAGACAAGCAGCCAGAGCACGAGATGGACGCTTTTAAAACGACAAGAAAAGTCGGCAAGCTAAATATTCGCTTGGGTGAAGAAGATCTTTCAAATACGCTAAATTTTGAGCTTGCTACAAAAAAGGTTGAGCGAAAAGCTGATAATTTTCATCTAAGAGATACCACTCAAAATGTAAAAGTGGATTTAAAGAGGAATATATTTGAGGCAAATTTAAAGTATGACGCTGACTTTGCAAGCTTTCACAATCAAATAGGCGCTGACTTTGAAAAAGATAAACATGATGGCAAAAGATACCTAAAACGTGGCTCTACTTGGGTATTTAACGGATACAGATTTGCTGATGTTAGAAATGATAAATTTATGCTCTTTGATACACTTGCTTATAAATTTAATGAAGCAAACGAAGCCTCTCTTGCCTTAAAATATGAAGAGCAAAGAAGTAAATTAAATGGCATCGACACTAAATTTTTTGTGCAAAATCCGATGATCGCACCTAATACCACTCGTAAATTAGTTCGTCAAATTTATGGTGAAGACGTAAGCGATAAAATCAAAAAAGACGCTTTTAGTGCAAGTTTAAAATATAAATTTACACCAAACGACAAGGATAGCTACTTTGCAAAGCTTGAGAGTTTGTCTCGTCTGCCAAGTAATATGGAGCGTTTTAACGCACTTTATGGCGAAGGCGATAAAGGCTGGATAGCAAATCCAAATTTAGAGCCAGAAAGGCACAATAGAGCAGTTCTTGGCTTTAAATTTGGCAGTGAGTTTTACAAAGAATACCTAAACTCGCTTCAAAACAAAGATGCATTTAGCTTTGGAGGACATTTCATCGCTGATAGTGTTAAAAATTTGATCATTTTTGATAGACGCCACTCAAAGGCTGCGATGCCACTAATAAATAAAAATGCCGTCATCTCAAGAAACGTTGATGCAACGCTTTATAGTGTAAATTTCAATACAGAATATAGCTTTGCAAGGCACTTTGGCTTAAAAAGCTCACTTTACTACAACTACGGACAAAACAAAACCGATGGCAGACCACTTTATCAAATAAGGCCTTTTGAGGCAAATTTTGCATTTGACTACAAAGACTATGCAAGCTTTGGTAGCTACAACCTAGGCACCGCACTAAGGCTAGTTTCAAAGCAAACTAGAGGCGATTTTAGCAAGCAAAATGGTCTAGGTATCGACAAGAAAGAGGCCGCAAAAGGATTTGGCTTGCTCGATCTTTATGGCGGCGTAGAGTTTAAAAACAAAGTTGGCATAAGGTTTGGCGTAGCAAATTTATTTGACAAAGATTATGTGGAATTTATCAGTGGCGATCACGTAGCAGCACTTGATCCAGTAGTCGTTCATGCCCCTGGTAGGATATTTTTCATTAGCTTTCACAGCAGTTTTTAAAGGAGAAAAAGATGTTAGATAGAAGAAAATTTTTAGGACTTAGCACAGCTTTAGGCGTTAGCGCATTTGCACCAAATTTATTTGCAAAAGAGAGCTTTAATATGTGGGGCGCGCCAGCGATCCCAAGCGTTATCATGGCAGTTGCTGCGCTGCAAGGTGAGTTAAACAAAACTTACGATGTAAGCCTAAACATCTGGAAAACACCAGATCAGCTTCGTGCAGGCGTAGCTAGTGGGGATATTAAAGTCACGATGTCACCATCAAATGTCGCTGCAAATTTAAGAAATCAAGGTCTTGATTTTGCGATGCTAAATTTACTGACCCTTGGCGTTATGAACGCTATGGTTAAGGATGAAAAGATCAAAAATTTAGAAGATTTTGTAGGCAAAAAGCTTATCATGCCATTTAGAGGCGATATGCCTGATCTTGTCCTAAGAGCACTTTGCAAGAAGAGAGGCATAGACGTTAACAAGATAGACATCACCTACACAGCAACGCCGCCTGAGGCTCTGCTTTTATTTTTACAAAAAGATTTTGACATTTTAATAGTTCCACAACCTCTTGGCGAAGCGACTATTTTGCGCGGTAAAAAAGCAGGCGTTAGCGTGCATTACTCAGTTGATTTTCCAAAAATTTGGGGCGATAGCTTTGGTACAAAACCGATAATCCCAATGGCTGGCATTATCGTAGAAAGAGGCTTTTACGAGAAAAACTTAAATCTATTTGACACGCTTCATAGCGACCTTAAAAATGCACTTTCATGGATACTTGAGAACAAACAAAGTGCAGCAAAGATAGGCTCGAGCTACTTGCCAGCTCCAGAAGTGGCACTCGCAAATGCTTTTGATAAGGCAAATTTAACAGTAACAAAAGCAAATGAACTACAAAATGAGATCATGGCGTTTTTTGAAGAAATTTATCAGTTTAATCCAAAATTTCTAGGCGGCAAGATGCCAGATAAAGGTCTATTTTTATGATACTAATTGATGGCACCAAAAAAGATCGCTCAAGCTTTTTAAAAATAATTGACTATTTCTGGGGCGGATTTAGCGGATTTGCCATAGTTTTTTTGATCTTAGCCATTTGGCAAGTGGGAAGCGAGTTTAGCTCCCCACTCTTGCTTCCGCCACCAAAAGATGTATTTTTAAAAGCCTGTGAAATTTTAAAAGATTATAAAAACAGCGAGATAAATATAACGCTTTGCAGATCACTGATTGGAGTTTGCTCGGCAACATTTTTTGGTATATTTTTAGGGCTAATAGCAGGTAGTTTTAAAAGTTTTGCAGCCTTTTTAAAGCCTGTTATCACCTTGCTTTTGTCAATGCCACCAATTATTTGGATAGTACTTGCTATTTTTTGGTTTGGATTTGGAAATTTTAGCACCGTTTTTACTATCTTTATAACCGTTTTACCGCTTACTTTTGCAAGCTCAGCAGTTGCTATGAGTAGCGTAGATGAGGAGCTAAAAGAGATGTTTGACGCTTATAATTTAGGAATTTTAAAAAAGATAAGACACCTTTACATCCCGCATCTTACGAGCTACATAATAAGCTCTATTAGCGTAGCTGTCGCAATGGGCGTAAAGATAGTCATAATGGCTGAGCTACTTGGCGCAAATAACGGCATGGGAGCAAAGATAGCAAATGCAAGAGCGATGCTTGAAACAACCGAAGTGATGGCATACGTTCTTTTAAGCATCACTCTTATCATGCTCTTTGAATACCTCATCATCGAGCCACTAAAAATAGCTTTGATGCCTTGGAGAAGATGATGCTTGAGCTTAAAAATGTAGAGTATGAAATTTTAAGAGATAAGGTCGTAAGGAATTTTAGCCTAAATGTAAAAAGTGGCGAGGTGGTGACGCTTTTTGGACCATCAGGATGCGGAAAAACTACCATTTTGCGGCTTATTAGCGGACTAAATGAGCCCAGAAAAGGGGAAATTTTTAATAAATTTAAAAAGGTGACATATTTTTTTCAAGAAAATCGTCTGCTTACATGGAAAAATGCTCTTGAAAATGTGCTTTTAGTTATGGATAAACCGGACATTAACGCCGTTTTAGAGCTTTTTAAAAAGGTTGGATTAAGCCAAAAAGACATTTTAAAATACCCAAGCGAGCTAAGCGGTGGCATGAGACAAAGGGTCGCTTTCGTAAGAGCGGTCGTAACAAAACCTGATCTACTTTTGATGGATGAGCCTTTTTCTGGGCTTGATTATGATATGAAAGAAATTTTGATTGAGATTATCAGCCAAAGAGTAAGCGAAGGTATGAGTGTGGTTCTTGTCACACACGATAGAATGGAGGCTGTGAAAATGTCAAGTAGAATTTATTTCCTATCAAGTAAAGGTGCGGTCATACAAAGAGAACTTGAAATAGACAAAGATTTCAAAGAGCGCGATTTTACGTTTATTAGCAAGATGATAGATGAAAATTTCAAAGGGCAAATTTATTATGATTAATAACTTTTTTACTCATCCTATGAGGATATTTTTCTTAATGAGCGCCGCCTGTGCGGTGCTTGGTGCTAATGTGTTTTTTACTCCAACTGATTTTGTGAGTTTACATAAATTTATATTTTTGCAACTTTTTTTAGCCCTTGCTTATGCTGGATTTTTGCTAACTGGACTAACTGATTGGACAAATTTTCAAGCATCTCTAAAAATACATGCTTGTATATTATTTTCACTCTTTTTTACAAGCTTTATCTTGGCATTTTTTAGTCTATTTTTAGCGCACTGCTTTATCGCTCTTTTTTGGCTTTACTTGGTTTTGCTTTGCGTTTATATGATCTGGCGAGATAAAAACGATGATCAATTTGGCGTACTTGGCTTTTTGTTTGGCATTTTAAGCTTTGAAATTTATTATCTAGTAAGCGGCAATGAAAAATTTCTAAATTTACAAGTTTTTATCCACGTAATAGCTATCTTACTCATCTCATACCGCGTTAGTGTCGTACTTGGAAAAGAAGCATTAAAAAGAGAAAAAGGCATGGATGAAGCTGTTTTTGTGCCAAATTTTATCTATAAAAATATCGCTATTTGCTGCATTTGTGCTTTTTTGCTTTTAAATATATTTTTTGAAGCAAGCTTAGGTGTCTATTATGCCGCGATAGCTTGTGGAAGCGCGATACTTGCAAAGCTTAAAGAGTGGCACTATAAAGAGCTTTTTAGGCATAGTTTTGTGCTTTTATACTATTTTATGCAACTATTTTTAGCGGTTGGGTTTTTAGGTATCGGCTTTAGCGGCATTTTTGAACTCCATCTTGAAACAAATTTTATGCATCTAATAGCGATAAATGCAGTAGTTTTTAGTGTGATGCTTATATTTAATGTCGCAGGACTTCGTCACAGCGGGCAAGATCTTGAGTTTTTACGCCTTAGCAAAATTGCTTTTATTTTAGTTCTTTTAGCTGGAGTTAGCAGAGGAATTTTAGCTTATTTTTGGAGTGGCTTTTATATTCATTTACCAGCAACACTCATAGCAATCGCTTTTGTTTTTTGGCTCATAAATTTTTATGTGATCTTTAGGGATAACGATTTTAGCGATGATCCAGAGTAAAAAGATATTAAAAATTTATTCATTAATTAAAAAGAGTTTTTAAGTCTTTTTTGAAGTAAGTGGGTATATAATTTGCGATATTTATTATCAATATTATAAAAAGGATTCTTTATGAACAAACTTACTTCTGTTGCTTTAGCAGCTTCATTTTTTGCAGTTTCAGCTCTTGCATTTAGCGTAGAAGGTGAACCAAAGGTAACATTTACTGGCTATAAGCTAGCAAATAAGACAGCCGTACCAGGTACTTTTAAAACGATAAATTTTAAAAGTCAAGAAAATGCAAATTTTGCTGATTTTTTAAAGAGCTTTGAATTTAAGCTAGAGCCAAAAGATATCGATACAAAGCTGCCTGACCGCGATAAAAGGATTGGCATTATTTTCGATGGCAAGGCAGTAGATGGTAAGATCGTAGCAGTAAATGGCGACGATAAAGCTGGAGAAATGGATGTTGAGCTTAGCATAAATGGCAATTCAAAAATTTTTAAAACAAAATATGAAGTACAAAATGGCAAGCTAATGGCAAAATTTTCAGTTGATCTTGTAAATGATTTGAAGCTAAATGAAAGCTTTGATAAATTTGCCGCTGCCGCTAAACCATTTCATGGCGGAAAGAGCTATCCAGATGTAGATGTTGGCTTTGAAGCAGTGATAAAATAACTTTCAACTTCGGCGCCAGTAAGTTAGCTTGCGCCGAAGTTACCTCTTTATCCTAGTTTCTTATTCTGTGATACCGAAAAATCGAAAATGACGGATTTTTCATACAAAAACGCGGCAAGAATGCGAAATTTTATTTTAAAGATATCAACGAAATTGGCATCCCCGAGATAGACGCCAAGCGCAAAATTAGTGTTTCAAACATAAAATTTAAAAAAAGGCAGGCTAGCATATGGCCTCATGCAGCCTATCGGCGATGATAACGCCGTGATATACGACAAATACGAGCTCTCAAAGCATGAAATTTTTAAAATTTTAAAGCAGAAATTTAAGGCAATTAACAATGGAAAAAAACGAAATAGATAAAATAAAAGAAAAACTCATTCAGATTTTTAAAGACGAAAATGCTGTTTGCACTACGATAAATGGTGAATGGGGTGTTGGAAAAACTTACTTTTGGCATAAATTTGTAGAAGACAATTCAAAGAAATTAAATAAAAGTTTCGTATATATTTCTTTATTCGGCAAGGATAGTATTAACCAGATAGTAAAGGAGATTATACTTCAAGCTTATAGGGCAAGTAAGGTTATATCTGAAGTTTCAGAGAAGGCTAAATATTTAAAATTTGATAAAATTTTAGATTCGGTTGTACCTACGCTCGGCTCAGCAATTATTGGGTGCATATCATTTTTTGAAAAGAAAGATTTCGAAAATATCGTAATTTGTTTTGATGATTTTGAAAGATTATCAAATAAATTAAGCGTAAAAGATGTATTTGGATTAATATCGGAATTAAAAGAACAGAAAAACTGTCATATAGTTATGATTTTTAATGCTGAGGAATTAAAATTAGATGATATCAAAAGATATAAAGATAAAATCGTAGATTATGAATTTAACTATAATCCTACCGCGGAAAATACCTATAAAATTATAGAAGACAAACTTAAGGTTTTTAAGGATTATCCACTCGAATATTTTAAACACCATAACATAAATAATATAAGAATTATGAGACGAGTAGTGGCTGCGCTAAATGATTTTGGCTTTTTAGAAAAAGATTTAAAGGATTTTAAATACACCGAGCAAATTTTAGTAAAAGATATTATGGAAATAGCTACTATAAATGCTTTGAAATTAAATATGGATTTTAAGGAGCTTGATAAATATTCTTTTAAGTACTTTACTACTAATCTTAAAGATAACGAGAAAAATAAAGAGTTTGACGAGGTTATAGAATATGCTCAAATAAATTACCTTGAGCCAAGTGACATAAGAGAGGAAATCATAAGCTATATAACAAAATCCATAACAGATGATGAAAAGATTAGAGATGTTGTTAATATCATAAAATTTAAAGAAGATAAGCTTAAGAAATTGGATGGATACATGCATAGATTGCAATACGACTTTAAATTGGATGATGGAGAATATTGCAATAAAATAAGAGATTTTCTTGCTGACAATATTGATATGGTGTATGTTTTAGGGGTAAGTAATTTTATTTTCTATATAGAGTTTATCAAAGAACGAAATCCGACACAAGCTGATGAATACCATAATTTTGCCATTAATATATTGAAGGGCATATTGGAAAATAATAGTTACAATACCATTTTGCCGTATAATCCTGATATAGATAAAATTTTAGAATTTGACCCTGCATTAATAGAGTATGATGATAACTTGAGGGATATGTCTGATTGTTCAAAAATTAGCACAAAAGAGGGAATTTTAGATCTTTTAAAGAATGGAAACGAATTGGAGCTTGAAGCGTTTGAAAAAGTAGACGATGAAAAATTAAAACAATTAATACTAAATGACTGGGAATTTTGCTTTGGCATTATAAGTTGTTTAAATAGTAACTTTTTGATATGTTCCAGTTGTGAAAATTTGATAAATAAGTTTATCAGAATTTTTGAGAGTATAAATTCCGATAAAAGTACTGTCAAATCCATCAAGCTTTTAAACGCAATAAAAGAAATTACGATAAAAACTAAAATTTTAGGCGAAAATCGCCTAAAATTTTAGTTTACTTCATACCTCTCGCCGGGTTTCATCTCCATCATCTCCCACGGCAAGCCCTGCTTATTTAGCTCATCCATGAAAGGCTTGGCGTCGAAATTTTCCATGTTAAAGACGCCCTTGCCGCTCCAAATGCCTTTTGCTACCATCATCGAGCCGATCATCGCAGGCACGCCCGTCGTGTAGCTCACCGCCTGCGCGCCCGTCTCGGCGTAGCAAGCTTCGTGGTCGCAGACGTTATAGATATAGACTTGACGCTCTTTGCCGTCCTTGAGTCCGCGTATCACGCAGCCAATGTTGGTTTTGCCCTTCGTTCGAGGGCCGAGGCTTGCAGGATCCGGCAATAGCGTCTTTAGAAACTGTATCGGCACGATTTTTACGCCGTTATGCTCGACCTCGTCGATTCGTAGCATGCCGACGTTTTCTAGGCATTTCATATGCGTGAGGTAACTCTGTCCGAACGTCATAAAAAAGCGGATTCGCTTTAGCCCCTTGATGTTTTTAACGAGGCTTTCTAGCTCCTCGTGGTAGAGCAGGTAGCTGTCCTTGACGCCTACTTTCGGATAGTCCCATTTGAACATTATTTCCATCGGCTCGGTCTCTTTCCACTCGCCGCGCTCCCAGTAGCGGCCCTTTGCGCTTACTTCGCGCAGGTTGATTTCAGGGTTAAAATTCGTCGCGAACGGATATCCGTGATCGCCCGCGTTGCAGTCTAGGATGTCGATCTCGTGGATCTCGTCAAAGAGATTTTGCTGCGCGTAGGCGCAAAATACATTGGTCACGCCAGGATCAAAGCCGCTTCCCAGCAGCGCCATCGTGTTTGCGGCTTTAAACTCGCCGTCCTTCGCCCACTGCAGCTTGTATTCAAATTTGGCGGTATCGGGGTGCTCGTAGTTTGCGGTGTCGATGTACGGGATGCCGGCGCGAGAGCACGCGTCCATGAGGGTTAGGTCCTGGTACGGCAGCGCGACGTTTAGCAGCAGCTCGGCACCCGTTTTTTTGATTAAATTTACGACCGCATCGGTGTCGTCAGCGTCGATCTGGGCGGTGCCAATTTGCACGCCTAGGCGGTCTTTGATAAATTTAGCGATCGCGTCGCACTTGCTTTTTGTGCGGCTTGCAAGGGTTATCTTGCTAAAAACGTCTGCGTTCATCGCGCATTTTACGGTCGCGACTTGGCTCACGCCGCCCGCGCCTATGATTAAGATATTTGACATTTTTGGCTCCTTAAAATTTTAGTGATTTTAGCAAAGTTAATATAAATTTCTAGCTTCAAAAGGTAAAATAAGCCAAATTTTAAAGGTAAAAAGATGAAGAAAATTTTGCCATTTTTAGCGCCTATTTGCCTCTTTGCAAGTAGCTGCGACGAGCTAGTTCAAGAGAGCGTAAATGAGTTTTATAAAAGTGATAGAAATTTAGCTCGTGCTATAAATTTAGCCACGCAAGCAAGCGAGGCATGCCTAAAGGCTGGCGATGCCCAGCAGGCGATCACTTCGCTCATAAATGGCGCCAGCATTTGCATGGTAAATAAAGAGCCTCAAAAGGCACTTGAACTTTCTAAAAGAGCGCTTGAGCTCGCGGCAAAAGGGAGTGACAAACTACTGCTAGCGCGCTCTTATCATAGCTTGGGTGCGGCACAAAAGGCCATTGGCAGATATGACGAGGCGCTTGCTAGCTTTCAAGAAGCTCTAAAAATTTATGACGATGCACCAAATGCCCCGATGCACGACGAACTCGTCTGCATAAAATCCATCGGTAACGCCTACTACATGAAAAATGACTTTGACAAAGCCCACGAAAACCACATTTTAGCGTTAAATTTGCTTGATATCACACCAGAGTTAAGTGGCAACGAGCTTGTGCGATCAGAGCTTTTAATAGAGGTCGCTAACGACCTAGCAAAGCTTAATCAAAAGGACGAAGCTACCCAAAACTACAAAAAAGTGCTTGAAATTTTAAATGGAAAAGAGCAAAATCCTCGCGCACGGGATCTTTTAGAGCGAGCCAACAAAGGACTAAAAGAGCTTAACTAAAGTTTTTCTTTAGACTTTTTAGCACGAAATTTGTAAGTTCAAGTCCCTTTGAACGGTGAGAAATTTTAAGCTTTGTCTCGTTGTCTAGCTCACCAAGCGTTTTAGTAAAGCCGTCTGGGATAAAGAGCGCGTCGTAGCCAAAGCCATTTGTACCACGCTCCTGCTTAATCGCTTCACCATACATAAAGCCATGCGTCGTGTAATCGCCAAATTTTGAGCTAATAGCGATACAGGCGGTGTAATGAGCTGGTGAGCTCTTTAAATTTAGCGCCTTTAGCTTACTAATTAGCTTTGCTCTATTGTTTGCGTCATTTGCGTTTTTGCCGCATACCTTGCCATTTTTATCAAGGTCAAAATAGCGCGCAGAGTAGATCCCAGGCTCGCCACCAAGTGCATCTACACTAATACCGCTATCATCGCTAAGAGCGATAAACTCATTGTCAAGCCCTTGCTCTTTAAGCTTTGCAAAAACGGCTCTTGACTTTATGAGTGCATTTTGCTGAAAGCTGCTGCCATCTTCAACGATCTCAAATGGCTTTACAACCTCGCTTAAGGCGTAAATTTCATAGCCTTTTAAATACTCTTTTATCTCTTTTACTTTGTCTAAATTTGACGTCGCAAGCACGATCTTCATTGCAAGAGCTCCTTGATTTTTGGGCGTATTTTACAAAAAAGTAGATTAAATTTTTAAATTTAAATTAGCGTTAAAATGATAAACTTAGTCCTTTTAAAAATAAGGAAAATTTTATGTTAAAAAGCGTTTTACCACTATCTTTTATCATAGCAAGTAGGTTTTTAGGTCTTTTTATAGTTTTGCCAGTGCTTAGCCTTTATGCCTTGAATTTACGCGGAGCAAACGAGTTTTTAGTAGGGCTAATAGTAGGCGTCTATGCGATCTCACAGATGATATTTCAAGTGCCTTTTGGAGCGCTCTCGGATAGGATAGGACGCAAAAAAACATTAACGATCGGACTTTTGGTTTTTATCATCGGCTCAATAATTTGTGCACTTACAAGCGATATTTTTACCATGCTATTTGGTAGATTTTTACAAGGCGTAGGTGCTATCGGAGCAGTTGCAACTGCGATGATAAGTGACTATATAACAGAAGAAAAACGCTCAAAAGCCATGGCGATAATGGGCGCTTTTATAGGGCTTAGTTTCACGCTTTCTATGGTACTTGGGCCACTTCTTGCCAAAGACTACGGACTTTCAAGCCTCTTTTACCTAAGTGCCGCTCTTAGCTTACTTTGCATTGTGCTTCTTTACACTGTTGTGCCAAAAGAGATAAAAGTGAGTGCCAAAAGTGAAAAAGTGCCATTTGGTAAGCTGTTTTTACAAAAAGACTACATGATCATAAATTTCACCTCTTTTATGCAAAAGATGCTAGCAAGCATCGCATTTTTGGTGATCCCTATCGTTTTAGTAAAAGAGTACGGTTACGAAAGCAGCGAGCTTTACAAGGTCTATACACTTGGCGCCGTGCTTGGCTTTTTGGCTATGGGGCTAGCTGGTGCCCTTGGCGATGGCAAGGGGCTTAGCAAGGTCATCTTGATAGCTGGTACGCTGCTTTTTGCCCTAACCTACACTATTTTTGCCATTAGTTTTACGCTTTTTATCTTCGTTTTGGGAGTTGCTATATTTTTTATAGGATTTAACCTTCACGAGCCCATCATGCAATCAACTGCAACAAAATTTGTAAAATCCTCACAAAAAGGCTCAGCCCTTGGTGTATTTAATTCATTTGGCTATCTAGGAAGCTTTGTTGGAGGTGCATTTGGTGGGTATATCTTGCACGCCTTTGGCTTTAAAGTGCTCGCCATTATCTGCGTGGTGCTTTGCGTGATATGGCTTGTTTTGCTCTTTAGCCTAAGCGATCCAAGAATTTTTAAAAATATCTATCTAAGCCCTGAGGTAAGCTTAAATTTAGAGTCACTAAATAGCCAAAAAGGTGTAGTCGATTATTACAAAAACGAGAAAAATCAAGTAATCAAATTTGACTCTCGCCTTACAAGCGAGGCTGCTTTAAAAGAGAGTTTGAAATTTTGATCTACGACGTCATCATCATTGGTGCTGGTGCTAGCGGACTATTTTTAGGAGCAAATTTAAAAAGTAAAAAAGTTGCAATTTTAGAGAAAAATAGCAGTGCTGGCAAAAAGATCCTAGCAAGTGGTGGAGGCAGATGTAACATCACAAATCGCTTTATAAGCGCTAAAAACTACCTTGGCGAGCAAAAATTTATAGAGCAAATTTTAAAAGTACTGACTCCAAATCAAGTTTTAAAATTTTTTAGCGAGCTTAAATTTAGTGAGCAAAAGCAAAATCAATTTTTCTGCGATAGCGGTGCAAAGAGCGTTTTAAACGTGCTTCTGAAAAGACAAAAAGCGGATATTTTTTACAACAAAGAAGTTCTTGGTGCTAAAAAAGTAGATGGAATTTTTGAAATTTTGACAAAAGATGAGAAATTTAGAGCTAGAAATTTAGTCATCGCAAGTGGCGGACTAAGCTATAAAGTACTTGGCGCAAGCGATATTGGCTACAAGATAGCGAGTGAATTTGGTCTTGAGCTATCGCCTATTGCGCCGGCACTTGTTGGCTTTAGTGTGCAAAAAGATGAGTTTTGGTTTAAAGAACTTAGTGGCGTCAGCCTAAACGTAGATGTGGAGATAAATAGCAAAAACGAGAGTCATAAATTTAGTGGTAATCTGCTTTTTACACATAGGGGTATAAGCGGACCAGCAATACTAAGCGCCTCGCTATTTTGGCAAAAAGGGCGAATTTGCATAAATTTTTTGTCCAAATTTAGTGAGAAAAATTTAATAAATGGCAAAAAGCAACTTAGTTCGGTTTTGCCCTTACCAAAGAGGTTTGTGCTAGAATTTTTAAGAAATTTTGGCTTAAAAGACAGAGCCTTTTATGAATTTAATGACAATGAGAGACAAATCATAAAAAGGCTTTTTGCTTATGAATTTGCCCCAGCTGGGACATTTGGCTTTGAAAGAGCGGAAGTTACAAAAGGCGGCATAAAGATTGAATTTTTAGATGAAAATTTACAAGCTTCTAACGTTAAGGGGCTTTATTTTATTGGTGAAGTCTTGGAAATCACTGGCATGCTTGGCGGATATAACTTACATTTTGCATTTGCAAGCGCTCTAAAGGTGGCCAGGGTCTTAAATCTATGATCTCCTAGAAGTTAGCTAATTTTTAGACAAATTTTCATATTTTAAATAAGATAAAATTACTATGAAAGTAGCGTTTTTAAGCAAATTTATTCAGAGTAATTTAGATGTTAAAATATTTTACGCCAAACAAAGGTAATAAATTTTTGGAGTAAATCTTATAGCTAAGAAAGCTAAACGTTAGGTTAAATTTACTTTAAAGTATAAGTAGTTTAGGAATATTAGATTATTAAACCCCTTTTATAAAGCTAACGGCTTCAAATGGGTTTGAGAAAATATATTTACTAAATTTTTCCAAATCACTCTTTTGACCATATCCACAAGTTAGACCCACGCCTGTAATAAAAGCGGCTTGTGCAGCCATTAGATCCATAATGGTATCACCTACCATAAATGCATTATTTTTATCTTTATTAAGTCTATTTAGAGCCAAATTTATAGGCTCTGGATTTGGTTTTGGATTAGTAACATCATCTCTTCCAATAACAGTTTTTATATATTTCATAACCCCTAAATGCTCAAGCAAGATAATAGAAAATTTTGAAGTTTTAGTAGTAACTATACTTACATCAGCAAAGCTACTTGCCTCCTTCAATGCTTCATTTGCATAATCTAAGAGTACCGTCTCATCAAGGTAAATTTTTTCGTAGCAAGCTTTATATTCTTTTATATAGCTATCAATTAAATTTTTGCTTGCACCAAGTCTTTCAAACATTATTTCAAGCGGATGACCAACCAAAGACTTTAATATATTATGGTCTGGCTCTTTTTTACCATGGGATAAAAAAGCTCTATCAAATCCTTTTAAAATAGCAGAAGTAGAATCAATAAGCGTACCGTCCAAATCAAAAAGTATGGTTTTTTTCATTATTTTCTCCGTAGAAATAAAAAAGGGCCTAGCCGAAGCTAAGCCCCTAAAAGAAGTAACCTTAAATAATAAGATTATTTATTGAAAGTAGCTTCAACGCGTCTATTTTGCGCGCGGCCTTCTTTAGTTTTATTTGTAGCAATTGGCTTAAGCTCACCGTAGCCAACTGTTGAAATTTTATCCTCACTTACGCCATAGCCAGCAAGAACATCAGCTACTGCTTTTGCTCTTTTTTCAGATAGTTTTTGGTTATAAGCTTCTGCGCCTACGCTATCAGTGTGACCAGCAAGTACAACTTTATAATCTGGGTGTTCGCCCATAAAGTCAGCTACTTTTTTAATCTCAGCTGCATATTTTGGTCCAACTTTATAGCTATCAAATGCAAAGTTAACATCTAAATCTCTAAGAACGATAACTTTTTCGCATCCTCTTTCATCAACAACTACGCCAGCTGGAGTGTTAGGGCATTGATCTATATCATTTGGCACGCCATCATTATCATCATCAAGAACTGGAGTTGCTGCTGGAGTTGCTGCTGCAACTGGAGCTGCTGCCACAACTGGAGCTGCTTTTGAATCAAGGCCGATGCCAAAGCCTAGTGAATAGAATAGGTTATGATCAGCGTGTTCAAATTTGATAGCATCCCTTGCTTCTGCTTTAAGAGCAAATCTATCAGTTACTTGATATCTTAAACCAAGACCGTATTGACCAAAACCACCATCTTCATTTTTAACAAAAATAGCTGGGACATCTTCATAACCAGCACCAACTAAGCCATATAGACTAACTGGTCCAAAATCAACTATATCTTTTACAAGATTTGCATGATATCTAAGAACTCTTCCTTCTCTTGTTAAGCTACCTGTTTTTTCTTTTGCTTTTTGAGTGTAATCAACACCAAGCTCTACTTGATCAAAGAAGAAATCTTCAAGATTTCTAGCAGCTCTAACACCAACGAAGTTATGGTCTTTTACACGTAAATTTCCCTCTGGGTGAACACCACCAATAGTTGGAGTAACTTCATAATTATATGCTGCGTTAGACGCAAAAACCGCTGTTGCGGCAACCAAAGCTAAAGCAATCTTTTTCATATTTAGAATTCCTTTCTTAGGATTTATTTTAAAGTGGTTACATTTTAACTGAATAAAATTTAACCGACTCTAAATCATAATTTAATTAACAATGTAAATTTGAAATTTACACAACTTAAATTTTGCAAATGCAAAAGCACTTGCAAAAAATCATTAACGTTTAGAGAATTGTGGGCTTCTTCTTGCCTTTCTTCTACCAAATTTCTTACGTTCAACAACACGAGAATCTCTAGTTAGCAAGCCTTTTGGTTTAAGCGCTGCTCTAAAATCAGCATCCATATCAGCTAAAGCACGTGAAATGCCGTGTCTTAAAGCCTCTGCTTGTGCTGAATAACCGCCACCTAAAGTTATGGCTACTACATCTATTAAGCTCTCTTGTTTAGTAACTAAAAGTGGTTGAATTACTTTAAGCTTTATAGCTTCATGTCCGCCAAGCCAAGTGTTAAGATCCATACCATTTACTACGATTTTACCGCTTCCAGCTTTTATCCAAACCTTTGCTACGGCAGTTTTTCTTTTACCAGTTGCATAAACTTTTGCCATAATTATTTTCCTTCTTTTTTAGCTATTTGTGCCGTATGAGGATGCTCACTGCCAGCATAAACTTTTAGTTTTTTTATCATCTCTCTTCCAAGTTTAGTTTTTGGAAGCATTCCACGAACAGCTAATTTAAATAGTTTTTCTGGCTTATTTGCTATCAAATCGCCAAATTTTTCACTCTTTACGCTACCAAAATATCCTGAGTGTCTGTGATAAAGTTT
The DNA here is from genome assembly GCF_002914195.1 of Campylobacter concisus. Classification (GTDB taxonomy): domain Bacteria; phylum Campylobacterota; class Campylobacteria; order Campylobacterales; family Campylobacteraceae; genus Campylobacter_A; species Campylobacter_A concisus_M. The sequence goes on along the minus strand of NZ_PPAU01000048.1, from coordinate 88,335 downwards.
ATCTTCAGCTTTGTTATTACCAGTAAATTCTACTTTTGAAGCATTTATGATGATAACATAGTCGCCACAATCTACATTTGGCGTGAAGCATGGTTTGTTTTTGCCACGAAGTATAGTTGCTACCTCAGTTAGCAATCTACCAAAACGTTTACCAGCTGCATCAACAACGATCCAGTCTCGTTTAACTTCGTTTGGCTTTGTTATTTTTGTCATTTTCTTACCTTTGCCAAGTTAATTTTTGAGTTGTGATTGTATTTAAACAATGCTTTTATAAAGCTTAAATTAAGTAGCATTTAAACTTCAATATATGAAATTTTTCCATCAAGAGCGTAGAAGATGACGGCAATTATACTATGCTTTGGATAAAATTTACTTAATGCCTCTTTGTATTCTCCAACTTGTTTTTTATTTTCCTCGATATTTTTATCGGTCGTTTTATAGTCAATCACACAAATTTCGCTCTCTCCAATACAAAATAAGTCCATCTGTTTTAGTTCATTTTTTACTTTAAATGGCTGCTCTTTGTAAATTTCTTTATCCTTTATACACTCTAAAAATTTTGGCTCATTTATTAGCATTTTTGCCCGTTTAAAGGCATCTTCAAGTCTATCAGGTGAGAGAAATTTATAAAATTTATTTAGTATTAAACTTTTAGCTTTTAAAAGCGAATTTTCATCAAATTTTTCACTCATCTCGAGCAAATAGTGAAATGCTAAACCAAAATAGATTGCCTCTAAATTTTTACCGCTCGTTTTTTGCTCTCTTGCCTCTACATCTTGCCTTTCTATCTTTAAAATTTCAGGCATTTTTTCATCTTTTTTTGCCTCTTTTTGCTCACTCTTGCTAGGTAAAATTTTGCCAAAACTAAACTCTTTTAGATCAAGATAGTCGTTTACTTCGCTTTTATCACTTCTAGTATAAAAAGAAAAAAAGCTAGGACTATTTCCACTTGGAGTAGCTTGTTTAATGATAATAAGCGACTTTGTAGCTCTAGTGAAAGCAACGTAAATTTTATTGATATTTTCTTGTTTCTCAAGCTCTCTCATTTGCTCTAACACATCAGCATACTCAGGGTCAAAATTTTCTCTGCCAGAAATTCGGCTTTTTACTATCCACTCGCCTTTTTCGCTATATTCGGTTATAAAGTTTGAGTCATCGCCTCTGCCTTTACTCATCATATCACAAACTATCACGTGAGCAAACTCCAGCCCTTTTGACTTATGAACTGTCATTATTTTTACGCCGTCAGCATTTTTAGGACTGATTTTAGAACTAAAATTTTCTAGATTAAAGATAAAATCACTTAAATTTTTGTAGCCACTGCTTAGCTCAAAAAGCCTTAAAATATCAACATCAGCCATATTTATATATAAATTTTTAGCTAGATAAAATAGGCTTTTTGTCGCACTATCTTCAGCTTTTATTTTTAGCCTTTTAGGATTTGTATTTACGAGTGCTTTTACATTTTTTTCATAAATTTCTTCACCAAAAAGACAAAATTTCGCATACTCGATGATCGCTGCAACAAACGGTGTTCGCTTTAGCTCCAAGGTGCCTTCATTTACGCTTTTTGTCCCCTCACTGCTAAGCACCTCTGAGATAAGACTGATGTCACTATTTTTCCAGCAAAGCACAGTTATCTCACTTGCATTTACGCCAGCAGCAAGTAGCTCTTTTACTTGTGAAAGTGCTGCACCCGCGATATCCTCGTCACTTAGCACACGCAAGTAGCCATAGTCATCTTCCTCGGCTTCAAAATAAGGACACTCGCCACTTACTTTGTAGTTTAGCTCCTTATCTTTTTTAGCTGGCTCTTGTGGCTCAAAGCTAAGCCCATATCTATGATAAATTTCTTCAAAAATAGCGTTATTAAATTTCACTAAAGCCTTTAAACTGCGGTAGTTGCTTGGTAAATTTTCTATATCTATCTGACTAAAATCATCTCCTAGCTTATCAAAAAGCTCTTTTTTACCGCCCCTAAATTTATAGATACTCTGCTTCGTATCTCCAACATAAAAGAAGCTTCCAAGTCCGTTTTGTCCGTATCCTGAAACGATTTCATTGATAATTGGCAAGATGATCTCATATTGGATCACGTTTGTATCTTGAAACTCATCTATCAAAAGGTGATTTATGCGGCCATCAAGCCTAAAGTAAAGCACATCTTTATCAAAATTTTCAACCAAAAGCTTAAAGACCAGCTTATTTATATCAGCAAAACTTAGAGCATTTATCTCTTTATTTAGCTCTAAATTTGAGTATTTATAAACATTTAAGAGCTTGCTAAAACCGCTAAGTCTATATCTTTCAACCTCCAAAATATACTCTTTTGCCGCCTCTTTTAGCTCGTTAAAGAGCCTATCAAGCCCACTTGTATAAATTTTGCTAAAAGTGCGGTAATCTAGGCTCTCTCTTTCAAAGACCTTGTTTTTAAAAAGCTCAAATAAATTTTGCTCACTAAATGTCTTTTTGGCCGTATCGCTAGCACCATTTTGCAAGGCTATATGTTCATTTATCTCCTTTTGCGCTGCTCTTACCTTGCTATCATCTGGATAGCTTGCACCACTATCTTTTAGCTCACCGCCAAAGCTCTCATAAAATTTAGCCAAAGTCTGTGAAAAGCTCGCCTCTTTTTGACTTGAGATTATCATCATGAGTGCAAGCTCGCTAAGAAGCTTTTGATCTTTGCTTACCTCTTTTACAAATTTTTTCCATGCCAGATCTTGCAGACTATCTTGCACGCTATAATCAGGACTAAGCCCTAAATTTTGACTAAATTTTTTTAAGATTCCAGAGAAAAATGCATCAAATGTATAAATTTTTAGCTCACTTTGCAAAAACCTATCAAGCTTCTCATCGCGTCTTTTTATGACCTCATCTTGGCTCAAACTAAGCTCTTTGCAAAGCTTATCAAGCTCGTCTTTTTTGTTTTGTAAGTCCAAAAAAGTTGCGATTATGCGCTCTTTCATCTCATTGGCCGCTTTTTTGGTAAAGGTTAGAGCGATGATCTCATTTATATTTTCGCCTCTAAGCACCAAAGCGATATAACGAACGCTTAAAGCGAATGTTTTTCCGCTTCCAGCACTTGCTTTTAGGGCTAAAAAATCTTTCATAACTCTCTCCTACAAAGTATGGCATACTCGCAAAATTTACAAGCTCCGCTTTTTCTTTCAAAATTTATCTTAGTGTTATTTATGCTCTTTAGATTTTCTATCTCAGCCTTTAGATCATCCACGCTTTTTTTTGAGCTGATAAGCACAGGTTCATTCTTTAGGGCAAAATAAGCACTTTTTACCTCGCTACCATAAAGTGCTTCATAAAATGCAAGCTGAAGCGAGTTCGCATTTGCCTCACCAGTTTTATAATCAAGTATAAAAGGCTCGCCATCAGGGCTAGCATCGATCCTATCGATAATGCCTTTTATCTTTACATCACAAAAATCACTCTCTATATCTTTTTCACAATCAAGCACTCTAAAGCCAGTACTTAAACGTTTATTTTCAAACTCTGCGTATTCTTTAAATTTCTGCGACCAAATCTCAAGCTCAAGCGAAGAAAAATCTTGCTTTGCGAGCATTTCTTTAAAAATAGTCAAATCAAATATATTTTTTTGTCTATAAAAATTACTTGTATAGTATTCATAAAGCGCCTTGTGCACGCTATTTCCTTGCTTAGATCCTGGCTCAGTTGCTATTGCTTTTGCTCCTTTTATACCAGCTATCTTTGCGTAATAATACTTTCTTGGGCAAGTTAGAAATAAATTTAGTGTCGAAAATGATAGCGGTTTAGTAAAAAAATCATGCTCCAAAATGATCTCATCATCGCTTAAATTTAGGCTTGTATTTCCTTTTAAAAATAATTTTAAATACGCCTCGTCACTAAATTTCTCATCTTTTATTGTTTTGAAATTTTTTAAAAATCTTGAAGGAATACTCTCTTCGTTTAAAACACAGCTTATGGCGACCTTTTTGGCATTGTTTATAAGACTTTCATAGTAAAATCTCTGCAAATTTTCACGCTCAAGGTAGCTTATAAGTCCTGCTTTTTGCCTCACTTTCGAGTTTAAAAACATCTCGTTTGTGCTTCTTGCTGGGATGAAGTTATCATTAAAATCAACTATGACCACACCATCAAATTTCATTCCACGGCTCTCAAGCATGCCCATGACACTGATCTTTCCACCACCCACATCATCGATGCTAAGGCGTGATATATTTAGCAAAAAAATTTCACTTAACTGCTTTAAGCTAAAGCTAAAATACCTACATAAATTCTCAATCCTAAAAAGCTCAAGCGCGAGCTTCTCTTCGCATCTTGGCTCATTTTCAAGCACCAAAAGCTCGTCTATTAGCTCTTTAAATTTAGCAAAGTCACAAAGATCAAAGTAGCTTGATTTAAATTTATTAAAAAGCTCTTCACTTACGCTAAGCGTGTTCAAGATAAAGCCAAGCTCCTCGTAGCTCTCACACTTATTTTGATCAAAAATCGGCCTTACCTCTTCGTTTATCGCTCTTGTGATGTAGTAAAGCGCTTCATAAAATTTTGTATTTTTAAAGCTCTCGCCCATAGCGTAGTTAAAAATTTTATTGCTATCATGAAGCCTTAAAATTTCACTAAAACTCTCATCTGGCAATATGACAGCGATATTTTCAGGCTTTATTCCATCACGCACAAACTCGCTCGCCTTTGCCATAGCGTAGGCACATTGCAGGCTTCTAGTGGCAAATCGCTTTTCTAAAACTGGCTCAAATTTTTTGATATTTTCTAAGCAAATTAGCTCATTTGTCTTTAAATTTAGCTCATATTTTTTGTAATTTTCAATCTCGCTAATAGCTGAAATTTGCTTTATTTTATTGATTAGCTTTGTGTTGAAAACGCTAGTTTGAAAGATAATTTTTAGCGTAGTTAGCTTTGAGATTTTCTCTAAAATTTCCCACTCAAATTCACTTAAAATTCCATCTATATGCAGTGAAATTTCACTAAAGCTTTTGATGTAAGCTTCATTTATGTTATAAATTTTTGGCAAGGTTATATCATCATAGAGATTTTCTCTATCAAGCAAACTCTCATACTCTTTTAAAACCTCTTCAAGTATGTTTAAATGCTCCTCAAAATTAGCGTAAATATCGTTAAATTTGATCTCAGCGATACTCTTTTTACTAATAGCTAGCTCTTTAAAAAAAGAAAAAAGATAGTCATTATTTTTCAAAAATTCAAAAAACTCAGTTGGAATTTTAAGAACAGAGTTTGCCTTTTTGACGCTAGCACAGGCTCTATTCATAAGCACTAAAACATAGGTGCTATCAATCTCAAACCTACCATCTACATAAACTACCTTTTTATAAAACTCAGCGATACTTAGGCTTTTTGGGATTAGCTCATCATTAAAACTTGCATTAAATTCACGAATCTTACGCGAGTTCGTAAAGACAAAAAGTTGGTTTAGGTTATGCATTTTTCTCTCTTGAATTTTTAAGCAATGATAGCTAAATGCTGATAAAAGAGCGCTTTTTACGCTTAGATAAAGCTTTAAATTTTTATCTAAATACATTAAAATTTTAAGCCTTAAAGAGCCAAAAGCTACAATCACAAAAAAAGGAGCAAAAATGCATAAAGAGTTAAACAGACAAGGTTTTTACTACGGCTTTCCGGTTTTGCTGGCTACCACAAAAGATAAAAACGCAAACGATGATATCACGGTGCTTTCATCTTCTTGGACGTTAGGAAATACAGTGGTGCTTGGCATAGGCATTGAAAATCAAGGCTTTAAAAATATCAAAAATGGTTCAGATATCACGCTAAATTTATGTGATGAAAACCTGCTAGAAGCTGTGCAAAAAATGGAAAAACTAACTGGTGATAGCGAAGTACCAGAAGAAAAAAAGAATCTTGGCTACACCTACGAGCACGACAAATTTAAGGTGGCAAATCTCAGCAAAGAGCCTGGCATAAATGCAAAAACCGTCAGGATAAAAGAGTGCAAGATACAGATAGAAACGGTTGTAGAAAAGATAGAGTTAAAAGAGTGGTTTAGCATCGTTACTTGTAAGATTACAGGCATTTTTGTAGATGAAAATTTACTAAAAGATGAAAAGATAGATACGCAAAAATGGCATCCACTAATCTATAAATTTAAAGAATATGTCGGTACTTGCGAACGTTTGGGATTAAATTTTGGATTTAAAGAGATTTGATTTATAGTTTTATTTGATAGAAACTTAGTATTTTGGTTTTAAATTTAGCCAAAAAGATTAGTTTATTAAAGCTTTGAAATCTTTCCCAGATACCAAAGCTACGATTTTAAGATCATTTTGTGGCATTAAGATCAAATTTATAATACCTTGTATCATTAGTGTCACTTAGTCTTAAAAGTAGCTGCCATCTACCTTCTCTTAGACTTGTTTCTTCGCTTACTAGATCATTTTTTTGCCATGAAGCTCTTAAAATTTTATTTTCTTTATTTGTCTGTGGGCGAGTGAGTAAAATTTCATATTTTAAAGCTGAAATTTCTCCTTTTTTAGGAGTTAGATGAAATTTAAACTTAGCATTTAGAGCATTAAAATTTGGCTCAAATTTTAGATCAAATTTCTCATCAAAACGTTTTTCACTCTCTTTGATAAAGGTTATGTTTTCATCGACATTTTGGTAGCTTTGCATATAAGAGCTATCCATTTCGACTGGATGTTTCAGCGCTATGATGATCGTTACTGCGCAAGCGATAATGATAGCAATGAAACTAAGCACGATAGCATAAGGCCAAAAGGTTTTTTTATCCATTTTTTACCTTTTTATAAAAGATAACAATTATAAAAAATGCAACCAAGCCATATATGAAAAATCTTAAAAAATTTAACGTAGTTTTATTTGAATTTCCAACACTACTTTCAAGCTGTAAATTTAAGCTAGATGCGATTTGCTCGGCAATATCAGCGTAGCCATTTAATATAGCAGCATTATAGACATCTTTGCCATTTTTAGAAACCAAAATAGGAATTATCGTTCCTGATTCTGGATTTACACTTAAAATTTGTTCTTTATTAAAAAGCTTTGAAGTATTAGCATCGGCAAAAATTTCTACTTTCTTTTTGCCTTTTATAAGCAGTAAAAAAGCATAAGGCGAGCTAAGGTTTTGCTCTTTAAAAAGAGCTTCTAGCTCACCATCTTTATATACGCCAACTACTAAATTTATACCGCTTTTTGCGTAAAGCTCACTGCCGATCTCATTTAGCTTTACACTTACTTTTTGGCTTAGAATTTCATCATTATTTATCACAAAATTTGCTCCCAAAGCCAAACTTTGTGAGAGCAAAAATATAAAAATGAGTATAAATTTTCTCACACCTAGCCTACAAAAAGGTGGTTTGATGTAAGCACTGACCACGCACAAATAGCTCCTGCAACAACTATAAGCAATATTATGGCTTTTTCTATTATGCCTAGCATCACTACTCCTTTATAATGACGTGTTTAGCGTTATCAACGCTCTTCATCTCAATACTACTTGCCTCTTTTAATGAGTAAGGTTTGGTTGCTACATCTTTTTGCAAGCCAATACCAATATAAGTAAGTATGCCAAGGATAGATAGCAAAAGCAAAACTGCCACCAAATAACCGCTAATACCATTTAAAGCAAAGATATTTCTATTTTTATTTTCCATTATTCGCCCTTTGATAGCGATATGACATATTCGCCAACTGCTTTTTGTTGTATCTCGTTTAATCTGCCATCATTAAATTTAGGCATAACACCGATGTTGCCGTTTTTACCACGATTTAGTACATCTACGATGAACTCACTTGAACCATATTTACTAAGATCAGCCGACATACCATCCATGCCTTTGCCATCATCTCCGTGACAAGCTGCACAAGCTGCGTAAAGCTCTTTTCCCATAGCTACTAAATTTTCGTTTTTTGTACTTTTTATAGCACTTATCTCTTTTGCAACATAAGCTGCGATAGCCTTTGCTCCATCAGCATCGGCTAATCCTGCTGGCATCTCGCCCATAGGATAATCAAGCCCTTTTGAGCCATTTAGTATCGTATCAATTATTCCTTGTTCGCTACCCCAAATTTGTAAATTTGCAGCTTTGCCACCAATGCCATCGCCTGTGATGCCATGACATGCTGAGCATTGCACTAAAAATACGCTCTCCCCCATAGCATGAAGCGTTTCTTTGCTTGGGTTTGCATACTCTTTTTCAAATTTAGCGTTTGCTTCTTTTACCTCTTTATTATATTCACCGATTTGTGAGTAAGAATTTAGTGGATAACCAAGTAAATAATACCAAATCGCCCAAACAAGTGTTAATAAAAAAACTACCGCCCAACCAAATGGAACTGGATTTTTATACTCGCCTATCCCATCCCAGTTGTGCTCGCTAAGCTCTACGCTTTCATCCTTTTTAACTTTCATTTGACCAACATACTTGCCAGCTACAACGACAGTTAGTACGATAATTAAGATGGCACCTATTAACGCAAGTAAATTTATATTATCTTCTAAATTTAGCCATTGCATACGCTCTCCTTTGTAGCCTTTTGCTCTAAAATTTTACTTCCGATCTCATCATCTAGGGCTAATCTTGAATACTTCTCATAATTTCTTTTACCTTGCTTTTCGCTTTTGTAAAGATGAAAAAAATAAGCGTACAAAGTGATAGCTAAGAATGCTGTCAAAATAAAATAGCCATAAGCTTGAAGTTCTCTAATATCCATTATTAACTCCTATTTTAGGCTATTTAGATAGGCGATAAGTGCCACGATCTGGCGAATTTCACCCTTTGCAAAGGCACTTTTTACTTGCTCATCTTTCATACTTTCAACGATACTTGCAGCCTGCTCTTTCACGTTGGCATTTGCTTGCTCAAAAGTACCAAGAGCTGGCATATCTTTCTCATCATAAGGCGTGTTAAAGACCTTTTTAACAGTTAGTGCTTCAGCGTAAGCGGTCTCTATATCAGCATTTTTCTTAAATAAAAATGGATATGCTGGCATGATCGAACCTGGCACAACAGAGGCTGGGTTTAACATATGATTTTCATGCCAATCTGTCGTTCTATAATTACCCACACGCATAAGATCTGGGCCAGTTCTTTTTGAACCCCAAAGATGAGGACGATCATAAGCAAATTCGCCGCTTAACGAGTACATGCCGTATCTATCAGTCTCTGCTTTAAACGGACGTATCATCTGTGAGTGACAAGTATTACAACCATTTTGTATATATATATTTTTTCCAGCAAGCTCTAAAACTGTATAAGGCTTTGTACCCTCGAGTGGTCTAGCTCTATTTGCAAAGTCAGGTAAAATTTCTACCACGCCAGCATAAGCTATGACGATAAAGACACAAACTGCAAAAAAGAATGGATTTTTTTCTAACCAAGCAAACATCACATCACCTCCGCATTGGCTTTAGTACTGCCCATAGGCGTTGCACTTTTTGGCTCTGCCAAAATAGCTTTAGCAGAAGTTGATTTATAGATATTATAAGCAAACATCAAAAAGCCAATCAAATACAAAAGTCCACCAATAGCTCTAATGTAATAATAAGGTATAAGCACTACAACAGTATCAATAAATGAGTAGAGTAAATTTCCATAGCTATCAGTCGCTCTCCACATCATACCTTGCGTAATACCAGCAATCCACATCGAAGCAAAGTATAAAACGATACCTGTTGTTTGTATCCAAAATTGGGCTTCCATTAGGGATTTTGAATAAATTTCACGCTTAAAGACACGTGGCGTCATATGATAAAGTGCTGCCATAGTCATAAAACCAACCCAGCCAAGTGCACCATCATGTACGTGTCCTGGCACCCAGTCAGTATAGTGAGCTAGTGCATTTACAGATTTGATAGCCAAGATAGGGCCTTCAAGAGTTGAAAACATATAAAAGGTTGAAGCTAAAATCATAAATTTAATAAGCGGGCTCTCACGAAGTTGTGTCCATTCGCCTTTCATTGTAAGAAGCATATTAATAGCTGAACCCCAAGAAGGCAAAATCAAAACAATAGAAAAAACCGAACCCATAGTCTGCATCCAATCAGGCACAGCAGTATATATTAGATGGTGGCCGCCAGCCCAAAGATAGATAAACATAAGGCCCCAGAATGAAAATAACGAAAGCTTATAAGAAAATATTGGCTGTCCGCTCTCTTTTGGCAAGAAGTAATAAATTTGGGCGATGATCGCTACTGTAAATACAAACGCAACTGCGTTGTGACCGTACCACCACTGAACCAAGGCATCATTTGAGCCAGCATACATCGAAACTGAGTGTAGCCATGAGCCATATCCACTAACTAGTCTTGTTGGAATTTCCATGTTATTAAATAGATAAAGCATAGCAACGCCAAGAAATGTAGCAATGTAATACCAAACTGAGATGTAAAGTGTCTTCTCGCGGCGTATGCCAATAAGTCCAAATATACTTACGCCCCAAAGCACCCAGACTACTACTACAGCAATATCTAGTGGCCACTCAAGCTCGGCATACTCCTTAGATGTACTCTCGCCCATAAAAAGTGTCACAACAGCTAGAATCATAACAAGTATATAAAGCCAAAAGTGAAGCTTACCAATGAACATCAAAAACGGAGATTCGCTCATTGATACTTTTAGGACACGCTGTCCTATGTAATACCAAGTGGCAAATATACCAGAGAGCATAAAACCAAAAATGATACCATTAGTATGAAGAGGACGCAATCTACCAAATGCCGAATACTCACCAGCTATATAGTTTAGATCAGGACAGGCAAGCTGAAAAGCTACCAAAACACCAATAGCCATACCAACAATACCAAAAAATATCGTGGAGAACATAAAGAGTTTTGCCACACTATAATCATAATGTAGCAACTGGGATGGTCGCATAAATTTTCCTCCTAGTTAAATTTATATTAATTTTCGGTTATTTTAGAGTAGAAAAACTATAAAAAGACTTAATTAATATAAATTATCTTTTACTAGGAGAGTCTTCTATCTATTTTGTAACCAAGTCCAGGAACATTTTTTATAAAATTACTACCGACTTTATCTCTGACACGTTTAACAAAGGTCCTAATAGCAGCCTCTGTAACACTTTCGCCAACCCAAACAACATTTTTTATTTCATCGTGAAGTACAAGCGTACCAAGTCTTTTTATGAGTAAAGATATAAAAGCAAGTTCTTTTTTTGTAAGAGAAATTTCAATACCATCTCTGATAAGCACACGTTTTATTTTATTAAAACTATATCCATTTGTAACCTGAATAATATTTGCTGTTTCTATCTTATTTTTGGCAACATTTTCTAAAGTAACCAAAAAATCATCAAGATCAATCGGCTTTAAAACGTATTTATCAATACCAACATCTATCGCTTTTAGAAGTGTCTCTTTTTCACTATTTGTGCTAAAAACTATAATAGGTGTATCTTTTGAAATTTCTTTAATGCTTTTAGCCATATCAAGGCCATTCATTATAGGCATAAAAACGTCTGTTATAACCATATTTGGATTATATTTTTTAAATTTCTTAAGTCCTTCATCGCCATTTTGAGCAGTGATAACTTTTTCGAATTTATCTCGCATAACTTCTTGTACTATTTTTTTACCATCTCCCTCATTCTCAACGATAAGAACAGTTAGATTATTAAGAATCTTGCTCATTTATTCTTCCTTTTTGGTTATATTTATCAAACATCATAAATTTTGACGCAACTAACAATTATTTCTCTTATTTTTCTATCTTAGGCATTTGCTCTATATCCTAAAAATGATAGATAAATTCCATTTATTATCATTATGCTAGCCGAAATCTTAAACATTATGTCTTTAAATTTTTCATTTAAAATCCCAAATACAAAGCTAGCTAAAAGCATAGCTGGCAATGTACAAAGACCAAATACAAGCATTATAAAAGCCGAATCAATAAAATTTGCACTTAAAATCCCAAGTGCTAAAAAATAATAAACCACACCACAAGGCAAAAAGCCATTTAAAAAACCAAGTAATAAAAAATTTGTTAAATTTTTCTTTTGAATCCTCGTTTTTGCAATTCTTACTACAAAATTAAGCGCCCTTTGATTCTCCACAAATTTTAAAAGCTCGCCCCTAAAAAGCAAGGCAATACCGATAAACGCGATCGCTAAGCCAACTATAAAAAATATCACACTTCTTGCTTGCATGTTAAAGCTAATAACAGCTCCAAAGGTGCCAAACAAAGCTCCTAAAACTACATAAGCAAAAATTCTAGCTAGACTATAAAGCGTACTTAGCATTAAAATTTCTCTCTTGCTTTTGCCTTTAAAAAATAGAGTCTGTAAGCTCAAAAATCCGCTGCACATACCTACACAATGACTAAAGCTACTTAAAAATGCAACTGAGATAATCATGTAAAGGTTTATGTTTTGCATCTTATAAAATTTCTAAAAACTGCTTAAATATATATTTACTCTCGCTTGGACCGCCACTTGCTTCTGGGTGGTGCTGAACTGAAAAGATCGGATAGTCTTTATATCTCACACCCTCAATTGTGTTGTCAAATAAATTTCTATGAGTCACAACAGCTACTTCTGCGATACTCTCAGGTACGTTGTAATTGTGATTTTGTGTTGTTATCTCGATCGCTTTTGTCTCTAAATTTAGCACTGGGTGATTTGCTCCGTGCTGACCAAATTTAAGCTTATATGTCTCGTATCCAAAGGCATTTGAGAGTAATTGATGTCCAAGGCAAATGCCAAATATAGGTATCCTAGCCTCAATCATCTTTTTGATCTCGCCTATTTCGGCCTTTAAATTTTTTGGCTCACCAGGACCATTTGATAAAAATACCCCATTTATCTCGCCATTTTTAAATTTTTCTATCAAAATTTCAGCCTTAGTGTCGTGTGGCACGACAATGACTTCAAGACCAGTTTCACATAGCTCGTTTAAGATATTTCTCTTTACACCAAAGTCAAAAACAGCTATCTTTTTACCAATACTTTTTAACGGCTTATATGACTTTAAATTTCTATCCCATGCACCTCTTTTGTGCTCATATTCATCCATCGCACTAACTGTTTTTACGTAGTTTATATTTTCGATGCGCCCGCTACTTTCAAGCCTGCGTTTTAGCTCATCTTTATCACTTATTTGCGTTGAAATATAGGCCATAAGCGCACCCTCGTCACGTAGCATCTTTGTAAGGTATCTAGTATCAATGTCATAAACGCCAAATTTACCTTGCTCTTCGAAAAATTTTCCCAAAGATTTTTGCGAGCGGTAGTTTGATGGAATTTCATTGTAGCTTCTCATTATAACGCCACTTGCATGAATTCTAAGGCTCTCCATATCATCTTCATTTATACCTACTATGCCTATTTCTGGCATAGTAAAGACGATAAACTGACCAGCATAGCTTGGATCGCTCATGATCTCTTCATAGCCAGTCATCGAGGTATTAAAAACGAGCTCACCTGCACACTCGCCGTGAGCACCAAAAGCTTTTGCTTCTAAAAAAACACCATTTTCAATATAAATGTAAGCTTTCATTAAAGCATGCCTCTTTTTTTAAGCTCATCTTGATACAAACGCTCAAAGACAAGATCATATTCATCAGTTCCTGGGATTAGCTTATGTTTATAATTTTGTATCATTTCATAAACATCATCTTCTATTTTCTCATAGCTTTTTAAGTACTCGTCTATTGAGTTATAAATCACATTTTTTACGCGATTTTCAGATACATTATAGTCAACAAGACCGCTCTTCCAAATAGTTTCAAGCACTTTGTGAGCGATATTGCTAAATCTATCTTCGTGGGTTAAAATTACATCAAATTCACCTGCGAGCTTCTTTTTAACGAGCCAAAACATATTTTTGCGGTCAATTTGCATAGTTTGCATCTCGTCTTCATTTTTCTCCAAAAGCTCATTTACTCGCTCATCTAAAGCTCTTTCTTTTTGAATATCGACTGTTAAAATTTCACTTGTTTTTGCTACGATTGGCTCAATGCCTTTATTTAATCTTACGAAACCACAATTTAGAAGATCTATTGCTATTTTATGTGAAATATACGGAACGTGTGGGAGTTTTAAACGCATTTTAAACCTTTAAATTTTTATGCCATTTTAACTAAATAAAGGTAAAACTTTACTTTGAAATTTTAACGACTTTATTATTATCGCTTCTTAAAAAATAAATTTCTCTTCGTCCATCATAAAGTATCTTTCCATCAGTCTTTTGCTCATTTTCTAAATTTGATGAGATATCTAAAGATAGCGATTTGCTCATAAAATAATTCTCTCCTAAAGTGCGTCCAAAGTCAGGATACCAACTAAAAGCACAAACTATCAGCAAAACTAAATAAAAGGCTCTAAAAATTTTTCTAAAAGACGCGTAAAAAAAGCAATACCCAAATATAAAAAATACGGGCAAAAGCCATAAGAAAGGCACGTTATCAACAAAAATAACATTAAAATACTCACTTATGCCATAGTAAGAAAAGTAGTTGTTGTAAATTCCAACAAATAGCGTAAAAATAGGAGCAAGGACAAATATAATACCTGTAAAAAAAGCATTTAAAATTTTCATAATCTCTCCTTTTGAGTGAGATTATATTAAACATAAGCTTTAATATTACTAGATTGATGAAAGCTGGACTAAAATTCAAAGCAAAATGCCATATATGGACATCTGTTGCTTCTAATAATACTTTAAAAACAGTTTAGCTATAAGCTAAACTGCCTTAAATTTATTATTTTTTAGATAAATACTCTTGCAAGCTTTTTACATCGAGTGCTTTACCAGTTTGAACCGCACTTAGGGACTTAGCAGCTGCTAGTGCTGCACGGATAGTTGTAAAGTAAGGTATCTTAAATCTAGAAAAATTTTAAGCTCTCAAGCATTTTTATATCACTAAATTTATCTCTAAAATTTATAAAATTTGCTTCTAGCTCAGCCTTTCGCTTAAGTGCAATATCTATAAATTCTTGCTCTTTTTCAATGCCTACAAAATCTCTATTTAGTAAATTTGCGGCTATACCAGTTGTTGCCGAGCCTGCAAATGGATCACAAATGACGCTATTTTCGTTGCTTGCCATCAAGATAAGCCTTATCAAAAGCGAAAGTGGCTTTTGTGTAGGGTGCTTGCCGCATGCTTTCTCCCAAGGAGCAATCGCAGCAAAACTCCACACATCTTTCATCTGCTTATCACCATTTATCCACTTCATAAGCTCGTAGTTAAAGATGTGCTTATGTTTCTCATCTTTTCTAGCCCAAATAACCTGCTCAGTACTATGTGTTAGATACCTGCAGCTAAAATTTGGTGGAGGATTGGTTTTTTGCCACGTAATTATGTTTAAAATTTTATAATCAAGCTTTTGAAGTGCCCTACCGATAGAAAAGATGTTGTGATATGTCCCACTTATCATCACGCTGCCGTTATTACTAAGTGCATTTTTAGCGAGTTTGAGCCATTTTAGGTTAAACTCATCGATCTCATCAATATCTGTGCCCTCATCCCACTTGCCTTTATTTACACTAACTATCTGTCCATTTTGGATGCTAAGTCCGCCATTTGAAAGAAAATAAGGTGGATCCGCAAAGATAAGATCAAACTCGCCTTTAAATTTAGCCAATTCACTGAAGCAGTCACCATTTATGAGTCTGAAATCATTACGCATTTTTAAGCTCATTTATAAAAAGGTGCAAATTTGCAAGGTTATAAATCCTTACACTCTTATAGGCCTCTTGCAACTTATTTCTAGCATCGTGCCAACCCCAGCCATCAGTGATCCAGATAAATTTATACTCTGACAAAGGGGAGATCCTTTTGGCTATTTCGATGTAAGCTCTTGCTACTTCGTTTAATTTTGAGCCACCACTACTATAAAAATTTGCTTCGATTAGATAAGTGATATTTTGTCTCTGAATCACAAAGTCAAATCTTTTCACATCACTACCTAAATTTAAGCGGGAATTTGAGCTTGACACTTCAGCTTGAAAGCTGATATTTTCACCCTTTTTAGAGAATATCAAAGCTGCTTTGAGGTGCTAAATTTACTAATTGCCGTTCGAGAAAGTAGTAGAAAAGTTGTGAGTTCAAGTGGTAATTTACTTGAGCTAAAGAGTTATTTTGATGAGCCAGAGAAAATTTACAGCTTTCTTTTAGATACTGGGCTTGATGAAGTTTTCAAGGATAGAAAAATTAAAAATTTATGTGATTATGTGTTTGGCGTGGAGGTTGGACTTGACACAAACGCCAGAAAAAACCGCAGTGGAAAAAATTTTGCGAATTTAATCTCAGAAAGGTTTCGCTCTGAAAATATCAGTTTTCAAATCTTTTGAACCAAGTAAGAAATTTAAAGCATTAAGTTTGATAGCGACCTTCGCAAGGTTCTTAGAACATTTTTCAAAATCACAAAAGTAGCCAAGTGTGGCATTTGTCTCTTTTAAACTTGCCATAAATTTATCAAAAGGAGTTATATTATTCATTTTTCACCTTAATCTTTTGGCTTACTTGTGGACAAGATTTAAATTTCACCTCAGTAAAATCATCAGCTCCAAGCACGATCTCGCTCTTTTCGTAAGCCTTTTTGGCGATCTTACATGCCTCATGCTGATCTTTTGCTTTAAACTTTATTTTTTTACTTAAAATTTCAGTTATCTCAACTTCAAACTCTTTCATTAAATTCCCATTTTAGTAAATGCTTGCTCACTCTCTCTTTCAAGCTGCCTTGATATATCTTCGTAACTAGCAAATTTTACCTTTTGAGCTATCTGCTCGTAGATGCTAGCCTTTAAAACGCTTTCATACTCTCTTTGCCTCTTTTTGTCTGCGACTATAAACATCTTAGCATTAAAGTCTTGAAGTTCAAAAAATTTGTTTAGTGAATTTTTAAAGTCTGTACTATGTTCAACTTCGTAAAATGAGTTTGGTAAATTTCTTTCGTTAAACCATATTGCATCTATTGTTTTTGCTCTTTTAACGATATCTTCATAACTAAATTTATATATCTCACTCAAGCTCGCAAGCTCGCAAAGTTTCTTATCTGATTTATAAATTTTGTTCTTATCTTGAGCTGGAATGAATGTTTGAAAATGTCTTAAATTTCCTATCTCAACGATAACGCCTTGATAATAAGAATGTGTAAATTTTTCATTTTGCGCACTCTTGCTATCACCTGTTTTGGCTAAATTTTTATCCCTAAACTCACAAAGTCCCCAAAGCCCAGCTCTGATCTTATAAAACTCTTTATTAGTCTGTACTATCCGTCTTATACTAGCAAATGGAGTTTTACTACCCCAAGTGCTAACATCAGTTTTATGATAAAGATCAAAAAGCGTTGCCATGCCACCAAGGCTAGCTAACGCTTCTACTACACGCTCTTTTTGGTTCATTTCTCGCTTAGATACTCTTGCAAGCTTTTTACTTCAAGTGCTTTGCCAGTTTGAACTGCACTTAGCGACTTAGCAGCAGCAAGTGCTGCGCGGATCGTTGTAAAGTAAGGAATTTTAAATCTAAGCACGTTTTGACGGATCTTTTTACCATCATCCACGCTTGATTTTGTATCGCTTGTGTTAATAACAAGTGCGATATCGCCGTTTTTGAGCCTATCTTCGACGTTTGGTCTACCCTCGCTTATCTTATAGACAAACTCAGCCTCCACACCAGCTTCGCTTAAAATTTTATGCGTACCACCAGTTGCGATGATGCTAAAACCAAGTGCTATTAGCTCTTTTGCAAGATCAGGCGCGTAAGATTTATCAGCGTCAGCTAGTGTTAAAAATACCCTACCCTTGCTTGGCAAAGTGTTGCTAGCAGCGATCTGACTCTTTGCAAATGAGCTTGCAAAATCGTGGCTTATGCCCATTACCTCACCCGTGCTCTTCATCTCAGGACCAAGGATGAGATCGGCGCCACTTAGCTTATTAAACGGCAATACACACTCTTTTACACAAATATGCGAGCTAACGCGAGGCTTTAAGATGTCGCCGTCCTCATAAACAACTTTATAATCATCATAAAATTTAAGCGCCTCACGTAAATTTCCCTGCCACATGACTCTTGTTGCCACCTTTGCCATAGGCACGCCAGTAGCCTTGCTCACGAACGGCACGGTTCTACTCGCGCGAGGATTTACCTCGATCATATAAAGCTCGTTTTCATAGATGGCAAACTGGATATTCATAAGGCCAACGACGCCTAAATTTAGAGCAATATCTCTGGTTTGCTTCTCCACTTTTTTTATCATTTCTGCGCTTAAACTCATCGGTGGCAGTATGCAAGCTGAGTCGCCAGAGTGAATTCCAGCCTCTTCGATGTGCTCCATTATCGCGCCGATATAGACCTCTTTGCCGTCACATATCGCATCTACATCAAGCTCCTTTGCATCTTGTAAAAATTTATCAAGTAACACTGGCGAGTGATTGCTAACCTTTACCGCCTCACTTATATACTCTTTTAGCTCGCTTTCGTTATGCACCCTTCTCATCGCCCTACCGCCTAAAACGTAGCTTGGGCGAACGAGTACTGGATAGCCGATAGTAGCAGCTTTTTGCAAGGCTTCTTCTAAACTAGTGGCGGTGTCGTTTTTAGGCTGAAGGACGCCTATTTTATTTATAAATTCGCTAAATTTCTTTCTATCCTCTGCCACATCGATCACTCTTGCGGTTGTGCCGATGATCTTAGCGCCGATCACGCTTAGGCGTTTTGCAAATTTAAGCGGAGTTTGGCCACCAAAATGCACGATCACACCATCTGGCTTTTCGCGCTCGATGACTGATCTCACGTGCTCAAAATCGATCGGCTCAAAGTACAAAATATCGCTCGTGTCGTAGTCGGTTGAGACGGTTTCTGGGTTGCAGTTGTACATTATCGTTTTTACGCCAAGGTCTCTTAGTGCGTAGCTTGCGTGCACGCAGCAGTAGTCAAACTCTATACCCTGGCCGATCCTGTTTGGACCGCCGCCTATTATCATCACCTTTTTAGCGTCTTTTGCTAGCTCTTTTTTAGGAAATTTAGTGATATTTGTGGTTGAGTAAAGATATGGTGTTAGCGCCTTAAACTCTCCCGCACAAGTATCGACCTCGTTGTATTCAAGCTCGATGCCAAGCTTCTGCCTAGCAAAATAGATATCATTTTGGCTAAGCTCAAGATCGTCTTTTTCATTTATAAGTACGGCTATCATCTTGTCTGAAAAGCCCATGCTTTTGGCCTCTCGCAGTAGCTCTTCGTTGTTTAAGATATCCATATCGATCTTATCTTCAAATTTAACTATCTCATAAATTTGCTCCAAAAACCAAGGATCGATCTTGCTAAATTCATGCACATCAGCCACGCTAAAGCCATCTCTAAAGGCTTGCGCTAGATATAAAATTCTTCTCTCATTTGCATTTCTGATGCCATAAATCAAAGCGTTTTTCTCTAGGCTAAGGCTGTTAAATCCGCAAAGATCGCGCTCTAGACTGCAAAGTGCCTTTTGGATGCTCTCTTTAAATGTCCTACCTATCGCCATAACCTCGCCAACTGACTTCATCGCAGTGCCTAGATATGGGTTTGATCCTGGAAATTTCTCAAATGTAAAGCGAGGAATTTTTGTCACAATGTAGTCGATCACCGGCTCAAAGCTAGCAGGCGTGCCAGTTATGTCGTTTTTGATCTCATCTAGGCTAAAACCAACTGCGAGCAGTGTCGCGACCTTTGCGATCGGATAGCCAGTAGCCTTACTTGCTAGCGCTGAGCTTCGGCTAACGCGTGGATTCATCTCGATAACGATCATGCGGCCCGTTTTTGGATCTATGGCAAACTGCACATTGCTGCCGCCAGTATCAACGCCGATCTCACGAAGTATAGCAAAGCTTGCATCACGCATAGCCTGATACTCTTTATCTGTGAGCGTTAAAGCTGGTGCGACCGTGATACTATCGCCTGTATGCACACCCATTGGATCGAAATTTTCGATCGAGCAGACGATAATGCAGTTGTCATTTCTATCTCTGATGACCTCCATCTCGTACTCTTTCCAGCCAAGCAAACTCTCTTCTATCAAAATTTCATGTATTGGGCTTGCGTCAAGGCCGGTGTTGGCTAGCTCTTTAAACTCATCCATATTATAAGCCACACCACTTCCTGCGCCACCAAGCGTGTAGCTAGCTCTTATGATGAGCGGAAAGCCTATCTCATTTGCCGCATTTAGCGCATCGTCCATGTTATAAGCATATCTACTCTCAGGCAGGTCCATGCCGATCTTTTGCATGGTCGCTTTAAAAATTTGTCTATCTTCGCCCTTTTTTATCGCTTCTGGGTTTGCACCAAGAAATTTAACATCCTTTAAAAGGCCGCTCTCAAAGACCTCCATGGCGGCATTTAGCGCTACTTGACCGCCCATCGTTGGCAAGATGGCATCAATATTTTCTTTTTCGATGATCTTTAAAATGCTATCTTTTGTGATCGGCTCAATATACGTTGCATCGGCAAAATTTGGGTCAGTCATGATGGTGGCTGGGTTTGAGTTGATGAGCACTACGCGGTATCCAAGCTCTTTTAGCGTCTTGGCTGCTTGCGTGCCTGAGTAGTCAAATTCGCACGCTTGACCGATGACGATAGGGCCAGAGCCTATTAGCAAAATGGTATTTATATCTGTTCTTTTTGGCATCATTTTTCCTTTGTAACAACGTATAGGTAGTTTGGTATGTTTAGTTTTACATAAGGCTCAACTATCACGCTTTGATAGGAGCTCTCTTTTAAAATTTTACTCACGCGCCCTACTGGCACTCCACTAAAAAATATCCCATCAAGCCCACTCGTAAAGACTTCATCGCCCTCTTTTGGGCTGAGCCATTGCGGGATAAATTTCACCATTATTTGACCTTGATTTCCATGCGCGACGCCTGGAATTTTGTCATTTCCTATATAAACTGCAAATATACTTTTTGGGTCATTTTGCAAGTAAGCTAGTGGCTTGCCGTCTTTTGCAACGACGATACCAGCGCTATTTCCTTGATAGATGAGCCCGTAAATTTTATTTGGATCGTATCCTTCAAACTCGCTTATCCAAATTTTATTATAATCCCCGATATGAACGTAGCTAAGCCCTTTTACTAGCTTTACAGCTGGGGCGTAGGCAGTTGAGTTTTTATCTTTTAAAATTTGATTTAGCTCGTTCGCAAAAGTAGAAAGAAGCGTGGCTGAGCGCTCTAGCTCTTCATTTTGCGCTCTTAGTTTTTCTATCTCGCTAGCCTGCCTAAAATATTCGTTTATATAGTCTTTCACGCTTTTAGCAAAATTGTCGTATGAATTTGTAGCATAGTTACTAAACCCAATAGAAAGATTACTTAAAATTTCTCCCTTGAAAACTGAGACCATAGCAAGCAATGCTATAAAAACAAAAAGAACAATCTTACTCTTCATTTGTCAGCTGTTGTAAAAGCCCGATCTCTTCAAGTGCCTTGCCCGTTCCTCTAGCAACCGCGAGAAGTGGCTCATCTGCTACAAAAACTGGAAGTTTAACGATATCAGATAAAAATTTATCAAGTCCTCTAATAAGCGCTCCACCACCAGTTAGTACGATACCAGTCTCCACGATATCGCCAGCAAGATCAGGTGGCATCATCTCAAGCACGGTTTTAAGTGCATCTGCAATCTCTTTAAGCGGCTCTCTCATAGCCTCCCTCACATCTTCGCTTGTTAGCTCAACTCTACTTAAAAGACCACTTACTTGGTCACGACCTTTTACTACTACGCTTAGCTCTTTTTCAAGCTGCACAGCAGAACCTACGGCGATCTTTATCTCCTCGCCTGTTCTCTCACCTATTAGTAGGTTATATTTCTCTTTTATGTAATTAACAATGCTAATATCAATCTTATCGCCAGCTGTGCGGATTGATTTTGAGATGACTAGACCACCAAGTGAGACAACACCTATCTCAGTCGTACCACCACCGATATCAACTACTAGGTTACCTTGTGGCTCACGAACTGGTAAATTTGCGCCAATCGCTGCTGCCATAGGCTCTTCGATCAAAAATACTTCTCTTGCTCCAGCACTTAAGGCGCTTTCTCTAACAGCTTTTCTTTCGACCTGAGTAAGTCCATAAGGAACTGAGATGATGATCCTTGGGCGTAAAAAGCTTTTTCTTTTGTGAGTCTTTTCTATAAAATAGCGTATCATGCGCTCAGTCATATCAAAATCCGCAATAACGCCATCTCTCATCGGCCTTATCGCCTCGATATCGCCTGGAGTTTTTCCTACCATCTCTTTTGCAGCATGTCCGACCGCTAAAATTTTTTGTTTGCCATATTTTTCACGTCTTACTGCAACAACAGAAGGCTCGTTTATTATTATGCCTTTATCTTTTACTAAAACAAGCGTATTCGCTGTACCGAGATCTATGCCCATATCACTTGAGAAAAAACCTATAACCTGATCTAAAAACATCTATTTCCTTTACGCTATTTTCTTATCGTGTTTTATTAAAATTGGCTTTGCCTTATCTTTTACCGTCTCTTTTGATATGACGATGTCATACTCTTTTAACTCTGGCAGCTCATACATTATGTCCGTCATAAGCTCTTCCATTATACTTCTAAGTCCTCTAGCTCCAGTCTTTCGCTCGATAGCTAGACTTGCTATCTCTTCGAGTGCTTCATCATCAAATTTAAGTGTAGCACCGTCAATCGCACAAAGCTTTTGGTATTGTTTTAATATCGCATTTTTTGGCTCAGTTAAAATTTTTACCATGTCATCTTTTGTTATTTCATTTAAAGTGGCTACTACGTGAAGTCTGCCGATAAGCTCTGGGATGAGGCCATATCTTACAAGATCGTCTGGCTCAAGTAGGCTTAGTAAATTTTCTTTTTCGTTTTTGCCACGCTTTTCTTGGTTAAATCCAAGTACGTTTTTACCAACTCTTCTCTCGATAATATCAAGAAGTCCATCAAATGCACCGCCGCAAACAAATAAAATATTTGTCGTATCTATCTGGATGAAGTCTTGGTTTGGATGTTTTCTGCCACCTTTTGGTGGGATATTTACAACACTTCCTTCGATGATCTTTAAAAGCGCTTGCTGTACGCCTTCACCTGAAACATCCCTTGTAATGCTTCTATTTTCACTCATTCTAGCGATCTTATCGATCTCATCAACAAATACAATGCCCTGCTCCGCCTTTTTCACGTCGCCATTTGCAGCTTGCAAAAGCCTAGTAAGGATATTTTCAACATCCTCACCTACATATCCGGCTTCAGTTAAACTCGTAGCATCACAAATCGCGATAGGCACGTCAAGAAATCTCGCCAAAGTTTGAGCCATCAATGTTTTGCCACTTCCTGTTGGTCCAACAAGCAAGATGTTTGATTTTGAAATTTCAGTGTCGTCTTTGATATCACTTTGTTTAAAAATTCTCTTATAATGGTTATAAACACCAACACTAAATACCTTCTTGGCTCTATCTTGACCAACTACGTAGTTGTCAAGTACTGATTTTAGCTCCTTTGGTGTAAGTTTTTGATACTCTATTACTTCTTCGCTTCTACTCTCTTCTACGCTAGTATCTCCGTGTATCATATCGTATGCCGCAGCAATGCAATACTCACATATATAGGCATTTCCTTCTATATCTGCTAGTAGCCTTCTCTCGGCAGACTCAGCCTCTCCACAAAAATTACACTTTCTAGCCATTAATCTCTTCCTTTTGCAAGTGGAATTCCTCTTGTCGTTTCTAATATAAATTTACACATTTTCTTCACGTTTTCGTCGCTGGTTTTTGCGATCAGCTCGTTTGCTTGATCTTTTAAGCTGATACCTTGATTAAACAAAAATTTATAAGCACGAACCAGCTCTTCAACCTGCTCTTTGTCAAATCTACGCCTAATGCCGACTAAATTTAGGCTTCTAATATAGGCTCTGTTGCCCTCAGCTAGGCAAAATGGCACTACATCTTGGCTAAGCGCACTTGCACCTGCGATCATGCAGCTTTCACCCACTCTAACAAACTGATGAATTGGTGTAAGACCGCCAACAACAGCATAATCACCAAGCTCGACGTGACCTGCTAGGGTTGCGTTGTTTGCCAAAATGACGTTGTTGCCGATAATGCAGTCGTGTGCGATGTGAGAATATGCCATGATAAAGGCGTTATCGCCGATCCTTGTTATGCCATCGCCCTTGTGTGTGCCTGAGTTTATCGTGCAAAACTCACGTATAGTTGCGTGCTCGCCGATAATAACGCCGGTATCAATCTCATCTTTATAGCTGATATCTTGCGGGATATCGCCCACGATCGCGTAGCTAAATACACGAGAGTTATCGCCGATCCTCGTCTTGCCAAGCACCCTTGCGCCTTGCTTTATCGTGACGTTATTGCCAAGGACTGCATCTTTACTTACAAATGCATAAGCCTCGATATTTGCGTCATCTCCAATGATCGCTCCATCTTCTATAACGGCTGTTTGGTGGATATTTTTCATTGTATCTCTTTTTCTTAAAGCCTATTTATCGACTATCATCGCTTTTAGTTCAGCTTCAGCGCAAAGTGCGTCATCTACGTATGCCTTACCTTCAAGCACCCAGATGTTTCCCTTGTGCTTTAGCACATTTAGTCTATACTCTAGCCTATCTCCAGGGCGGACTGGATGGCGAAATTTTGCTCCGTCTATGCTCATAAAATAGACCACTTTATTCTCGATACCGGCTTGATGCTCGTCGCTCATACTCTTAAATGCTAGCACGCCACCAGCTTGCGCCATACCTTCGATTATCATTACGCCAGGATATATCGGGTGACCTGGGAAGTGTCCCTGAAATATCGGCTCGCCAATGGTTACATTTTTGTAAGCCACGATATTCTTAGCTGGCTCTAGCTCAACAACTCTATCTATAAGTAAAAATGGAAATCTATGTGGAAGAATTTTTTGAATTTCTACGACGTCTATCACGTTTTAGCCTTAGTAATGTAAATTTGTGGCGATTGTAACAAATTTATACTAAGAAAAAAATTATTAGCCTCTTTTAAAAATCTCTAAATTTCGCCTTATGTGGCAAAAATTTAATTCACTGCTTTAAGATAAATTTTATAAACCCACCTTTTAGTCTAAAACCAAAATTTCTTCGCTATCGTTATAAAAAACAGCCTTTACGTAAATTTCGTAGCTACCCTTTTTGACCTCGTCTAAGACGATGATAGGATTTTGCGAAAATTCTCCGCTTATATCACGGCGAAATTTTAGCTCCTTATCAAGCTCAAGCGGCCTTTTGCAAAGCTCATCTACGCTTTTAAATTTGCTATTTGTAAATTTATTAAAGCGCTCTATACTCATAAAAATTGCACACTCTTTTAGCTCATCGTCCATTTCGCAGGAATTTTCTACATTTAGCTTCAAATTTTCTCTTTTAAAGCCAGAGTAGAGCACAAAGTAGCTTGGTATCACAGCGTTTTGAAATTTCACACTAGCGCGTAAAAGCCTGTAGTTTAAAAATCGCCTTCTAAAAAGGTGAAATTTCTCACCTCTCGCCTCGCATTCGCGCACCTTTTTATAAAGCTCAAGCCTAGCTTCTATGCTTCCGTAAAGCGCCCTTGCGTGTAGCTCGCTCATTAGCTCACTTTGGGGTAAATTTTGCGAGTCGCGCTGTTTTTTTAGCGCAAAGACGCAGCCGCAGTAGTTTTGGTGATAGAGTTTGTCCTTTTTAGCGAGGATAAACTGCTCGCTTGTGCCACCATTTTTTCTATAATCAACCGCGACCGCCTCTAAATTTGAGCCAGCCACCGCCTCATCAAGCGCCTTTTTAAGCTGAGTAAAGTCCTTTTTTGGGCTCATCAAAAGTGTCGTCGTGATCTTACTAAGTCCTAGCTCTATCGCCTTTTTAGCGGAGTCTTTCATACGAAAATGAAAGCAGTATTCGCACCTTTTGCCCTTTTCTGGCTCATCTTCAAGCCCCTTTGTGCCGCCAAGCCACGCTTCGTAGTCGTATTCGCCGCATAAAAGCTTGATGCCTAGCTTCTCGCAGCTTCGCTTCACGTCCTCAAAACGCAGTAAAAATTCGCTATATGGATGTATGTTTGGATCGTAAAAATAGCCTACTATTCGTTCATTTGGATGATCTTTTCGTAGGCGCTGTAAAAAGTAGTGGCTATCGACCGAGCAGCAAATGTGAACTAGCAAAATTTAACCCTTTTTTGCTTGCATTATATCAAAGATTATTTTTATAAATTTTTGCAGCATCGAGGTATTTTTTAAGGACATTTTGGCTCGCAAGATCATCAAATTTACCAAAAGCCACCTGCTTGCCAGCCTCGATTATTAGCACCTTTTGTGCTATCTTCATCGCGCTTAAAATATCGTGCGTGATAAAAATAATGCTGATCTTTTCATCTAAGCTTAAAAGCAAATTTATGATCTTTTGCTTTGTCTCGTTATCAAGCCCGCTTGTTATCTCGTCACAGATTAAGATTTTTGGCTTTGAAAGAAGTGCTAGCAGTATCCCGACCCTTGTCGACTCACCGCCACTTAGCTGAGATGGGAATTTTTCTAAAATTTCATCTTTTAAATTTAAATTAGCTAAAAGCTCTTTAAGCTCATTCTCACTAAAGCTAAGCTTAAGATAAGACCTCACGTGAGCGATCGCGGTTTTTACTTTTAGCGCTGGATTTAGGGCTTGCTTTTGATTTTGCAAGATATATCTGATGTCCTTTTTGAGCTCATTTTTATCCGTGATCTCCTCATCGTTTATGTAAATTTTGCCCCCACTTTTTGGCTCACTAAATGATATGAGCTTTGCAAGCGTGCTTTTGCCACTGCCACTTTGGCCCAAAATGGCTAAATTTTCGCCATCATCAAGATCGTAATTTATCCCCTCTAAAAGGTGCAGTACTTCAGCCCTAGCATTAAAATGCTCCTTAAAGTTTAAACTTTTTGATACATTTTCAAGCCTAATTTTCACGCATTTTCCTTTAAATTTAGCTGCCCATCTCTCATCTGCCAAATCTCATCACTAAGATAGCTTGTCAGCGCCTCATCATGCGAGATAAAGATGACGCTCATCTTGCCTTTTAGGCTCTTTAAGATGCCAGCCACATGGCTAGCGCTAATGCTATCAAGCCCGCTTGTTATCTCGTCGCAGACTAAAATTTTTGGCCTCAGGCAAAGTGCAAGAGCGATCTGCACGCGGCTCGCCTCACCGCCACTTAGCTCGTATGAGTATTTGTGCCAGATGAGATTTGCATTATCTAGCCCAAACTCCCTAAAATAGCTAAATGCAAGCTCTTTATTTGATTTATTATCGCCGCCAAGATAGGCGTTGAAGTGATCGCCGACGTTTAAGAGCGGATGAAGGCTAGCAACGGAGTTTTGAAAAACAAGCGCAGCGACCTTTCTTCGGTGCTCTTTTAGCTCATTTTGACTAAGCTTTAAGATATCTTTTTTATAAATACTAAATTTATCCGCTCTCACTCTAAAATCATCATCAAAAAGCCTTATTAGGCTTTTTGCAAAGAGCGATTTACCACTGCCACTAGCGCCTGTGATACCTATAAATTTACCCTCACTCATGCCAAAATCAAGCTCACGCAAAAGCTTCTTATCCTTATAAAAAATATTTAAATTTTTAATCTCTATCATATTTTTATATTGCCATTTTTTGAATTTGATGTGATGATCGAGGTTGCAAGGATAAGTAAAAATAGCGTCATGCCAGGGAAAAGCACCATCCACCAAGAGCCAAGGAAAAGCGCTTCTTTGCTCTCATTTAGCATGATGCCAAGACTTATCTTGTTTGCGTCGCTACCCACGCCAAAAAAGCCAAGCGTGGCCTCCATAACGACAGCGTTTATCGCATTTATGCCAAAGATGCTAATTATTAGATGCTTTAAATTTGGCAAAATTTCAAAGCAAATCAGGCTAAATTTACCAGCTCCATTTATCACGGCTTGCTCGGCGTAGTCGCACTTTTTATTAAGTCTAAAATTTTGCATAAAAACTTTTGCGCCCTGCATAAACGAGCAAATGGCGATGATAAAAGAGGTTATAAGCAGATCTCCGCTACTAAATGAGCTAAAAAGCATGATAAAAACGATGTTTGGTATGCTCAAAAAGGCATCAAGCCCCTTGTCAAAAAGGCTCTCGCAAACTCTGCTCTTGCTCGTGCCAAAATATGCGTAGATGAGCGAAAAAAGCGTTGTTAAAAAGCCAGCTAAAAGCAAGATAAGAAGCGAGTTTTTAAGCGCATAGACCACTCTTATGAGATTGTCCCTGCCTAGGATGTCAGTGCCAAAGATGTGCTCGCTACTTGGGGCTAAATTTACCGCTATAAAGTCAGTGAAATTTGGCTCAAATTTAGAAAAAAACGGCGTCACAAAAGCAAATGTGACAAGCGACAAAAAGACAAAACAGGCTAGGAAAAATATGACTTTTCTCATAAATTTCTCTTATCTGTCAAGATAGCGAAAATTTTAGCCAGTAAATTTGCAAAAACAACAAAAACAGCCGTTAGCAAAATGGTCGCAAGTGCGACTGGATAATCTTTGGCGATCACTGCATCAAGGCTAAGTTTGCCTATGCCTGGAAATGAAAAAATGCTCTCAATGACGTATGAGCCTGCAAAAACGCCAGCCACAAGAGTGGCAAAATAATAGACTATATCGGTGCTTGCGTGCTTTATGGCAAAGAGATAAATTTTGCCCCGTCCCAAACCTCTAGCGTGAGCCGTCTGGATAAAGTCGGCGTTTAGGCTTTGATTTAGCCTGTCTCTTACAAATTTCACATTTGCGCCAAGGTGTGGCAAGATGATGGCAAGCGTTGGCAAGATGATAAATTTAGCCCCTACTCCGCTGGATCCTAGCTCGTTTGCCCCAGAGCTTGGCAGCAAATTTATATAGACACTAAATATCGCTATTAGCACAAGAGCGATGTAAAAATGCGGTAGTGATGCCAGCAAAAAGGAGCTAAAATTTATAAAGATGTCGGCAAATTTATTTTTATAAATGGCGCTTAAAAATCCTAAGAAGAAGGATAAAAAAACTATCAAAAAAAATGAGGCGAAAAATAAGATAAGCGAGTTTAAAAGCCTCTCTTTAATGAGCAAAAAAACACTTGCCCCACTTACAAAACTAGTGCCAAAATCCCCCGTCACAAAGTGAGCCAGCCATCTAAAATACTGCACAAAAAAGCCATCTTTTAGCCCCAAATTTTCTAAAATTTGCTCTTTTACAGCCACGCTCACCGCCTCACTTCGCAAAAACATCGCGTCAGTGACGTTTCCTGGCAAAAAATATATGAGCAAAAATAGAAAAAATGAGATGAAAAACAGCAATCCAAGGCTTGAGATCGCTGTTTTTAAAATGGCTCTAAACAAAGTTTTTATCCACTATTTTACTTGCCACTCTCTTATGTTCCATAAAAATCCAGCCCCATGGTGACCTAAAATTTGCGTTTTAATGCCTGAAATTTTGTTATTAAACACAAGTGGATAGTCAAGATAGGCTATAAAAATGTAAGGTGGGTTTTCATGAAGCGCTTTTAGAAATTCTTTATAGTACTTTTTCCTAAGCTCTACGTCCTTTGTGTATCTTGCATTTTTTAAGGCAAGATCGACGTTTGAGTCCTTGTAGTGGCTAAAGTTCCAGCCATTTTCATTTACGCTCACATCGGCAAATCCGCCAAAAATTCTATATGTGTGAAAGTCTGGATCAAATGGGCTTCCCCAGCCGATGATAAAGCTATCAACCTCGCTTATACTAAAGGCTGTTCTTGGCTTAGCGTAGGCTTTGGCTCTCACGCCAAATTTATTTAGCTCACTGCTTAAAATTTTAGCTAGATTGACCCTTAAAATGTCGTTATTAAAGGCGTAGATGTCAAAGCCAAGCTCCTTGCCATCCTTTTCAAAAAAGCCAGCCTTGTTTCTCTTAAAGCCGCTCTTTTCAAGTAGCTCTTTGGCCTTTTGCGGATCGTAGTTAAATTTAAACTCGCTGTCATTTGCAAAGCTTTTTTCTATCGGGTTGTTCGCTACGCTTGCATATCCGTGAAATAAGCTTTTAACGATCTCATCTTTATTAACCGCGTAGTTTAGGGCTATCCTTACATTTTTATCTTGAAAAAGAGGATCATTAAAGTTAAACATCAAAGCTCTATAATCCGCGCTTTTAAATTTAAGTAGGCTTAATTTTTTATCATCTTTTATGAAATTTACGCCGGTTGGAGAGATGAGCGCAACGTCTATCTCACCGCTTTTTAGGCCTACAAGTCTTAAATTTTCATCGCCGACGATCTTAAAAAATACCCTTTTTATCTTTGGCTCGCCCTTGTAAAATTTCTCATTTGCCACAAATTCCAAACTCTCATCTTTTTTCCATTTTACTAGCTTGTATGCACCAGTTCCCACTGGAGCGTTATTAAATTTATCAGTTGCGATATCTTTGCCCTTTAAAATGTGCTCAGGCAAAACGCCAAAGCTAAGTGCGTCAAGAAATGGCGGAAATGGTTCATTAAGCGTGATCTTAACTTTATAATCGCCTAAAATTTCAACGCTTTTTACGACTTCATAATTTGAGATAGCCGGCGCGTTTAGCTTCTTATCTTGAGCCGCTTCGATGGTAAATTTAACGTCCTTTGCGCTAAATTTCACCCCGTCATGCCAAAAAGCATCATCTCTTAGCTCAAAAACATACTCCAGCCCATCATCACTCACCTGCCAAGACTTGGCAAGCTCTGGCACGACGTTGCTATTTTCATCGTGGCTCGTAAGCCCCGAAAAAACGAGTGAAAGTGTAGGATCGTGATCCTCGTCATAGAGTGGATTTATACGAGGTGTTTGCTCCTCTATAGCGACTACAACGGCATTTTCATTTGCATGAGAAAAAATACCAAATAACAAAAAAAAGATAAGCAAAATTTTCTTCATCACAATCCCCTTTGGTTAAAAATATTTCTGCATAGTAATACGAATCGTATAAAAGTGTTATTAAGCTAAATGTAAATTTATGGTATAGAAGTTTTAAATTTCTAACTATCTTTTAACCTTTTTTGAAGTAAAATCTCTCCCTATTTTAGATAACAACAAGGCAAATTTTACAATGAATAAAAATAAAAAAACAGCACTTATTTCAGCCATCTGCGTAGTTTCATTTTTAGTTATTTATACTCTTCTTGGATTTTTTGGAGTACCTTATGGCATTAAACATATCGCTCCAAAATATCTAAAAGACTACAACGCAACACTTTTTGTAGCAGACGCTAAATTTAATCCATTTACCTTCGAGCTAAATGCAACAAATGCTGAGCTAAACACCACTTCACCACTTTTTAGTACAAAGCAAGTCGATGTCAAGCTAAAGCCATTTTCTATTTTTAAAAAATTAGTTGAAGTTGATATTTTTAGGCTTCAAGAGCCAAATGTCAAAATTTTACGAGATAAAAATTCAAAATTTAACTTTAGTAATTTTATAAACGATGATAACGCAACTACCGAAGATAACAGCACTAGCTCTGTAAATTTTGCCCTAAATAACGCAAAAATCATCAAAGGCTCATTTTTATATAGCGATCAAAATTTAACAAAGCCATTTAATGTAAATTTTGATGATATAAACTACGAGTTAAACTCGCTAAATACAAAAAAGAATAGTGCTGGCAATCATATCTTTGACTCAAACTCAAGCCTAGCTCACAAGATCGATCTAAATGGCGAAATCAAGCTAAATCCACTAAAAATCGAGGGCAATATCAGCATAAAGGATTTTAGCATCAAGCCAGTTGCGATAAGTTTTATAGATAACGATACACTAAACCTTAAAAATGCAGTTATAAATTTAGGCATCGACTACGATATAAACGCCGATGAAAACGCTACAAAGATAAATTTAAAGGATAGTTTTTTAAATATAAAATCACTAAATTTAAACGAGGGTGAAAATGAGGTAAGCCTTGGCGAGCTTGATCTACCAAATTTTGACCTAAATAGTAAGATAGCGGACAAGATAGATGCTAAATTAGAGTTAAATGCCATAAATTTAAGCGATGTGTCATTTAAAAATGCAATAACAGTAAGCTTAAAATCACTAAATTTAAACGATATTTCGCTTTTAGCAAATTTAAATGATAAAAGTGAGCTAAATGCGACAGCTGCAATAAATAGCATAAATGCAAACGCCCTAAAAATAGACGAAACTGGTAAAAATTTAGTAAATCTAAAAGATATAAATGCCTCAAATTTAAATGCAAATTTAGCAAATAACAAAACAGCCCTAACGCTTGAAAAAATAGCACTAAACGGCATAAACGCGCCACTTAGCAAAAGCGCAAGTGCAAATGTAGCAAGTGCTGGCGTGACAAATACAGATTTCACAATGGATGGCAACAAGAGTCTTGCGAGCCTTGATGAGCTAAACGTAAAAAATATAGGACTTAAAGCAAAAAATAAAGATATAGCAAGCGTCGCTGATATGGCGATAAAGAGCATAAGCTTTGATATTTTAAAAACGGCTCTAAATATCGCTAGTGTCGATGTTAATAAGCCTAAATTTACTTCAGAACTAAACGACAATGGTCTAAGTGCTGTAAATGAGCTAGGATTTGGCGAGCAGAGCGCAAAACCTGCAAAAGCTGCAAAACACACTAAAAAAGTAGAGAAAAAGGCTGAAAATAAAAGTGCTTCAAAAAGCAAAGAAAATGAGTTTAAATTTGATATAAAAAATATAAGTGTAAATAACGCTGACATCGCTTTGACGCATCTTTTTGAAGGCGAGAAAATCGCTCATAAATTTGATAATTTGTTTGTAAAAATAGCAAATTTAAGTAGCGATTTTAGTAAGCCATTTGACGCGAAAGTGGATATAAAAAGCTCGCAAAAGCTAAATTTGGACCTAACCTCAAAGATCAAACTTGAACCACTTGATATAACTGCTAAAATCAAACTTGAAGATAAAAATTTGCCAAAATATTTTGCCTACGCAAAGCCATTTTTAGAGGCAGATCTTTCAAGTGGAGAGATGAGTGTAAACGCCGAGCTTCACTATGCAAAAGATATAAAAGCAGATGCAAAACTTAGTGTAAAAGATATTAGATTAGATGATAAAAATAAAGAAAAGCTAATCGCGTTTAAAAGTTTAGATGTAGATAAAATTTCACTTTTTAAAGATAATCTTGAAATTACTGGAGTTGCTTTAAATTCACCATTTATCAAGGCTCATCTAAGCAAAGAGCGTGAATTTAATCTAAGCAAAATCGTAAAAGAAGATAAAAGCAAAGCCCAAAGTGAGCAAAAAACTGAGAGCAAAAAGGCAGCTATTAAAAAAGATGACGAGCTAAATTTTAGTATCAAAAATTTCTCACTTAACAACGGCGAGGTTGATTTTTCAGATGCGTCACTATTTATGCCATTTGCTACAAAAATTTCAAATCTAAATGGTAAGCTAACTGACATCGATAAAAAACGTCCAAGTTCGGGTGAGTTCAAAGGCACAGTTGGTAAAAATGGCTTTTCTCAGATTACAGCAAAATTATTTCCTTTTGAGCTAAAGCAAAATACCGATATTAAGCTTGATTTTAAAGACATCGATCTAATCGATATAACGCCATATAGCGGGCAATTTTTGGGTTATAAAATAAAAAAAGGTAAGTTAAATTTAAATCTAAATTATAGCGTTGTTGATTCAAAATTAAACGGCTCAAATCTTATAAATTTTGACACACTCACACTTGGAGAAAAGGTTGATTCAAAAGATGCTGTAAATTTACCACTTTCGCTTGCTATATCGATATTAAGCGATCAAAACAATCAAATAAATATCGACCTGCCAGTTGAGGGAAATTTAGACGATCCTGACTTTAAATATGGCGGTGTCATTTGGGCTGCTGTTAAAAAACTCTTTGCAGACATTACGTTAGCTCCGTTTAGATTTTTGGGTAATGCTCTAGGGCTTGGCGGCAAGGATCTTAGCTCTATTGATTTTCTTGCTGGAAGTAGCGAGCTAATAAGCTCAGAAGCACCAAAAATAGCTGATTTTATAAAATTAACTACTGCAAAGCCTATGATGAAACTTAGCATCACGCCTACTTACTCCGAAATAGACGTGCTCTACTTTAAAGAAAAAAAGCTTGATCAAAAGATAAATCAAATAATCGCCTCAAGTGGCAAAGATTATATTACCGTGCTAAATTCTCTCGTTCCAAACGCTAAAGACAAAAGCGATAAGGCCTTAAGAGAAGAGGCAACAAAAGCTATCGAAGTGGATAAAGAAAAGCTAGTTGAACTAGCAAATGAGCGTGCAAATGCGGTAAAAGAAGCGCTCATAAAGGCTGGGCTTGAGACTGGCCGCATAAATATAAACGATGCAAAAAGCTCAGAGCCTAAGCAAAACACCTACACAAGCGTGCTTATGGGAGTGGCGAACTAAATTTCATTTATCTCGCTGCTTCTTGCGTTGTAAACAAACCAACTAAGAAGCATGAGCATCATAAATGCGCCAAAGACTAGGCTTGCGTAAAAATATAAGCTAAAGCCTTCGCCTAGTAAATTTGCATTGTGAAGAGCGATCATAACGCCAGCAAGTGAAATTAAATATCCAATTAGCTTGATGATAAAAATTTTTGGATTTACAAGTATGAGTAAAAGCCCGCAAAGCATGACACTAAGGGCTATTTGTAAATTTAAAATGTTAGCTTGAGCACTTGAGCCAAATATCAAAAAACCAAGCAAAAATATGACTAAAACCATCAAAACAGCATAAACCGCTCTGTTTCGTCCAAAGCTATACATAAAGCAAACAAAGCCTTTGTTATGTTTGTTGTAGTCCATTTTTCGCTCCTATGTAACAAGTGTTTGTATTTTAATGCCAAATTCTTAAATAAAGGCTTTAATCTGAAATTTCACTCATTTTGGCTAATATTTTGCATCTTGAAAAAGGAGCAACAATGCCTTATGTTAATATCAAAATAGCAGGCCCAGAGCCGACAAAAGAGCAAAAAGATCAAGTCTTTAAAGAGGTGACTGAGACGCTTGTAAGAGTACTTGGCAAGAAAAAAGAGGCGGTGATGATTTTCATAGAAACTCACGATGCTAGCAACATCGGCGTAGGCGGCGAGAGCGTAGAAGATAAGAGAAAGGGGATAAAATGAGCGAATTTAGTAAAGCAGATATTGAACGAAAAATAACACTTGAAGTTGGCGATAAAGCGCCAGAGTTTGAAGCGCTAAATCAAGACGGCGTAAAGGTCGCACTAAAGGACTTTATAGGCAAAAATGTAGTGCTTTACTTCTACCCAAAGGACAACACTCCAGGCTGCACGACTGAGGCTTGCGAATTTAGCGCAAACTACGATCAGTTTATCAAAAACGATACCGTTATCATCGGCGTTAGCCCAGATAGCGTGAAGTCGCATGCAGGCTTTATCGCAAAGCAAAATTTAAAGCACATCCTCTTAAGCGATGAGGATAAAGAAATTTCAAAGCTTTATGGCGTTTGGCAGGTCAAGAAAAACTACGGCAAAGAGTATCTTGGCATCGTCAGAAGCACCTTTGTGATCGGCAAAGACGGCAAGATAGTTAAAATTTACAAAAGCGTAAAAGCCAAAGACCACGCCGCAAAAGTGCTAGCTGATCTAGTAAAATAAGGAGCAAAGATGAAGCTTATAAAAATGCTAATTTTAAGTGCGTTTTTTGCGCTAAATTTATCAGCACTGACTGAAGGTGTGGAGTATCAAACTCTAGCAAAACCGCTTAACGTGCCTAAAAACTCAGTCGTCAAGGTCTTTAGCTATGACTGCCCTCACTGCTATAAATTTGACCGAACGATTACAAGAAAGCTGATGTCAAAGCTTGACGGGGTTAAATTTATCCCATATCACCTAAGCACCAAAGGCAAGCTTGGCGAGACTACAAGTAAAATTTTCGCCGCTCTTATATCGATAGATGAGGCAAATGGGACTGATCTGCTAAGCGATGAGTCTAAATTTAAGCAAGCTAAATTTGCGATCTACAAAGCAAGACACGATGAAAAAGATGACTTTAATGACGGCAAAGATAAGCAAAGATTTATAGATCTAGCGCTAAATGCAGCTCACGTAAGCAAAGACGAGTATGAAAAAGCGCTAAGCTCAGAGCATGCAAAAGAGCTTTTAGACGCATGGTTCGCCTCTTATGATGTGGCAAGTATCAGCGGTGTGCCAGCTTTTGTAGTAAGCGGCAAATACTTAATAAATTTAAGTACAGCTTCATCAATCGATGAGATGGCAAAGATCATACAAGAGCTTTTAGATAAGTAGTTTTTAGCGGGCAATATCTGCAAATTTTGGTCTTAGAAATGTAAATTTAAAGCAATTTTAGATAAACTCAGACCAAAATTTCTAAGAAAAAAGAAAGGTTTAACAATGAATGCTTCAGAATTTATCTGGATGGATGGAAAATTAGTTAAATGGGACGATGCAAAAGTACACGTTCTAACTCACTCTTTGCACTACGCTAATGCCGTATTTGAAGGCACAAGAGCTTATAAAACAAAAAAAGGTCTAGCTATTTTTAGACTCCAAGATCACACAAAAAGACTTTTAAGATCAGCAAAAATGACTGTTTTAAACGTGCCTTACACCGAAGAAGAGCTTGAAAAAGCGCAAATAGAGCTTCTTCGCGCAAATAAATATAATGGCAATGTTTATATCCGCCCACTTATATTTTTAGGATACGGCGTAATGGGCGTAGCTCACACAAAAGCACCAGTGCAAACCGCTATCGCCTCATGGGAATGGGGTGCTTATCTTGGCGATGAAGGCCTAGAAAAAGGCATTAGAGTTAAAATTTCAAGCTTTGCGAAACTTGCACCTGCTGCTCAAATGAACAGAGCAAAAGCTAGCTCAAACTACCTAAGCTCACAAATGGCAAACTACGAGGCAAAAGAGGCTGGATACGACGAGGCGCTACTTCTTGATAGCGAGGGCTTTGTGGCTGAAGGTCCAGGAGAGTGTTTCTTTATCGTTGAAAATGGCGTTTTAATCACTCCACCAAACGACAATAGCCTACTTAGTATCACTCAAGATACAGTCATAAGACTTGCTCATGATCTTGACATCGAAGTAAGAAGAGAGCGTATCACAAGAGATCAGGCATATACAGCTGACGAGGCATTTTTCACAGGCACAGCAGCTGAAGTAACACCGATAAATAGCATAGATAACCGCATCATTGGTAATGGAGCCAGAGGCGAAGTGACAAAGAGACTACAAAAAGCTTATTTTGACGTAGTTTATGGACTCAATAAAAAATATGAATCATTTTTAACATATATTTAAAAATTTAAAGGAACGAAATGCCCGCTGATTTAAACGATTATTTCAATAAAAAAAAGCCAGGTAATGACAACAGAGGCTCTAGTCAAAATAGCGACAAAGAGCCGCCTTTCAAAAAGGACTTTAAAATGCCAAATCTACCAAGTGGTTTTGGTAAATTTGGAGCACTTGCCTACATTGTAATTGCAATTATTGCTATTTTTGCTATCACTCAGCCATTTAAAGTGATTCACTCAGGCGAAGTTGGTATTAAGTCTACAGCAGGTAAATATGAGCCAAATCCTTTACAACCAGGCTTTCACTTCTTTTTACCTTTTATCCAAGACATCATCATCGTGGACACCAGAGTTAGGATCATAAACTATACTTCTGGCGAGGATATGGGCGAATCAATGCAAAAATCATATCAAGGCGTTGGCGCTGGAATTTTACGTAAAAATTCTATTTCAGTGCTTGATGCTAGAAATTTACCAGTTAGCATTGATATTACTGTGCAATACCGTTTAAATCCAGAAAATGCCCCTCAAACTATTGCCTCTTGGGGTCTTAGCTGGGAGAGCAAGATAGTTGATCCTGTCGTTCGTGACGTAGTTCGCAGTATCGCTGGCAAATATACAGCAGAAGAGCTTCCAACAAAGAGAAACGATCTAGCAAGACAAATCGATGATGGCATAAGAAAAGACATCGACTCTCAGCCAAATAAGCCAGTTGAGCTTTTAACAGTCCAGCTTCGTGAAATCATCTTGCCTTCAAAGGTAAAAGAGCAAATCGAGCGCGTCCAAATCGCTAAACAAGAAGCTGAAAGAACAAAATACGAAGTAGAAAGGGCAAATCAAGAAGCCTTAAAACAAGCCGCACTTGCTGAAGGTACCGCTAAAGCTGCGATCATTGAAGCAAAAGGTAAGGCTGATGCCATTAAAATCGAGGCTGACGCAACCGCGTATGCAAATAAAGAGGTTGCAAAAAGCGTCGATCAAAATCTACTAAATTTAAAGCAGATCGAGACGCAAAACAAATTTAACGAGGCTCTAAAAGAAAACAAAGATGCTAAAATTTTCTTAACACCTGGCGGAGCTGTGCCAAATATCTGGCTAGACGCAAAAGATAAAGCAAGAGCTAGCTCAGTAAGCGAGAAATAAAAATGAATAGCGTAACAAAAAGTATAGACTGGCAAAAAGTTGGTGGATTACTTCCAGTAGTGGTTTGCGATCATGCCACAAATGAAGTTTTAATGCTTGCTTACATGAACGAAGAAGCATTAAATTTAAGTCTATCTAGCCGTTACGCTCACTATTTTTCACGCACTAAAAATAGAATTTGGAAAAAAGGCGAAGAAAGTGGCAACACTCAGGAGATAAAGGCTGCTTTTTTAGACTGCGACAACGATACTTTGCTTTTAAAGGTGATTCAAAACGGAGGCGCTTCTTGTCACACTGGAGCAAGGTCGTGCTTTTTTAATGAGATAAATTTGCATGACGGCAAAATTTTATATACAAAAGTTGAAGTCAAAAAAATAAATTATGGTGTGCTTGATGAGCTTTACCATGTGATAGAAGATAGAAAGCTAAATGCTAACCCTGAAACTTCATATGTGGCAAGTCTTTTTAAAAAAGGTGAAAATCAAATTTTAAAGAAAGTTGGCGAAGAGGCTGGCGAATTTATAATGGCCGCAAAGGATCTTAGTTTTGCAGAAAACTCAAAACAAAATGAGCAAAAAGCAAAAGATGATCTGATCTATGAAGCAGCCGATCTTTGCTTTCATGCACTTGTAGCACTTTCAGCCCATAATATTCATCCAGATGCTGTAAAAAACGAACTTGCAAGGCGTTTTGGTATGAGCGGCATTGAAGAGAAAAGATCGCGAGATGTTAAATAGCATTAAGCACAACTTGCTTTTTGTATTGCAAAATGCAAAGCTCATTGATTTTCTAACCTATGGCTGGATATTTTTAGCATTTATACTAATTGTGCTTTTAGGGATTTTTATAGCGATAAAGTCGTGGTGGCAGATAGGATTTTTATTTATTCTAGCTGGTTTTTTCGGACTTTTTGTAGGTAATTACTACGCGAACAAATATATAAATGAAAATTTAAGACCAGTTAGCATAAGCAAAATAACCACCAAACAGCTTCAATATGTCGATGCGCTAATGGTTGATTTTAATATTACAAATAATTCAAATAATGCACTTAGTATCTGTAAAATCGAGCTTGACTTCTATCTAAGCTCAAGACAAAATACGAAAGATTTTTTTAACTCACTTAATCCATTTGCTAGAAAAAGAATCATCTTAAACGAGGAATTTTTACCAAAGCAAAGCATTGAGGTTAAAGAATTTGTCAATGATTTCGCATTTATAGACTACAATATCTCTAAAAAAGTGGAGTGTTTTTGATGAGCTCAGCATATTTTACGATCGTTCATATTATCGTTCTTTTTGCGATTGCTCTGCTTTCCATTTTATTTCTTGTTCTCTCACTTAGGGCTGAGCGAAAGTTATTTTTATCACTATTTTTTACAAACATTCTAGTCTCAACCACACTTGCTGTTTTTTTAATGCTAGTGCTTGATAAATATACAAAAAAAGGTATGCTCGAAAATGTAAAAAGTGAGCGAATTTTGCGAAACGAGAGTATTGTTTTTAAGGGGCAAGTGAGAAATATTGGTAAATTTACAATTAGCAACTGCACACTGACAGTCAAACTAATCAATCAACCGCTAAATAAAAATGACCTTGGCGGTGAAGCATTTTTTAAGCCAAGTGGGCTTTCATTTTTCTCATGGGTTCTTGGCACAGATAAGGATGAGAGGCCAAATACAGTTGAATATAAATTTGATGTAGCCAGAAATTTACCAAAGCAAAAAAGTACACCATTTACCGTATATATGCCATATCCGCCTTACTTTAAAAACGGCATGAATATCACAAAACTAAATTGCTACTAATCAAATCTAAAGCAAATTTTTACAAATTTCATAGGATAAAACGCTAAGTCTTAGTTTGATTTTAGAGTAAATTTTATCTTTTTAGCATCTGCAATAAACACGAATTTTTAACTTAAAGATTTAAAAAGTACAAAGTATATCAAGTAGCCTACCCAATTTTTGTAGGTCATTTAAAAAGAGTTGCTTTGTTTTTTGTGTAAATTCTTTTGCTTCTTCAAGGATTTTAGTCTCGGCTATATTGTAAGCAAACTCTTTTTTTAGGATCTTTGCACCTTTTTTATAAAAGAAATTTGCCTCTATTAAGCTTGCAAAAAAACTATCATCTCTTAAATAGTAGTTTGTTGCTACATTTACATACACCGGTTTTTGCAACAAAAAATCGCCACAAACACTATTTTGTGATCTAAATTTAACACTCTCAAGCACGTCAGGTCTTATCTCATAAAATTTTATATCATTAGCTTTTTTTAAAGCCAGAATATCACTTGATTTATTTAAATTTATAGAGTTGTTATTTACTTCAAGTACGTTTATAGTACCCTTTGCAAGCGAATAAGCATTTAAAATTTTATCTTCTGCTAAAAAATTTACTACACCAAAAAATGGCACACTAGCATTTTGTTCTGCGAAATTTTGAACGGTTTTTATTTGTAGCTGCTGTTTTGTGCCATTTATCTCATAGTAGCTTACGTAAATAGAAATTTCATCTTTTTTGCTTGGACTCTTTTGTGAGCAACCACTAAAAAATATTGCAACAAGCAAAAAAATAGTTAAATTTTTCACTTTATGAAATAGTCACCATCAAAGCTTACAAGCGAATATTTTCGCTCATTGCCGATACTTTCTTTAAGTTCGTCTATACTTAAAAATTCTAAGCTATCTGCACCGATATATTCTCTTACTTCCTCTACATTTTTTTTAGAGCTTATTAACTCTTCAAAGCTTGGCGTATCGATACCGTATCGCTCAGGGTATTTAAGCTCAGGGCATGCGACTCTAAAATGAATCTCTTTGGCGCCCGCATGTCTTAAAAGATCAACCACCTTTTTTGAAGTGGTACCGCGAACGATACTATCGTCGATAACAACGATACTTTTACCTTTTAGAACCGATGACATCGGGTTAAGTTTTAGCTTGACTTTTAAATTCCTCATCTCTTGGCTTGGCTCGATGAAGGTTCTACCCACATAGTGGTTTCTAGTGATAGCTAGCTCAAATGGGATTTTGCTCTCATTTGCGTACCCAAGCGCTGCTGGTACTCCGCTATCTGGTACAGGTACGACAAAATCTGCTTTAATTTTGCTCTTTTTAGCTAGTACTTCACCCATTTTTTTTCTAACCTCATAGACGCTTTTACCTTCTATCACACTATCTGGACGTGCAAAATAGATATATTCAAAGGCGCAAATTCTAGGATCTGGCTCATAAATTTGAATACTTTGAAACTCACTTTTTCCATGTTCAAAAACTATCATCTCACCAGGCCTAATATCTCTTATAAAGCTAGCCCCCACAAGATCAAAAGCGCAAGTCTCGCTAGCTACTATATATCCACCATCTTTTAGCCTGCCAAGACTTAGCGGCCTAACACCCCAGCGATCTCTTATGGCAAAGGTTTTATGGCGTGACTGGATAAGCAGACAATAAGCACCTTTTATCTTGTCAAGCGCCGCGATAATACGGTCCTGCAAGTGTTCGCTATGGTTTCTTGCGATTAGATGAATGATATTTTCAGTATCCATATTTGTCTGAAATATCGCACCGTCTTTAATAAGCTCATCTCTAACCTCATCTTTATTTACTAAATTTCCATTATGGACTATCGAAATTTGTCCCAAAGAGTAGTTAGCGGCTATTGGCTGGGCATCACGACCCGAGTTTTTACCAGCCGTTGCATAGCGGTTGTGACCGATCGCCATATCGCCTTTTAGTGATCTTAAAATTTCTTCATTAAAGACCTCTGTAACTAGGCCATTACCCTTGTGAGTAGAAATTTCTCCATCATCACAAACGCTAATACCACTTGCCTCTTGGCCGCGATGCTGCATAGAAAATAACGCATAATACGCAGTTTTTGCTGCATCTTTAGAATTTATAATACCAACTATTGCACACATTTTTTTCCTTTAGTTTTCATTATCTTTGTAAATTTCAAGAACATTTTTGTAGTTAAACTTGATCTCATCGCCAGCATTTAAACAGACTTTTGAAATAGTTCATTGTCTAAAATGCCGGTAAATTCACCGTTATTTGTCTCGCTAACAACCACCCACATGCGCTCAACCTGAGCAAACTCATCATCTTCAAATCTAAATATAAGCTTTACTATATCGCCAGCTCTTAAATTTTGACGCTTTTCACACTCCAGCAGGTAGAATTTATCACCAAATTCTAGCTTGTAGCTCTCTACATCATCAAGCTCAAATTTAATCATCAAGCCCTAAACTATCGTCTATCGAGTATAGACCACTACTTTGATCTTTTAGCCAAATAGCAGCCCTGATCGCACCTTTTGAAAAGGTTACCCTACTTGTTGCGGTGTGATTTAGCTCAATAAACTCGCCGTCATTATAAAAGCCAACTGTGTGGCGACCGACCACATCTCCACCACGAAGTGCCATAACTGCGATCTCGTCCTTGCTTCTTTCGCCCACCATGCCAGCTCTACCAGTGACTAAAACATCTTTTAAATTTAGATCCCTAGCCTCAGCCACGCAACCAGCTAAGGTCATTGCTGTGCCGCTTGGAGCGTCCTTTTTGTGCCTGTGGTGTTGCTCTACGATCTCTATGTCAAATTCTCTTAATGTTTTTGAAGCAATCCTTGCAAGGCGGTTTAGAACAGCCACACCAAGACTCATATTTGTTGCATAAAGAATAGGCATAGCCCCTGATGCCAGGTGGAGCAAATTTTTCTCGTCATCATCTAAGCCGGTTGTACCGATAACTAGTGGTTTTGGATTAGTTCTAGCGTAGTTTAGCAGTGCTACCGTAGCCTCTTTTTGACTAAAGTCGATTATTACATCACACGCTTCAAAAAATTTAGCAAAGTCATTTGTCAAAAGATCACTACTTAAATTTTCAACTTGATTTTTTTGGCTAAAAGCGATGCTTAAAGTGGCATCTTTTTCATCTTTTAAACAAGAAATGATACTTTGAGCCATCTTTCCACTAGCACCATAAAGGCCTATTTTTACCAAAATTTATCCTTTGATTTTTAGTTGAAATTTAACATAAAATTTATTATAGATAGATTACAAATAGGCTTTAAAAATGCGTATAAAATCAAAAATTTAATAGAAAAAAAGAAGAAAAATTTAGCCAAAAAATTGGCTAAATTTGAGTATTAATGC
Organism: Campylobacter concisus; assembly: GCF_002914195.1. Taxonomy (GTDB): domain Bacteria; phylum Campylobacterota; class Campylobacteria; order Campylobacterales; family Campylobacteraceae; genus Campylobacter_A; species Campylobacter_A concisus_M. The sequence continues at coordinate 44,798 of NZ_PPAU01000048.1, read as the reverse complement.
AAGCTTTCTATATAACTCATAGCGCTTAGTGCAGCTACCGCGCCATCACCTGCAGCTACGATGACTTGCTTTGGAGCGTCCTCTCTGATGTCACCTGCTACAAATAGCCCTTTTAGGCTAGTTTGCATCTTAAGATTTGTCTTAACCTGTCCACCATCAACCATCTCGCAGATAAATTTGCCATTTTCATCTTTTAAAATTTCATTATTTACATTTAGTCCGACAAAGGTAAAAATTCCTGGCACATCAAGCACGCGCTCACCATTTTTGGTATCAAGCACGATCTTTGTTAGGCCCATTTTATCGCCAAGTGCCTCTTTTATCGTCGCACTTGTTATGAACTCGATCTTCTCATTTTTTCTAGCTTTTTCAACGGTCGTAGGTGCTGCTCTAAACTCGTCACGTCTATGGATTAGATAGACTTTTGAGCAGATATTTGCTAGATAAAGTGCCTCTTCAACAGCTGTGTCGCCACCGCCAAGAACGGCTACCTCTTTGTTTTTGTAAAAGAAGCCATCGCATGTTGCGCATGTGCTAACACCTTTGCCAAAGAACTCGTCTTCGCCTTTAAAGCCAGCGCGTCTTGGGGTTGAGCCAGTCGCTACAATGACAGCCTTTGCCTGCTCGCTCTTGCCACCTTCAAGTAAAATTTCAAAGCTGCCGTCGCTATTTTTTCTAATACCAACGACGTTTGCCCACTTATGAACTAGTCTGAATGCACTGCACTGCTTCCACCAAGTGCTCATAAAGTCAAAGCCGCTCTCGCCAGGGGCTTTTTGGCCTGGGTAGTTCTCTATCTCTGAGCTAGAGGTGATCTGACCGCCAGGCTCGCCTTTTTCAAACATTACAACATTTTTTAGTCCGCCTCTAGTGGCGTAAAGTCCAGCGCTTAGTCCTGCTGGACCGCCTCCGATGATCGCTAAATCAAGCATAAATTTCCTTTATTCTAAAACTTTTATGGACGAATTTTGTTTGTAAATTTCGCCTTTTTGATGAACTATCTCAACACTACTTGGAAGCTTTGTGATGCTTAAATTTCGCATCAGCTCCAAGACCGTATTAATATCCGAGCTTATATATTTTAGTGTTGAGTTTGACTCATATCTTTTTTGAAAGATATCGATTGCCACAACTGTTTCATTTTTGATTGGTAAAATTTCATCTAATTTTGATTGATTTGAGCTGAAGATTAAAAGCGTGTATTTTGGCTCTTTTGGAGTGAAAATTTCGCTTTTTTCGTAAAAAACTAGCTTCGCAAAATCAACAAATTTATATTGTGAAAAACGATAGTTGCTATACGCAAATGCAGCTGCTATCATAGCTGCACCAAAAAATGAACCAAATATATATGTAAGAGGAAGTAGGCTTCCTCTTCTTTTTTCGCCCATTAAAGAAGCGAATTTAGTTTATCAGTTAAGGCTTGTTTTGACTGCGCACCGACCATTTGCTCAACTAGCTCGCCATTTTTGAAAAATAGCAATGTTGGGATCGATCTGATGCCAAACTCAACTGCAAGATCTTGTACTTCATCAGTGTTTACCTTGCAAATTTTTGCTTTGCCGTCAAAGTCTTCAGCAAGCTCTTCGATCACTGGAGCTAGCATACGGCAAGGTCCGCACCATGGAGCCCAAAAGTCTACTAAAGCAACGCCTTCTTTTGTAACATCAAAATTTTCTTTTGTAAGTTCGATGTATTTTCCCATTTTTTCTCCTTGTTTTTAAGATGTGGCAATTATACAAATTAAATTTAAATTTTATCTAAATAATAAATTTTATTATAAACTAATATTTTCTATTAGTTCTAAATTTTCATTTTTTATAACTAGTAAATCGACTTGAAAATCTCTATTTGGCTTATTTTTCATCATATAAAAATTTATAGTTTTTAAGATTTTTATATATTTTGCATTACTTAGTCTATACTCTGCTTCATATTCTCCGCTAGTTGCTTTTACCTCTATAAAGTGTAAAATTTTATCACTACTTAGTGCAATAATGTCGATCTCGCCAAATTTAGAGTGAAAATTTCTCTCTAAAATGACAAAACCAAGTTTTTGTAAAAATTCGCATGCCCTATCTTCTGAACTTTTGCCAAAGAGATACTCTTTTAGTCCCAAGCTACTCCTCGATCCTCATCATAAATGGCTCTTCTTTTATATACTCTTGCTCTTTTAAAATTTCAATTGTCCTTCTTACATCAGCCTCAAGACTCGTATGTGTCGTAAAAAACAATACCGCAAATTCACTCTCATCTTTTGGTTTTTGAAGTATGCTATCGATCGATAAATTATTTTCGCTCATTAAATTTGTAATCTTTGCTAGCACACCCATTTTATCTTCGACTTTTAACCTAAAGTAGTACTTCGTCTTTATCCTATCGCGGTCAAGTAGCTCAAGCGTATTTAATTCAAAAGGTGCTTTGTATCCTAGCATTGGCGATTTGCTATCTCTTGCGATGTCGATGAGATCACTGATCACCGCGCTTGCCGTTGCATCGCCACCAGCTCCAGGCCCATAGTACATCGTCTCGCCAACGACCTCGCCAACGACACTGATCGCATTTGTTACGCCACTTGCCTTTGCTATCATTTTATTTTGCGGCACAAGTGCTGGATGCACACGTAGTTCGATTTTACCCTCGCTTTTTTTGGCAATTGCTAGAAGTTTTATTGAGTATTCAAAATCTTTTGCGAAAAATATATCTTCTGGTGTTATACCTTGTATCCCTTCGATCAAAATATCCTCTGGATCACCGTGTACACCGTATGCAATGCTTGCTAGGATAAGCAACTTATGAGCCGTATCAAAGCCACCCACATCAAAAGTAGGATCAGCCTCAGCATATCCAAGCTCTTGAGCCTTTTTAAGAGCGTCTTTAAAATTTGATCCCTCATCCATCATCGAGGTTAGGATAAAGTTACTAGTTCCGTTAAGTATGCCATTTATACTAACGATATGGTTTGCGCTTAAGCCTTCCCTTAAGGCTCTAATGATCGGTATGCCACCAGCCACGCTTGCTTCAAAGCCAAATGGCGTGTTTTTGGCTAAATTTTGCAAAGCATATCTATGATAGGCCAGAAGTGCTTTGTTTGCAGTGACTACTGCTTTTTTTCGCTTTAAAATTTCACTCACAACCCTAAAAGGCTCTTCCACACCACCCATAAGCTCGACAAAAACATCGATATCATCGCGGTTTATAACGCTATTTATATCGTCAGTCAAAGGGATGCCCGCGTCTCTTTTTTTGTTTAAATTTCTAACCACACCGATGACTGGTACGATCTCTTCGCCACTTCTTGCTGCGATTAGCTTTTTATTTTTTAGTAAAATTTTAATAACTGACTCGCCAACCGTTCCAACGCCTAATATCGCTACATTCATTCAAATTCTTTCAAATATTTTTTTATATTTCTTGCTGCTTGTCTTATCCTGTTTTCATTTTCGATAAGAGCTAGACGCACATAGTCGTTTCCGCCCTCGCCAAAACCAATACCAGGGCTAACTGCAACTGACGCCTTTGTAAGAAGCTGCTTTGAAAACTCAAGGCTGCCCAGATGGCTAACCTTTGGTGGAAGTTTCGCCCAGATAAACATACTAGAGCTTGGTTTTTTAAGCTCCCAACCAGCCTGAGCAAAGGCCTCTATCATCACATCTCTTCTTTTTTCATAAATTTGGCGTATCTCTTCAACGTAGCTTTGATCACCATCAAGTGCAACAGTAGCAGCCACCTGGATCGGCGTAAACATGCCGTAATCAACCCATGATTTTATCTTTTTAAGTGCTGCGCAAAGTCTTTTATTTCCGCACATAAACCCAACTCTCCAGCCAGCCATGTTGTAGCTTTTTGAAAGTGTATAACACTCGACTGCAACGTCTTTTGCACCATCAACCTCAAAGATACTTGGCGTTTTGTAGCCATCAAATGTAAGATCCGCGTAGGCGATGTCAGATATGACGTAAAATCTCTCTTGTTTTGCAATGCTTACAAGACGCTCGTAAAAGCTCTTTTGCACTGTCACGGTCGTTGGATTGTGAGGGAAATTTACGACTACGTATTTTGGTTTTGGCGAACTTGCGTGTATGGTTTGGATCAAATTTTCAAAAAATTTATTCTCATCTAGCTCAAATTTATCGTTGTAATGAAGTGGCATTTTGGCTACACTTCCACCAGCAAATAAAAATGCCTGTGTATGTATCGGATATGCAGGATCAGGCACGATAGCCACATCGCCTGGATTTATCACAGCTTGAGCTAAGTGAACAAAACCCTCTTTGCTACCCATCGTGGCGACTGCTTCGGTATCTGGGTCTAAATTTACGCCGTATTTTCTTTTGTACCAGTTGCAAATGGCAAGGCGGAGCTTGTAAATTCCAGCACTGGCTGAGTAGCCGTGAGTCTTGTCCTTTTGCGCGCTTTCGCATAGTTTATCGACGATGTGCTGTGGTGTTCTGCCCTCAGGATTACCCATAGAAAAGTCGATGATGTCCTCGCCAGCTCTTCGTGCAGCCATTTTTATTGCATTTACTTCGGCAAAAACGTAGTTTGGCAAACGCTCAATTGTATTAAATCTTATCTCATCAAACACTGCTTGCTCCTATTTTATAAGCTTGATAATTATCTCATTTTTTATATTATTTATATCAACATTGTCGCTAATTAATGCGTATTTTGCGCCTATTGCTAAATTTATAGAAATGGCGGTTTTTGCTTGCTCTTCTTTTATAGAGTCGATCTGATTTAAATTTTTATCATAAATCCTAACAAGTGGCATCCATCTATTTGACTCTTTTGATGCGATATCCAGACTACTTGCACCCTCAACATCAACAAAATAAGTACCACCGCTTTTTAAAAGTGGCGTCTCTTCGTCAAAATTTACCTTTGTAGCCTTAAGAATCATATTCTGAGCATCTAAAAATATCTCTAAATTCCCATCAACCCTATCAAATCCTAAAATTTTAAAACCGCTTTGACTAAGCGCTAAGCTTAATAAGTTTGGATCTATTCCGCCATTTTTTATGGCCGAAATTCCATAAGAAATTTTATCTCCATTTTTTAGAGAATTTATCCTTGAAATACTTATGTTGGCATCATCCAGAGTCGAATTTATTGATTTTACAAATAATGTAGAAGGAACTTTTTGCTCGCTTATAAATTTTAAATTCAAACTATTTGAACCAAATGAAATGCTATCGTAACTTGAGTTTTGTTTTAATCTTGATACTAGCTCATTGACATTGAGTGAGCCATTTTGGTCTAAATTTTCTAAAGAAATTTGCACATTTTCAACATTGCTTAAAGCACTTGCACTAGTTTGTAAGCTAAAAGCATAGGCAAATACACTAAAAGCGGTGAAAATCGCTATTTTTCTTACCAAGATTTACCCTTGTTAAGTTCTACAAACTCATCATAGCTCACAAATTTCATCTCTCCATTTTCCACTAAAAATCTAGCTGGACGACTTGGATTATATTTTGTTACCTTATCGCCGATCTTTAGCTCAATGTTGCCATTTCCACAAACTACGAGCTGCCTTTGGTCTAAATTTATATTTATGCTTTTGCTTGTGTCGTTTGATACTTTTTGACCATTTTCAAGATTAATTATCCCTATCCAAACACGTTGTTTTGGTGTAATGATCGCCTCATTTAGTGGCTTTGTAATGTTTTGCTCTATCTTAGGAGCTGGCTGAGCTGCCATGCTTGGTTTCACAGCATTTTGCTCCATGTTTGCAGGACTTGTTGTCACATTTTGCTCAACTGGAGCTGAAATTTTTACGCTTGATATGTTTGCTTCTATTTTAGGGCTATTTTGAGAGATGGTGATATTTGTATCGATGATATTTTTCTTCACCTCATTTACTATACTTGACTGCGAATAGCTCACGCTTTTATTCTCATCATTTAAAAACGATAAAAAATTCTCAATATATTTGTAAGCATCAAAATAATATGCCCCACCAGCGATAATAGCTAAAATGATAAGCCAAAATAAAAATCCAGCACCGCCAGTACCGCTTTGTTTTTGTATGGTAATATCTTTTGGAGTGTAGGAAGAAATTTTTGGAGTAACTTTAGTTTTGTGACTCTCATCAGGTGTGTTTTCTTGCATAAAGGCATCGTATTCAGCAAGCAACTCGCTCAAATCAACATCATATTCACGTTGCAAAATCTTGGCATAGCCCCTAATATTTAAACGTGATAATTTTTCAAAATTTTTATCAAAAATATATTGTAAAAATGTAGGCTCAATATGCGTTTTACGTGAAATTTCCTTTATACCTATCTCTTTTAAATTCTCTAATTCATTCATCTATCATCCTGTCACAAATTATTGCAAAAGCTGCACTTACATTTAAGGAGTCCCAGCCCTCTTTTAACTTTATACCAATACACTCATCACACTTTGCTAGAGCTTTTTGCGGTATGCCTTCGCCTTCTGAGCCCATCACCAAAGCTCTTTTACCAGCAAACCTCATCTCTTTTACGTTTTTGCCATCACTTGCTGTTGCATAAATTTTAAAACCAAATTGCTTTAGTTCATTTAGCAAACTAAGCCCATCTTCAAAAATCGCTATTGGTATCTCATAAGCAGCACCACTACTTGATCTTAAAACGCCTTGCATATTTACACTTTTTGCCACTATCACAAGGCCTTCGCAACCTAGAGCATAGGCACTTCTAGCGATAGCACCGATATTGCCAACGTCGCTTATGCCGTAAAGAATGGCGATAAAATTTAGCTTTTTAAGCTCGGCAATGTCTGAAAATTCAAACTCACTAACATTTGCTAAAAAACCTTGATGGTTTCCACCGCGAGCTAAAGACTGTGCTTTTTGATTATCCACGCGGATGATCTTTTTGCCTGTGCCACAAATTTTAGAGAAAAGTTTTTTGTCACACTCTTTTGATAGATATATCTCTTCTAATATCTGTGGTCGCTTGTTCAAAATATGTAAAAATAGTTGTTTTCCGTATATTATCATGGTAACTTATGGTAGCTAAAGTCAATTAAAATTTAACTTATTTTTGTATCTAACTAGAGTAAATTTTACACTTTCGTTTTAGTATCACTTAGCAGTTTTGTAGCATATAATTTAAGCTTTTATAAGCTCATCATATATCTTTTTTACATCTTCTCCGGTTATTTTGTTAAGCAATTTTGCTTTTACTTTTGGGGCAAGATTAAGCGAAAGTATCTCATCTTTTGTGATATTTTGAGTGGCTGTTTTGTCACTTTTTGAGATGACAACCGCCCACTCTCCGCTTAAATTTGCTTTTTCTAAAATTTGAGCTAAATTTTGAGCCTTTTCTTTAAATTTAGTCTCAAATTTTTTAGTAGCCTCTTTTATGGCAAAAATTTCTCTCTCAGGTTCTAGATTTGCGATGCTTTGTACTAAGCCTAGTATGCGTTTTGGGCTTTCGTAAATAACGGCTGGATAAGCTAAATTTAGAGCATTTTGGATAGCCAAAGACCTATCTCTGCCAGTATTTGGCAAAAAGCCTAAAAAGACAAATTCCTTATCACAAAGTCCACTTGCGACCACACTCAAAAGTGCAGCATTTGCTCCGCTTAAAATTTCATATTCAATGTTATTTTTTTGAGCATATCTTACTAGGCTAACACCTGGATCGCTGATACCTGGCATACCAGCATCGCTCATGTAGGCTACATTTCTGCTAAAAAAATTATCACTTAAATTTGTGAAAAAGTCATCTTCGTTATGAGTATGAAGCGGGATAAAATTTGAGATATTTATATTTGCGTCAAAGCGTTCGTTTAGCAGATTTACAAGACTTTTGCAAACTCTTGTATCTTCGCAGATAGCTATCTCGCATTCACGCAAAATTTTGATCGCACGAAGCGAGATATCTTCTAAATTTCCTATTGGAGTAGGAACAAAGTAGAGCAAGGCTTATTTTTGAGCGTATTTTTTCTTAAATTTCTCAACACGGCCAGCACTGTCAACTATCTTTTCGCTGCCTGTGAAAAATGGGTGGCACTTGTCGCAAATGTCAATTCTAATTTCGCTTTTGTTTGACTTTGTTTTAAAAGTGTTTCCGCAAGCACAAGTTACAGTGCAATCTACGTATTCTGGATGGATATCTTTTTTCATCATTTTTCCTTTATTATTTTTGGGCTAATTATCTACATTAAAAGTTGCTGATTATATAAAAAGAAATCTAAAAATCAAATAAATTAAGCCAGGAATTTTGCGGCCACTGAGATAACCGCAGTCTGCGATCTTAAGGTGTTTTTAGTATTTAAGCAGTAGCTATTTTTAAATTTAGCCATCTCATCCTCGCTAAATCCACCCTCTGGACCGATTATTAAAAGCTCATCATCTTTTTTCTCATTTAAGCTTTTACCACCAAAATTTATAGCTGAGACATTTTTATAAATACTCATTAGTTCGTCCAAATTTTTATAAATTTCAAACTCCATTAGCGATGTTCGTCCGCACTGCTCGCAAGAGAGAGCATTTATGTAGTTTAGCCTTTCAATATCTATCTTAAAATTTGCTTGAGAAAATTTAGTATAGACAAAAGCTATTTTACCAACGCCAAGTTCATTTAAAAATGGTAATGTCTTTTCTATCGTCTTTGGATCGACGATAGCCCAAGCGATCGTAAAGTCGAATTTTTGCTCGCCATTTGAGCTGGCAAAGACAAGACTTAAGCTCGCACTTCGCCTATCAATCTCATCAATTTCATAAATATACTCTTTAAAATCTCGTAAATTTCTAACACTTATTCGCTCACCAACTTGCATTCTTCTAGCTTTTAGGTGCAAAAAAGCTTCATTTACTATCTTTAAGCTTTCATTACCTGCATTTTTATCATATAAAAATTTCATCTAAATCCCTGCAACTAAGACTAAAATAAGATCACAAAATCCCTTAATAAGGGCGAATTTTTTAAATTTTTCTAAGTCACCATTAGCTGCATAAATTTTTAGCCTTTTAAAACCTATAGCACTAAGTGCGATTAAAATTATTAAGATAATTAACATTTTTACGGCATTAAATTTAAACTCATATCCGTAATACGCCCATAAAATAAGTCCGGTTAGCACAAGAAAACTAAGTAGCATATGATAAATCGGCAAAAAATATCTTATACGAAGTACATAGTTTTTGCTATTGCTGCTAAACTGAGTAAGTATTAAATAAAGCACATTACAGGCAACTAATGCATAAAAAAATGTCACATGAAAAGGCAAGGTGTATGCAAAAAGTGAGGAGAGATGTTCGTTCATTTCTTCTCTTTAGAAGGCTCATTCTCTTCGACGACTGGCTCAGGTGGAAGTTGTTCATCGATTGTGACATTTGCGTCTGGTTGAGCTATGGTCACATCACTAGGCACTGGCTCGCTAATATCATTTTTAGCCTCATCTTTATCTCCACAACCCACAAATAGGCCAGTTATAAATAAAAAAGAAGTTATAATTTTTTTCATCAAACGTCCTTTGGAATTTCTATTTTTAACCTATTTTTCATCTTCTCGAATAAATTTTTATCCTCCCACTCTTCTATGATAGCGTCTGAAAATTTGATCTCATCTAGCCTTATCTCGCCCATTTGCGCATTTATGGCGTCCTCTTTAAAGCACTGCGCATAGCCCGTATCAGTCTCATGCACGATAATGCTATGAAGCTTCACTTCACGCTCGCCGTTTTTCATAACACTAAGCTCAAGTAGTCTTTCTATGAGTACAAAAAATATACGGCAAAACTGCTCTGCACTTGGATTTAGCGGGATCTCGATCCATCTTGCCGAGTGCTTTTTTAGATCATTTTTATATTCATCATTATCGCCTGAAAATATTGTCGTAGCGTGATCAAAACTATCAATGATCGTTTTTATGTTTAGCTTCATTAAGCCAAAGTCATAGACCATGCCGGCGTTATCAAGAAAATTTGAGCTAAGTAAAATTTCAGCCACATAGCTGTGCCCGTGGATGCTAGTCCTACAACGCTTTGAGCTACAAAATCTCACAATATGTGCATTTTCAAATCTAAAAAGCTTTCTAATAATCATCAAACACCTTCTTTATCGCTCCAAAGCCTGATGTGGATACGCTCCGAGTAGTTAAATCCATACTTTATGGCAAATTCTGCCGCTTTTAAAGCATTTTCGTTTAGCTCAGCTCTATTTGCTCCTATTGCCATGCACCAAACTGGCAAATCAGCTTGATTTTTTATATTTATAATCTCGTCCAACTCGCTTTTGTCAAAGCGCGAGAGGACAAATTTTAAAAAACTACTTCTTGCATTATTTTTAATAGCCAAAATAGCATCTAAATTTATACGTTTTTGTTCATTAACTCCGCTATTTGCTAGCTTTACACCAAGTGCAAAATGGCATTTTTTATAAATTTCATATTTAGCAAAATCAATTAAGATAGTGCCATTTGTCTCAAAATGCACTTCATAATCTTCAAGCAATTTCTTTACCAAATTTATAAAATTTTCATTTTCATGCCAGATGAGTGGCTCGCCGCCTGTTAAAACGATGATCGGCTTTTGCTCTAAGCCTTTGCATAGCCCATCAACTAGGCTTAAAATTTCATCTGTGCTATATGTTTTGTGGTGAAAATGTCCCTTAAAAACGGCTCTTATGCTATCGCATCCCAAAAGCTCTTCGCCTGTTTTTAAAGACCTTGTCTTTACGCCAAAGCCAGAGCAGTTTAGGTTGCAGCCCAAAAAGCGTAAAAACACAGCGAGCCTGCCCTGATAAGCGCCCTCGCCTTGGATGCTTAAAAATGCCTCAACTAATTCTAGCTCTTTGCTCATCAACCACCAGTTTGGTAAAAGGCCCTTGAAGAGGTTTCATTTTCAGCACCTAGAGCCCATTTGTTCTCTTTTGGCTTGTTAGCTAGCACTTGCCTTAAGATCTCGCTTGCTGCGACGATGTCGCCATTTGCAACTGCTTTTTTGATACTTAGTGCATCTTCAAAGTAAAGGCAAGGTATCAAAAGTCCTTCAGCACTTAGTCTGATACGGTTGCAACTCTCGCAAAAATCGTGCTTGTGTGGATCTATGATGCCAAATTTATAACCATCATCAAGTCTATAAATAGACGCAGGCGCATTTGGTAGTTTTCCATCTTTTGTGACATTATATTTTTGTGAGATGATTTTTAAAATTTCGTTGCTACTTAGCCCTTTTAGATCATCTTTAGCGTGTGAATTTTCCATATACTCAATAAATCTGATCTGAGAATCTCTAAATTTAGCAAACTCTAGCAAATTTATAAGCTCATCATCATTTACACCTTTTAGTGCGACAGTGTTGATTTTTACTTTTAATCCAGCATCATGAGCTGCTTCAAAGCCAGCTAGAACTTCGTGTAAAACGCTTTTTTGTGCGATAAATTTAGCCTTTTGCTCATTTAGTGTATCAAGCGACATATTTATGCGCTTTAGTCCAGCGTCTTTTAGCCTTTTGGCAAAATGTGAAAGCATATAACCATTTGTAGTAAGCGCTAGATCAATGTCTGGATTATAATCACTTATCATCTTTATAAAAACGTCTAAATCCTTACGTACAAGCGGTTCGCCACCAGTGATTCTTATCTTTTTTATACCTTCATCGATAGCCACTTTTACAAATAAAAATAGCTCTTCAAAAGTTAATAAATTCTCTCTTGGCGTCCAGCTAAATGGCGTTGTAGGCATGCAATACCTACACCTAAAGTTGCAACGCTGAGTTACAGAAATCCTTAAATAATCAACAACCCGACCATATTTATCGATTAGCATAAAGCACCTTCTTAAGCTTGGTTAGAGCTTTTTATAATTTTTTCAATTATATGTTAAAAGATTTAAATCAAAATAAAAATTTAAGCCAATTTTTGTAGTTTAAGAGTAGATTAGTCTTTTTAAAATTAGCCTGTAAATTTAGGCTAATTTATGAAATTTAAGCACAAACTCGACTCGCCCCATTCCAACATGAAGGTCCTTTGCGATCATCGCTGCACTTTTTCCGTCTTTAAACATTTTTAAAATTTGCTCTTCTTCATTGATGACGCTTGGTGCGATTTTATTAATATCTCTTGTTCGCTCTTCAAGACTAACTATCCTATCTTTTTGCTCTGTCGCAAAATCATCAATTACTCGCTCAATGCTCTTAATCGCACGAATTATTGGTACAATTTTCTCATTTATTTGCAAATCAATATTTTCTTTTATCTGTTTCTTAAGCGGCTCATATTGTTCACTATTTTTAAACGCCTCGCCTTCAAGCATTGAAATTTGCTTTTTTAGATTGAAATTTTCTTGCATAACACTTTCTATCGCTCGCTCAAATCTCACAAATTTTTTATTTGTCTCACTATCTTTTATCAACATTAAAGCTACTATTATCGCCAAAACGATACCAAAGCCTAAAAAAATATAAATTTCCATATTTTTCCTTTACGAATTCGCTCTCATTTCTCTTATCATTACACGTTCCCTAGCCGTCACATAAGCATTCCAGTCAGCTTCGTCTTCTTCGTGCATGTTTTCTATCTTCGCAAGCCTTCCATCAATAGCCTTTAGATAAAGGCTCAAATTTCTCTTTGGAAAGATAGGCATAGCAATCCTTGCGTAGTAAATTTCATCTTTTATAAATTTTTCTTCGCTTATTTTGATGTGTGTAAAGCCTATTTCTTCGATACTCGCTCTCTCTTTTAGTGGCAAATATTGCTTATGCTCATTTTTAATATAATCACTCAGCGCATCAACTTTTCTATGAAGCTCTATCAGCAAAGTTAATAAAACTTGATCACTCTCTTTGGTTTCGCCACGTGATTTAGCTCGTTTTAGCCAAGCCCCAAGTGCATCCTCTTCGCCTGGCAAGATGGAGTCAAACTCTCTTTTAAATTTCTCACTCCCATCTTTATCAGACTCGAATTCCATATCAAGAGGCGCTTTAAACAGCTTAATCTCACTCATAATACGCTAATCCAAACAAAGATAAAAAATAAAATTCCCAAATAGCCATTTAATGTAAAAAATGCTCTATCTATCTTGCTAAAATCGCGTCTTACGATCCTATGCTCAAAAAATAAAATAACGCCACTTACTAAAATTCCAAAAAATGCCATCGCTCCAAGCCCAGCTGCCCAAGCAAAAAGTAGCCAAAATATAAAAGCTAAAGCGTGAAAAATGGCCGATAAAAAAAGTGTGGCCTTGTCGCCGTAAATAGCTGGTATGCTAAAGAGCTTATTTTCTTTATCAAATTGCATATCCTGAAGTGAGTAAAGCAAGTCAAATCCAGCTACCCAAAATGTCACACCAAGGCAAAGTAGCACACTCCAAAGCGGTATAGCAGCGCTCACTGCGACCACGCCAGCGATGGGAGCAAGACCTAGGCTAAGGCCAAGCACTAGATGTGCTAGCTCGCTAAAGCGTTTAAATAGCGAATATCCGCCAAGAACAGCTAAAATAGGAAAACTTAGCCAAAATGCGAGCGAATTTATAAAATAAGCACATGCGATAAAAATAAACGCATTTGCCACTATAAAAAGCTGCATATTGCTCCTACCGATACGGCCATCAACACTTGGGCGGCTCGCAGTTCGCGGATTTAGCTTATCGATATCTTCATCTTTGTATCTATTAAAAGCCATAGCAAAATTTCTAGCACTAACAGCGCAAAAAATACCTAAAATAAGCAGTTTAAAGCCAAACCAAGCCGAGCCACTTTCTATCTTGCTAGCAATTATCATCGCAACAAAAATAAAAGGCAAAGCAAAAATAGAATGCTTAAAAACGATAAGTTCAGCGATAATTTTTAATTTTTCTATCATTTGATAAATTTCCATTTTCTTTAAAAATGGTTGATTTTACACCATTTTGCTTTAAATTTGAATTTATATTATCATTACAAGATTAATTTAAAACAAAGGGTTATTATGGGCAAAGTAGCGATTATTGGAGATAGTTTTAGTGCGTTATTTATGGCTTACGAATTAGCTAAAAAAGGTGAAGAAATTTTAATTATTAGCAGCCAAAAAGATGATTTTACAAATGTGATTTTAACGCCTTTTGGCACACACGCTCTTGCAAAAGATGGAGCAATATCTAGCTCATTTATGGGGCTAGTTAGCAAAAAAAGCGAGCTTGATATAAGTATTTGCTTAAATGAAACCTTTAGAGCTTGGATGACAAATTTTACACTTAAATCAACCAAAGCTCACGACAAAAAGATGCAAATTTTGTTTTCAAAATTTGGTAAGAAAAGCTTTGAAATTTTAAGAGAGCTAAACAACAAATATCCACAGATAAATTTCGATGAGAGCGGCATTTATCTACTTTTTAGCAATGACGAAAGCTTTAAAAAAAGGCTTGATGAGATAAAGGTTGCCCATAGCGAGCAAGAAATTTTAAGCATAGATAAAGAGCTTGCAAATTTTGGGCTAATAAATAAAAACATAAAAGGCGCTATAAATTTAGCCAACAACGCAAGTATTGATACAAATGAGCTCAAAAAAGCTTTGATAAATGAGCTAAATTCTCTTGGGGCAAAATTTATAAATGATGAAATTTATGAGCTAAAAACGCAGGGGCAAATAGTGCAAAAAGCTACCGGCAATAACGGCGAATATGAGGCCGATAACTTTGTGATCGCTTCAAAAAATTTAGAGCTTTCGAATAAGCTAGGCACGAGCTTAAATGCGATCTTGGCTAAATTTTACACTATTGATCTTAGTCTGAATGAAGGGCAAATCCCTAAAAAACCAATCATTTTAAATGATCTATTTGCCAAAATTTATCCAACTAAAAATGGCGTTACGATTATTACAAATTTACAAGTCGGCGCTATCGATACGCTTGTTAAAACTGAAAAGATTAATGCGTTTTTAAATGAGCTAAAGATACATCTTGGCATAAGCGAGCTAAAAGAGCCTAGTTTTAGGGCAAACTACGTGCTTCTTAGCTCAAACGATAAGCCAGCTCTTGGACGCGATAACATATATAGTAACTTAATCTATAACCAAGCTTATGGACTAAATGAGCTTAGCTTTGCTCCGTATTTTGCTGGCGTTTTGGCAAGTCTTATAAAAGAAGGCAAAAATAACGAGGAAAATGATGAAATTTTACTCTTTAGCTCGTTTTACGAGGGCTAGACTTGTTTAAAGAATTTGCAATAATTGGTACCACAGCAAGCGGCAAAAGCGATCTTGCATTTGAGCTTGCAAAGGAGCTTAATGGCGTCATATTAAGCCTTGATTCGCTTGCACTTTATAAAGAGATAGATATCGCCAGTGCAAAGCCAAATAAAGAGCAGCTTGAAGTCATAAAGCACTTTGGTGTAGATGAGATTTATCCTGATAAAGAATTTAGCGTTGGGGCATTTTTTGAAATTTATAAAAATGCAAAGGATTTTACACGCTTACAAGACTGTCCGCTCATCATTACAGGAGGCAGCGGCTTTTATCTAAGATCAATGCTTAGCGGACTTGCACCAAATGTGCCAAAATGTGAGATAAATTTAAGCAATGAAGAAATTTATGAGCTAGCTATAAAAATCGATCCTGAGTTTGCAAGTAAATTTAGTCAAAATGACTCTTATCGCCTCGAAAAGTGGTATCAAATTTATAAATTTAGTAGCCAAATTCCAAGCATTTGGTTAAGAGAAAATACAAAAGAGAGTATCATAAAAGAGCTAGCGATATTTGAAATTTTATGGGATAAAGATGAGCTTAGAGAACGTATCAAAAAGAGAACAAAAGGTATGCTTGAAGCTGGGCTCATAGATGAGGCAAAATTTTTATTTGATAAATACAAAAGTGAGCCAAAACCACTAAAATCAATAGGTTTAAAAGAGTGCAAGCAATTTTTAGATAAAGAAATTTCTCAAAACGAGCTTGAAGAGCTCATAGCTACACACACGGCTCAGTTAGCAAAACGTCAGCGAACCTTTAATCGCTCGCAGTTTGAAAAAAAATTTGTGGGTGATTTGAATCAAATTAGAAGTGAAATTTTAAAATTTTTAAGAGAATAAAAACTAGCCCACAAGGGCTAGTCAATAAAATCAAATAGGCATAACCCTAATTTTTGGGCTTAAGCTCTCTTGTAAGACATTTTCAATCGCGTAAAGAGTGCCAGTTGAGCCACTTGCACAGCCCGAGCAAGCACCAAGATAGCGGATATAAATATCAGTATTTTCGCCGTTATCATTTCTGATATCTAAAATTTCTAAATTTCCGCCATCCATTTCGAGCATTGGGCGAATTTCTTTATCTATGACAGACTCGACTGCTTTTAACTGCCCTACCATCGTCATATTTTCAAAGCTAATGTCACCTAAAGTGTGATTTGCTTGAGCATTTGCCTGAGCTTCGATCTTCTCACGCTCCATCTCGGCCCTAGTATCACGCAATATATCCACCAAATAATATTCTCTTTTTTCATGGCCACCAGGCTTTACACAAGACTTGCAAAACGCACCAGCTTTAGTGTATTGCGTGATCTCCTCAACTGTGTGAAGGTCATTTAGTCTTATCACTTCTTTAATCGTACCAAGGCTTACCCTAGCGCACTCGCAAACGATGATCTCATCTTCAAAATGCTCTGGATCTATGCCTTTATAGCTTGCGGCTGCTGCTTTTATAACGTCATATGCCATAACTGAGCAGTGCATCTTTTGAGGTGGAACTGCTGGCGTTTCTGGATTGTCGCGCATAGCCTTTTCTACATCAAGGTTTGTGATCTTGACTGCTTCATCGACCGTTTTGCCGATACAAAGCTCAGCCATCGTATCAGAGCTAGCTATCGCTGTGCCACAGCCAAAGCTTTTAAATTTAGCATCTATTATTTTATCTGTCTTTTCATCAACAAGCCAGTATAGCCTAACCGCATCACCGCAGCTTTCTGCACCAAAGTCAGCCACAATAAGCTTTGCGTTTGCCTTTTTAGCATCTTCTTCAGTTATCTCTCCCATAAATTTAGGATTATTCATCCTGTCTTGCACTACCTTAGAATACTCATCCCAGATAGAGCCTCCGATCAAATTATTCTTTGCCATGTTATTTCCTTTAAATTTTATAATCCGCTCTTATGCCATTCTGGGGCGTAGGCAAATGTACTAGAGATACCTCTTAGTCTATTTACTGCTTTTGTTATATGCTCGATCGCATAATCAATCTCTTCTTCTGTATTAAATCTAGAAAGAGATAGTCTAAGTGCGGTGTGAGCCAGCTCTTTATCTGCCCCTATGGCCTCCATTATTGGGTTACTCTCTAATGTTTCACTTGCACATGCTGAGCCAGTTGAAGCTGCGATGCCAGCTTTATTTAGATCCCAAAGCATAGCTTCGCCTTCAACACCTTTTATAGAAGCCAAAATGGTATTTGGCACACGTTGCTCTTTTTTACCAACGACGCTAACGTCAGGAATTTTTAAAATTGCATCTTCAAGTTTATCACGTAAACGGCGAACATGAGAGTGCTCATAATCCATAAATTTATTTGCCAGTTCAAGTGCTTTACCCATGCCGATGATGCCAGGAACATCGAGCGTACCACTTCTGCGTCCACCCATATGCTCGCCACCGTGAAGCAAGCTACTTAGTGGCATACTATTTTTTATAAATAGTGCTCCAACACCCTTTGGTCCGTGAAATTTATGCGCAGAAAAGCTTAAAAAATCAACGTCAAGGTCTTGGACATTTATCTTTATCTTACCAACTGCTTGAACCGCATCCGTGTGGAATAAAGCCCCATATTCATGAGCGATACTAGCAAGCTCTTTTACAGGAAAGATCATGCCAGTTTCGTTATTTGCACTCATTATAGAAACAAGTGCTACATTCTCATCCATTACAGCTCTAAGTTGTTCTGGCGTGACTATGCCATCGTTATTTACATCTAAAACAGTAAGCTCTACGCCATATTTTTCTAAAAATTTACAAGTTGCCAAAATAGCTGGATGCTCAACTGCGGTTGTTACGATACGCTTTTTCTCGCCAGTTGCTATTTTGTCAAAGTAGATGCCTTTTACTACCCAGTTGTTGCTCTCAGTTGCACATGAGGTAACGACGATATCGTCACTATCTTTTGCATTTAACCCAGTGTAGAGCTGATCTAGCGCTGTTCTTAAAGCTGGATGTGTTTCAGAGCCAAATTTATGAAGTGAATTTGGATTGCCGTATTTTTCACAAAAATATGGTTTCATAAGCTCAAAAGCTTCAGGATCAACCATTGTTGTAGCGTTATTGTCTAAATATACTCTCAAATTTAAAACCTTAATTAGGATAAAAAATATCCTTTTTATTTTTGATGGGATATTATAACAAAAAAGTTAAAAGCAAGTTTAAAAATATGCTTTAATTTTTTCAAAATTTAGCTCATTTTGATATTAAAATATATTGAAATTCTTTATCAAAATTTGTATAGAACGCTATTTGCGATTTTTCTTATAAAAAGGTCTAATTATCTCTTAAAATTAATTTATTTTTTTAAGTTAATAGTGCAATAAATATATTGCTTACATACATTATCTCTTTATAGTTTTCTTCTAGTTTTTCATATGAGGTTTTATAAAGTTCTATTAGGCCGGTTATCATAGAGATGCCTATGTCTTTTATTTATATTTGGCTCCGTTTGGAGCCATAGATATTAAATTTATTATTTAATCCTTTATATTATGCTCTTTGGCATAGCTTAGGATCTTTTGCCTAAGATCTTCAGGAAAACCTTCTCTATACATTACTGGTGTTAGTGGATTTAGCTTTTTGTCTAATTTACCTGCTTCATATAGTCTTGTTAGCTCTTCTGGTGTATTATAGTATGGTGCATTTGGGTAGCCCTCTGGTGGGGTTAGGGACATTATTTTGGATTCTAACATAACAGAATCTATATAAAGTTGTAAGCCACGATCATCCCATGTGTTTGGAAAAGCATACTCATCAAATTTATCTTGAAAATCATGCATAATATTGCCAACATACTTTACAAATTCTTCCCTTGTAGTCTCGTTTGCATCAAAGTCTCTAGGGTCTAGTAGTTTGCCTTTGTCTTCTACAAGTTCTCTTAACTCCATATGTAATGTTCCGTCAGCATTATTAGCCACCCCACCTCTATTAAAATCCATCACAAAGTAACTACCTACTATCTCATCTAGATAAGGCATCATACCATATTCATCTAGCGGAGGATTAGTAAATAGTTTTCTAAATTCTCTAGCCATTTGTAAATTTTTGTTTAGACCTATATCATAAGTAGTGTATTCAAATAGATCGCCCAAGAATTCTAAAGCTTTTACTACTCCTAATTGAGCTGCTAAGAAAATTCTTTGATAATCTCTTGCTTTAAAGCCTGCTTCATTTCCATGTGAAAAGCCCATAGGATCTCCAAGTATCCCAGCACATATTCCCCACTCTGCAGAAAAGAGCATCGATTTTAATGTACCTTTGTGAGCATTTACTTCATCATAAATTTCAGCATATTCAGGTTTGGTTAGTTTGCCTTTACTATCTACTCTAGCTATAGCATCTTCAGGAATATCTATCATAGTGCATTTTAGATTACTTCTTTTTACTAGATAGATATATCTATCTCTTTTATCTTTTAAGCTTTCGTAGTAGGCTTTTTCTGATTTAGTCCAAGGTGATAGTTTAGTTGAGCTTGGTTTATAACTAATATCTAGCCAAGGTTTAAATGATAGATAGTCTGTTTGACCTAAAGAGTTTGGTTTAGGGTTATAGTATAGTGGTTTATAGTTTTTATATGGAGATGAGTCTAGGATGGAGCGGGAGTCGAGAACTAGTTTGGCTGCAAGATCTGGAGCTAGTTGTCTATTACTATCATGGTTTGCAACTATTAAATTTGTCTTTTTATCAAATTTTACCTCTCTACCGTTAAGTGCTATAACCGTATATGTATTATTGTTATCCATTAAATTTCCTTTATTCATTCTTTTATTTACTACTATTAGTGATATAGCTATTACTAAGATAGCTAAAGCTGCAAATACAATCTTTTTCATCTATTATCCTATGTAAAGACCATCTTCCATAACTATGGTGGTGGCTAGACGACCTACTAGGCGAGGTGGCATAATTTTCTTATTGCTATTACTATTATTTTCCCTACACCCGACATACACACCCTTTATGTTATTGTTGCATATGGTATCTAATGCTTTTATTAGATCTCTTGATAGGTTAGAGTGATTGTTCTCATCACTGGTGTTAAAGATTCCTTTTTTAAATTTGTTTATTATCTCAACAGCCTTTTGATAGTCTTTTATAGCATAAGAGAAGCTCATTCTATCTTGTCCATTGCCTTTATTGTATATATCATAAATTTCCTTCTCCTCTTTCACATCCAAATTTAGCCCTCTTATCTCTACATCTGAGTTTGTATATCTACTTCTTGCATATTTAAAGTAGTTTGCATCTATCTCATTGCCAGCTCCTCTTAGTTCATCTAAACATAGATAAGCACTAAGGTTATTTAGTGCTAGCTTTGAAGCAAGATTATGTGAGAGTTTGCTTTGTTTATTGTTTATATCATAGTAGATAAATGAGTTATAGTCTAGTCCTCCACTACTTATATTAGCTCCTAGAAATAGTCTATTTAAATTTAGACTTATATAGTTTTGATAGATCATTACTGGATAGTAGCAATAGCTATTTGTACTATTTTTATCATAAGCTTCTTTTATAGACATAGGTTTATATGAGATATTATTTAGTGCGTAAGCTTCATTAAATTTATATGTGTATCTTGTATGCATTATTTCGTTATAGTTTTCTTCTAGTTTTTCATAGATGTTTTCCAAAGTTCTACCATACCTTTAAGAAAAGCTACTCTTACATCTTTGCCTAGTGATTTGCCATATCCTTTTAGCATATTTCTCATAGCTTCGACATCTTTTGGGTTAAACATATAAGTTTGTTTCATAAGAGCAAAGCTTCTCATGCTATTCCAGATGATACTTATGTTATAGCGACCTATTAAGAGACGGAGTTTGGCTCCGTTTGGAGCCATAGATATTAAATTTATTATCTAATCCTTTATATTATGCTCTTTGGCATAACTTAATATCTTTTGCCTAAGATCTTCAGGAAAGCTTTCTCTATACATTACTGGCGTTAGTGGATTTAGCTTTTTATCTAATTTACCAGCTTCATATAGTCTTATTAGCTCTTCTGGAGTGTTATAGTATGGTGCATTAGGATAGCCCTCAGGTGGGGTTAGGGACATTATTTTAGCTTCTAGGAGGGTGGAGTCGATGTAGAGAGATAGTCTTCTTTCATCCCACTCCGCAGGAAACCCACCTTTAAAATCCTCTTTATTGTCATCTAGAACTTTCTTTATAAAGTTATCAAATTCATTTCTTGTAGTCTCATTTGCATCGATGTCTCTAGGATCTAATAGTTCACCTTTTTCCTCTACTATCTCCCTTAGTCCAGCATGAAAACCACCACTTGGTATAACTACCAAATTGCCCCTATTAAAATCCATCACAAAGTAATTACCTACTATTTCATCTAGATAAGGCATCATGCCATATTCATCTAGTGGAGGGTTTTTATATAGTTTAAGAATTTTCGTGTAGGTATCTAAATTTTTATTTACTCCAACTGTATATGTATAGTATTTAAAGCAATCTGCTAGTACATGTAATGCTTCTACTTCTCCTAGTTGGGCTGCTAAGAATACTGCTTGAAATTCTCTTGCTTTAAATCCACCTTCATTTCCATTGCCTAGTGATTCACTATCTCCTAATACTCCAGCGCAAATTCCCCACTCTCCTATAAAGAGTTCTGATTTAAGTGTATTTTTATTTCTATCTACTTCATCATAAATTTCAGCATATTCTGGTTTAGTTAGTTTGCCTTTACTATCTACTCTAGCTATTGCATCTTCAGGAATATCTATCATAGTGCATTTTAGATTACTTCTTTTTACTAGATAGATATATCTATCTCTTTTATCTTTTAGACTTTCATAATAAGCTTTTTCTGTTTTAGTCCAAGGGGCTATCTTGTTTGAACTTGATTTATAGCTAATATCTAGCCAAGGCTTAAATGATAGATAGTCTGTTTGACCTAGAGAATTTGGTTTAGGATTATAGTATAGTGGTTTATAGTTTTTATATGGAGATGAGTCTAGGATGGAGCGAGCTTCAAGGAGCATTTGGGATTTTTCTTTTAGGTAAGCTTCATCATTTGCAATATTTTTTGAAGCTATTAAATTTGTTTTTTTGTCAAATTCTATCTTGTCTCCATTTGGAGCTATAACTATATATGTATTATTGTTATCCATTAAATTTCCTTTATCTTGTAATTTTCCTTTGCTTATTACTGCTACTACTATGACCGCTAAAAGAGCTATGATGATAAATATGATCTTCTTCATAGCTTATCCTATATATAGACCATCTTCCATTATTATGGTAGTAGCTAGGCGACCTATTAGGCGTGGGGGGATTATAGGTTTTGAAATGTTAAATTTACCATTATTATAATTATCCTTACACCCCACATACATACCCTTTACATTATTATTGCCTATCACATCTAATGCCTTTAGTAGTCTTCTTGATTTATTATCTACTTCACATACATTGGTATTTAAATTTCCATTTTTAAAGTCTTCTAGTATCTCCATAGCTTCGTTGTATTTGTCTATTGGCAGGGCTTGTTTTGAGGTGCTTTTATTTGCTTTATACATCTCATAAATTTCATCTCTTTGTTTTATATCTATTGAGTTTGATGGACTTATTGTTAGCAATGTTTTAACTCCTTGTAGCATAAGCTCTTTTGGTGAATATGCTAGTTTTTTATTTCTTTTGTTAAGGTTATTAAAGAACTCTTCATCAGTTTTATTATCTGTTCTTAGCTCATCTAGACATAGATAAGATATCATAGTATCTAGGCTTATATCTTTAGATAGATTAGAGTCTAGTTTGTTTGTAGTGGTATTTATATCATAGTAGAAGAAGTTATGATAGTCTAGTCCTCCACTAGATAGTCTTCCTCCTATGATAGTTCTTTTTAGATCTATATTTATAAAAGATGAGTATATCTCTATAGGATAGTAGGTATATTCACTTGTTTTATTTGAATAAGGTTCATAAGATATATTCTTAACAGCATAGGTATCATTAAATTTATTTGTGAAATACTTATGAAGTATTAGTTCATAAGATCTTTTTTGTTGTTCGTAGTTGTTGATGAAAAAACTATCTACTAAAAAGCCAAATCCAGCTTGTATTAAAGTTTCTGCATAAGTTTTTAAGCTATTTTTTAAAAAATTTTTACCAGCACTTATAGCTATTTGTCTTTTTACATTTATGCCTACTTCAAATTCATCTATCCATTGTTTTGTTTTTTTTATGCTGTGTTTGGATTTTTTTTTGTTATCTACATATATATAGAGAAATTGGTTGCCTTTTACTTTGACCACTCCAGCAAATGCTGTTTGTTTGATTTTTTTCAAGGCTTTTTTATTGTTTTCGTGAACTAGTTTTGCAACTGGCGCTTCGCCTAGCATACTAAATACTTTTAGTTCTCCTATTAGCTCCATAAAAATATTCTTAAAGATATTGCCTTTACCACCTGAGAACACAGCGTCAATTACTTTTTTCATTATATCGTCAGACTTGTCTATGAAAAAGCCATAAAATGGAAATATATCATATAGGGCATCATCTAATGTTGATGTTAAAGATATATCTATAGTATATTTATACTCATCATCATCTATCTGTTTAATATACTTTTCAAAATTCTTATCATCTATGCTTTCTCCGTCTATGCCGGTAGAATTTTTAAGAAGCTCTTTTAACTCATTATAGGAGTCATCGTCTAGTATATTTTCACCATTTCTTACATGGCTTTGCTCTATTTTTTCTACTATCTCTTCTATACAGATAGCATCTTGTTCTTTTTTTGCTTCTTTTGTTTGCTTGAAGAAGTAAATAGGCACAATAGCATTATTTTCTTGTATATAATATGTGTTTTCGTAAAGAACATTAAGTGTTTCACCAAATATCTCTAGTGTCTCATAGTTTGATGAAAGATATGAAAATTTTAATCCTTTTTGCTCAATAATAGAGCTATCAAATATCTGCCTTATGACATAATAGCCCATCACTAGAAGAAATATTTTTGTAGCAGGGTAGTAATAATGTGTCCTTATAGAAGCTTGATTGTAAGATTCATCAGCTATTGCTTCAAAACTCTCCATCCCTTCATTAGGCATTTTAAAGTATTGGTTTAAAAAATAAGCCACTTTATCATGTTTCAAGTTTGAATTTAAGCCTGAAAAGAAAATTTCAAATTCCTTTATATTGGCTTTTAAAAATTCCTCTTCATTATTAACTATCTCTTCCATATCTTTGGCGTTTTTAAAGTGTCTATTTATGCGACCTAGATATAAATTTGCCTCATTAATTTTTTTGTATTTTGCGTTAAAAGTGGTGTTTAAAACCTCTACTGATTTTGCGTCACTTCCATGAAAATTTTTGACACCTTTCATATATGAGTTATACTCCTCTATATCCTTTTCAAATTTTGCAAGCCTAGAGTTAATAACTCTCGTAAAAGGACTTAAGCTTAAAAGATAAAGGTCTTCATCGTTTTTGGCACCTATTTGTATAGAGTACTGACTATAGTCTTTTACATTGCCTACATTTTTGGGATCAACTATCTTTTTACCGCTAACTCTGTTTATACTATCTTCTATCTTATAGCTTAAGATGTTTTGTATAAGGTGCTCGTTTAGCTTTGCGTTTAGTTTCATGGGGGCGTTTGAGACGACAAGATAGTTTTTAGAGATGCCGCTACTATTATTTGTATTGTGAGTATCGTCTTTTGTTATTAGGGATTTGTCTTTTAGGAGATTTGCAAATTTGAAAGAGTTAAAAAATGGATATTGCATATAGACAAAATTTGCTCTATTTGCGATCACGCACTCTTCTATCCTTTTAAGTAAGCTCTCTTCGCTATTGTTCTTGTCGTTTTTACATATAGATATATTTTTAGACTTGTCTACATTTTCATTTTTGCTTACTCTAGCGTCAAATAAGCTTTGCTCATCGCCCTCTAAAATAAAATTAGAACAAATACCAATATACTCATCATAATTGCTCTTGGCTTTAGTAGCTGTTATATCAAAGCATGAAAAATCTATAAATTTTCCACTTTTTTGATCGTTATTTGTAAAAACCAATATATTATTAAACGACACTGTATTTAATAGACCTAGTATAAAGCCAAATTTAGTAGCTAGCAAGCTAGCGGCTGGACCAGAAAACGCGTAAAAGCCCCTTTTGTTTAAAAAGTCAATTATATTTGTAGTAGTAGTTATCGCCTCTGGAGCTGCCAGCAATAAAGCTAGCGGCTTAAACGATCCTTTTATATCGCTTATGTCGACAAGATTGATTAGAAATTTTGTGATCTCTTTTAAAATATATTTATTGCCATCATCTGAAGCTTTTTTGACTTTTTCTTTTATATTTTTAAAGCTCTCTTCTATGGCCTTTACGGTTTCATCTCTTTTATCAAAATTTTCACGACTTAGTATTGTATTGGTTTTGTTGATTAGCGAATTTTTTAGCTTATCTAATATAGCCTCAAAATTTGTCTCTATATTTTTATAGTTAGATACCAACTGGCTAGATGCATCGTCAAAATTTTTAATCTTATTGTCTTTGCTTCTACCATTATTTGCAAGTTCTATTAGCTCTTTTACGAATTCTGCTATTACATCTTGTTCTTTACTAAGAACCTCTACATCTATATCAATATCTTTGATTGTTATCTTATTGGTTGTGTTAACAGCTTTTTCGCTTTTAAATAAATTTGACTTTTCTAAATACTTATATGTTTTTATAAGCACATTTTTATTGGCTTTCTTGTGATTGTATAGCCTCGCGATTGTCTTGTTATATAAAGCATCTCCATTTAATATATTGGTATCATGAAAATGGTTTAAATCGCGACAATAAAATGTTATGTTTTGATATTTGTCAGCAAAAACATCAAATGCGTCAAGCAAGTCTTCTATGCTTCTAATAATTTTTGTATTATCTAATCTCAAGAACG
Organism: Campylobacter concisus; assembly: GCF_002914195.1. Taxonomy (GTDB): domain Bacteria; phylum Campylobacterota; class Campylobacteria; order Campylobacterales; family Campylobacteraceae; genus Campylobacter_A; species Campylobacter_A concisus_M. Next base: position 18,749 of record NZ_PPAU01000048.1, on the reverse strand, counting down.
ATCCCTCTCTTTAAATTTATCAACTAACAAGCATTACAAAGCTAGTTGTATTTATGTCATTTGTATAGCCACTATCTAGCCCTTTAGCTATCTCAAGCTCTATGCTTTTAGCTCCAGTTGGAGACACAAAAACATAAGTGTAAGTACGTCTATTCTTTTCTATATTAGAACTATTAAATTCATCTAAACTGGCAAAAAAGCCTACCCCGCTTTCCGGGCTATTTGCCTTTTTGTAGTTCTCTTTATCAAGAGAGCTAAAATTCTTTGGAACTACAAATATCAAATTCAGTTTATCCACTCCATATCTTAGTTTAAATTCTTTGATGTCGTAACGCTTATCGTCATAATTATCCGCTAAAAGAGCCTTTAAATTCTTATCCTCTACGTCTCTTCCCTCATCTAAATTGAGTTTGATCTTGCCAAAGCCATTTTTATCTTCAAATTTTTTATCAAATAGATAATAGGTAGTTACCAAAAGATTATCTATTTGGGAAGCAAAAGCTTTTATATGAAGTCTGATCAATGGCTTATTTAAATTTGGATTTTGTACGGCAAGGTTATTATTCTCAAACATAGGGTTACTTAAACTATGCTCTAGCTTTAGTTTATTCTCTTTTTTTATGCACCTTAGCGAAGAGCCGGTGTTGCTTAGGCAGTTTGGCACTAGATCTTGCATTACAGCGTAGTGATCATTCATGCTTTTTAGACTAAGTGCCGATCTTGGCACATAAGCTACTACGACGCATGGGATCCTAGCTGAGCAGCCTACTATTGGCGAGTTTATAAAATCAACATCAAGTATCACGCCTTGATCATCTGATCTTATGCTCCTGCCTGCCCTACTTTTTAAGATCACATGACCGCCATGTGGGCAAATGATAGTGTCATCCTCTATGACAGGGCATGAAGTCGCAGTAGATGAAATTTCTTTAAATTGATTATCTTTTTGTAAATTTTGCCTTTGATTTAAATTTGAAAGAGCCTCTTTAGTCTTTTTGCTCATTGGTTTTAGATCGATATTTAGACTCTTATTTAGTAGTGAATAATTTAATATATTTGTTTGAGAATTTCTATAAGCAACATTTAGCCTTCCTATATCTTTATCCTCATCTCTTGGCTGATGAGTAAAATTTAGAGGTATATTCTCATCACTATTATATTTTTCGTCTTTAAAATAAAGTGGATAATCCTCCTCTTCATTGGCTTTAGACAAAAGAGCTGAGTTTAGATATATTCTTTGATTCATATTTTTGCTATCTAGCTTAAATATCTCCTTTAATACCTCAACATCGACTATACTTTTATCTACTGCACTTACGCTAAGAGTATCGTTATTTTTATAAAAGATACTTCCCACGCTCTCATTCATAAGAGCTTTTATATCATCGGTTGCTACTTTATTATTGTAAGCCACATCATCATTATTTTGAGCGGATTTATTATTGGCTATTACTATGGCTTCATCGCTAGAGCTTATGTCATTAGAGTCTATGCTAGCTAAAAAATTTTCATTTTCTTTTAGCTTTGCTAGATCCGCATATTTTAGATTTATTATGCTCTTTAGCATATCTATTCTATCTTTTACAAAGATGCTAGCCTCTGCTATATCTACTCTATTATCTCGTAGTATCGTTATATTTTTATAGATGTTTTTGCTATAAGAGAAGTATTTACCAAGTTCATTTACATCTATCTTTTTTTCAAATACAAATAAATTCAAAACACAAATTGCCACTAGCATATCTATATCGCCAGCTCTAGCATCACTTACTATCTTTGTCGCATCTAGTTTATCTAGATCATCTATATCTAGTATCTTTACTAGATTTGCCTCTTTGTTGCTATTTTTATCTATGTTGCTGCCTAAATTTTCTATTATATACCCGACCATATCTTGCTTAAAATTTTCATCACTAAATTTGCCATATTCATAAAAGAGATTTAGATAAGCATAAAAGATATATAAAGGTGTATCTAGCATAGAAGCATCACTTATATCATCTATATTTACATCTAAATTTAACTTCGATCTTATACATTTTAGTTTGAATTTAAGCGACTGGATATATTCATTTAGATAATCAAGTGCTTCAGCTATATCTTTGCCTTCTATCTTGGCTTCATTTTCTTTGTTTTCCAAGAGATAGCACAGCATATATAAAACCAAAACGCTCTCTTTTAAAAAATGAGATCTAATCAATATATTCACCAAGTGTCTATTCTCGGTATTTTCATACTTTACTTCGCCAGTTGTATCTATGCCTAGTTTATAACCTAGATCAGATATGACCGAAAAGGTAGGTTCTATCAAAACAGCTACATCTTTTGAAAAGCTATCTTCATCTCTATTTATACTTTGTTTAACGCTCTCTACGTGATGTATCTCTATGTCTATATCTTTTTCTTTGCTAGCTTTATTTATATTAGAGCTAACCTTTTTATCTGCAAGAGTCTTTTGAGCCTGTTCATTATTTTTAACCACATCTACATATTCGTCTACGCTGCTCTTATCATCTTTAAAGCCAAACATACCTTTTATCTTGTTAAAGACTGAGCCTACCATCTTTCCTATAAAGCCATCTTTGTCTATGACCCTTGCTATCCATCTTGCACCTTTTGCTATGGCTTTGGCTACAAAGCTAAGAAGCCTTAAGCTCCAAGTAAAAGCTGAAGCTAATATACCACCATAAATTCCTGGAGCGTTATAAGTATAAAGTTCTTTTACTCCGCTATCTTTAAAGGTTACTGCATATATTTGAGCTAGATGACCTCCTAATGAGTGGCCTGATAGGATGATGTCTTTGGCGGTGTTATCTAAGTTACTTAAGTTTTGACTATGAGAATTTATAGCTTCTTGCATAGAGGACTGAAGTGATTTTAAAGCAGATATTTGCATAAGCGCTCTTGATGTGATGGCCATAAAGGCATCATCTAAGAGATCATTCATTTTCATCTCTGTTCCTCTAAAGCCTATTATATAGTTTGACTTAAGCGTATCATAAAATATAGTTGAGCTAAAACCCGATTTTTGATTAGGTATGTGCTTTACTAGCTCATAGCGATTAACAAAAAGTTTTGTGCGAGGGGAGAGGGATTCAGGGGTGTAGAAAATTTTAGGATTAGCTTTATTGCCATTTTTATCAGTTGGAGTTGTAATGAATCTTTTAACATTATTTTCTAATTTTTTTGGCTTTTCGCTTTCTTCACCATTGGGATCTTTTACAAATTTATCTGCCATAAATCTAGCTTCAATACAAAGAGCATAAGCAGTAGGGTCACCTAGTTTACAATTATTTAGCCTTGATTGTTTGGTTTGATTGCTTTCTGTTATCTTATCTCCTAAATGTATATTGTCAGAATATCTCCAAATAGGCTTTTTCTTTTCATCTTCTCTATAAGAATTTACAATATTTTCAGGGACATTATCTTTACCAAATTTATCATAAAGCTCATCAAGTCCGTTTCTTTCATTCTCAAATACATTATGAAGCATTGCATAACTTGCATCAGCTATATCAATATAGTCTTTAAAGCAATTTATTAGCTCTTTATTTGATTTTTTAGTTTGCACTTACTTGTCCTTGTTTGCTTTTATGAAATTTGTTGTTTGTTAAGTAGAAAATATTATCTCCTGATTTTGTACCAAAAGACTCTTTGGTAAATGATACACCTCTTCCTTTATCACCAAATAGTCCATATTTGGTTTCAATATAAGTATATGAAAGATATATTTTTATAATTCTCATCTCTTTTCCATCAAAATACATATATTTAGGGTAAATTCTAGGTTCTTCTTTTAAAAAATCATTTCCTATAAATTCTTTTATCTTATTCGTATAGCTTTCAGGTACTTCTGCTTTTTTACCAGTATCTCTTTCATAATCTATCCAACGAGTGTAGTATTTTTTACCATTTGAGAGGGTTTGATCCATTTTTGGATTATCGTAAAACTCTGTTTTTAAAATTTCTCTCACTTTTTGATTTCTTTCATTTTTATTAGGTATTGTCTTTATTCTCTCTAAAATTTCTTTTCTTTTACTTTCTCTTATTTGTTCTTGTCTCTCTATCTCTTTCTCAAATTTCTCATCGAATATATATACTCCACCATATTGTTTAGCTAAGTTTTCTAGTTCAGAGTTGCTTATCTTTTTATTTGCTTGATTAGCTGAGCAAGCTATTAAAAATATACTTGTTAGAAGTAGTAATATAAATGCGGTAAATTTCATAAATAAATTTTTAAAATAAATAATCAAAAATCTAAGAATTTTACATAATGAAATCAAGGAGTTCATCTAAGGATTTTGTCCTTAGATGAAAGATTAAGATTTTTTGATCGCTCTAATAGGAATAACAAATATTGCTGCGATCACATAAAAGGCAATACAAAAAACAGTCGCCATCATAAATATCTCGCCGATATCATAAAAGCTTGACTCAAGTCTAAATGTATCCACGTAATTTATCGCAAACCATAATGCTACGCCAAGAGCGATAGCAAAAACAAAAAATCCCCAAGAAAACAAGAAATTTAATATCTTAGTTCCCAATTTCTCTCCTTTTTAATTATTTTTCTAACCTAAATCCGCCACCAAAAGCTCTATAAACTTCGACTGCACTATCGACCTCATCAAGCTTTGCTGAGACATCTTGTAATTTTGCTTGAAGCAAATTTCTCTCCGCATCAAGAAGCTCTAAATGCCCAATATAGCCAGCGTCATATTGCTCTTTGGCAAGCGAGTAAATTCTTTGTTGGGATTTTAGCAAATTTTTCACTTGTTCCAAAGAAATTTTTGCATTTTGCCTTGAAATAAGCGCATCTCTTACTTCGCCAAGAGCCGATTTTACCGCTGCTTCATAATTAACAGCGGCAATTTGTTCATTTGTTTTAGCCACTGCTACATTATTTTTTGTCCTACCAAAATCAAAAATTTTCTGTGCTAAAGAGCCCCCTATGCTCCATGTATTGGCATTTCCAACAAAGATATTTTCAAAATCAATACTTGAAAAGCCAAAAAGTCCAGTCAGTGAAATGCTTGGAAAATACTCAGCCCTTGCAACACCAACAAGAGCATTTGTAGCTTTTAAATCAGCCAGTGCCCTTGCTACATCGCTTCTTCTTAGCAAAATTTCAGAGCTAATGCCAGCACTTATCTCGGGAGAAGTTGGTAAATTTTGTGAGCTAGTAACAGCTCCATTTAAAATTTCATTATTACTTTTACCAGTCAAGATAGTTAGTGAGGTAATAGCCTTTGACTTTGCATTTAATATAGAAGCAAGATTGGTCTTAGCGCTTTCTACTGCTGCCTTGCTTTGCAAATAAGTCATCTCATTTATACTTCCAAGATCAAGCTGTGTTTTGCGAAGCGCTAGTGTATCTTCATAAGTTTTTAGAGTCTCTCTTAGCACAGCTTCTTGCATATTTAATGAAACTAACGCAAAGTAGCTTTTTGCAACACTTGAGCTGATACTTAGTCTCGCGCTATCGTAGTCAAATTTGGTTGCATTTAGACTTTCTTCGGCTGCTGCTACATTATTTCTTACTCTACCCCAAAGATCAATCTCATAGTTTAATCCTAAATTTATATCTGATTTTCTATAACGAGTTTGTGGTTGTTTAGTATACGTTTCACCGCTACTTTTTGCTTTTTCGTAGCCTACATTTAAATTTATACCAGGAAGCAAATCTGCCTCAGCTACGCCAAGGTTTGCTTTTGCTTTCTCTAAATTTAAATAAGCAACACGTAAATTTGTATTTTTCTCAAGTGCACTTTCTACTAGAGAATTTAAATTTTCATCGTTAAATTCTCTCCACCAAAGATCCCTTATATCGCTTGTCTCATAAGTGTAAGTAGATGTGAAATTTGTATCTACATTTGGCATATCTGGACGAAATGAGCAACCAGCTAAAAACGCCGCCGTTATAAGTATAAACGCCTTATTTCTCATCTTTTTTTGCTCCCTTTTTCCAGTATTTCTCATTTAAATTTTCAAGCAAATAATAAAACATTGGCACGAAAAATATAGCTATCGTCGTAGAAGCGATCATACCACCAACCACGCCAGTTCCTAGTGAGTGGCGAGATGCAGCGCCTGCACCTGTGCTTATAACCATCGGAAAGACGCCTAGAGTAAATGCAATTGATGTCATTACAATTGGTCTAAAGCGAAGTTTAGCCGCATTTATCGCTGAGTCAAATATACTCTTACCGCTATCACGCTCTTGCATTGCAAACTCTACGATCAAAATGGCATTTTTAGCTGCTAGACCAATAAGCAACAAGAGTCCGATCTCAAAGTAGATATCATTTGTTAGACCTCTTATCCAAACTGCTAGCAACGAGCCAAATACCGCAAATGGCACGGCTGTGATGACTGCAAGCGGGATGAGCCATCTTTCGTACTGAGCTGCAAGGATCAAAAAGACAAAGATCATACCAAAGATAAAGGCGACCGTGCCTGTTCCTTGAGAATTTACCTCTTGATACGCCGTTCCCGCCCAGCTTATAGCGTAGTCTTCGCTACTTAGCGTGTCATTTACGACCTCTTGGATCGCTCTGATCGCATCGCCTGACGTGTAGCCAGGTTTTGGATCACCCATGATCTTAGCTGATGGAAAGAGGTTAAATCTATCAACGATATCAGGTCCAATCGTTCTTGTAAGTGTTGCTACTGAATTTAGTGGCACCATGCCGCCATCATATGAGCGGACGAAAATTTTTCTTAGATCCTCAGGATTATTTCTAAAACTTTCCTCAGCTCTTGCATATACTCGGTAAGATTTACCAGCAAGATTGAAGTCATTTATATAGTAAGAGCCAAAAGTAGCGCCTATGGTGCTAAAAATTTCACTCTCGCTTACACCAAATAATTTAGCTTTTTCTTTATCAACTGTTATCTTAAACTGACGATAATTTGTCTCAAGCGTGGTTCTAACATTTGTTAGTTCAGGCCTTGCATTGGCTATTGCTGATACTTTTCTAGCGTCTGCTTCTATCTCATTGTAGCTCTTACCGCTTTTGTTTTGCAGATACATCTCAAAGCCACCAGTCATTGATAGACCCATGATAGGTGGTAAATTTACAACAAAGGTCATTGAGTTTTTAGAGCCCCAAAGCATGCCGTTAAATTGCCCAGCCAAAGCATCTGCGCCGTCTGTTGCACCTTTTCTCTCGCTCCAGTCTTTTAGTTTGATAAAGCTAATGGCTGAGTTTTCTCTAAGTGAGCCAGCTAGCATATCGTATCCTGCAAAGCCCATGGTAAATTCGACATTTGGGTTGCTCAAAATGGCGTTACTAATAGATTTTACCTCTTCTTTGGTCTTTAGCATATTTGTTGAAGGTGGAAGCGAGGTGATAACCATCAAAGCGCCCTTATCTTCTGAAGGCACAAGCCCTTTTGGCACTTTTTGAAAAAGGCCATACGTCGCAAATCCCATTATGCCAATGACTATAAAGCTGATGATGACATGTTTTAAAATTTTTGCCACGCCTGCTGTGAAAATTTTGGTACTAAAGTCAAAGAAGTCGTTAAATTTCTGAACTATCCAAAATGGCTTACTCTCTTGCCTTTTAAGCATAACACCACAAAGTGCTGGCGTAAGAGTAAGAGCGACGAAGCCTGAGATACAAACAGAGACGACAAGTGTTAGCGCAAACTGCTTTTGTATAACGCCTACAAAGCCCTCCATAAATGAGACCGGCACGAAAACCGCACAAAGCACGAGCACGATAGAGATAACCGGGGTTTGTACCTCCTCCATCGCCTTAAACGTGGCGTCTTTTACGCTTATATCTTTATCTTCATGTAAAATTCTCTCGACGTTTTCTATAACGATGATGGCGTCATCCACGACGATACCGATGGCAAGAACTAGGGCAAAAAGTGTGATCAAATTTATACTAAAGCCCATAACATAAAGTCCGCCAAATGTTCCTATGATAGAGACTGGCACGGCGAGCATTGGTATGATGGTAGCTCTAAAGCTCTTTAAGAAGAAGTACATTACGATAAGAACAAGTAGCATCGCTTCTATGAAAGTTTTTATAACTTCATCTATTGAGACGGTGATAAATTCAGTTGGGTTGTAGGCTATGGTGTGCTCTAGGCCAACTGGGTAGGTTTTCTTTAACTCTTCAAGCTTTGCTTTGACTGCTTCCGCAGTTGCAAGTGCGTTTGCATCGTTTTGTAAAAATAGCAAAAGCGGCACTGCTGGCTTGCCATTTAGCATAGCATCTGATGCGTAGCTAGCAGCTCCAAGCTCAACTGTGGCGACCTCTTTTAGTTTTACGACGCTGCCGTCCTCACTCTTTATCAAAATTTCACTAAACTGCTTTGGATCTTTAAAACGTCCCTCAGAAACGACCGAATAAACATAAGGATTTTCACCCTTTGATGGCTGCTCGCCGATCTTACCAGCGGCGTATTGTGAGTTTTGAATTTTTACTTGAGAGATGACGTCGCTTGGAGTTAGTTTAAACTGAGCAAGTCTGTCTGGCTTTAGCCAAATTCTCATCGAGTATTCTTTGTTGCCAATTAGCGCTGTATCACCGATGCCATTTACTCTTTTGATCTCGTCGGCGATGTTTAAATTTACATAGTTATATAGCTCAACTAGGTTCATATTTGGATTTGTAAAGCCAACTACTTGAAGGATCGAACTACTTCTTTCACGCACCGTTACGCCCATATTTTGCACCTCTTGAGGCAATCTTGAAAGGGCAGCTTGCACGCGGTTATTTACATCGATCGTAGCTTGTTTTGCTGATGATCCGATCTTAAAATATACACTTATATTCATAGTGCCTGCAGAGCTTGATGTGCTTTGCATATAGAGCATATTTTCAACACCATTTATCTGATCCTCAATGGCGCTTGCGACTGAGTCAGCGATCGTCTGTGCATCAGCACCGCTATATGTCGCAGTTACAGAGACAGTAGGCGGGGTAAGACTTGGATACTCCTCTATAGGAAGCCCCTTGATGCCCATAAAACCTGCTATAACTATGATGATAGATATAACAGTTGCAAATATCGGGCGGTTTATGAAAAATCTTGAAAACATCTATCTGCCTTTACTTGCTACTTGTAGCGTTTGCATCTTTGTTTAAGAAATTTGCGCTTAAGTCTTTATCAGTTTCAACTGGTGCGCCAACTCCGATTTTAAGGAAGTTATTAACTATTATCTTATCGCCCTCTTCAAGGCCCTCAGTCACTACGACCATATCTTTTGTTTGGTAGCTAGTTTTTACATTTTTCTGGCTTACTTTGCCATCTTTTACAACCAAAACATAAGTGTTTGTAGCGCTTTGTTGAAGGGCAACTTGCGGGATGTTAAAGGCATTTTTTTGCACAAATCCGCTCATCTTTATATGACCAAACGCACCTGGTAAAATTTTACCTTCGCTGTTATCAAAACTAGCCTTTGCCAAAACGCTGCCAGTTGCCGTATTTACGACGTTATCTATAAATGTCACTTTGCCAGTGAAATTTTCATTGTTTAAATTTAAGATAGCCTCGCTATTTAGTTGCTGCCAAGCGCCGTTATCTAAATTTGCTTTTCTGCTTAGATTATCCACGTCTGCGATGTAAAAGTCAGCCTCGATCGGATTTATCTTTGTTAGTCTTACAAGCTGAGTTTGGCTTGCTATGACAAGTGAGCCAACATCTACTTTGTTATCGCCAACAACGCCGTCAAATGGAGCCGTGATAGTTGTATAGCCAAGATCGATCTTGGCATTTTTTAAAGTTGCTTTTGCGCTTACTAAAGTTGCATTTGCGATGTCGTAAGCCGCAACAGCTGCGTCGTAGTCTTTTTGAGAGACTGCATTTTTCTTATAAAGGGCAGAAATTCTTTTAAACTCAGTCTGCGCATTTTTTAAATTTGCATTTGCCACGCCAACAGCTGCATCAAGCGAGTCAAAGCTGGCTTGATATTTTTCTGGATCTATCAAAAATAGCTTATCTCCAGCCTTGACCTTGTCGCCTGGCTTAAAAAACTGCTTTATGATCGTGCCACTAACTTTTGGATAGATGATGACATCTTGGTTGCTAGTAACTGTGGCTGTGTAGTCAAAACTAATAGGCACATCTGCTTTTTGTGCAACAAATATATCAACATGAGATATTGGCATCTGGCGACCTGCTGCCGCTTTATTCTCTTTATTTTCAAAACAACCACTTAGAAATAAAACTGCAACCGAAAGCACAAGAGCACTTTTAAAATTTACCATAAAAACCTCTCTTAATTTTAAATTTTAATATCATATTTAGTTTTTGTAATAATTGTTACAAAAATTTAAAGTTCTCGATTCTATTAGAAAACAAATAAAAAGTCAATTTTATTTTTTACTAATTCCATTCAAAAACAGCTCTACACACAAGCCAATATGCTTTTTACGCTCTCTTTCACTAAGCTTTGGTTCTTCATTTATCAAAAGCGAATCATAGTAATAAGCCCCGATCACGCTTTGTATAAAGTACTTTGCAGCAAATTTGGCTGAAAATTTTGAATCAAGCTTGGCTTTTACTTCGTCTCTTTCAAAGAAATTTATAAGCACAAGATCGATCTTTTTTAAAATTTGATCTAAAAACGTCTTACCAAGCTTGCCACCATTTTTAGAACCCTCGCTCATCATTATCCTACCAAGAGAGATATGCCTTTTGCTGCAAACGATAGAAAATATTATGGTTGCAAATTTGGTTAAAAATTCCTCCAAGCTGTGAGAAATTTTAAGATCTATTTTCTCATCGATCTCTTTTATAAGGCTATCTATCTCTTGCTCAACGATCGCCTCAAAAAGCCCCTCTTTGTTCTCAAAAAATGTATAAATGTTAGAAAGCGATCCGCCACTTATCGCTACGATATCACTTAAGCTTGTCTTTTCGTATCCTTTTTCTAAAAATAGCTCAAGTGCTGTTTTTACGATAAGTTCGTATCTTTTTTTACCTTTTTCTGAGATCGCCATCTTATTTCCTGTTAAATTTTTGCTATTTTATCATCTTTTAGGATAGATAAAAGTGCTTTGCCTTTGAACGCTGATAGCTGGCTCGTCAGTGGCGTAGGCTTTTATATTTATATGTTTTAAAAGATCTTTATCGCTTAAATTTTCATTTTTTGATTTTAGCGTGACGATTACTCGTTGTTTTGCGCCAGCTTTTAATATAAATGGCTTATTTGGACGAGAAATTTCTATATTCTTATCGTCTACTTCAAAGTAAAAGGCGTGCTCTTTATTTTGTGTGTTTTGCACCAAAAATACGTAAGAATTTTCGACTTCATTTTCACCTAAAATTTTATAAAGCTCGCTTGTTCTATTTATGTTTAAAAGCATACTTTCTTTTTTGCCACCCATCAATACCCCAGCTGTTAAGACAATGCCCAAAATGACAAGATAAGCAACCGTTCTAAAGCGTAAAATTTTGACTCTTTTTTGCTCCTTTATAGAGTTTATACTTCTCCACTCAATAAGCGAGCTTTCATCAAAATGCTTCATCACTTTAGCGCAAGCATCGCTACACTCTAGACAATTTATACATTCAAGCTGCATGCCTTTTCTTATATCAATGTGCGTTGGGCATATCCTCACGCATGCCTCGCAGCCAGTACACAGCGCGCCCTCTTCTTTTGGCTTTTTAAATTTCTCTTTTCCGTTATAGATTACGCCGCCTCTTTTTTGATTGTAAATAACTTGGATCGTATCGTTATCAAACATCACTGATTGCACCCTAGCGTAAGGACAGACATAAATGCAAAAATTTTCTTTTAAAATGATGACATCATAAACTAACCAAATAGCGATAACAAACCAAAATGCAAGCAAAACTCCATGTTCGCTTGGCTCTTTTAAATAAGCGAAAAAATCAAGCGGTGGCACAAAATACCATAAAAAATTCGCCGAAATAATAAGAGCTAAAACACACCAAATTCCAACTGCTAAAGCACGCTTTAAAATTTGTCCTTTTGGCTCATTTTGTTTATTTTGGATATTTTTTCTGATCTTTAAAATTTTAGTTTGTAAAAGGTCACGAAATATCGTTCTAAAAATAGTTTGCGGACAGCTCCAACCGCACCAAATGCGACCTGCAAGTGTCGTTAGAAAAAATATGCTTAAGAACAAAATGATAAATAAAAATGGCAACAAGTAAAGCTCTTGCATATCAAATTTTGTAAAAAAGAGATCAACTCTACTTTTATCAAAACTTAGCAAAAATAGCTGTGCATCATTTATCCTGATAAATGGCAAAACAAAGACAAATAGCGTAATACAGGCGAAAAAAATGTAACGCCTCTTGGCGTAGCTAAGATGAAAATCCTTTGACATAATAAGCCTTTTTTGAAATTTTATGATTATAAAGCTTATGGCATTAAAAGAGTTTTAAAAAAAAATAGTTAAAAGCTTAAATTTATGAAAATTAAACTATACTCACGGCTTATTTTAATCTGAAAGGTGGTGAGGACGTTGCCTGGTATTAAGGTACATCCTAACGAGTCATTTGACGAGGGTTACAGAAAGTTTAAAAAACAAACTGACCGTAACTTAGTAGTAACTGAAGCAAGAGCTAGACGCTTTTTTGAGCCTAAAACTGAGATTCGCAAAAAACAAAAAATTGCAGCTCGCAAGAAAATGCTTAAGCGTCTTTATATGCTTAGACGCTACGAGTCAAGACTCTAAAACCAAGACAAAGAGGGCTTTGCTCTCTTTGTTTAACTCTTCTTTTAGCCTTATTTTTTTATAATCAAAGCAAATTTTTTATTTTATTTTAAACGGAAATTCGATGCAAAAGCTAGCTATAAACGAAGCTGCAGAAATTTTAGGCATAACAAAAGAAGCAGTCTATAACAGAATCCGCCGTGGTTCGATAAATACAGTCATTGAAAATGGCACAAAATTTGTCATCCTTGATGAAAAACCAAGTAGCGAAAAGGCCACAAAATCCGCTCCAAAAAGTATAAAAACCAAATCCCAAAATGATGAGTTTGTAAATTATTTGCTAAATGAGTTAAGCGAGCTAAAGAGCTTAAATTTAAACTTGCAAGCCGATAAAGATAGGCTTTTTAAAGAAAAAGAGCAGATGCTAATCGAGCGAAAAAATGAAATTTTGCAAATTTATAAAGATAGAGATGAAAAGCTCATGCAGTTTCTAAATGCTATGCAAAGGCCGCTTTTAACACAAAAAAACGACGATATGCCAAATAATGAAGCAATAGAGGCCGAGATAGAAAATGAGTCAAAATGGATAAATTTAAGTGAATTTTTAAAGGAGCTAAATCTAAAGCCAAAGGCAACAAAAAAAATCAGTGAAAAGATAATAAAAGCGATACACCACTCAAAATTTATAAAATTTAAAAGAGGCGTGATACTTGTTAGAAAACATAAAAATTTAAAAGAGTTGATAGGAGAGATATGAAACACATTAAAAAAATAGCTACTTATGCTGCGGTGGGCGGTTTTGGTGCGATCGTTATGGCAGGCCTTGCAGGTTGTGGAAGCAACGATGGCGGCAACGAAAATGCACTAAATGAGGTTGCACAAAAAAATGGTGCCTTTGTCATCATCGAAGAGAGCGCGCCTGGAGTTTATAAAATTTTAGAAGAGTATCCAAGTACTGAAACTAGAGTTGTACTAAAAGACATAAACGGTACTGAGCGTGTGCTAAGCAAAGACGAGATCGATAAGCTCCTAGCTCAAGCAAATGCAAATATTGACAATGGCACTTCAAATTTGACAAAAGCGAGCGACGCACAGCTAAGTAGCGGCGGTCTAAGCCTTGGTGAGACGATACTTGCCTCTGCTGCTGGAGCGATACTTGGTAGCTGGATAGGTAGCAAGCTTTTTGGAAATCAAAATTTCCAAGCTACTCGTCAAAATTCTTACAAAAATCCAAGCGCATACACAAGAAGCGTTGATAGCTTTAATAAGCAAAAAGCGGCAAATTCTGCCGCAAGAAGTAGTGGTGGCAAGAGTGGATTTTTCGGTGGTGGATCAAAATCAAGCTCTAGCTCATCAAGCTTTGGAGGCTGAAAAATGATAAATTTAAAAAAAATCACGCCATTAAATAACGAATTTATGGAGAAAATCGGCTTTGCATGGCATACAGATAACGATAACAGCTCATATATCGCAGATGAGATCGTGCAGGTAAAAGCAAGTGAGGCGGATGCTTATTACGAAGCAGCAAACGAACTATATGATATGTACGTAAATGCTGCTCAGCATGTCATTGACAACAACCTTTTTCACGAGATAGGCATACCATTTAACCTCGTTGATATCATCAAAAATAGTTGGGAAAATGACGTTCATTGGCATCTTTATGGTAGATTTGATCTTGCAGGCGGGCTTGATGGCAAGCCGATAAAACTGATCGAATTTAACGCCGATACGCCAACGGCAGTCTTTGAGACAGCGATCATTCAGTGGGCGATGCTAAAACTAAATCATATGGATGAAACAGAGCAATTTAATAACCTTTACGAAGCTCTAAAACAAAATTTCAAGCGTCTAATCGCTCTTGGCGACGATAATGTAAATTTTGATGATGTTTACGAGGGCTGGGGGATACTCTTTAGCTCTATTGCTGGCAGTATAGAGGACGAGCAAACCGTGAAATTACTGCAATACATCGCAAAAGAGGCTGGCTTTAAAACCGACTTTGCTTACGTTGATGAGGTCGTTTTTAACGATGACGAGGGGATTTTTAAAGGTGATGAAAATTTTGAGTACTGGTTTAAACTCGTGCCTTGGGAGAGCATAGCGATCGACGAGGGCGAGCTAGCACTCATACTTTCAAATATCATCAAAAACCAAAAAGCCATCATCATAAATCCCGCCTACACGCTACTTTTCCAAAGTAAGGGAATTTTAAAAATTCTTTGGGATCTTTATCCAAATCATCCACTCTTGCTTGAGACCTCAAACGAGCCATTAAAAGGCAAAAAATATGTGAAAAAGCCGGTATTTGGCAGAGAAGGAGCAAACGTCTCGATACACGATGAAAACGGCACACAAATAGCAAGTAACGAGGGCGAATACGACTCAAATAAAGCTATCTATCAAGAATTTTACGAGTTTAATCAAGATGAAAGAGGCGATAACTACCAAGCAGGCGTATTTTACGCTTATGAAGCGTGTGCGCTTGGATATAGAAAGGGCGGCAAAATTTTAGATAACTACTCTAAATTTGTAGGACATTTCATTAAGGACTAAAGATGAAGATCGTTTGTTTAGACGCGGCAACGCTGGGAGAAAACGTAGATCTTAGTGTTTTTAAGAAATTTGGCGAGTTTATCAGCTACCAAAAAACCAAGAGCGATGAGGTCGTGCCACGTCTAAAGGGCGTTGACGTCGTCATCACAAACAAGGTCATCATCGACAAAGCCGTGATTGATGCGCTAAATTTAAAGCTTATCTGCATAAGCGCAACTGGGATGAATAATGTCGATCTAGAACATGCAAAAGCTAAAAATATAGCTGTAAAAAACGTCGCTGGCTACTCAACCGCAAGCGTTGTGCAGCACACATTTGCCATGCTTTTTGAGCTAACAAATCACATCAAATTTTATGGTCACTACGTAAAAAGCGGAGAGTGGGTGAAGAGTGAAATTTTTACCTATCTTGGCGCAAACATTAGCGAGATCGCTGGCAAAGAATTTGGCATCATCGGACTTGGCGAGATAGGACGCGGTGTGGCGGCAGCGGCACGTGCATTTGGCGCAAACGTGAGCTACTACTCGACAAGCGGAGTAAATAACAATAGCGAATTTAGGCAAAAAAGCTTAGACGAGCTACTAAGAAGTAGCGACATCATCAGCATCCACGCACCGCTAAATGAAAAGACTAGAAATTTACTAGGCGCAAACGAGATAAATTTGCTAAAAGATGATGCGATAGTGCTAAATTTAGGACGTGGTGGCATAGTGGACGAAGCGGCGATGGCAAGGGCGATAGATGAGAGAAATTTACGCTTTGGCACCGATGTTTTAGAAAGCGAGCCGATGAGCGAAAATAGCCCATTTTTAAATGTAAAAAATAAAGAAAATCTACTCATCACGCCTCACGTGGCATGGGGCAGCTTGGAGGCTAGAAAGACACTCATCGCAAAGATCGTCGCAAACATCGAAAATTTCATCAATGAGAGCAGATAATGGGCTATGATATAAGCTATCACGCCATTAGCGAAGATGAAATTTCAAAGTGGTATTTTGAAGCACTTGAGCTTGCAAGGGCTGGTAAATTTGACGAGGTTTTAGCGCTTGCTAGCAAGGCTGGCGTAGAGGAATTTTACGCGCAAAAGTACAAAGATACACTAAGTGCTGCACTGCAGTATAAAGACGATGAAATTTTTAACAAAACTCATGGCTTTTGTATCGCTGTTACTCAAGGATTTTTTAGAAAATATTTCTACACTCGGGGCACAGCACTAAGCTCTTTGGCCCGACAAAATGAGAAATTTAAAAACTATATCAGCAACTGGCGAGAAATTTTACCAAGCGAGTTTTTGGATAAATTTAGTGGCGAAATTTACAATGAGATCACCGAAAACTACTGCTGTGGCGCTTATGTAAACGCTAAAAACGTAGCTAAACTAAAGGCTGACTATGAAGCAGGTGGCGAGATAAAAGAGGCGATTGATGGCTTTTACGAGCAAAATTTACCTGCATTTTTAGATGCTCTAAACTACGCATGCGAGCTAGAAATAGGCCTGCTTGAGGCCACTGAGGTCGTGGAGCCAAATCCACTTGATCTAAACAAATCAAGCTCATATTCAAACCTCTTTAACTGCGATCCAAAGGGCGCTATCATCTACGCACAGACCGCGGTGCAGCAGATTGGCGAGGCAGTAAAGCAAGAAGAGACTGGCAAAAAGTCACTTTTTGAGAAGATCAAAGGGCTATTTAAATAAATTTGAAAGGATAAAAATGGCAACTGAGCATAGTTTTGATATAAGTGCCGAGGTCGATATGATGGAGGTTAAAAACGCTCTTGAGACGGCAAAAAAAGAGATCGCGGCTAGGTATGATTTTAAAGGGCTTGCAGCTGAAGTCGAGCTAAATGAAAAAGAGAAATTTATCACGCTTCTTAGCTCAAGTGATAATAAGATCGACGCATTAAAAGACATCGTGATCTCAAAGCTCATCAAGCGTAACATCCCACCAGTTGCGATCACGGAGACAAAAAGAGAGCCAGCGAGTGGTGGAAATTTAAAAGCGACGCTAAAGCTAAATGACACGCTTGATAACGAAAACTCAAAAAAGATCACCAAAGCGATCAAAGACTCAAAGATCAAGGTGAGTGCGCAGATCAGGGGCGAAGAGATCAGAGTGACAAGTAAGAGCATAGATGACTTGCAGGAGTGTATAAAGCTAGTGAGGGGGTTAAATTTAGAACTTCCGATAAGCTTTAAAAACCTAAAATAACGGCCTCTCGTGAGTGCCTTTAAATGAGCTAGAAAAATTTTCACTCCGCAGGCTGTATGCCTAGCGCACGCTTATTTTTTCGTCGCAACATTTAAATCCATCTCACGACATTTTTGTTTAAATTTGGCAAATTGCTTGGATAAATTTGCGAAATTTCGCATGATTTTTGTATCTAAAATTTGACGTATTAGTGGGTGAAATTTCGCCTTATTGTTTTGCATTCAATTTTGATCTATCTAAGATTAAAAAGAAGGACAAAAAAATGAGCTTTTTTAAGAAAATTCTCGGTAAGCAAATCGATCTTGGCAAGCAAATGCCAATCTATTTTGTAAGTAGCGACGAAGACTATATGCAGCGTGCGTTTGAGCAGGCCAGAGAGAGCTTTAGATATTTTTGGCGTGAGGTTTACTGGGAGCGCCACAGGATCGTACCTATGCTTGACTATGCAATGGTAAAAATTTGCTTTTTAGATGTCGTAAATGGCGAAGAAGTCGGCGAGCACATGTGGATAGACGATGTGGAATTTGACGGTGAAACGATATATGGCACGCTTGTAAATGAGCCAGATAGCGTACAAAACGTGAAAATAGGCGACCAAATAAGCGCAAAGATAGACGAGATGAGTGACTGGCTATTTTCGATAGATGGACGCGCATACGGAGGATTTAGCGTGCAGGCGATGCGCTCACGCATGCAAAAGAAAGAGCTAAAAGAGCACGATAAAGAGTGGGGGCTTGATTTTGGGGATTTTAACGATATCTTGGTAGTTTACGAGCAAAAAGAACACCCTGAAAATTTGATAGAGCATCCAATGAGCAAAAATACGTATGAGCAAGTAAAGCAATATATAAAAGAGCACCCAAATATGGTCACGGATGCTGATGAGTTTGGCTATACGCAGCTTCATAACGAGGCGATCGCTGGAAATTTAAATCTTGTAAATCTTTTGCTAGAAAACGGTGCTGATAAAAATGCCCGAACAAAAAGTGGCAAAACGGCAGCTGAATTTGCTGAGAATTTGGGCTGGAGCGAAATCGCAAAGGTGCTTAAATAGCAAGTTTTGTAAAAATTTAGGATTTAAATTTGAGTTATCAAGATATTTTAAATAAAAAAGATGAGAGTGTTAAAAACTCTATAAACTTTATAAATTTCATTAAGAAAAAGTTTTCAAATGCTCACATAGCAAGCAGTAAACAAGGTAAACTCATAGCTCTTTTAAATGAAGAATATGAATCTTATCTTGAGCTAAATAGAACAAATTTTATTGAAATTTTAAAAAAGCTTAACGAATTAAAAAAGCAAATTTGTTTTATGATTTTAGATATAAAAGATG
>NZ_PPAU01000047.1:0-523 GCF_002914195.1 Campylobacter concisus | reverse complement strand
TCTATACCTCTTAAAAAAGATACTGGCGTTTGCCAGTATCTTTTTCATAAATTTACGACAAGCCGTCGATCTTGCCCTCTGCGTCTATCTTCATATTGACCGCAGCTGGCACTTTTGGAAGTCCTGGCATTAGCATGATCTTACCGCAAACCGCGACGATAAAGCCAGCTCCCGTTCTAATGTCAAGGTCTTTTACGCTAAATGTAAAGCCCTTTGCTCTGCCCAAAAGCTTCGCATCGTCACTAAATGAATACTGAGTTTTTGCGATACAAACTGGTAAATGGCTCAAATTTAACTCTTTTATCATCTCAAGCTTTTTAAGAGCGGCCTCTTCAAAGACCACCTCGCCAGCTCCATAAATTTCCTTAGCGACCTTTTCGATTTTAGTTTTCGTATCATCGCTCATCTCGTATGTGAAATTTATCTTGCTTGGCTTATCGCACGCCTTTAAAACTAGCTCGGCAAGCTCAAGCGCACCTTTGCCACCTTTTAAGAAATTCTCGCAAACTGCCACTTCTACGCC
>NZ_PPAU01000046.1:0-555 GCF_002914195.1 Campylobacter concisus | reverse complement strand
AAATTATATTTAATAGATCAAATTTCTAATCCAATTATTCAGGACTTAATACGTTTTCTCTTTACAGTGCAGAGCAAGAATATGGTTCTGTCCGAATTTATTAAAATTAGACAATACCACAAGACTGCATCTAACGCAACAATTACGAAATTGAAAAAAAATCTTTTAAAAGAGAGTAATAGCTTGCGAGAATTTTTTGGCATCGAAGTAAGCCCTCTTGGGACAGCCGATTTATTGATCAGCTTCAAGAGGCCAAAAGAGGTAAAATTCTATTCCAATAAAAAAGACCAATATGACTATCCGACCTTGGAAGAAAATAATCTTTTTGAATACGACGATTAATTTCCATATCCCTAAAAATTATATAGAAATATTTTTTAATATTTCTTTTTTTATATTTTTAGGGCGATGTTAGAAATTCGATAAATTTGTTAGAAATTAGATAAATTTTGTTAGAAATTAGATAAATTTGTTAAAAATTAGATAAATTCTTAAGCGATTTTAAGCAATTTAGTTAAATTTTGTTAGAAATTAGATAAATTCTTAGATCAGGTG
>NZ_PPAU01000045.1:0-1299 GCF_002914195.1 Campylobacter concisus | reverse complement strand
GCCCATATATTCTTTATAAAACTAAATACATCTTTTTCTTTATTTCTTACTTAATCCATTTCTTTTTCTATTAAATTCTTTATCTCTCTATTCTCTTTCTTTATATTTATAATTTTTATTTCTTTATCTTTTCTCTTTTTCTTTTTTTCCTCTCTTTCTTTCTCTCTCTTTTTTCTCTTCTCTTTCTCTTCCTCTTTTCTCTTCCCTTCTTTCCTTTCTCTTTTTCTCTTTTTTTCTTCCTTCTTCTTCCTTCCCTTTTTTCCTCCCTTCTTTCCCCCCCTCCTCCTTTTTTCCCTTTTCCCCCTCCCTCCCCCCTCTTTTTTCTCTTTCTTTTTTTTTTCTTTTTTCTCTTTCCCCCCTCTCCCCCTTTCCCCTCTTCTTTTTTTTCTCTCTTCTCCCCCTCCTCTCTCTTCCCCTCCCCCCCCTCTCTCCTCCTCTTCTCCTTCTTTTCTTTCCTTTCCCCCTCTTTCCCCCTCTCCCCCCCTCCCTTTCCCTTTTTTCTCTCCTCTTCCCCTTCTCCTTTCTCCCCCCCCCCCTCCTTTTCCTTTTCCCCTTCTCTTTTCTTCCCTCCTTTCTCTTCTTCTCTTTTCCTCTCCTCTCCCTTTCCCTTTTTTCCTTCTCTCTCTTCTTTCCTCTTTCCCTCCTCTCTTCCCTTTCCTCTCCCTTTTCTCCTTTCCCTTCCCCTCCCTCTTTCCTCTTTTTTCTTTCTTCTTCTTTTCCCCCTCCCTCTTCCTTTCTCTTTTTTTCCTCCTTTTTTTCTTCCTTCTTCTCTCTCTCTCTCCCCTCTCCCCTTTTTCTCCTCTCCTTCTCTCTCCCTCCCTCCCCTCTCCCCCTCTTCTCTTTCCTCTTCCCTTCCTTTCTCCTCTTTTTCTCTCTCTCTTTTCCCCTCTTTTCTTTTCTCTCCCCTCCCCTTCCTTTCTTTCCCCCCCTTTTTTCCCTTCTTTCTTCTTTTCTTCCTCCTCCCTCTCCCCTTCTCTCCCCTCCCTCTCCTCCTTCTTTTCCCTTCTTTCTCTCTTTCTCCCCTTCCTCTCCTCTTCTCTCCTCTTTTCTCTCTCCTCCCTCTTCTTCTCCCTTCCTTTTTCTTCTTCCTTCTTTCCCCTCCTTCTCTCTTTCTCCCTCCCCCCCCTCCCTTCCTCCCCTTCCTCCCCCTCTCTTCTCTCCCCCTTCTTCTCTCTCTCCCTCCTCTCTTCTTCCTCCCTTCTCCTTTCTTTTTCTCCTTTTTCCTCCTTCTTCCCCTCTCTTCTCCTCTCCTCTTCCTCCCTCTCCCCCCTTTCCTCCTTCTTTTTTCCCCCCTTCTTC
>NZ_PPAU01000044.1:0-1133 GCF_002914195.1 Campylobacter concisus | reverse complement strand
GTTTGTAAAAATCACTAATTAGCAGGATAGTATCTTTATTTCTTGCATCTTTTTTTAGGCTTATAAAAGGTGCATCAATTTGTGGGTTTGGTATTAGATGACTTTTTGTTATTGGATAATCTTTTATTATCTCATTAACTCGTTTTAGACACTCCTTTGCTTCTTCATAACCAAAGTAATAAGTTTCACTTCCGTATTGGCAAGCTATAAGATCCTTAGAAAGTGTCAAATTTGATTTAAAAACTACGTGCTGGTTGTTTGGTGTAGTCTTAAGTGCCAAATTAAAAGGCAATGAGGCATCTTTGATAGCCTGCTCTATGCTCTTAGTTTTATTTTTACCCATAACATAAGTTATACCATTTTTATCGACCACATGAAAGCCTAAAGACTTTTTGCCTACTCTACTATTAACGCCACATTGAAGCGTCCAAAAAGTCTGCTTTGATACAAACTTAGAGTTGTTTAAAAAGGCGTAGTCTGTAAAGGTCGAACCAAGTGTTTTTTCTATACTTTTGCATAAAATTCCCTCTTTGGACTGCTCACCTGAAAACGCACAAAGATGATCTTGTCCATCAACAATTATGTCTTTTGCGGTTGCTTTCTCTTTTAGATCTATCTCTTGCCAATTATTTTTGTCTTCGTGTAAAACATCATATACAAAATTTATGGCTGAGTGGTATTTACTCAAATATTTTTCATCGATACTTGGTCTTTCTTTACCTGGATAGATGGTTTCTATTAGAGATGAATTTGGCATATAGCATGCCTCTTTGCTCCAATTTGCCCAGTAAGGGACTTTGCTATTATAGTAAATGATCCTGGCGTTTTTTAAAGATGGATAATTTTTCACACTAATTGGTCGTGCTGGAGTATTTTTAGCTAAAAATACAGACTTATCTTCAGGGATTGTTTCTACTAAAAAAGAAGCAACCTGCCCATATCCAATGGCTGTTTTTTTACCTATAAATTTTAAATCCTGCAAAAGATCTTCTATGATTTCTCTTTTGCCTCTAACGTAAAAGTAGATTTTAGGAGTTTTTAAAAGCTCGTTCCAAATATTATAGGCTTTAAATTCACCACTACCCATGCTATATTCTATTTTATTTGCTCTATTCTCATTGAGATATTCATAC
>NZ_PPAU01000043.1:0-752 GCF_002914195.1 Campylobacter concisus | reverse complement strand
GAATAGCACTCTGCATTTCTGCCACTAGCCAATGCCTTTAATACTCTGCCATCACCAGCACCTATGTCTAGTATGCTGTATCCACCATAAGTTTGTGCATTAATGTGTTTTTTTACACACTCTATAATTTCTTGAGTGGTTGGATACCACTCAAAATCTTGCTCATTTTCTTTTAAAATTTTCACTGTTGTCATAGTTTTTCCTTTTTATCCAAGCACTATATAGCTTGTTGGATTATTTTTAATTTCACTCGCATAGCTTTCATTTCCACAAAAATTGAACCAGTCAATCAAATCTTGATCAATATTAGTTGCTGTAAAATAGCACTCGTGATAGTTATTGCCCTCGTCATCGCTTGATAAAAGAATATTTGCTTTTCCATAACCATTTTTTGATAGTTTTTTCAAGTCTTTGATTAGCTGATTGACTGTTAATAGATTTTCTCTCATTTTACGCTCCTGCTAGTATCTTTCATTGATATTTACGACTTCTATGTCATAGCAACCAAATGTTTCAAAATCTATGTGGTCGCCATTTTTGTCTTTGTGGTAAATGCCATACTCACCTTGAACTCGGTAGTCCATACACGGCGCATATCCGCTATATAGCTCGTAGCCTCGCTTTTCTACTTCATCTCTTAAGGCTTTATATGCCTTTTTCTCCGTAGAGTAGTAGCCTATTACGTTCAGGCTATCTTTAGACAGCCAAGCATCTCCAAGTGCTGCTATATAGATAGGTTTCATTCTTTATCC
>NZ_PPAU01000042.1:0-1096 GCF_002914195.1 Campylobacter concisus | reverse complement strand
CAAGAAATTCATTGCTCTTAAATCTGCAGAAGATAAGCAGCCAAAACTATTCGCATAGTCGCTTCCTTAAAACTGGCATTTTTTTATTAATTTGACAAGTGTCCCCTTTTTAAGGGGTCAAGGGGATATCCCCTTGCGAGCCTCAATGAATACCGCTAGGTATTACCTTGAGTATGCTCGCCTATAGTAAAAACATACTTTGTAACATAATTTTGTCGGACATTTTCGGCGTTAAAGCCTATCCTGCAATCAATAAAAAAGATGTGTTATGGGGTTATAACCCCATAAGGGTGGAGCATTATAGCAACTTTCGCCCTAAGTGCGAATGAGAGTGCATAAACGCCGAAAAGCCCAAAATAAGGGGTCCCACGTCAGTGGGGAAGTGTTTTGAGCGGAAGGCTCTTGGCTATATATAATATAAGTGTGTAACCTACAAACTCCAAAAATTGGCAATTCTTGTCAAATTAATAAAAAACTCTTACCTTTAAGTTTTTGCACTGATCGAATTAAATTTTATAGCTGATTTTTGTGTTTGAATTTGGGGGGTTACTACGACACCCCCCAATGGGTGACTTGTGACATGTGACGTAAGTTTATTTTAAGTTATATTGTGACACAATTCAAGTATCAAAAAAAAAGAGAACCTGAAACACCTTTTTAAATTTATGGTTCTCTTTTTTAGAATGGAGTTAAATTATGGCACAAGATGCTAAAAATGTCAAAAAGAGAAACTGGGCTTTTGTTGCATACCCTGAGAGTATGCCAACCAACTGGCTTGAAATATTGCAAGAAACAGGCGCACCTATTGCTATTTCACCGCTACACGATAAAGATTTGAATGCTGATGAACACGAGAAAAAGGCACATTATCACGTAATTTGTTGCTGGGACGGTCCAGTTCGTTTTACTCAAGCCGAAAAATTGGCAAAATCTGTTAATGGCACAATTCCTATTCCTTTAGAGAGCATACGGGGCTATTATCGATATTTTACTCATAAAGACAACCCAGAGAAGCACCAGTATGATGAAAGCGAAATAAAGTGCCTTAATGGCTTTGCAATTACTGATTTTGTTGAGCTTAGTAAAAGTGAAGTAG
>NZ_PPAU01000041.1:0-1480 GCF_002914195.1 Campylobacter concisus | reverse complement strand
TTCTATTACCGCTATCATCTATTTTTATAGCCTCTAACCTTTTCATTTCTTTGTCAAAACTAGAAACTACAAGCTTATTTGTTTTTAACTTATAGCTGTTTTGTATAGGCTCGTCTATAATCATATAAAATCTCCAAAATTATATTCAGGCTTTAATTGAAAGTTTTTTTCTCTTTCACTTTTTTTAATTTTTTGATAGGCAATATTTCGGAGCTTTTGTCATCTTCTATATCTTCGCTCTCTAGCTCATCAATAGCCTCAACTTTTTTATCCTCAGTAATATCTTTACCTTTTGGCTCATCTATTACTTCAGGCTCTTTTATTGTTTGTTTTAACTCGCTAGCTTTCTCAAAAAACTCTTGCCATCTTCTTTCTTCTTGCTCCTCTATTAGTTTAAAAGCTTTTAAAGCATTTATTCCATTTTTACCATAAAAAATATCTCTTAACTTTTCATCTTTTACAGCATATTGGAGCATAGCGGCAATAAAATTAGATCGAGAACAATCCAACAATTTCCATAAGATTAAACTACTTTTATCTATCGTAAAGCTCATGGGCTTTCTTTTAATAACATTATCTTTCGCTGGTCTTGCCATTTTGTTTCCTTTTTTACTTTAGCTTATTCCGCATTATTTTCTTTTAGGCTTAATTCCCTAACATAATACCCTCTTGCATTTGAAAACTCATAAGGGTCATCAACAAAAACTATATTTTTGAAATTAAACATTTTTTGTAAGTCATTATCGTTTATGGCTCTTAAAATATATGCGCCACCGCCGCCAATTAGTAAAATATTAGCTCTTTCCAATATATTGTCTTTCTCTACAATATCTTGCTTGATGCTATCGATGTAATCTTCTGTAATATCCTTTAGGGCATCACTAAAATCTATAATTTCTCCCCTATGTATTAAAGTTTTGTTGTTTGCCGAAATAGTTTCATTAAGTTCAGTAGTTGTCCTTTTAATATCAAATTGCCTATTAAGCTCATATTGTAATTTTTTCAGAATAATATTGATGCCATTCGTATTTGCAAAGCTATTTCTGATCGAAAGTTTATCTTTTTTCATTGCTATAAAGTCAAGAGTATTGTAGCCTACATCTAAAATTAGAGCCAAATCTTCTTGTGGATTTTTTGAAAAATAATCATAAGCTATTCCACGACCTTGGGGCAATAAACTTACATCAAGCTTTATTTCTTCGTCATTGACTGTAAAGTCTTTCAAAATTTCGATTAATTCATCTCCCTTGTCATCAAAATCTTTTAAAGATAGTCCAGTGATAAGACTTAAGCCCTTATGCTCTATGTTGTTAATTTTTAATACCACATAAACTAAAAGCGGCGCATTTTTTATCAATGTTCCAGCTTTTAAAGATATATTTACATCCTGGTCAATAGCTTCCTCGCCGATTAGATATTTTGAGCCGTTATATTCAAATACCTCTTCGTCATAAATATCCTCATCATCTATCTTTTTAAC
>NZ_PPAU01000040.1:0-757 GCF_002914195.1 Campylobacter concisus | reverse complement strand
GTTTAGACGTCGCTATGGCATAAGTAGTTCTTGTTTTAGAGAAAAGATTTTGTAATTCTGCTAAATCTGCTTTATTCTTTTTTAAAATAACATCTAATTGATCGCTTAGGCTATAAACATTATTAAAATTAGTTTTTATATCGTGTTTGTCGAGTTTGTCTATAATATAATTACGTAAATTTTGCTCTTCTTCGCCTGATTTATCAATGCGATATTTGGACATATCTCTTAACATCTCGTTTAGACTTGACTTATAAATAAAGTTTTTAGGATCTGCTCCATCTTGTTGTGCAAGAGTTGCCGCTTCATCGTAAATTTCACCCATAGTAGAGTATCTTTCATATAAGTCTAAATTATTTATGTCATCCTTTGTCCATTTTTTTTCTTTCAGCATTTCATCATAAGCTTGTTGAAAATATTTACTATGCGCTGGAGGCTCAATATTATCTACAATGTCCTCCAACGCCCTATCAGCCTGAGAAAGCTTATTATTTACCTCTGCAAGCTCTATTAAGCTCTGTTCTTGACTGGCTTTTAGCTGCTCAATTCTCTCTATGCTGCCTTCTTTTGCCAAATCTTCAGTTTGTTGGTGGAGTTTTTTTATCTCTTCTCCAGTTAAATCTTGCTCAAAATAACCATCGGCTATCATATCTTCAGTTGAATTATATTTTCCTCCTGAAACGGCTTTTGTAGCTTCGTCGATGTTGCCTTCTATATCTTTGTTTAGCTCTTTTATAAATTCATCTTTACTTTGTAT
>NZ_PPAU01000039.1:0-485 GCF_002914195.1 Campylobacter concisus | reverse complement strand
GTTTCAGAGGTTCTTTATTATAGTCTATAAGAATTTCATCACCTTCGCGTATATCTTTAATCGTTTCAATGCGGATAGGATTATACTTTACTTCTACGTTTGGATCACTAGAGTGATTAATATAGCTATATTTTGTTCTAAAGGCTCTAACTAAGAGCGTATTTGTATCAAGAGCATTCCATTCCATAAAAATATAGTCTTGGTATTTTCCTAAATTTATAGTCTTAGCCATTCCGTCGTAGTGATCCCAGCTTATAACTTGACCATCCAAAAAACACAAAATCGTGCCGCTGTCTAAATTTTTATCAGCAAAAAGTCCAAAGCCATCTATTTTACTTTCGGCAATATGGGTAAATTTTATGTTGTCAATAACATTTTTGTTTATAAAATTAAAATCAGTCGTCATCTGTTTTTTATCTTTTTTTATGCGCTCAACATTATTTTTATAATGGATTTTTCTTTATTACCTTTTAGATCGTCTAGTG
>NZ_PPAU01000038.1:0-497 GCF_002914195.1 Campylobacter concisus | reverse complement strand
GCTTGAAAAATTGCATTTTTTATGGCTTTTGAGTTGCTTTTGCCGTGACTTATGATGACGCAGCCATTTCCGTCAAGAAGCGGAGCACCGCCGTACTCATAGTATATGACCGGTCTTTTTAGAGGCTTGCAAACTTTTCTTATAAGCTCCGATCCAGCCATAGATAGGGGTGATTTTTTAACTTGTTTCTTGATTATCTTTCCTATGGTGTCTACGACACCTTCGCTCGTTTTTAATAGGATATTTCCCATAAAACCATCACAAACCATTACGTCAATGCTGCCATCAAAAATTTGATTGCCCTCTGCATTTCCAACAAAGCTATCAAGTCTAGAAACCAGCTTAAAGGCTTCTTTACTGACCTCGTTGCCTTTGCTCTCTTCTTCGCCGTTTGACAAAAGACCTACTTTTGGCTCTTTTCTGCCTAGAATTTCTTTTGCATAGGCTTCGCCCATTATGGCAAATTGAAATAAGTGTTCGCTTCTGCAATCAACATT
>NZ_PPAU01000037.1:0-894 GCF_002914195.1 Campylobacter concisus | reverse complement strand
CCCCTCCCTTCCTCCCCCCCTCCCCCCCTTTCCTTTTCCCCCTCCCCCCCTTTCCTTTTCCCCCTCCCCCCCTTTCCTTTTCCCCCTCCCCCCCTTTCCTTTTCCTTTTCTTTCCCTCTCCTCTTTCTTCTCTTTTTTCTCTTTTTCTCCCCTCTCCCCTCCCCCTTCTTTCCCCCTCTCCCCCCCCTCTCTCTCTCCCCCCCTCTCCCCCTTTTTTCCCCCCTCTTCCTCTTCCTTCTTCCTCTTCCTCCTCTCTCCCCTTTCTCTCTCCCTTTTCTTCCTCTCTCTTTCCTCCTTTCCTCTTCTCTCCTCTCCTCCCTTCTTTCTCCCTTCCTCTCTCCTTTTCTCTCCTTTTCCCTTCTTTTTTTTTCCCCCCCTCCCCCCCCTTTTTTCCTCCCCTCCCCCCCCTTTCTTTCCCTTCTCTTCCCTCCCCCCTCTTTTTCTCTTCTTCTTCCTCCTTTTTCCCTCTCCCCCCCCTTTCTCTCCTTCCCCTTCCTCCCTTTCTCCTTTTCCCCTTCCCCCCCTCCTTTCCTCTTTTCCCTTTCCCTCCCTCTTTTTCTCCCCTTTTTCTTTCCCCTCTCCCCCCCTTCTCTCCCCTCCCCTTTTCCCCTTTCTCCTTCCCCCCCTCCTTTTCCCCCTTCTCCCCCTCCCCCTCCTTTCTTTCTTCTTTCTTTCCTTCTCTCTTTCCCCCCTCTCTCTTTTTTTTCCTTCTTTCCCTTTTTCCCCTTTTCCCTCTTTTCCTTTTTCTCTCTTTTTTCTCTCCCTTCCTCTTCTTTTTCTTTTTCTTTCCCTCTCTTCTCTTTCCTCTCCCCTTTCTCTTCTCCCCCTCTTCCTCTTCCTCCTCCTCTTCTCTTTTCTCTCTCTTTTTTCCCTCTTCTCTTCCCCCCCCCCCCC
>NZ_PPAU01000036.1:0-531 GCF_002914195.1 Campylobacter concisus | reverse complement strand
GGAAAGAGGGGGGAGAGGAGAAAGGAAGAGGGGGAAAGAGGGGAGAGAGAGAAAAAGAAGAGAAGAAGAGGAGAGAGGGGGGGAGGGAGAGAAGAGGAGGAGAGGGGGGAAGGGGGAGGAAAGAGAAAAGAAAAGGGAAAGAAAGAGAAGAAGAAGGGGGAGAGAAAGAGAAAAAGGGGGAGAAGAAGAAAAGAGAAGAGAGAAAAAAGGAAGAAGAGAAAGGGAGAGGGAGAAAAGGGGGGGGGGGGGGGGGAAAAAAGGGAAGAGAAAGGGGAGAGGGAAGAAAGAGAAAAAGGAGAGGGAAGGGAGGGAAAGAAAGGAAAAGAGGGGAAAAGAGAAAGAGAGAAAGGAGAGGGAAAAGAAGAAGAAGGGGAGAAAGAAAAAAAGGGGAAGGGGGAGGAGGAAAAAAAGGAGGGGAAAAAGAAAGAAGGGAGAAAAAGGGGGAGAGAGAGAGAAGAGAGGAGGAAAGAGGGGAGAAGGGAGGGGAGAGGGGAGAAGGGGAAAGAGAGGGGGGGGGGGGGGGGGGGGAGG
>NZ_PPAU01000035.1:0-440 GCF_002914195.1 Campylobacter concisus | reverse complement strand
CCTCGATAGAGATGCTTGCTTTGGACTAGTTCAGGCACTTGGCGATGATATGATCGTTATTTTTGACAGATACGAACTCTCACAATTTACACTTTCAAAAGAGCTTCGAGATAGGCTCGCTAAATTTAAAGATAGGCGTAAAAGCTTCTTAATTCGTATAGCTTTCAAGTTTTTCGTGGTCGATGATGAGAAATTCGTGCGGTGTGATCTTCCTGATGACGTCGTCTTTGATAAGCTCATTAAAGGCTGTTGAGGCGCTTTGGCGCTTGAGACCAACAAAGCTTGAGAGCACTTTTAGAGAAAACGGCAAAAACACGTATCGATAGCCATTTTGTTTTAGATCTTGCTCATTTGCAAGCTCGATTAAGAAATTTGCGATCCTGCCCTTTGCGGCATCAAAAAGTATCGACTTGGTGATCTGGCGCTGCACGATGATGGTG
>NZ_PPAU01000034.1:0-921 GCF_002914195.1 Campylobacter concisus | reverse complement strand
TGGAGAGCGTAGCACTATGGTAATTTGGTGTGGTGTAATCGTTGATCCTGATACGTGCCCGCGCGTAAGTAGATGGTATTATTTTTTTTTTTCAAGCAGAAGACGGCATACGATATTCATGAGCGTCTCGTGGGCTCGTGATAAAGTCATAAACGCCCAATGATTCATTTATAGTTTGAGGTACAGCCGTTTTCTTGCTGGTTTCATTAAATTTTTGAGAGTTTTTGGCAAGCATCGCGTAGATTATCTTTAGGACATTTCTCTTTCTCTCATCTAGCAGATCATCGAGCAAATTTGTATTGATAGCCTGGTAGCAGCCAGGTCCTGTCCGTTTTATTTCTATCTCATTAAACACGTCTTTTATAGCATCAAAGTCGCGCTTTATGGTTTTATTGTTTAGTCTTGGCTTACTATTATCTTTTTCATTGATCCACAGCTCGTCTTGCGCAGTGTCGATTATCTCGCCGCGATTTAATTTTTTAAGTAGCCACAGTATACTAGTTTGGGCGTCCATTGCTTTATCCTTTTTTAAAACTTTTTGTAAATTATACCGTAGTTTGTCCATACACTCTTTTATAATTCTCCCAACAAAGCAAAATAACTTAAAAAAGGAGAAATCTATGTATTGTGATTTTATCGATATAACCATTGACGGTGACGGCATCCATATCCACATTGAGTGGTAGCAAGTCACTTGTCAGTATGTAAAAAATCAAAAATGGGAGGGTTAAATATGCCTATTGTTTTAATTTTAGAGGCGTTCGCTAAAGCAGCTATTGAGTTTTATGTTGACAAAAAGGCTATCGATACTTTAACAAGCAAAAAAAGGATATAATATGCCAATTTTAATAATACCAATCATAGAGCTTGCTGCCAAAGTCGCTATATCTACATACACACTATATAAGATAGGATCAACAA
>NZ_PPAU01000033.1:0-783 GCF_002914195.1 Campylobacter concisus | reverse complement strand
ATTTTACTATATGAAAAGAGAAATAATA
Source organism: Campylobacter concisus (assembly GCF_002914195.1). Classification (GTDB taxonomy): domain Bacteria; phylum Campylobacterota; class Campylobacteria; order Campylobacterales; family Campylobacteraceae; genus Campylobacter_A; species Campylobacter_A concisus_M. The sequence continues at coordinate 755 of NZ_PPAU01000033.1, read as the reverse complement.
TAAAAAATGGCTTTTATCATTTAAATCAAATAGCTTTTGCGTATAACTCTATTTTATATTGAGTTATAAAAAATAAACTAGGTTTTTGGATTAATTTGAACAAAATGTATTCTGTGCTTGAAAAAGTTATGTCAGGATTTGGGACAAAAATAGATAGCTAGACCTAAAAATTTCCCAGAAAAAAGTTCAAAAAGCATGGGATATATTGAGCTAGAGGGCATTAAGAAATAAAATCAGAAAGGAAAGAACAATGGCATTAAAAAAGATAGAGCTTCCAGACGAGCTTTTGGCAAAGCTAGGTGCGACAAAAAGTCCAAAAGAGTTGGGCGAGATAGTAGAGAGTTATGTAGTAGCAGGGATGGAGTGTGCTAATTTTTCAAAAGAGAACATCACGCTCTACAATATCACCCTAGATTTGTCAAAAAGGTTAGGAAAAGAACAAGAGGCTAATGCTTTGATAAAAGAAGCAATAAGAGAAATAAACGTAAAACTTATGAATGATCTTTGAGGTTGCAAGGCATAAAAACGTGTGATAGAATTGGTTAAAAAAGAAAGGAGGATCATAGATGAAAAATAGTATTTTAATTGGTTTTATCGCACTGTTTTTTGCAAATTTGTTTGCAGTTTTTTTGTTTGTCTATTTAAAAGACAGCTTTGAAATTGCTATCATTTTGCCAATAGCTTCTATGTTATTTTTGGCAAAATTAATTTGTAAATTTATAGAAATTAAATTCATCAAGCAATGAGTATAAGAT
>NZ_PPAU01000032.1:0-503 GCF_002914195.1 Campylobacter concisus | reverse complement strand
CCAAAGTTTCTGCTTTTATTGTAAGATTCTCTTTGGCTGCTATTAGCGCTCCATCTTTGTTTGTTATAGTATTTGCTTTTATGCTTGTATCTTTATTAGAAGCGATAGCGCCAGCATTAAATTTAGCACCATCAAGGCTTATCTCTATGTTGTTATTTGCTATAACTAGGCCGTTATTATTTACGCCTACGCCATTACTTGTGCCAACTAGTTTGATTTTATTAGCATACATACCGCCAAGTGCGCTACTATCTAGGCTAAAGCTGTTTTCTTGGTTTTTAGCTTTTACGTCGTTGTAAAGTCTATCTTTACTGAAGTAAGTGCCTTTTCGCCGATGATGTTTAGCTCATTTGCGTGGATATTTGAGTTTAAATTTATGGCATTTGAGATCACATTAGTATAGTCACTGCTCTTATCGTTTAGGCCGTCCCCTACGATGTCGATTGACTTATCAGATATTAGCTCTATCTCTTTAGGGCTTAGTTTATTGATATTACCTGTTG
>NZ_PPAU01000031.1:0-630 GCF_002914195.1 Campylobacter concisus | reverse complement strand
GGTGTTTGGAGAACTGTACCAAGTGCTACGGTGAGCTACATGGGCTCAGGCTCTGTCACTCGCCCAGGCACAAGAGGAATGTATGGTGGCGTTATTGGTAACAATTACTGGGATGGCTTTATGGTTACTGCAACGACTGCTGTGCCGATGATGATCTTTGAAAAGCTTGAAGTTCAAAATGGCATTTCTGGCTCACTTTACGGCTCACAGCATCCAAGCGGTATCTTTAACTATACTCGCAAATCCCCAGTGCCAAGACAAACTATCGTACGCGCTGACTGGAGCGAGAAGTCAAATTTTGGCTTGATGCTAGATACATCAGATCGTTTTGAAAAGGTTGGATATAGAGGAATTGTTTACTTTAATGATGGTCAGGGATTTGTAAAAGATAGCACTAAACGAAGCAAACTTGCAAATTTCTCATTTGACTTTTATCCTATCGATAGACTTACTATTGAGACAAATTTTAACTACTACAACTACATCAGATATGGATATGGCAGACGCTTGATGTTCCCCTCAAACAAATGGCGTGGCTAAATTTGATATCCCAGGAGCGATCTCAAATAAGACTAAGTATTTAGGACAAACTTGGTCAGGCATGGATCTAGAAAGCTATAATGCTAGTGT
>NZ_PPAU01000030.1:0-4030 GCF_002914195.1 Campylobacter concisus | reverse complement strand
ATAACTTTCGTAACGGTTAAGGACGGACAGCAAAACTGGAGAAAAGAGAAAATCAAGCCAGCCGACCTAAGAGAGCTACAAACAGCAGTTGCCGAAATGTTGCAAATGGAGCGAGGACAAGAAAACTCAGAGGCTGAACGCCTAAGTCATAAGCAATACAAAAAGGCAGCGCAGCAAAAAGAGCAGCTGGAGAGAGAAATTTTAAACCTCAAAGAGCGTAATGCCATACTAGAGAAAGAGCGTAAAGAGAGTAAGGGTAAGGGATTTTTAAAAGGCTTTTTTGATAGCTTATCGAGCATAAAAAAGAGCGACCAGGAATTTAGCAAAGATGAACTACTAGCAGAAATTGAGAGGCTTAAGGCACTTGACAAACAAAGGCGAGATGAGATAGAAAGGCTGCGCCTAGAACAGCAAGAACTAGCCGAAGAAGTGGCAAAAAATAGCCTCTATACAAAAAAGCTCGAGCAAGACCTCGAGGAAAAAAATAAAACTATCAAAGCTCAAGAAATCCAAATTATCAATCTCAAGCAAGAGAATAGCGAGCTAAAGAATTTCATATCAAAAGCAATGGCTTACGTCAGCAATCACGCAAAAGATGTCTTTAGTTTTATCAAGAATATCTTTTCTAGTGAGCTTACAGAGCCGCTATTGAACGAAAAAGAAAAAGACGAGGAATTTATCGACCAAATAGAGAAAACTCAACAGCGGTCAAATTTGACCCCTTTACAGCCTGAAAACAAAGAGAGAGTTTTTAAAGCTAGACGTCAATAAAGACTACCGCACTTCGTTTGCTGGTGCTAAGTTTGCCACTGCGTGTTTGCCTTAGCACTTTTAAAATGTGATTTGATATAATTTTGGTAGAGGTTAAAGCCAAAGGGTCGCAACCTCTGGCTTTAAATTTCACCTCTGAAAGGAGGTGGTTAATTTGAACCGTCTAACGTTCTTAATTGTAATTATAGCACTTTGTTTGCTAGTTACAAAGGCTTCATAAGCCTAGCCCCCTAGTGGGGCTTTAAGAGCATTGACAGCCCTTTGGTTTCTTTGCTTCAAAAATTTGGGGTATGGGGTGCAAACCCCATAAGTGCCCCTTCGAGCACCTGCTCGCTTAATTGCTAAAGCCTTGCGGAGCGTAGCGACTATGCAAGGCGTAAAGCTCGCGGACGAAAATTGCGCTAGCAATTTGAGCGCTGCTGAAGCGTCCGAATTCATAGTCAGATTTTTTAAAAAAGTGGTCGATTTTTTTCGCGCGCGCGTTTTTTTATCTTTTTAAATACTTTTTCTTTTATCTTTTAGACCCCTCGCAAACATCGACTACATCGGAGCTGGCAAGACCATTAAAAGGACATTTTGGGAGTTTTAAAAGGACATTTTGGGAGTTTTAAAAGGACATTTTGGGAGTTTTAAAAGGACATTTTGGGAGTTTTAAAGGACTTTATTTTAAGGGCATTGTATGTTATAATTGTCATTAAAATAAAAAGGAACGTAAATGCAAGAGCTTACAAAATACGACAACAAGCTGAATTTATTGAACTTTAAAGGCTTATCCAAGATAGAAAATAATCTATTTTTTGCAATTCTAACTTTGCTAAAAGACAAAGGGACACAAACAATAACGCTCAATATGTATGAAATAATGCAATATACGGAGCGTAATTTAACTATGGTTGAAGCGATAAATTTAACACATAGTGCTGTTGATAAAATCATTAAAACGGCGTGTAGATTTGAATTAGACGAACGCACTACAAGATTTTTTACATTGTTTGAAGTATTTGATATAGACAATAAAACCCTAGATATCAAAGTTAAAATTACACCAACATTTGAAGCTATGCTAAATGGGGTTTGGAAAGAAAAACAATATACCATTTTTGAATTAGCCGAATTTAGCGAACTATCTAGCAAATACAGCCAAACCATTTATCGGCTATGCAAACAATTTAGACTTAGTGGCGAATTTATTATGCGCTGGGCTGATTTTTTAGAACGATTAGATATACCACAAAGCTACGCAGTAGCAGATATAGACAAACGAATTTTAAAACAAGTCATAAAAGATTTTAACGAGCCGACAGTATTTAACCCAAACAAGCCTATTTTCAAAAATTTTAAAATCGAAAAAATCAAAGGAAGAGGAAGAGGCAGACCAATAACACATATAAAATTTTCTTTCACACCAGAAGTAGGAGAAAAAAACGAAATTCAAGAGCAGTTAAGAGAATTGCGAGAGATGCGACAAAACGAAATCAAAAACGCCCCAACACTAGAAACAAGACCAGGAGTTTTTGGCGGTAGAGTTTCACATTTGGACGGATTTATCGGAAAATATTGTTACTTTAAAAACAAATTTGATGGCGGAAACGATAGCTGTAAAATTATCAATTTAGAAAATTTAGCAAATGGAAAATTAAGAGCCACAATAAAAAACCAAGAAAGCGAAAAAATATTTTTTATGGAGTTTGAAACTTTACAACACTTAAAAAATTCGTTAAAGGTATCAGACTAATGACACTAATAACAAGAATAAGCCCATTAACAAAAATAAAAAAAATAGAGTTAAACTTAGACAATATAAAATACATTATCAACGATGGAAGCAGCTATTATATAGCTCGAAAAAGGGGGAGAAATTCTTTCTTTTTAAACTCATTTTTTTACGAATACACATTAAAATTTTTTGATGGATACAATGATGATGATTTTAAATCGCCTGGATATAGTTATCTTTTAAACGATGGTAATTTCTTTCAATACCTGAAAGATAATTGTGCTATGTATGAAAGAGAAAATGGAGATTACATTTTTTACCCAAAAAACAAAAAATTTTAGTCAGATAAAAATACGGAGATTTTAAAATGAGAGTAACTTCAATACACATAACAACCACAGCAAAGCATAGCACTATTAATGCGATAGAAACACTAATAAGAGATATTGACCCACAAGCGTCTATATCATACTATGACCCACGCATAGATATAACAGAGAAAGACGCAAATAATCTAAGAGAAACCCTAATGAGGGTATTGCTGGGAGAAATGGATTTTTATAGCTTTGATGAGATGAAAAGCCACTCGAGCAAGAGCCTAGAGAATATAAAAGTCGAAAGTGGAGAAGTAATTTTTACCGCAAATTTTAATAATCAGCTAAATGAAATTTTGACTACTCTTGCAGAGGCAAGCGCAGAAAAGGCAGCAGATTTTCAAAATGGACTTTTAGAAAAAATATCAAGCGTTCCTAGCGACCCATTTAGGTATCGTATGAACCAAGTTTTTGGGCGCAAAGATATATCAGATTTATTTTTTCAGGATTACATAATTCCGTTTAGATTTAGATATAAAAGTCTAGTAGAAATTTTAGGTATCTACAAAGGTAACAGATATAGAATGTAAATTGCATTACGCACGACTTTATTGCGAGCTTGCGAGTAATAAAGGATAGTGCGCACTATCCTTTATTAAAACAAGTTTTAATAAATCGTGCGGTAAAATCTCTCACAAGCTTGAGATTTTACAAAGGCAAATTTATGGCAAAATCATCTATCAATTTTCAAAAAGCCAAAGGGCATTCTTACGACCATAATTTTAGAAAAGATGAACCAAATTATTTACTAAAACCAGCCGACCGACTAGAAAATTTTTACTGGCAAAATGAGAAATCAGCTAGAGAAATTTTTGACGAGGAATTAAAATCATACGGAACAAAAAAAGGCAAAAGACCAACTTTTGAAAATTCACACTGGGAAGCCGTTTTAAATCTCAATAAAAATCATACGCTCGAGGACGTGCAAAAATTAGCAGAGTATATCGAGCAAAAATTTAATATCACTTGCGCCACTATCGCCGTGCATAGAGATGAGGGGCATTACAAAAATGACAAGCCACAGCACAACTTTCACGCTCATATAACTTTCGTAACGGTTAAGGACGGACAGCAAAACTGGAGAAAAGAGAAAATCAAGCCAGCCGACCTAAGAGAGCTACAAACAGCAGTTGCCGAAATGTTGCAAATGGAGCGAGGACAAGAAAAC
>NZ_PPAU01000029.1:0-453 GCF_002914195.1 Campylobacter concisus | reverse complement strand
TATCGTATCTAAGCAGTCCCAAGCGTTTTTGTATGATATGCCGACAACCTCAGCTGCTTTTGTGATACTTTTTGTCTCTTTTATCGCTTTAAGTAGCGCTATATGCTTTGCTAAAACCTGCGTATCTTCGCCTAGAAATAGCTCTAAATTTATATCTGCTTTCAAATTTTTAACCTCTAAATATATAATAATAATTTGCAAATTATATCTAATTATATTAATACAAAAGCTTAAAATTACAAATTTTCTTTAAATTTTTGTAAAGTTTCAAGAGGATAAAATCAAGCTGTATTTTGTAAATAAATTTTAAGGTTTTATGATGAAATTTTTGCTAGCTATCTTTTGTAGCCTGCTTTTAGCCTGTGCCAGCGCTGACCTGAACGCAAACAGTGAAAAAGATGATTTTGACGTTGAATTTGAAGCAAAGAAAGATGTTTTCGACCCGCTTAGTGG
>NZ_PPAU01000028.1:0-444 GCF_002914195.1 Campylobacter concisus | reverse complement strand
AAGAGAGAAAAAAGAGAAAAGAAAAAAAGAAGGAAAAAGGGAGAAGGAAAGGAAGGAGGAGAAGAGAGAAAGGAGAGGAAGGAGAGGAGAGGAGAAAGAAGAAGAGAAAGGGGGAAGAGGAAGGGGGGGAGAGAGGGAGGGGGGAAAGACGAAGAAGGAAGAAGAGAGGGAGAGAGGGAGAGGGGGAGAGGAGAGGGGGAGAAGAGAAAGGGGGGAAAGAAAAGAGAGAAAGGGGAGAAAGGGAAAAAAAGGAAGGAAGGAGAGGAAGAAAGAAAGGGGAGAAAGGAGGGGAAAAAAGAGGAGGAGAGAAGAGAGGGAGGGGAGGAAGAGGGAGGGAAAGGGGGAAGAGGGAGGAGAAAAAGGGGGGAAGGGAGAGAGAAAGAAGAGAAGAAAAAGGGAAAGAAAAAGGGGAAGGGGGAAGAGGGGGAAGGAGAAGAAGGGGGA
>NZ_PPAU01000027.1:0-16561 GCF_002914195.1 Campylobacter concisus | reverse complement strand
TTCAAGGTTGCTGTGCCTTGCGTAGGTTTAATTAAAAAATAGAAATTTAAAAAGGATAAAAATGATAAAAAGTTATGTTTTAGGTTTTCCAAGAATTGGTGAAAAAAGAGAGTTAAAGCGTGCGTTAGAGGGCTTTTGGGCTGGCAAAGAGGGCTTTAGTGAAGAGAATTTGCAAGAGACTGCAAAGACACTTCGCCAAAGACACTGGAAATATCAACAAGACGCTGGTATTTCGGCTATTAGCGTTAATGATTTTTCATTTTACGACTTAATGCTTGATAACATCATCGCTTTTGGCGCTACACCTCCAAGATTTGCAAATTTAAGCGGCTCGGAGCAATATTTTGCTTGCTCAAGAGGTAACAAAAATGGCGTTGCGATGGAGATGACAAAGTGGTTTAACACAAACTACCACTACATCGTGCCAGAGCTTAGCAGCGAGAGTAAATTTAGCCTAAAAGCAGACAAAATTTTAAATGAATACAAAGAGGCGAAGGCTAACGGCGTAAAAGGCAAGGTAAATTTGATCGGCCCTATCACATTTTTGGCTCTTTCAAAGACGACTGACGGCAGCTGCCCATTTAAGCATCTTGACGCGCTTGTAGGCGAGTACAAAAAGTTACTTGAGCAAATTTCTAAGCTTGATGATGAAATTTTAGTGCAGTTTGACGAGCCGATCTTTGTAACTGACAAAAATGAAAGCGACCTTTTGCCACTTATCACAAAGGTTTATAACGAGCTAACAGGCGTTGCAAACAACATCAAGATCGTGTTTGCGACATATTTTGAGCATGCGATTAAAGCAGTTAGCGAAGTGGCTAAAACTAAAATTTACGGCATCGCACTTGACTTCATCCACGGCAAGAGAAATTTCGAAGCACTTGAGACTATCAAAAATAGCCATTTGACGCTATTTGCTGGCGTGATCGATGGCAGAAATATCTGGAAAAGCAACATCGATGAAAAAGTAAAACTTGTAGGTGAAATTTCAGAAAAAATAGGCGGCAAAGACTTTTACATCGGCACTTCATGCTCACTTCTACACGTGCCATACACTCTAAAATATGAAGAGAATTTAAACAAAGAGATCAAAAGCTGGCTAAGCTTTGCGGTTGAGAAGCTTGATGAGATCAAGATCATCACAAAACTAGCAAACGGCGAGAAGCTAAATGATGCTGAGGCTAAAATTTACGAAGAAAATAAAAATGCTGTTAAAACCCGCGCCACTTCAAAGCTCATCCACTCTGAAAGCGTTCAAAAACGTATCAAAAATTTAAGCAAATTTGAGCGTGACGAGAAATTTGAAGACCGCATCAAGATCCAACGCGAAACGCTAAAATACGGTATCTTACCAACAACAACGATAGGCAGCTTCCCTCAAACGGTTGATCTTCGCGTACTTCGCCAAAATTTTAAAAAAGGCGAGATCGACGCAGCCGCTTATGAAGCTGGCATCAAAAAATACATCGATCACTGCGTGAAATTCCAAGAAGATATCGGCCTAGACGTGCTAGTACATGGCGAGCCAGAGAGAAACGACATGGTTGAGTACTTTGGTGAGCAGATCAGCGGATATGCATTTAGCCAAAATGGCTGGGTACAAAGCTACGGCAGCCGCTGCGTCAAGCCACCACTTCTCTTTGGTGACGTAAGCCGCCCAGAGCCGATGACTGTTAAGTGGATGAAATACGCTCAAAGCATCACAAAACACGTAATGAAGGGCATGCTAACAGGTCCTGTGACTATGCTAAACTGGAGCTTTGTACGTGATGATCTGCCAAGAAGCGAGGTAGCAAAACAGCTCGCACTTTGTATCTATGACGAGATTGCAGACCTTCAAAACGCAGGCATCAGAGTGATCCAAGTCGATGAGGCAGCGTTTAAAGAGGGCTATCCGCTAAGAGCTGAAAATATACCAGCTTATGAGAAATTTGCGGTTGATTGCTTTAAGCTTTCAGTAAGCTCGGCTGAGGCAAAAACTCAGATCCATACTCATATGTGCTACTCTGAATTTAACGATATTATTAAGACCATTGAGGCAATGGACGCTGATGTTATTAGTATCGAGACTGCAAGAAGTGGCAACGAGCTACTTAAAATTTTCAAAGCCGTTGGCTACAAACAAGAGGTCGGACCTGGCGTTTACGACATCCATAGCCCACGCGTGCCAAGTGTCGAGGAGATCGTCGCTCAGATCAAAGCTCTGCTTGAAGTCTTGCCAAAAGAGCAGCTCTGGATCAACCCAGATTGTGGCCTAAAAACTAGAAAATGGGAAGAGGTCGAGCCAAGCCTTAAAAACATGGTAGAAGCTGTCAAGATCGTAAGAGATCTATAATCCAAATTTTAGCGTCTAGTAAGCCTAGGCGCTAAACTCCGTTTAAATTTCAAAAAAAGTTAGAAAATGTTAAAAGATAAGATCATAAACAATGAAAGTGGCATAGTGCTTTATGGCCTAACGCCTCCAAAGGCTGAATTTGAAGAAGCAAAGCTTAAAGAGATCGCCGCAAAGTGGAACAAGAGGATCACAGATGTGCAGGCTGATGGCTTGGTGCTTTACGAGATACAAGACGAAAGTAGCCGTATAAAAAGCGAGCGAACTTTTGAATTTAGCGATACATTAAGCCCTGAAATTTACTACTCAAAATATCTAAATTTAAAGACGCCAAGTATATTTTATAGGGTTGCTAATAAATATAACGAGAGTGAATTTAGAGCAAATTTAGCCAAAAGTAGTAGCGATATAAATGTTTTTGTTGGCGTTGCTTCTGGCAAGGTAGAGCCTAAAATGAGCTTAGAGCGTGCTTATGAGATCGCTAGAGATGAGTTTAAAGAGCTTGTAGTGGGCGGTGTTTGCATAGCTGAGAGGCATGCTAAAAAAGGCGATGAAGAGCAAAGGATGAGCCAAAAGGCCAAAATGGGGGCGAAATTTTTTATCTCGCAGGCAGTTTTTGATATAAATTTGGCTAAAAATTTACTAGAAAGCGTGGCAAAAAGCGGGTTAAATTTGCCTATTATTTTGACATTTACGACTTGTGGCACGCCAAAAACGCTAGAGTTTATCAAGTGGCTTGGAATAAGTGTTGATGAAAAGAGCGAGAAAAGGATGCTTGGGAGTGATGATCTTTTAGCTACAGCATCGCAGATTTGCCTTGAAAATTTTGCAGAGCTTTATGAATTTGCCAAAAAGCTTGGTATAAATGTCGGCGTCAATGTTGAAAGTGTAATGGCAAAAAGAGCTGAGATAGAAGCGAGCCTAGAGCTAACACACAAGATGAGAGAGGTGTTTTGATAGTTTAAAAGCTATTAAAACTTATATTTTAGATGATTTTAGTAAGTTCTTAGTCTTTTTTAGCTTTAATTATATAAGATTTTTAAGCTCATTTTAAAGTAGATAAAATTTATGACAAATATATTATTATGTGGTGGTTCTGGTACGAGGTTGTGGCCTGTTAGCAGGACTTTGATGCCAAAACAATTTATTAAATTATTTGACGATAGGTCACTTTTTCAGCTAACTGCACTACGAAATAGTGAAATTTGTGACAATACATTTGTGATTACAAATATCAATCACTACTACTTGGCAATGGATCAGATAGAAAATTTAAATATCACAAATTTCAAATATCTGCTCGAGCCAGTTGGTAGAAATACTGCACCAGCGATCACGTTAGCTTGCCTTGCACTTGATCTAAATGAGATTGTTTTAGTAACGCCATCGGATCATTTGATAAAGGATATTAAAGAGTATCAAAAGAGCGTAAAGGCAGCAAAAGAGCTAGCAGAGCAAAATTTCTTAGTTACTTTTGGTATAAAGCCAAAGTCGCCTGAGACAGGATTTGGATATATAGAGAGCTATAATGGCAATGTGAAGGCTTTTTATGAAAAGCCAGACTATGAAAGAGCGGTGAAATTTCTAAAAGATCAAAATTTCTACTGGAATTCAGGCATGTTTGTCTTTAAGGCAGGTGTTTTCTTAGATCAGATGAAAATTTTTGCCCCTGAGATACTTGAAGCATGTAAGCTAGCTTTCAATAACGCAAAAAAAGATGAATTTGATATTAAAATAGATACTACCGATATGCAAAATATCCCACAAAACAGTATAGATTATGCTGTGATGGAAAAGTCTGGTATCGTAAAAATGGTAGCACTAGATGCGTCTTGGAGTGATCTTGGAAGTTTTGATAGTTTGGATGAGCAGCTACCAAAAGATGCCAATGGTAATACAATAAATAGCGATCTGGTGCAGATAAATTCTCACAATAATCTAGTCCTATCTAGTGGCAAAAAAATAGCTTTAATAGATGTCGATGATCTAACTGTGGTTGATACAAAAGATGCTCTTTTAATATCTAAAAAATCATCTAGTCAAAAAGTAAAAAATGTGGTGGAAATTTTAAAAGAGGATAGCTCTGAGCTTTGTAATGCTCATGTTACGACAAATAGGCCTTGGGGAAACTATACTGTCCTTGAAAATCAAGATGGTTATAAGATAAAGATAATAGAGGTAAAACCTGGCAAAAGACTATCTTTGCAAAAGCATTTTCATAGAAACGAGCATTGGATAGTGCTGTCAGGTAGCGCCACCGTTACGATAGGTGAGACAACTAGACTCGTTTGTCCTAATGAGTCTATCTATATAAAAATGGGCGAAGTTCATAGGCTGTCTAATGAAGGAAAAATTCCTGTGGTTTTGATAGAAGCTCAGGTCGGTGAATACACAGGTGAAGATGATATAATTCGCCTAGATGATGATTTTAAAAGGTGATTTATGGATAAAAAAGTAGCATTAATAACTGGTATAACTGGTCAAGATGGATCGTATCTGGCGGAATTTTTACTAAAAAAAGGCTATATAGTCCATGGTGTAAAAAGGCGAACGAGCCTTTTTAATACAGATAGAATAGACCATCTTTATCAAGATCCGCATGTTGATAATAGAAATTTTTTCTTGCATTATGGTGATATGACAGACTCTATGAACTTAACAAGGATCATCCAAGAAGTACAGCCAGATGAAATTTACAACCTAGCTGCCATGAGCCATGTGCATGTTAGCTTTGAGACACCAGAATATGTCGCAAATGCTGATGGTACAGGCACTCTTAGATTGCTTGAAGCTATAAGGATATTAGGGCTTGAGAAAAAGACTAAAATTTATCAAGCCTCTACATCTGAGCTTTACGGAAAAGTGCAAGAGACGCCGCAAAGCGAAACGACTCCATTTTATCCAAGAAGTCCTTATGCGGTCGCAAAGATGTATGCGTACTGGATAACGGTTAATTATAGAGAGGCTTATGGCATTTTTGCTTGTAATGGTATATTGTTTAATCACGAATCACCAGTTAGAGGCGAGACTTTTGTCACTAGAAAGATCACAAGAGCAGCTAGTAAGATAGCGCTTGGGCTTCAAGATAAGCTTTATCTTGGAAATTTAGATGCCAAAAGAGACTGGGGGCATGCAAAAGATTATGTAAAGATGATGTGGATGATACTGCAAGCCCCAGAGCCAGAAGACTGGGTGATAGCAACTGGACAAACAACAGCGGTTAGAGACTTTGTAAAATTTGCATTTGCTTACGCTGGAATAAATTTGAGATTTGAAGGGGCTGGTGTAGATGAGGTAGGAGTCGTGGACTCACTAAATTTTGAAAAAGCAAAAGAGTTAAATTTAGATATATCACATTTAAGTATCGGGCAAACTGTGGTTTGTGTGGATCCAAGATATTTTAGGCCAACAGAGGTTGACTTACTGCTTGGAGATCCTAGTAAAGCAGAGAAAAAACTAGGCTGGAAGAGAGAATTTAACCTTCAAGATCTAGTAAACGATATGATGAAGTCGGATTTAAAGCTCATGACAAAAGATGTCTATCTAAAAGATGGCGGATATGAGACAATGAGCTATTTCGAGTAAGAAATGGATAAGAATAGCAAAATTTATGTAGCAGGACACAAGGGTCTGGTGGGCTCTGCTATAGTGAAAAATTTACGATCAAAGGGCTATGAAAATATAATCACAAGAACTCATGGCGAGCTTGATCTAATGGATCAAAAGGCAGTTTGTGAGTTTTTTGAAAAAGAAAAGCCTGAGTATGTAGTGCTAGCTGCTGCAAAGGTTGGTGGAATAGTGGCCAATAGCACTTATAGGGCTGATTTTATATATGAAAACTTACAAATTCAAAATAATGTGATCCATCAAAGCTATCTGCATAAGGTAAAAAAACTATTATTTCTAGGAAGCACTTGCATATATCCTAAAAATGCCCCACAGCCAATGAGCGAAGAGGTGCTTTTGACATCTCCACTTGAATACACAAATGAGCCATACGCAATAGCTAAAATAGCTGGCATGAAGATGTGTGAGAGCTATAATTTACAGTACGGCACAAATTTTATATCTGTTATGCCTACAAATTTATATGGTCCAAACGACAACTTTGATCTAGAAACCTCGCATGTTTTGCCGGCGCTTATAAGAAAGATACACCTAGCAAAACTTTTAAGCGAAGAAAAATTTGATGAAGTGGTAAAAGATATAAAAGCAAAAGATACAAACGAAGGCATAACTTGTCTTAGTAAATTTGGCATTTCAAAAGAGCGAGTAGAAATTTGGGGCACAGGAAAACCTAGACGAGAGTTTCTGCACTCAGAAGATATGGCTGATGCTTGTGTATTTTTATTGGAAAATAGAGATTTTAAAGATACTTATGATAAAAATAGCAAAGAGATAAGAAATACTCATGTAAATATAGGTACGGGCAAAGATATCTCTATAAAAGAGCTAGCAAATTTAGTTAAAAATATAGTTGGTTTTAAAGGTGAGCTATGCTTTAATGATAGCAAGCCCGATGGTACGATACTAAAACTAACAGACCCATCTAAGCTCCACTCTCTTGGTTGGAAACATAAAATAGAGCTTGAAGATGGAATAAAAACACTTTATGAGTGGTATTTGAAAATAAATGATAGATAAAATAATATCATTAAAAAATCATCAAGGCTTTATGAAGTATTTTAAAAATACATCATGGCTTTTTTTTGAAAAAATACTTCGTATGTTTGTTGGGCTTTTTGTGGGGATTTGGGTGGCTAGATACTTGGGTCCTGAGAGGTTTGGACTTTTTTCATATGCTCAAAGCTTTGTAGGGCTTTTTGTTGCCATTGCTACGCTCGGACTTGATGGTATAGTAGTAAGGGAGCTAGTAAAGGATGAAAGTAGAACAAATGAGCTAATAGGTACTGCTTTTTACCTTAAGCTCATCGGTGCTATTTTGACGCTATTAGTTTTGGTAATTGCTACCCAGTTTACTTCAAATGATAGGTATACAAATTTATTAGTATTTATCATAGCTAGCGCTACTATATTTCAATCATTTAATGTAGTAGATATGTATTTTCAATCAAAAGTTTTATCAAAATATGTAGTGTTTTCTAATATTATCTCTCTTTTTATAAGTAGTATAGTAAAGATTACACTCATCTTGATTAACGCTCCACTTGTAGCTTTTGCATGGGCTATTTTATTTGATAGTATAGTTTTGGCTATGGGTTTTATTTATTTTTTTCTAAAATATTCAACTTGTGAGATAAAAAAAATAAAATTTAATAAGACTATCGCCATATCCCTCCTAAAAGATAGCTGGCCACTTATCCTAAGTGGAGTTGTGGTATCTATATATATGAAAATAGATCAGGTTATGATTCAAGAGATGCTAGGAAGTGAGGCTGTTGGACAGTATGCTGCGGCAACTAGGTTAAGTGAGATTTGGTATTTTATACCTACTGTAGTTGCATCAAGTCTATTTCCTGCAATAGTAAATGCAAAAAGACAAAGTGAAGAGCTTTATTATGATAGACTTCAAAAGCTTTTTGACCTTGTTGTATGGATAGCCATTGCAATAGCGCTACCAATAACTTTTTTATCTGATATGATAGTAAATATGCTTTATGGAGAACAATATAATCAAGCAGCAAGTGTATTGATGATACATATTTGGGCAAGTATATTTGTTTTTTTAGGAGTTGTAAGCGGGAATTGGTATATAAATGAAAATTTACAGTTGCTAGCATTTTGGCGGGCTTTTTATGGAATGATTTCAAATATATTTTTAAATTTACTATTGATTACAAAATATGGAATTCAAGGTGCTGCTATAGCAACACTAATTAGTTATATGATTGTTGACTTTATATCTGATATTGTTAATTGCTATTCTAGAAGAATTTTTTTTATGAAGCTAAATACAATTAATCCAAGGAGAATATGGTGATTAGAAAGATAATAGGGAAAATTTATTCCTATATGAGTTAAAAAATAGTTAAATAATTCAAAATATTGGTTTGTGATTATTCTCAATATAGTGCTATAAAAATGGGATTCTATAGATGGTTATGCCAATAAAATACCTTGGTACACGTATCCTGCTATAGGATTCTTAAACACTTTTGACCTTTCCGAAAATCTTTATTGAATTTGGAAACAGTAATTCATCAACGTATTGGGTAAAAAGTTAAGGACATGATTTCTGTTGAATATGATAAATAAAGCTTTAAAAAAAGTAAATCCTAATCTCAACAACAATCAAACTTTACTACATAGAGAAGATAGTGAATATTATAAAAAGTCCATATTTGATAAAAAATTTGATATAGTTATAATAGATGGTATTAGAAGACCTCAATGTTCAAATCTAATTAAAAAATACTTAAATTATCAATCTGATGTGTAGGTATTGCGGTATTAGATAATTATTGATTGGCTCAGAGAAATGTTAAAATATTTAAGAGAAAAACTAGACTTCTTGGAGATTTATTTTCATGGTTTCGGTCCTATAAATGTGACTTCTGTATTTATAACAAGAAATTTTAGATTTAAACCAATTGATAACATACAGCCTATTTTTTCTGTATCAGCTATCAAATATAGTGTAGAATAAATATTGCTACAACAAATACTTAAAAAATTTTTACCTAAAACATTAAAAGAAAAATTATTGAGTTTGGAAATAATAATTTAGTATGGATATGCAATAAAATCATATTCCCAAGAGAGTGAAGATATAATTTTGGGAAGATTATTCGTAGAACAAAATTTGGTTTTATGTAGATGTGGGTACTTATCATCCCAAGCGTTCTTCAAATATATTATTTTTATAAAAAAGATGGAGAGGTATATAGTATAATTGCTTTTGATAAATTTCGTCCAAGAGATATAAATATTGAAACTACAATACTTGAGGATATTCTTGAAAGAAATTTGCAAAAACCAGGATATAGATTTTTTATCGGTAGATGTTGAAGGACCGGATCTTATGGCTTTAAGATCAAATAACTTTGAAAAATACAAACCAAAAATAGTTTTGATAGAAATTTTAGGAAATAGTTTTAGTGAAATTGAAAACAATAAAATAGCTGATCATTTAAATCAATACGGCTACTCCATCTTTACAGAGACTATTAATACTGTATTTTTATAAATAGTAGTTTTAAAAAAGATAGGTTTTTGTAGTCTTATGATTTAATATCTGTATTGGTCTATAAAGTAATTATGTGAAGGATCTTTAAAAATATATGTGTGGAATATTAGGAACAATACCATCTTCAAATGAAACCGAATTTAAAAGTGCCTTAAATAGATTAGAGCATAGAGGTCCCGATGGTTTTGGGATAGAAACAATTGAAAATAGTATTACATTGGGACATAGGAGACTTGCTATTGTGGATTTGTCAAATGGTGCTCATCAGCCAATGTATGATAAAATAAAAAGATATTGTGTGATTTTTAATGGTGAGATATATAATTTTTTGGAAATTAAAAAAGAGCTAGAAGCAAAAGGACATACATTTTGTTCATTATCGGATACAGAAGTTTTGCTTTATTCTTATATAGAGTGGGGTGAAGAGTGTGTCTTAAAATTTAATGGAATGTGGGCTTTTGCTATATGGGATAATCAAAAAAAAGAGCTTTTTTTATCCAGAGATAGATTTGGTAAAAAACCACTTTTTTATGCCTCAACTGATGGTAAATTTATATTTGCCTCAGAAATGAAGGCCATCTATCCATTTTTAAAAGAAATAAAACCATCACAAGATTTCCACTGGATGAAAGATAATATTTTTTCATATGAAGCAACCGAAAAATGTTTGATAGATGGAATTAAAAGATTTCCATTTGGACATAATGGAATTTATAAAAATGGGAATTTAACAATAAAAAGATACTGGAACACGCTTGATAATATTGTAGACCCACCCAAAACATATGATGCTCAAGTAGAGCGATTTAGGGAATTGTTTTTAGATGCTTGCAAGATCAGGATGAGAGCAGATGTACCTATAGGAACAGCCCTTAGTGGAGGGCTTGATAGTAGTGTAACTATTTCAGCCATGGCTCATCTATCAAAATCTCATGTTGATTATGGCAAGAATGACTGGCAACATGCTTTTGTTGCATCTTTTCCAGGTACTCCACTTGATGAAACGCATTTTGCAAAAATGGTTGTTGATCATATAGGAATTGAAGCTACTTATATAAATATTGAACCTCTTAAATATTGGAATAATCTAGAAAAATATTTTTATATGTTTGAGGATTTATATATAACTAGTCCGATTCCAATGATGGCTACATATGGAGCTGTAAAAAAACATGGAACGACAGTAACGTTAGATGGGCATGGAGCAGATGAGCTTTTTAGTGGCTATGGGCATTTAGTTGAAGCCTTATGGAATAGCAAATTTTCGATAAAAAATAGTATTGATATACTTAATACCTATCAAGAGACATTGGGCAATGGAGCACAGTTTGATAGGAATAGTAATTTTAATATATATGTTAAATTTATGATAAAGAAAATAGCAAAAATAATTTTTGGAAAAGAAATTAGGTCAAAAGATGCCAACCATAAAAATTTTAAAAAACTTGATAGCTTTTCTCAGCAACTATATATAATTTTTCATGAAACGATATTGCCAACCTTGCTTAGGAATTATGATAGGTATTCTATGACAAATAGCGTAGAGATAAGGATGCCTTTTATGGATCATAGGATCGTCTCTTTTGTAACATCTTTACCGTATTCTAGTAAATTTGGAAATGGCTATACAAAAAAGCTCATAAGAGATGCTATGGATCCTTATATGCCAAAAGAGATAACATGGAGAAAGTCTAAGATCGGATTTAACTCTCCAATAGTTGATTGGATGCAGGGCGATTTAAAGGAATGGTTTTTGGATACGGTTCATGAAAAAGGCTTTATGGAATCTAGCTTGATAGACAATCCATCTAAGCTTCAAAGACAAATTTCGAGTATCGTAAATAAAAATACAAACAGCTATGTGTTAGCTGAAAATTCTTGGAAGAATTTAACACCATATATTTGGGAAAAAGCAATTAAAAAATTTGGGGCTGGCAATAATGCAACAAAGTGATATAAAATCGTATAATTTAGCACCAATAGTGCTATTTGTCTATAATAGATTAGATCATACAAAGCAGACTATAGAAGCTTTGCAAAAAAATGAAATTTCAAACAAAAGTGATCTTTTTATATATTCTGATGCGGCTAAAAACGAAGGGTCAAAACAAAAAGTAGCAGAGGTAAGAGAATATATAAAAAGTATAAATGGATTTAAAAATATTACAATCATTGAAAGAGAAAAAAACTATGGTCTTGCAAATAGTATCATAGACGGTGTTACAAAAATTGTAAATGAATATGGCAAAATAATTGTTCTTGAGGATGACTTAATAACAAGTCCGAATTTTTTAAAGTTTATGAATGAGGCGTTGGAAATTTATAAAAATGAGGACAAAGTATACAGTGTTACTGGATATTCTTTTACTGATAATATATCGGATATCGAAAGTAGCTATTTTTTGAAACTTACTAGCTCTTGGAGCTGGGGTACTTGGGCGGATAGATGGCAACAATTTAAACGAGATAAAAAAGATCTGGAGCAAATTATCAGTAGCTCAATACAAGAAAAAAGTCTTTTTAATTTCGATGATTCTTATGATTATATCAGCATGACTAAGATGCAGATCGATAGTAAAATAGATTCGTGGGCGATTTATTGGTATCTGTATGTATTTAAACAAAATGGACTTACACTATATCCTGCTAAGAAGTTAGTGAAAAATATTGGGTTTGATGGAAGTGGAACTCACTGTTCTTCCTCGGAACATGAGGATGAACTAGTAAATTTTTATCCTAGTTTTACAAAAGATATTATTGAAAAGATAATAAATAGAAATGTAGTGTCTAGTATATTAAGAGAAAAAAATAGAATAAGCATAAAAAGAAAAATAATAAATAAACTAAAAAAACATTTATCTCAAAAACAAAAACAGATTTTATTAATACTATTTTCGAAGGCACAATTACTCTTTCATAAAAAAGACATAGGCAAAAATACATATATCGATAAAACAGTGCATGTAACAGGCTGGAAAAATATCTTAATAGGGAATAATACTGGTATCAGCGAATACACTTGGATAAATGTAAATAAAAGGTTGGGAGACAATAAGCATATTATAATTGGCAACAACTGTTATATTGGCAGAAGGAATTTTTTTAGCTCAGGATTATTAATAAAAGTATCAGATTATTTTATGAGTGGCATTGATTGTAAATTTATGGGAAGCGACCATATTTTTAGAAATCCTTTTATACCATATATTGCTACTGGAACAACTATGGAAAAAAAAATTATTATTGAAACCAATGTATGGCTAGGCGCTGGAGTGAGTGTTATTGGAAATTTAACAATAGGTAGAGGCTCTATAATAGGTGCTGGAAGTTTGGTTAACAAAGACATACCACCTTTTAGTGTTGTTGTTGGGAGCCCTTGTAAAGTTACAAAAAGATATGACTTTGGTGCCGGAAAATGGGTAGGAATAGACGAATATGATTTCAATAATGATTCATTGATTCCAACAGAAGAGGAGTATGCAAATCAATTAAAACAAAATTTTCCAAATGTTATCATTCCATTTGTTGCATGTGGAAAAAATAAAGGTGATTTGTTTTGAAAAAAATATTAATTACTGGAGCCAAGGGTTTTTTGGGTTCAAATGTAGCACATTATTTTAAAACTCTAGGATACCAGACATATGGTATAGGACATGGTGGACTGTCCATAGAAGAGTCGAAAGAGATTGGGCTTGACTACTGGAAAAAGGATGATGTGTCGATAAAGGCAATTTTGGAATTCGAACAAGTTTTTGATGTTATAGTGCATTGTGGCGGTAGTGGCTCTGTCGGTTTTTCTGTTAAATGTCCATACGAAGATTTTAAAAAAACAGTAAATGGTACACTTGAAGTCTTAGAATATATAAGGGTGTATAACAATAATTCCCATCTTATCTACCCATCAAGTCCAGCAGTACAGGGCGAATGTGAGGATAAGCCGATCGCAGAAGAGTATTTTGGAAGACCAGTTTCTCCTTATGGGTATCATAAAAAAATAGTCGAGGATCTATGTCAGAGCTATAGTGAAAAATTCGGTTTAAATATTTCTATAATAAGACTCTTTTCAGTATACGGAAATGGTCTTAAGAAGCAGTTGCTTTGGGATGCTTGCCAAAAAATATTAGATAGTAGTGATGAGGCCGTCTTTTGGGGCACGGGGAAAGAGACAAGGGATTTTATACACATAAGTGATGTTTTGCGTTTAGTTGATATGTTGTTAAAAAAAGATGAGAAATTTTATATCATAAACGGTGGAACTGGTGTAAAGCATACCATAAAAGATGTAGTAGAAATGATAAGAAATCTAGTAAATCCAAATATTAATATAAAATTTAATAATCAAGCGAATGTAGGAAATCCAATGTACTACTGGGCGGATACACACAAGCTAGAAAAAAATGGTTTTAAGGCGGATAAAAATTTAAAACAAGAGATAATAAACTATGTAGAGTGGATAAAGGGACTGGATGATTAAAGTTGGATTTATAGGTAGTGTGTCAAAAGAATGGATGGGCGGATTAAACTATTTTAAAAACTTACTTTTTGCTATAAATTCTATAGAAAAAAAAGAGCTTGAAGTATTTGTTTTTGTTGGTAAAAAAATAGATATAGAAACAAAAAGAATGTTTCAAGAATATGCAGCTGTAATAGAAGATAGCATATTTGACAGAAAAAGTATAAAATGGTTTCTTAGCAAAATAGAACGAAAAATATTTAAAACAAATATTTTGCTTGAAAATATCCTTAAAAAACATGGTATACAAATACTTTCTCACGCATCTATAACAAATTTAAAGACGATAAAAACTATAAATTGGATACCTGATTTTCAACATATTCATTTACCTCAAATGTTTTCTGAAAAAGAGATACGAAATAGGAATAATGATTTTTTAAAGTTAATAAGAGATAGTGATCTAATTGTTCTTAGCAGTTTTGATGCATTAAAAGATATGAAAAAATTTGCACCTAATTATGAAGACAGGGCAAGAGTTTTGCAATTTGTTTCGCAACCAAATAGTAGATATTTTGAACTAGACGAACATGATAAAAGTTTGTTATTGCAAAAGTATGGAATAAAAGATGATTTTTTTTATATACCAAATCAATTTTGGAAGCATAAAAATCACATGATGATGTTTGAGGCCATTAGTGAATTAAAAAAAGATGGCATTGAGATTAATATTGTTTGTACTGGGTATCTAGGTGATTATAGAAATAAAACATATATTGATGATGCAAGGGAATTTATAAAATCAAATAATCTTGAAGATAATATAAAACTTTTGGGTCTTGTGGATTATGAAGATGTTTTTGCATTAATTAAATTCTCAAAAGTGGTGATAAACCCATCTTTGTTTGAGGGTTGGAGCTCTACGGTTGAAGAGTGTAAAAGTATAGGAAAAAATATGATCTTGTCTGATTTGGATGTGCATAAAGAACAATATCCAAACGCAGTTTTTTTTGAAAGAGATAGTATTGAGTCTTTAAAAGAAGTAATAAAATTTTATAAGATAGAAAATGAGAGTAATGTAGAGCCATTAGAAGTAAGGACAAAAAAATTTGCAAATATTTACTCTTCAATTTGTAGAGAAGCTTTAACTTACTAGGGCATAACAATGAATAAAGATATCTACTATAAAAATTATGAAGAAAGACCCACAAGACTTAGTATAATTACTGCAACTTATAATGCAGAAAAATTCTTGCCTAGATTGATAAAAAGTCTGCAAGAGCAAGTCGATAAAGATTTTGAGTGGATCATTTCTGATGGAGCGTCTAGCGATAAGACTTTAGAAATTTTAAAAAATACTGGTGGGATAAATATAAAAGTAATTTCGGGCGAAGACTTTGGGATTTATGATGCTTTAAATAGAGGCATAAAAGCTTGTAATGGAGAATTCTATCTTGTTATCGGTGCTGATGATGAGCTTTATCCAAATGCTATTCAAGATTATAAGAAAGCCATGGGGGATGGTGTAGACATAGTAACAGCTTGTATTGATACTAATAATGGCAAAATTGAGCCAAATAGTGGTCCAAAATGGCTTAAAGGACAATTCCGCTATATTTCAGGGCATGCTGTAGGCTCAATATACCGCACAAGTCTTCATCAAAAACTTGGTTACTATTCAAGAAAATTTCCAATAGCAGCAGATCAGCTATTTGTACTAACTGCTGCAAATTATGGAGCAAAGATAAAAGCTGTAAAAAGTGTTGTCGGTAAATTTTCAAATGATGGAGTTAGTAGTATTGATATATTAGGAACTCTTTGCGAATTTTATAGAGTTCAAATAGCCATGGGTGAAAATAAATTTATGCAAACTACTCTATTTATTTTAAGACTTATTAAAAATTTTAGAAAATTATAAAGATATATAAATGAAAGATTATGATATATCCATAATAGTGCCTATTTATAATGTGGAGAAATATATAAAAAAGTGTGTAACTACGCTTTTAGAGCAAGACTATAACAATATAGAGTATATTTTTGTAAATGATTGCACTCCAGATAGTTCTATGAAAATTTTGAAGGACATTATTGAAAGATACCCAAATAGAAAAGATGATATAAAAATTATCAACAATATAAAAAATAGTGGATCAAGTCTTACTAGAAAATATGGTTTGGATGCTTCAAATGGTAAATATGTTTTGTTTGTAGATAGTGATGACTGGATTAATATTGATATGGTAAGTAAGATGTACAACGCCGCAGAATCTAATGATGCTGATATAGTTTGTTGTGATATGATTTTGCATTATAAAAGTAGGCAGGTATATAAAAAAGATAGATATAGAGATGTAAAAAATAATGACAAACTCAAGGCATTGGTTGGTGGATATATTTTACCGTCCATGACTAATAAATTAATAGAACGAAAACTTTTATTAAATATTGTTTTTAAAGAATTTCAATTTGGTGAAGATGTTTATATAATGACTCAATTATTCTATTTTTCTAAGAATACAATATATATTCCAGAGGCTTTTTTTCACTATAATAAGCTAAATTACCATAGTCTATCTACTAAAATTGATATTAGAACAGTAGCCGACATAAAAGACATGTATAAATC
>NZ_PPAU01000026.1:0-474 GCF_002914195.1 Campylobacter concisus | reverse complement strand
GAGTGAAATTTTAGACGCAAAGATAATCTTAGCAAACACCTACCACATGTATCTGCGCCCTGGCAGCAAGGTCGTGCGTGAGTTTGGTGGACTTCACGGCTTTTCTAAATTTGATCGCTCGTTTTTAACTGATAGCGGCGGATTTCAGGCATTTTCGCTTAGGTCAAACACCAAAAACGACGATGGCGGGATAAAATTTAAGAGCCACATCGACGGCAGCACGCACTACTTCACGCCAAGATCCGTCCTTGACACGCAGTATGAGCTAGGCAGCGACATCATGATGATACTTGATGATCTAGTCGCCTTGCCTGCTGAGCCAAAAAGGATAGATCTAAGCATAAAGCGAACGATAAAATGGGCAAAAGAGGCGATTGATTATCACAAATTTATGCAAAGCAAGGGCATTGGGCTAAACCAAAATATCTTTGGTATCGTTCAAGGCGGCACCGATTATGAGGCACGTAAATTTTG
>NZ_PPAU01000025.1:0-480 GCF_002914195.1 Campylobacter concisus | reverse complement strand
GTGTAAAAGTGATCTGGAGACCACATCCTGATAGCACCGTAGCAAGCTACATCATCCAAAGAAGCGATGCAGGAGCTAATAAATTTAGCCAAGTAGCAGAGGTAAATGGCAGACTAAATGCCGAGTATATCGACACTGAGGTAAAACCTGGTAGGTCTTATGAGTATAGGATCTTAGTTAAAACTTCTTCTGGCGTCATCTCAAAACCAAGCCAAAACATAAGCGCCACAACAAAGGAGTTACCCTAAATCAGTAACGAACGTCCAAGCAACCAAAAATGCGCCAAAAAAGATCATCTTAACGTGGGATTACGCGCCAGCTGAGGATTTTGCTTATGTTAAGGTTTATAGAACGACAAGTAAAATTTTGCCTTACACATACCTAGCAAAAACGACTAGCAACACCTACGAGGACCTCATAAACACAAACGCAGCGACAAGGTATTATAGAGTCACAGCTGTCGATAAAGACGGCCTTGAG
>NZ_PPAU01000024.1:0-434 GCF_002914195.1 Campylobacter concisus | reverse complement strand
CACTAACTTTTGGCTATGACTTTAGCAAGCAAAATGTCGGCACGACCTTCATTGTCTCAAACGCCTCAAGGAATGGTCTTAAAAATCCAAAAAGCTACTCGATGAGTGAGCATGCGGGATTTATCGAGGATGAGTGGCAAATTTTAGATGAGAAGCTATTTTTAACGCTTGGCTCAAGACTCACGCACAACGAATTCTTTGGCAATCACCTCTCGCCAAGAGCCTACCTAGTCTATAATGCCACAGAAACGCTAAGCTTAAAAGGCGGCGTAGCAACTGGCTATAAAACGCCAAATGTCAATCAAATCTCCCCAGAAGTAGGCACTATCCAAAATGCTTGGAAAATAGTTGATTTTGGTAACAAAGATCTAAAACCAGAAAAGAGCATGACTTATGAAGTTGGTGCATATTATGACAATCAGGCTGATTTTAGA
>NZ_PPAU01000023.1:0-444 GCF_002914195.1 Campylobacter concisus | reverse complement strand
GTTAAAAAATCCCATCTGCATGATCCAAAAGCGACTAGCGTGCGCAAACGCCGCAAGCAGCGCGCAAAACGCGAGAGTCCTTTTAGGCGGAGAACTAGCGTAGGCAAAACCAAGCCCCGCCACAGCGGCAAAAGCGCCGTCTATAAGAGTCGCGGTAAAAAGCTCAAACATGTAAAATCTCCGCATTGCTAAGCGAGAGCGTGATATAGACGCCCACCGCGATACAAAGTATCAGGATGCCCGTGCTCACGGCCCTGCTGATACCTACGAGCGTGTTGTCGTTTAGGATATCAAAGACCGAGTTTATGAGAAAAACCCCCGGCATTAAAAAGAGTATCGACGAGCCGATCGCGACGTCGCTAGTATGCGTAAAGCCGTAAAATACGCCAAGATAAGCGATAAAAGAGACGACAAACGAGACCAAAACGTCATGGATTTTTAAAT
>NZ_PPAU01000022.1:0-679 GCF_002914195.1 Campylobacter concisus | reverse complement strand
ATGTATATACCATAGATATTTCAAAGGTATCTAGGTAAAAGTCTAGCTTAGCTACATCTTTCATAACGTATTCTTCTAAATCTGGGTCATAGACCCAAGCTCTAAATCTAACATCTTTCATTTTTACCCCTTATTTTGCTCTTACCTCAAAAGGCTCTTTTGAAAGATTGTCTTTCATATAAGCCCTTATATCAAACGGCATACTATCCATAAAAGCATCTATACTTTTTCTATTTTCTAAATTCGCCACCAAAGCCGATAGAATACTTATCCAGTCCTCTTGCGTAATATCGCTACCCTCTTTTAGCAAAAACATATCTAGTTCTTTTCTAAATTTATCTCCAGCTTGTGTCATTGTCTTGTTCTCCTATTTATTTTTTTAAAACCATTCAACTCTTAACCAGTTGCTTTTTACTGCGTAACTAAAATTTTTAGCACCGTTAATAAGCTTCCTCATTGCTTCTTGTTTATAATCCTTTAGCGCTAAAATTTGCTCTTCGGTAACATTTAATAAGGCATCACAATCTATTTCATCATAATCTTCAAAGCGGTTGTAGCCTACTTTGCATTTATTTAGCATTTCGCTAAATCCTTCACGATCGTAATCAAAATCCAAACACGCATCATACTCGATATTAAAATCTTTTACTAAAAAAGCTCTAAAACCCATTTTGTATCC
>NZ_PPAU01000021.1:0-448 GCF_002914195.1 Campylobacter concisus | reverse complement strand
GGTAAGAGCTATATAGAGATTTTTTCAAAAGTCTTTGGTATTCAGTTTTCGCTTTTGCTATTTATCACAGCTTTTGCTTGGTTGGTGAATGTATCTGTTGGCACAAAAGCCCCACTAGCCAATTATAGTATTAAATATGGCACCGCCCTATTTTATGGTTATTTTAACCCAGCAAATGGTTCTTTTTCTGAACCAGTTGTTCAAAATGGTAGTGGCTTTTGGACAATATGGGGAAAACTTGGCGATAAGGGTGTCAATACATATAACAATCTTGCAAACAATACAACTTCTACTGGACAGACAAAGGTAGTCGCGGCCAGTATTGTAATCATTAATATGATGACTGTTGTTATATGGGTAGCCCTATTCATCTATCCACCATTTTGTCTTCTCTTGCCAGTATTTATGATGATGCGGCAATCACAGCAGGGTATGACATGGCATTATG
>NZ_PPAU01000020.1:0-445 GCF_002914195.1 Campylobacter concisus | reverse complement strand
GCCTATAACTTCTCCATATTCAAACATTCCACCGACGATCTCAAATTCGTCTGAAGCATTTTTGAATTCTTTCGTAATTGGGTAATCAGGATTGATCCCACTCAAATCGTGCAGATAAAATCCGCAATCAAAGCAAACCCTATAAGTTCGTAATCCCCATTTAACGAGATGATCCGTATAAATTTCACGTCCATTTTTGTCTCTAAAACCTGTATATTGCAAAAGGGCTATCTCGTCATTTAGTTCATATTCCCATGTATTGCCGTCATCATCTTCAATTTCTACTATTTGGTCTTTAAAATTTATGCTTGCGACGTCCCATAATTTACCTGCCCTAAGATCTATTTCAAGAGGATGGCTATCCTCATCAGTCAAAACATAAACATAAGCCTTAAATTTTACATCTTTCATCTTTATATCCTTTATTTTACCCAGCTAATCACAC
>NZ_PPAU01000019.1:0-1475 GCF_002914195.1 Campylobacter concisus | reverse complement strand
ATTTTGGACGCTTCTACCTTGCTCCGCCAAAACTAGCCTATCTTTTACGCTTTCTAGTTTTTGAGCTAGAAATCTTACTTCATCAAAGCCACCTACTAGAACCATTGTATTTTTGCCGTCGTAGCCTCGCAAAATTTCATCTGCAAAATACTCAAATCTTTTTTGCTCATCTTCTATAAAGTCGTTGCCAGTAATCGAATAAGTCGCCTGCTCTGGGCGTAAAATCCCCTCAAATGACTTTATTACACATATTTTGCTTTTGCGCTCTTTTATTGTTGTATCTCCAAGCTTTATATCACTAAAGTTGATACCCATACGTTTATAAATTTCAAGATCATGAACATCTTGTGTAAGTAGAGCCGTAGCTGTTATACCTACAAATCGATCTATTTTACTCCAGAACTTATCGGCGAGCTTAAGCTTTATGTCCTTAGAATAGGTATGAAACGATATAAACCCTCTTTCTTGCGAGAAGCTAATATAAATATCTTTAGACGACAAGGTGCTTTTAACATCATCAAATTTATTAAGAAAAATGCCTAGCTGAAAAAATGGAGTTTTTTTGTAATAGCTTTTTAGCTTGGCTCTAAGAGCCTTGCTTTTTTCTTGATCAAAAAGCTTACTTAAAACGTTTGTGGCTCTTTGTATGGCTATATCATTGGCTGTTAGTGTCTTGCCAGCCATTTTTTCATCGCTCATAATCTCATTTATGGATTTTACACGCTCAACCTCTTCATTCAATAACTTTATCAAAGTTTTAGGTGCGCCAGCATCGTCGTTAATTGTCTTTGCAATCGTTTTTAATTGCAAATAGTAGCTATATAAAGAAAACGCAGAGCTTAGTGTCATTTCAGCCATATTGGGTAATTCTTGAATTTCATCAAAAATATAAACAGTGCCATCTACTTCAGCATATTTTTCATCGAACATAAATTTAGAAAACAAAAAAGAGTAATTGGTGATTTGAATAGTATATTCTTTAAAGCTTTCACTATTGCTTTTTTCAAGTGCAAGGTTATTGGCAATATATTCTCTCTTATCGGCATCTACTATATCTAGCTCGTTTAAAAAATCTTCGATCAAGACATAAGAGAAATCTTCCTTTAATTTTTTTATAGCAGCATCAACAACCTCTTTGTCCAAAGGCAAAATTTCAGAGCTAATCTCTGTATCCATAAAAAAAGCGAGTTTTTTTATATCCAGATAGTTATTTTTGCCAATGCCTAGCACATAGTCTGGTAGATTATTGACATTTTTGGCTTCAAGAAATATACTTTTTGCCAAAGAGTTATCGCTAGTAGCTATTACCACTCTTTGAGCTATCTTTTCATCAATTAGTTTCTTTGCAAGCATTAAGGCCGAAAAAGTTTTACCAAACGCCGTAGGCATTTCACAAACACAATATTTACTCTCTTTTACCCTCTTTGCCGCATAATCGACAAATTTTCTTTGTTCAGATCTAAGTTCCATTCTCT
>NZ_PPAU01000018.1:0-1481 GCF_002914195.1 Campylobacter concisus | reverse complement strand
ATATATAGCAACGATGATCTTGTGGGATTTCTTAAAGTATATGCCGTGGGCAGAAATGAAACATATTATTTTGAATACGATAAAGAGTGGTTAAAAAATGGCTTTGAAATAGATCCAAATTTACCACTGCAAAGCTCCCAGTTTGTGTCTAAAAATCTATGGGGAGCGTTTTGCGATATAAGTCCAGATAGATGGGGCAGATTAATCCAAAAACGAAAAGCTGGTAGCGAACTTACTGAAAGCGAATATATGCTAGGAGTAAGTGACTATTTTCGTATAGGCTCACTCAGAATAGAAAAAGAGTGCGAATTTGTATCTGTTACAAACGATATTCCAAAGCTAACTCACATTAGCGAGCTTTGTATATCATCACAAAGAATTGAGCGTGGTGAGAGCCTTGAAAGTGATATTAAAAATTTGCTCGCACCTAGTGGAAGCTTGGGCGGTGCTAGACCAAAGGCAAGTGTATTAAAAGGCAATGAGCTTTACATAGTCAAATTTCCGTCCATAAAAGATGAATATAGGCAAATTTCTCGTAGTGAAAAGACTATGCTAGATGTTGCCAGTATCGCAAAAATAAACGTATGTCAAAGCGAACTTTTTGAAACGGCAAAAGGCACGGCTTTACTTGTCAAAAGATTTGACAGAAACTGCGATAAGAGAATACCCTATAAATCAGCCATGACCTTGATTGGGGTTAGAGATGGCGATGAAAGTAACGATAAGAGTTACTGCGATCTAGCTAGCGTGCTTGATAGTAAAAACAAAAAAGAGCTTTTTCGACGTATGGTTTTTAACGGCTTATTTGGCAACACGGACGATCACCTAAGAAATCATGGCGTGCTATATGATGAAAAAACAAAAAGCTGGAATTTATCCCCCGCATTTGATATAACACCAACACCAATAATCTACTCAAAACAAAACCATGCTTTAAATTTTGTGGATTTTCAAAGCTTGCCCTCAGTCCAGCTTTTTTATGAGATAAAATCAAAATTTGATATAGATGACGGTGAATTTAAAGAGATCATAGCAAATATGCTAATGGCAAGAGATAAATTTGAAGAGATAGCAAAGCGAAATAAAATAAATAGCGACAACTTGAAAATGCTAAAAAATAACTATTGCCACGAGGATTTTGGAAGGTGTGGAGAATTTATAGCGCAGATTAATCAAAATATGGCCGAAGAATATATGTCTTTAGACGACGAAGCTAATTCTTACAAATTTAAGCTTTGAAGTATATTCTAACGAAAACCTTGTCTATCCTAATTAGCGAAGAAACTCTCGCCATCATTATTTTCGTTAGAGGGGCTATGCTCATCATCAAAAAATGATACGTTTTTAGTGCTATTGCTGCTTTGAGGTTTTGTTTGCTGCTCTATGGTGTCTTGTTTAGGTTCAGCATCTATGCTAACATGTTGATATACTTGCAGTGCCTCTTGTTTGCTACTTGGCAAAAAAGGATTTTGACTTAATGC
>NZ_PPAU01000017.1:0-1109 GCF_002914195.1 Campylobacter concisus | reverse complement strand
TAATATTAAATATGATATTATATTAAAAAACAGAGATAATAAGAAATAGACGAATATTGTTGAACTGGCATACATCACGTAGTAAATGCTTATGATATTTATGCATTAGATGAAGAAGGATTGTCACAAGATGAAAGATATGCCATAATTACAAGAATGAAAGACTATGTAAATAAATAGAAAACTGAACAAGCCCTATAAAACAGTACTGATGAGATACAAAACTCTATTAGAAAGAAAAGATAAAAAAATGAAACTAAGAGAAATTGAAATTAGTAGCACTGAGGCAATAGAAAGACTAGATAATATCTTTTTAATAAATTCCATTTTCTTCTTAATTTTGGGGATTATTGTTTTGTTTAGTGCCTCAAATTATGATAATTACAATGAAAAGAGCAGGCGAAAAATTATGGCTTCTGGTGTTATAATAATTGTTTTAGTTCTTGTGGCGCAACCACTATACTTCAAGTTTTGACGTTAAAAAGGATCAGCAAATGATGAATGAAGTTGATGAAATGGCTTTAGCTCTTAAAAAAATCAAAAAGGGCTTTGTTATTTTTTATGAAACACCTAGCGAAACTACTCCAGCAAATTTTAAAGTTTTTGATAATGTATTCGATGCCTTTAATTTTGCAAAAGAGAATAAATTTTTAAAGGGTTTTTACGCAGAAAAAAAATGCTGGGCTGTTTATAAAAATCTGGAAGAACTAAGACAAATACGCGATTGTCAGCGTATTATTAATGAAGACCTAGCAGAGTATAAATTTTTGGGACTAAAGAGGGAGATATAAAAGAGCAATATTTTTTAGTTATGAATTACCCAACCGCTAAAGCAGTTGGTATTTCTGCCCAAAAAGTTCTTAAAGCAACCATAGATAAAAATGTTAGCCTGCTTGAAATCAAAGTAAAGACACTCTAATTATTTAATTCCTTATAGAAAATACTAAAAACAAGCAGGCAAAATCCAAGCGATGCTCTCAGCCTAAAGATCAATTCACATTATCCTGCCTTCCATGCTTATTGATTTAGATAGATTAATTTTGTATTTTTACAAATTATTTTAAAATTTATTTGTATTTTTACTAATAAACCCTTGACAAACTTGTAAT
>NZ_PPAU01000016.1:0-533 GCF_002914195.1 Campylobacter concisus | reverse complement strand
TCGTTATACTCTTTCGTTTTATCTTTATCTCCTAAGTATTTATACATATCGCGTAGATCTCTACATATATAGGCACTTTTTAGTTCATTGCAGCCATATTCAAGCATTTTTACATCTGCTTTTGACTCAGAAAGTGCTTTTGCATAATCAGAATAAAAAGTTTCTATAGTTTTATTATCAATATCATTTCTAACATAGTATGATAATTTTTGTTGAATTAAATCAATGGCTGGTATATTGCACGCTGGAGCAAATTTTTTATCGTAGCAGTATTCTGGAATGGTTTTTTCATAGAATTTTACAACCTTTTTAAGGTCTTTGCTCTCTAAAGCTTCTAGTTTTTCTAGCGAAAGACAACCTAAATCATTACCTTTGTCAAAACACCAATATTTTGCATTGTCAGTGCTAATTGGTCTAGTATTTATTTCTATAAGCTTTTTATCGGCGCTATAATCATAATTTGGCTTTTCTTTACCGCTTCCTCCAAAGCCCCAAGCATATACGCTACTTGTGGCCAACACGCTGGCTAAGAC
>NZ_PPAU01000015.1:0-1502 GCF_002914195.1 Campylobacter concisus | reverse complement strand
TGCAAGCATTAAAAACTGAATTATTCGTTTTTTTGTATAATTAAAACAAAAAAGGTTAATGATGGATTTACTACACATTAGAGTTTGTGAAATTTTAGGCATCAGTAGGCAAGAGCTTGCTGATAAACTTGGAATTTCTGTCGCTACAATAAATGGCTGGACTAGCGATCCAGCTAGGGTTTCTCAAGCGACAAAGTTAGCCCTAGAGCTTATGATTGAAAATTACAATCTTAAGCAGATTATTAAAAAAGCAAAAGAAGCCCAAGAGGCTATTACAAATTTTAAAGGTTGATAGATCATGAGTGAGGCGTTTAAAACTCCTATGGCGGAGCAGATAAATTTTGACGTCAATGAAGTAGAAATTATGAATGACTATCCCAAAAACTTAAATTTTAAGGGTGAGAATTATTCATCGGATCGTAGGTGTGATGAAAATTTATCTAGTAAAGAGGCTAGTATGAAGAAATTTGACTATATAAAACAATCCTGGTATATTGGGTTTTTTCTCTTGTTTTGGATATTGACAATTTGCGGCACATATACTATGTCTCCGTTAGTTCGTGCTTCCTTTGATAGGGAGCAGATTAAAGCAGAGACTGGACAATATCCACTAGAAATTGTTAATCCAATTAAGTTAAGCGAATTAAACGAGCTCGCAAAGCATGCTGGTGATCCAACTGTTATTCTCGTTGGTGGTGGAAAAATATTGTTAGAGAAATGATTAGAAGTTTTTGGAGAGCGTAAATATGAATAAAATTTATAAAAACGATAGTAAATATTCGATATTAAGCGCACTATTGGTATTTCCGTTTATTTTCGTGTTTATATTCGCTCTATATATCGGATACGTTAAATTTATGAAGTATGTGGATAGAGAATACGATAGACGAATGGATTTGGCTTTTGAGGATTTTAAAAACGAAAATGATGGAATAAGTATAATTGATATGTATAAAATTAAGCGAGCTATTTTTGTAGTTATTAGCAAAACTAGCGTGGGGAACTCGGCAGGTGAAACCTCAAATATAATTTATGACAATATGAAAAAAAATGGAACTTTATCCTTATGTAAGGATATAGAAAATGAAGTAAAACCTGAATGTGAAAATCAGATCAGCAAAGAGATTAAGTTATTTTTAAATAATAATAAAAAGCCTGAGCCTAAACCTGATGCCCCTGAAGAAATGGCAAAGCGTATTTTGAGTAATATCAAATAAGGAATTTAAAATGAGTGATACTATCACACAGCTACATAAAGATTTAAAGCTTTTTAAAAGAATTGTGATTTGTTTTTCTATCTTGGCTATTGCCTGCACCGCATGGCATAAAGACAATATGCAAAATTTAATTAGCTCATTGATTTTTATTAGTTTTTTTATTGTGGTTGGAATTCTTGGCTGGCTTGATACGATTAGAGCAATAAAATTATATAAAAAATATTGTTTAGAACAAGGATAAAATATGTTATTAATTGAGAAAAAATTACCAAAAAATGGCTATGT
>NZ_PPAU01000014.1:0-514 GCF_002914195.1 Campylobacter concisus | reverse complement strand
AAGCAACGCTGGCATCGAACAGATGTTTAATGACCCGTTTTTTAATGAATTTTTTGGATTTAACTTTGCAAAACCAAAAGAGAAAGAAAAGACGACCTCTTTAGGCTCTGGTGTTATCATCTCAAATGACGGCTACATCGTTACAAACAACCACGTCATCGAAGATAGCGACCAGATCGTTGTGACCTTGGCAAAGGGTGGCAAGGAGTATAAAGCGAAGCTAATAGGTAGCGATCCAAAGACCGATCTAGCTGTTATAAAGATAGAGGCAAATGGGCTAAATGCGATCACATTGGCCGACTCATCAAAGCTGCTTGATGCAGATGTCGTCTTTGCCATAGGCAATCCTTTTGGCGTAGGCGAGAGCATCACTCAAGGCATCGTCTCAGGGCTAAATAAAGATGATATCGGACTTAATCAATATGAAAATTTCATCCAAACAGATGCCTCTATAAACCCTGGCAACTCAGGTGGCGCTTTGGTTGATAGCAGGGGCTATTTGGTCGGTATAAAC
>NZ_PPAU01000013.1:0-571 GCF_002914195.1 Campylobacter concisus | reverse complement strand
TCTATTGCCTTGCTGTTTATTATAACCACGGAAAAGATAGATACAATAATAAAAGATGCGCACAGATACCAAGGATAAAAATCTATATTTGTCGTATCATTCAAATAAGCAAGAAGGATCATAACAAAAGCAGAAATTGCAGATGTAATTTTAATTATAAAATCACTAGGTGACTCGTTACCTATGGCTTTTTTTATACGTCTTTCAAAAATTTCATCTTCTGCCTCTTGCGCATATTTAATAAATTCGTCTTTTGTAATAGCAAGCACCTCTTATCCTTTTTTGTAAATTATTTCAAATTTTTTCAATATCTCTTTTGTTAAAAGTAAATGTCATATCGCGACATCCACGAGAAAGAAAAAAGACAACTTTATCATTTAGTATATTGTAACTTTCATTTTTCCTTAAATACAAAACGTTTTCATCGTCCATTCTGCTTTTAAAGAGTATCTCTTTAGTTTTTCTGTCCCTGGCCGTATATCTTAAAAATTTAGTTTCCATTTATACAAATCCTTTATTTTCGTATTTATTACCCAAAACCTCAATTTCACAAATATCAGCAGACATAAAC
>NZ_PPAU01000012.1:0-1335 GCF_002914195.1 Campylobacter concisus | reverse complement strand
GCCTTGAACTTGGCATCCATAGCTAACTTTTATCATTTCTTCATCTATTTTTTTAATATCAAAATGTGCTAGCTCATCTCCCTTAAGTTCATTAACTTCTATTTGATAATAGCTATCACTAAGAACCCATCTATCTACATAAGACATTTGTTGATGGACACCCTTGCAAGCTACATCCCATCTAAAATTAGCCTTACCAGCAATTTTTGCTATGCCGTCAATGAAATAGCTATATTTTTCTTGCATATCATCAGCATATTCAACTCTTTCAAAATCAAATATCTCTAGCGTTCCAAAGTCAAGCTCATTGGCAAGCTGGTCAATATAATCAATGCCATTCTTTTGGCAAAAATCACTACTCATAATTTTGGTAAAATTATCCAATTCATCATCTGTAAGGACTATGTTAAGCTTTGCCTGGAGCTTTTGCCACTCGTCAGCAGTGAAGCAGAGTAAATCAATTCCGTCAGTTGAACCATCACAATATACTATGTCTTGTGGTTCTTCTTTAAAAATTCCTAACTCTTTTTTCTCTAAAAACAACTCATACATTTTCATCTCTTATCCTTTAAAATGGTATATCTTTTTCTGCATACTCCATATTATCAGAAGTATCAATGTCTGGCACATCACTATATTGTGGCTCAGTCTTTCTTTGTGGAGCGTTTTGTGATCGTGCATTTTGCCAGTTACTACCTTGCTGCGTATTTTGATCTTTACTGCCTAACATCTCCATACTCTCAACACTTACGCTATGTTTTGATCGAGATTGTCCATTTTGATCTGTCCATTGTTCAAATTTCAAGACACCTTCAATTAACAGTTTTGATCCCTTGGTGAGATACTGATTTGCTATCTCGGCACTTTTCCCAAAGAAGGTGATATCCACAAAACATATCTCTTCTCTTTTTTCGCCATTTGTGCTATATTTACGAGTTACGGCGATCGCACTTTTGCCAATCGCTGCACCGCTTGGAGTGTATCTAAGCTCGATGTCTCGCGTGAGATGTCCCACTAAAATTATTTTGTTAAACATTTTTGTCCTTTTTAGGTTTAATCGAACCATAGCCTAAGCGTGCCATCGTCATCTATGTCCAGTTCATCGGGGATGGCCCCGCCGAATAAAGAGTGATTGCCCTTAAAATTTTGGTCTAATTCCGTTAAGTTGATAATATCAATGTAAAAGGTATCAATATGTGAATATTCGCCCTTTTCAAGATCATCCAATACTTCTTGTGGCAAAAGAAGCAAATCATATCCGATTAGCTCGCAAGTAGCTTTTATGTCGCCGTAGGTTATGCTGTGGTTGCCTTCCACTATGAGGCTATCGTTAAG
>NZ_PPAU01000011.1:0-85868 GCF_002914195.1 Campylobacter concisus | reverse complement strand
TTCTTAAAGAGTAAAGGTATTTATGATGAGCTAATCAAATATCATAGGACTAGGCTTATTAGTGTTGTTTTTTATAATTTAAATAATGATTTCATAAAAAATTTAAAATCTATTGATAAAGAAGCAGCGAACATTTGGCTTATATTGAAAAATAATAAATTTTCTATACTTAAAAAAGTTATTTGTCTATTACCATTTATTGGACTCGATAGATTATTTAAATTTTTTAGAGATATTTATAAGAGATAAGGTTGCTATGAAAATTTTTATAATCGGTAATGTCTCGTCTATGATGATAAATTTTAGAGAAGAGCTCATAAAACTACTTGTATCAAAAGGGCATGATGTATACTGTTTAGTTAGTGACTACAATGAAGAAAGTAGAAAAAAAATAATCTCATTGGGTGCAACACCGCTTGACCACACTTTAAATGCAAAAGGACTAAATCCATTTAAAGATTTCGTTGCTACATGTGATTTGGTTAAGCTATTTAGACAATATAGGCCAGATGTGGTTTTTTCTTTTTTTGTTAAGCCAGTCATTTTTGCAACTATAGCCGCAAAAATAGTAAGAGTGCCAAGAATAGTAGGCATGATAGAAGGGCTTGGTGGGGCTTTTACGGTTCATAAAAATGGACAAACAAAAAAGGCGAAAATTATCAAAACTATACAAGTTCTTTTATATAAAATTTCACTACTATTTCTTGACGAGCTTATATTTTTAAATAATGACGATAAAAAGGACTTAATTGATAGATACAATATAAAAGTAAAGTCTATAAATATCTTAGGTGGCATAGGTGTTGATCTTGATAAATTCTCATATACTAAAGCAACAACTGATCCTATAAGTTTTATTTTTATAGCAAGATTTCTTGCAGAAAAGGGAATATTTGAGTACTTAGAGGCAGCTAAAATCGTAAAAGAAAAATATAAAGATGTAAAGTTTTATATATTTGGTAGTTTTGATGAGCACAATCCGTTTGGATTAACGCAAGAAGAGCTAAAACCTTATCTTGATAGTGACGTAGTTATATATCCTGGCTTCGTAAATGATATAAAAGAACGGATAGTGAATAGTTCCATTTTTGTCTTACCTTCGTATTACAGAGAAGGTGTGCCAAGAAGTACTCAGGAAGCCATGGCAATAGGAAGGGCAGTAATAACCACAAATAGTGTAGGATGCAAAGAAACTGTTGAAGATGGAGTAAATGGATTTTTGGTGCCACCATTTGATAGTAAAATTTTGGCACAAAAGATGATTTATTTTATACAAAATCCAGATATGATAGTCCAAATGGGTATGGAAAGCAGAAAAATAGCTGAAGCAAAATTTAATATAAATGAAAAGAATGAAAGACTTGCAAAGATTATTATTGGGAAATAGCACATTACTATTTTTAGGTTTTTAATTTATAGTATTAAAGATTTTAATTTAAAAATTTAGGCTTATCTTTAGCAGGCTTATCATGATTTAAATAATAAAACCAAGACAAGCTCACTAGTTTTCTAGGCTAGACTTCTACCCCGTTAGTCCACTAATTGATTTTGTATTATTCTTATCAGCCTTTTGTTTTAAAAATTCCTCTTCCTCTTTTGTAGAGTTATACTCACTTTTGAAAAATTTTTTCTTAGCATTAATTTTTTGCTCCAGTATCTTATTTTCATAAATTTTTATATATCGGCTTTTAGCATTCAAGATAATTTCTAAAGCTAGTGCTATATCCTACATCATAGTGATAGCTTGTACATTTTGACTCTTTATCGCTATCAAGGAGTTTTTATGACGACATGTGAGTTGGCCGATATTGACTAGGTAGTTTTCATCTTTACCGATAACTGCGAAGCAAGCGTTAGCTAATTCTAATTTTATCTATTACATTTACTGCTTATAAATAAATTTAATTACTAAAGAATTAAGCTAAATAAAATAGAAAATAAAATATAATCCCAAATCTTTGGTCCCGTAGCTCAGTTGGTAGAGCACTACCTTGACATGGTAGTGGTCGATGGTTCGAGTCCATTCGGGGCCACCACTTCTAATAAAATATCCTAAATAAAAGATTTAAAAATTAATTATTAGTAAATTTTCTAAAGATGCGGTAAAGATTTATTTCAAATAATCTTTCACATCATACTCTTTTCCAGTATCGTGATCTTTTAAAAGCTTTGCCACGATAGGGCTTAAAATGATGATGGCAATTAAATTTGGTACGACCATCAAGCCATTAAACATATCTGCTAGGCTCCAGACAAAATCAACCTTTTGCAAGCTTCCCAAAAAGACAAAAACGACTACTAAAATTTGAAAAGCTCTGACCGCCTTTGCGCCAAAAAGGTAGCGCACATTGATCTCAGCAAAGTAGTACCATCCAAGTATGGTCGTAAATGCGAAGAAAAATAGGCAGATCGCTACAAAGCTATAGCCGCCAGTTTTGCCAAATATGTGCGACGAAAAGGCCTCTTGCACCAAGGTGATACCTGTAAAGACTGCCTTGCCGTTTTCAAAGCTAATAACATTTGCAGTGAGCACTACAAAAACGGTGATATTTAAAACGATAAAAGTATCTACAAATACGCTCATTATGCCAAGCACTGCTTGATCGACCGGGTGTTTGACATTAGCCGCAGCGTGTGCGTGCGGAGTTGAGCCCATGCCGGCTTCATTGCTAAAAAGACCCCTTGCTATACCGTATCTCATCGCAGCTGCTATGCTAGCTCCAGTTGCTCCACCCCACGCAGCTGAAGGATCAAACGCTGCTTTGTAGATAAGCAAAACTGCATCTGGAATTTCGTGAAAATTTAAAGCGATAATGATTAGTCCAACACCTACATAAAGTAAAGCCATCAAAGGCACGATCTTTTCAGCTACTCTTGCAATCGCCTTTACGCCACCTATAAAGATGACCGCGCAGACGATTGCTAAAAAAGCTCCAGTTATCCACTGAGGTATACCAAAGGCACCTTTAAAGCCGTCTGAGATCGAGTTTGCTTGCACCATATTGCCGATAAAGCCAAGTGCGATAATGATAGCGATAGCGAAAAATCCAGCTAAAATTTTTGCCCATTTTCCCTTTAATCCACGACTTATATAAAATGCCGGACCGCCTATCGTGTGCCCGCTATCGTCTTTTGTGCGGTAAATTTGAGCTAGGCAAATTTCAGCAAAATTTGTAGCCATGCCTAAAAACGCAGCGCACCACATCCAAAATATCGCTCCAGGACCACCCATGATAAGAGCTGTTGTCGCACCTACTAGATTGCCAGTGCCAACTTGTGCTGCGATCGCAGTTGCAACTGCTTGAAACTGGCTCATGCCAGCCTTGCCAGCAGCTTCGCCGTGAAGTGAGAAATTCCCAAAAAGCTCTCTTAGACCCATTTTAAACTTAAAAATTTGAACAAACCCAAGCCTAATAGTAAAAAATAGTCCAGTGCCGCAAAGTAGGGTAATAAGGAAGTATGGACCCCAAAGAAATGAATTTATACTTTCAACACAATTATTTAAAATTTCAGCAAAATTTGTAGGCATTTTCTTGACTTTCATTGGTGTAGTTTAGAGAGCGAGTATATTTAAAAAAATATAAAATTAGAATAAATAAGAAAAATTTTTTAGCTTGGCTTAAAATTTCGTGCTAGTTTTCGGCTTACTCGCGGTGAATTCGTTTTTTACTAGCAAGATTTTGCGACCAATATTTTTACGCTCTAAGGTGTTTTTTGATTGATAATTTCTAAATTTATTTCACAATGAAGGTTTAGAATGGCTAAAATTATTTCTTGATTTTTGGATTTTAAAATTAGGTTTTTGCGTTTTTAGAAGGCTTTTACAAACAATTCGTTGTTTTTCTGCGTGGGTATAGCTTGGCAAAACGTATTTGGCTATTAGTTTTGCTAAAAAAAATTATCAAAAGCGTTTAAAAGGCTTTGGCGTTAAATTTTGCTTCATTGTTATTTGCTGGATTTGCCATATTTATCCGCTGTTTGACTTGCTGGTAGCCACACTCTGTGCTAAATTTTGTTCGTAAATCGCCGCCCAAAGCTGTTTAAAATTTCTGGAAATCTGCTTGCTCTGCTATAAGCCGTCGTTAATCTATCCCAAGGCGCGTATTCTATCTTTAAATTTGCGATATGTTAATTTTGCTCGTTCATCTACATTTCTTTTAAAATTTACTCCATAAATCTGACAGATCAAAGCCTAAATTTAGCTCTTGGATTTTATTTTCTCTAGCCATTCATTTAGCGTTTTTTCAAAGCCTATGCCCTTGCTTTTGTAAAAAAAGAGCGGTTTTTCTAGGTATTTTTGCTCGACCCAGCCGCCAAAATCATGCGGATAAAGGTAGTCTTTGCTCTCCTTTGTGTGATTTTTCAGATATGGCGGGATCTTTAAAATTTCTTCGCTTTGCACGTATTTTAGGGCGGTATTTATCGCGTTGTAGCTGGAGTTTGACTTTGGCGAACTGGCTAGATATATGGCGCACTGAGCCAGTATGATCCTGGCCTCTGGAAAGCCTATCTCTTTTACCGCGCTAAGCGTGCTTGCGGCTAAATTTAGTGCATTTGGGTTTGCGTTGCCAATGTCTTCGCTGGCAAATATCGCCATCCTTCTAGCGATGAAGTCCGCACTCTCGCCAGCGTCTATGAGCCTTGCAAGGTAGTATATGACGGCGTTTTCGTCGCTTCCGCGCAGGCTTTTTATAAAAGCACTTGCTAGCTCGTAGTGCGTGTCATCTTCTTTTGCTCCCTCTTTTAGGGCATTTTGACGTAGCGTCTTTAAATTTTCCAGGCTCACATTTTCATCAAGCGTGACGGCAAATTCTAGTAAATTTAGCATGGCTCTTGCATCACCACCACTACTTTTAAATAAATATTCTTTGGCTTCATCATCTATGCTAAAAGAAATTTGCTCTCTGATCTTGCCAAGAAGCTCCTCAAAATCGCCACTGCTAAGCGGCCTAAATTCAAAGAGCATCGAACGGCTTCTGATGCCTGAGCTTAGCGTGAAAAAGGGATTCTCCGTGCTAGCGCCGATGACCAGGGCTTTGTAGTTTTCCATGGGTATGAGTAGCGCTTCTTGCTGGGTTCTACTTAGGCGGTGGATCTCGTCTATAAAAAAGAGCGGCTTATTTAGGGCGTTTTCGTAGTTTTTTAAAATTTTGCGAAAGTCATCTATCTTTAAATTTCCGCCGTCAAACTCGTAAAAGTCGTAGTTTGCACCACTCGCCACAGCCCTTGCAAAGCTCGTCTTGCCACAGCCTGCTGGACCATAAAAGATGGAGTGTGGGATTTTGCTAGAGGCTATAAATTTTAAAAATGCCGCTTTAACCGCCTTTTGACCGCAAATTTCATCCAAGTTTTTTGGTCTAAACATCAGTGCAAGTGAGCTCAAATTTCTTCCTTTACTTTGCTGGTTTTGGCAAAATTTTAGCTTTTGCGCTAAAGCTCTCTATCTTTAGCTCGTAAATTTTCATGATCTTTAGCCCATACTCGGCCGCCACGTCAAAGGTGCTCATCGCGTAGGCGGTGTATTTTTGGCTAAGAATTTTTAAAATTTCATATCTTTTGACCTCGTCCGTCACTTCATAGGCTTTTGTTTTTGCGATGGCACTTTTATACTCAGTCGTAAAGACCTTGCCACCAAGCGCCTTGCCGTCGTCTTTTATCGCCTCTAGCTCGCTATCATTTAGGTGCGGGACCTTGTTGAAGCTAACGCAGACAAACTCCACTTTTCGTCCATCTTGAAGTAGTTTTGCCTTACAGCCAGCGGTAGCTCCGTGTATAAAAATACTTTCACCAACTCTTACTGGCGAGATCGGTACGCTAAAAATTTCTCCCTCGTCATCCACGCATGAAATTACCGCATATTCGCATTCATCTATAATTTTTAAGCCATCTTCACGGCTTAGCTCTCTATCTTTTCGTCTCATTTTTCATCCTTTTTTTGAAAGAGCATTTTAAAATTTAAGTGCTTAAAGGCTAGTATAACGCAAAAATTTCAAGGAAAAACATGAAAAAAATAGCTATTTTTGCCATTTTACTTGGCGTAAATTTAGTCCATGCAAACGATGTTTGCAATGAATATATCAAGCAAAGCAGGCTATATCTTGACGAGCTTTATGCCAAAGAGAGCAAACGACTCGCAAACGATGAAAAGGCGTTAAGACTTTTTGAGCTTAAATTTGATGAGTTTAAACAAAGACAAAGTGGCCAAGAAGCCATAATTTTGCAAAACAAAGATGAGAAATTTTGTAAAAGAAAGCTTGAAGAGACAAACAAACTTTTAAATGATCTAAAAAAATAGATCAAATTTTTACGTTTAGATCCCAGTCTATTGGCGTTTTACCGTGATTTGCTAGGTAGATATTTGCCTTTGAAAAGTGCTTGCAGCCAAAAAATGCTCCACGAGCCAGTGGGCTTGGATGTGCTGCCTCTAAGATGAGGTGCTTGCTAGCGTCTATTAGCGGTGCTTTTGCCTTGGCTGGGTTGCCCCAAAGCATAAAAACTACGTTTTGTAAATTTTCGCTTATCTTTTTTATGACGGCGTCTGTAAAGCCCTGCCAGCCAAAGCTAGCGTGAGAATTTGCCACTCCAGCGCTAACGCTTAAAGTTGAGTTTAGTAGTAGTACGCCTTGCTTTGCCCACTTTGTAAGATCGCCGCTATTTGGCTCTTTTATGCCAAGATCAGCGTAAATTTCTTTATAAATATTTACAAGACTTGGTGGGACTTTTACGCCACTAGGCACTGAAAAGCTTAGCCCCATGGCTTGATTTGCGCCATGGTATGGATCTTGGCCTAGGATGACGACTTTGACAGAGCGAAATGGCGTTAGGTTAAATGCATTAAATATAAGCGCACTTGGTGGATAGACGGTGCCAGTGCTCTTTGCTTTTAAGAAATTTTCTTTGATACGCGCGAAATTTTCACTCAAAAACTCATCTTTTAGCACTTCTTTCCAGCCTGGCTCGATCTTTATACCATCTAAATTTATCTGCATTTTCCTGCCTTTTGTAAGTTTTAGCAGTATAATTTTAACTAAAAATTTATCCAAAGGAAAGAGCTGTGTCTGAGCAAATTTTTAATAAGATCCACGATCTTCTTAGCAATAATGAAGCTAAATTTAAAGTTCTAAACCATGAGAGTGCGACCACTTCAGAAGAGGTAGCAAAACTTAGGGGAACAAAGATGAGCCAAGGCGCAAAGGCTCTAGTTTGCTCTATAAAAGGAGTAGATGAGGAAAAATTTAGGCAAATTTTTAAAGATGAAAATGTGCTAAATGATTATTTGCTAAGCGATGAAAAGCCAGCGATGAAGGCTGGTAAAACTTATATTTTGGCTATTTTGCCAGCCGATATGCAAGCAAATCTTGATAGCTTGACACAAAAATTTGACGGCAAAAGGGCAAGCCTAGCTAGTCCAGATGAAGTTTTGGCATTGACAGACTGTGTTTTTGGTTCAGTGCCGCCATTTAGCCTTCATAAAAATTTACACATTGTAGTTGATGAAAGGTTACTACAAAGAAACGATGAGATCGCATTTAATGCTGGACTACTTGATAGATCAATCATTTTAAATACAAAAGATTATACAAGGATAGTGCGACCAACGCTAATAAATTTTGCAGAATAAAAAAGTGCTAGGCTAACCACTTCCTAGCACTAAATATTGTCGGGAGAAAAATGAATTTAAATAATGCAAAGACGAGAAATTGCTAAATTCATTTCAAGAACAAATATTATCAGGCATAATCTTAAAATATAATAAATTATATAAATAAAAAGCTTTAAATTTAGGGATTTATATATTTAAATATAAATATATATATTTTATAAATAAATTTATAGATCAAAGCTTGTGGATTTAAAAAGAATTTATAAAAATTTGCTTAGTAAATATTAAGTTTAGCTTAAAGCCCATTTAGATAAAATCCTTAATCGTTCTTTTATCGTAAAAAAGACAATTTGATATAAGGAAAAACAATGAGCGATATCATCGCATACAAACTAAATGGCGAAATAGTCGATACTCAAAGTATCGCAGGGCGTGAGAGTAGTGCTGAGCCTGTCTATTTTGACAACTCAAAAGAAGCACTACACGTTATCAGACACTCCTGTGCGCATCTCATGGCACAAGCTATCAAATCACTCTATCCAAAGGCAAAATTCTTTGTCGGACCAAATGTAGAAGATGGGTTTTATTATGATTTTAGAGTTGATGATGAGGGCACGAA
This sequence comes from Campylobacter concisus, assembly GCF_002914195.1. Taxonomy (GTDB): domain Bacteria; phylum Campylobacterota; class Campylobacteria; order Campylobacterales; family Campylobacteraceae; genus Campylobacter_A; species Campylobacter_A concisus_M. The sequence goes on along the minus strand of NZ_PPAU01000011.1, from coordinate 77,646 downwards.
GCTAGGCGAGAGCGATCTAGCTGCGATCGAAGATAAGATGAAAGAGCTTGCTGAGAAGAAATTTGACATCGTCAAAACTTGCTCAACCAAAGCTAATATGAGTGAGAAATTTAAAAACGATGATCTTAAACAAGAGGTCTTAAAAAGAATTCCAGATGGCGAAGTGAGTAGCTATTCGCAAGGCGATTTTGAAGATCTTTGCCGTGGACCACACGTACCAAATACTAAATTTTTAAAATTTTTCAAACTAACACGCGTTGCCGGGGCTTATCTTGGAGGCGATGAGAGCCGTGAGATGCTAACTAGAATTTACGGCACAGCATATGCAGATAAAGAGAGCTTAAAAGAGCACATCCGTATCATCGAAGAGGCTAAAAAGCGTGACCATAGAAAGCTTGGTACCGAGATGAAACTATTTACTTTTGATGAAGAAGTGGGTGGCGGCTTGCCGATATGGTTACCAAATGGCGGACGCTTAAGATCAAAACTAGAGCAGCTCTTATACAAAGCTCACCGCGATCGCGGTTACGAGCCAGTGCGTGGTCCTGAGCTTTTAAAGGCTGACGTGTGGAGAAGAAGCGGCCACTACGCAAACTACAAAGAAAATATGTACTTTACAACGATCGATGAGACAGAGTATGGCATCAAGCCGATGAACTGCGTTGGTCACATCAAAGTTTATCAAAGTGACATCCGCTCTTACCGCGACTTACCGCTTAAATTTTTCGAGTACGGCGTCGTGCACCGTCATGAGAAAAGCGGCGTGCTTCACGGACTTTTCAGAGTTCGCGAATTTGCACAAGATGACTCACATATCTTTTGTATGCCAAGCCAGATAAAAGAAAATATCTTAGAAATTTTAAAATTTGCTGGCAAGATAATGGAAAATTTTGGCTTTCACTATGAGATGGAAATTTCAACCAAGCCGGCAAAAGCGATCGGTGGGGATGAAATTTGGGAAACTGCGACCAAAGCGCTAAAAGAAGCGCTTGACGAAAACGGCTTTAAATACGGAATCGACGAGGGCGGCGGCGCATTCTACGGTCCAAAAATCGACATCAAAATTACCGATGCGCTAAAGAGAAAGTGGCAGTGCGGCACGATCCAGGTTGATTTTAACTTGCCAGAGCGCTTTGATCTAGGCTACATCGACGCAAATAACGAAAGACAGCGCCCCGTAATGCTCCACAGAGCACTGCTTGGCAGTTTTGAGAGATTTATAGGAATTTTACTTGAGCACACTGCTGGTGAGCTACCATTTTTCATAGCTCCTACGCAAGTCGTCATCGTGCCTATTAGCGACGCGCATTTAGACTACGCAAAAGAAATTTCACGTGAGCTAAGAAAGATCAACGTCGATAGCGAGATCGCAAGTAAAAATGAGAGTTTAAATAAAAGAATAAGAACGGCTGAAAAACAAAGGGTGCCTATGATAGTCGTGCTAGGTGACAACGAAGTAGCGAACAAGAGCGTTGCGCTACGCGACAGACAGGCTAGGACGCAGAGCGATATGAGCTTGGCGGAATTTATAAATTTAACGAAGGAGAAACTTAGTGAGGTACATTTTTGAGTAAGGAAAATGAAGTATTGCTCAATGAGGACATAAGGGCGAGAGAGGTAAGATGTGTAGGGGATGATGGCACGGCATACGGTGTCATCTCAAGAGAAGAGGCTTTAGAGATCTCAAATAAGCTTGGGCTTGATCTAGTGCTTATAGCGCCAGACGCAAAGCCACCGGTTTGCAAGATAATGGACTATGGTAAATTCCGCTATCAGCAAGAGAAAAAGCAAAAAGAGGCCAAGAAAAAGCAAAAGACCATCGAGATAAAAGAGATAAAACTCTCTGTCAAGATCGCCCAAAACGATATAAATTATAAGGTTAAACACGCAAGCGAGTTTTTGCAAGATGGCAAACACGTTAAATTTCGTGTATTTTTAAAGGGGCGTGAGATGAGTACCCCAGAAGCTGGCGTAGCTATGCTTGAGAAGGTCTGGGAAATGATAAAAAATGAAGCTGATCGCGATAAAGAACCTATGATAGAAGGTCGTTATGTAAATATGCTTGTAACTCCAAAAAAGGGTTAAATTCTAACAAAGGGCAGGCTAGGGCTTGCTCTTTATTACATTAAATTTTTAATACAAAAACTCATAAATAACTATTTTCAAAGATCCTATCATTTTTATATGTGTTAAATTTACGCAAAGGCGTTTTCAGGGTTGATATATCTTATGGTTAAATTTGATAGGCAAAATTTGGATGTGGTTTAAATTTAGTAAATTTTGGTCTTTACTTGCTGGAAATTACCCGCTTTGTTATCGCTCGCATGGGCGTTGTGCTGAAAATAATCTAGGAAAATCGACTTTCTTGTGAGCTTACAAAATTTTAGTGCTTGCGTGAGTATTTTTAAGCTAAATTTTGCCTAATATCTAGCTAAATTTGGCAATGGGATATCGCTTTAATAATGCTTTTTACAAAAAGCTTTGACTACTCTTGGTTTTATGTGACGACCAAATTTGATGAGAAATTTGCTTGTTCATGGATTAAATGTAGCAAATTTTAATTTTTGCTTACTAGAATTTGCTCCATCCTCTTTCTGCCAACCATTACATAGACACTTTGCTGAAATTCGACTAGGCAAGAGCTCGCTTAAAAGAGTAAATTTGATAACTTTTTTCGAGTTGTAAATTAATGGTGCCTGTGCGAGAGTTATAAGCTAAATTTCGCCTAGCAGCTGTATAAATTTGCTAAAAAATTTGCTTGTTTATAGCTTAAATTTATAAATTTTTTTAATTATCCCTTGCCAAAAGAAAACTCGCTTCTAGCTAAAAAACCAAAGTGATTTACGTCCAAATTTAACTTGGACGTAAATTTATAGAGCCAAGAGCAAAATCAGTCCTACACATACCCCTGATCTATCATCGCATCGGCTACCTTGCGAAAGCCCGCGATATTTGAGCCGAGCACCAGATTTCCCTCGTCGCCAAACTCCTTGCTAGTTTCATAGCTTAGCTCAAAGATGTGATTCATGATGCCGTGCAACCTGCGATCAACCTCGTCAAAGCTCCACGAGCTCATGCCGGCGTTTTGCATCATCTCTAGGCCCGACGTGCCTACGCCGCCGGCGTTTGCCGCCTTTGCAGGAGCGAAGTAAAAATCCTTTTGCGCTAGCATAAAATTTATCGCATCAAGCGTGCTTGGCATATTTGCCCCCTCGGCTACGAAGCGACAGCCGTTAGTGTAGAGCGTCTTGATATCGGCTAGGTGAAGCTCGTTTTGCGTCGCGCACGGAAACGCTCCGTCGCATGGAACGTCCCAGACGCCGTTTCTGCCCTCTTTGTACTCGCTCACGCTTACGTATTTTGCGTTCGGTCTAAATTTAACGTATTCGCTAAGGCGCGCGCGTTTTACTTCTTTTAGCTCTTTAAGTACCGCTAGATCTATGCCCTCTGCGTCGTAAACGTATCCGTTTGAATCAGAAACCGTTATAGGCAGCGCGCCTACTTGATAGAGCTTTTCTACCGTGTAGATGGCGACGTTTCCGCTACCGCTTATGCTGCACTTTTTACCTTCTAGCCCAAGCCCAGCTTTTTGTAGCATATTTTGCGTAAAATAGACCAGCCCGTATCCGGTCGCCTCCGTGCGCGCTAGGCTACCGCCCCAGTTTAGGCCTTTGCCCGTTAGTATACCGTCAAATCTGCCCGTGAGCTTTTTATACTGCCCAAACATATAGCCTATCTCGCGCGCGCCCACGCCGATGTCGCCTGCCGGTACGTCTACAGTGTTGCCGATGTGGCGGTATAGCTCGCTCATAAACGCTTGGCAAAAGCGCATTATCTCGCCCTCGCTCTTGCCTTTTGGATCAAAGGTGCTGCCGCCTTTTGCGCCGCCGATATTTACGCCCGTGAGCGAGTTTTTAAAAATTTGCTCAAATCCTAGAAATTTTAGCACGCCAAGATCCACGCTAGGATGCAGTCTGATGCCACCTTTATAGGGGCCGACGGCTGAGTTAAACTGCACGCGGTAGCCGTTATTTACCTGCGGTCTGCCGTCGTCGCCCGTGTATGTGACGCGAAATATCACCGTGCGCTCAGGTATCACGATACGCTCTAAGATCGCGTGTTTTTGGTACTTGCTCTCTCTTTTTATAAGCGGCTCGAGGCTGTTTAAAACCTCGGTCGCAGCCTGGACAAAGACGCCTTGACCCGGATTGGTCTTTTTTATCCACTCCATCGTTTTTTCGATATACTCGCTCATTTTTGCTCCTTTTCCCTTTTTTTGTAGTTAAATATTAGCTCGGCTAGAAAAAATTTTTATTTAAAGATATTTTAATATTTTTATTTTGGGCAATGAGTGTTACATATTGAAACTAAATTTATAGAAAGTGGTTTTTGTTTCGATCGCTGGGATAAATTTATAAAAGAGAATTTAGGCTGAGTGGAGCCTAAATTTACTAAATTTGCGCCATCTCTTGCCAAAAATCAAGTGCTGTGTCGTCTGCTTGGACAAATTTTAGGATTTGCTCGGTTGATGGCAGTGTTTCTTCATTTAGCCTTGCTATATCGATGCTAGCAAGTGCTATGAAAAATTTCTCAAAGTCGTTTGCGACGCACCTGCTGCAAAGCTCCTCATCTCCAAAGAGCCATGCATAGACCGCGCCACTCGTGCAATCAAGCAAAAATATCCACGGATCACCCACGGCAAAGACTATTAAATTTAAAGGGCGAGCTTCACCTTGCCACCATTTGCCACCAAACTCATCTACGCTATTTAGTCGTACTATCTCGCTTGCATAGTCGCCTCTAGAGCCAAATTTGACATTGCAAATTTCAAAATTTCTAAGGTCAAATTTGCTTAAAAGCTTTATAAATTTAGCTGGGAAATTTACGCCAAGAGCTTCTTGTGCGTTTTTAAGTGCTTGTGTGGTAGCTTTAACATCATTTTGAAGCAAGAGCCTCATGCCAGTCATACCCTCTTGCTCTAGTGGCAAAAAAATTTGATCTAACTTTTGAGCGATTTCATCTAGCTTTAAAAACATATCAGTCCTTTAATTTGCTAAATTTTGGCAAATTTTATCAAATTTATTTCAGCGTGCTTTTAATTTTGGCTCATTTGTTACCAAATTTAGACCATGATCTTCATAAATTTGTATGATACTTCCATAAAATCAGAGAGAATTTACTTGTCTTGTTTCGTTTTTCTCTTTTGATTTTATAAAATTTCCATAAGCCCCTGCTTCATAAAAAAGTGTTTTACACTGTTCTTAAGATTTAGGGCTTATGGGTTAATGTTTCGATTAAAAATCTTAGTGCTTGACACTGAATACAAGAAAGAAACATAACCTAAATTTTATTCAGGAGTATCAAAAATGAAAAAAGCGTTTTTTTGTGGTGTTGATGTTTCTAAAGATAAAATCGACGTTTGTTTTTTAACTTCTATTATAAGTGAGAAAGCTAAATTTGAAACATTGCCTAATAACTATGAGCTTATCAAAGTTTATTTTGATAGTTTTAAAAATGATGAAATTTTAGTTGTTTTTGAAGCAACTTCAAATTATCATTTAGTACTTCAAAAGGCTTTATCTGATTTAAGTATTAGATATTGTGTTACAAACCCCTATAAATCATCTTTGTTTTTAAAGCATCTTAGCACTATAAAAACTGATACAAGCGATAGTTACGGCTTGGCTGTTTATGCTAGGACTTTTAAAAGTGAGATCGCACCTGATAAGTATAATGCCGAGTATTTAGAGATAAAAAGTTACAATTCAACCTTAAATTTGCTCCAAAAAATAAATACTCAACTTAAAAATTTTAAAAGTTCTCAAAAAACTTTAAATAATAAAGTAATTGATGATGTTATCGCAAATCTTATAAAAGAGATTGCAAAACTTCAAGCTATGCTTCAAAAACTAGCTTTTGATCTTGTTAAAAAAGCTATTCCAGAAACCGAAGAGATCATTAAAGAAAATAAAGGCTTTGGCATTGATCTCGCTTTAAATTTATTTCCACAATTACACTTTAATAGGGATAAATCTGAAAAACAATTTATAAGCTTTATTGGTCTTAGTCCTAGAATTTTTCAAAGTGGCTCAAGCGTTCATAAAAGCCAAAAGATAAATAAAATGGGTAATTCTAATATAAGGCGTATTCTTTTTATGACTGCCTTATGTGCAATTCGTTTTAACGCTAAATTTAAGTTACGCTATGAGCGTTTATTAGCTAACGGCAAAAAGAAGATGACTGCTATTGTTGCTGTTATGTGTGCGATAGTCCGCTATTTAAAAAGCTTATTCCCATTTAATCCAGAAATAAAGGCTATTTAATGAAAAAAATTCATTATAAGCTAATCTTTTCAGTTCTTGAAATCTTATCATCTAAAAATTCTTTAACAAGGGCTGATATATGCGATCATTTAAAGATTAGCAAAGCTTATCTTTCTCAAATTATTAGTAATAGATATTTAATAAAAAATCAAATTTTTCAAAAAAGGATAAAAAAATGGCAAAAAATGCAACAGCTCCATTAATGGACAGCACAAGCGAAAATCTTTATAGAGAAATTTATCAATCTCTCAACCAAAATTTAGATTGTTTCGAGCAAAAGATTAAAGTCTTAAAGACTAAAAAGATCGATGGTAAGCAAAAGCTAGATAAAGATAACAATCCCATTGTAAACGAGCTTGGAGAGTTTGAAAAGTGGGATGATAGCTATGTTCTGACTTTTGTCGCTTTAAATAGCGGTGGTGAGCATACCACAAGGATAACGCAAGAGCAATACCTTGATCTAAAAGATGACGAAGTTTATATCGCTAGTGGTAAGATCGAATATAGAATTTATAAGGACGCTTATAATTCAACTCCAGTTATTGTTTTTAATAAATTTGTCCCTGCAATTGATAGTTTTGTCACGGCAATGCTAAAACTTGAAGCACTTAAAAATGGCTCAAACGCTTGAAAAATAGGGGCTAAAACTTAGCCCCGTGCCTAGACTATCAGCAAGGTTAGGCGGGACAAGCTGGGTTTTGTTAAAGGTTTAAAAAATGATATATAAAGACGATAGATTTAAAATACTTCATCAAGGCATCGATACTTTAGTTATTGGCGTAAATTGTATTGATGAAAAATTTTTTAATACAACTTTTTCAAGCTTTATTCGCAAGATCGCTACACTAAAACAACAAGCACAAAATTTACGCACATTTGGCGAAAAGTATATTTTGGATGATTTAGGCTTTGATTACGGAAATTTTAAAGTATCAAGTAAAGGCTTAGGTCAATATTTTGGATATTTTTCAAACGATGATATATTTTGCACCATTTCAGATACTAAATTTAAGCCAAAAGGGCTATATCATTTAAAAATTCAATTTAGAAGCATATTTTTACTTAAATATGGACACGTTAGAGCCTATGAGCTTGTAAATAAATTTTTAAGTGATATATTTAAAGAGCATTTTAAAATAAGTGTTTTAAGGCTCGACCTTGCAACTGATGTAACTGGCATAAAATATACTCCACAAGATTTTTTACAATTTAGAAGTTTAAAAAGGGTTTCTAACTATTCAGATCAATATAAAAAAGATGACGATGATTTAATAATTGATGAAAATTCGCCAGTTTTTAATGATATAACTGAAATTAATGTTAATAATTTTATGCGTTTTACTCGCTTCGAAGGTGTAAGCTTCGGAAAAAATCCGCATATGTTTAGGGTTTATGACAAAATAAAACAAGTTCAAAGCAAAAATATTTCAACTCTAATTTTTACAAAATGGGAAATAAACGGCTTTAACCCCGCTGTTGATATGTTTGTATTTAGACATGAAGCGGAGTTTGGGCGATCTGCAATAAAAAGATTAATCCCTATTAATGAAAGTGATGAAATTGCTTATATTTTTAATCATTTGGGGGCTTTTTGGTCGCAAGGGCTTAGTATTTGTAAATGGTATGATCTAACTGATGATGAAATTAATCGTTTAACTGCTGGTACTATTCAAAGTGATAGTGCAAGAAAAATTTATCAAAGATGCGATTTTGATGATAATAGGCTTAAATTTTGGGATATGCTCTTGCCTTGGGGCGATGATAAATTTAAAGCTCTTACTATGCACGATCTTATTCAGTCAAAGGATATTAAAAAAGCAAAAATGGCTTTAAAAGCCTTTGTAAGTGCTGTTTATACTAATTTGGGTGTTAGTGGTGAGAATTTTTTATATGTTTTTACTGAAACACTTAAAGATCTTGAAAATGATGGCTTAACTCTTCACGAATACGGCTTATCAAAGCTTGCTGGCAATTTTTTAAAAAATGAAAAAACTATAAAAAATCAAAATTTAGATATAGATAATCCCCTTTTTGATGTTTTTAACGCTTCTTTAAATGATTTTTTTGTTGCCATTAGCAAAATAAGAAATGATGATTATATTCATCCTATAACGAATGCTTTAAAGGGGTTTCAATGCAAAAATTAAATGCTTATGGTCTTTTGGTGTGTGAATTATTAGATAGTGGCAAGGATGTTATTTGTATTGATATTAAATGTCCTATCGTTAAAAGGCTTTACGCCAAAAAACTTGGTTTTATTTGGGCTGATATTGTTATTGGTAGTAGAAAGGCTTTTTACTCGGCTCTTGATGAATTAAATATTCTTTTTATTCAAACAAATTTGAAAAAGCTATTAGATAGCAAAGGTTATTCTTTGCGAAATGGTCGTAAATATATTTTTGCTGTTAAACAGCCTAGATTAGATTTATTTTAAAAAAGGGTTATAAAATGTTAAATATTATTAAAAATTTAGGTGCTTTCTCTTTAAGTGATAGTGGTTCTTTAATAAATAGTCTTAGTCAGTATCAGCCTTGTAATTATTCTTTAGATGATATTAAAACTATTCATCGTTGTAATGCTAGTGATCCGATATATCTTAAAGACATTTATTCTAATCAAATTTTCGTTAAATTGTTTGATTTTTTGGTTTATGGTGGCGATGATGAATTTTTTATTTGTGATTGTATTTTAAATCCTTTAGATGTTTCTGATATACGTTTTGCTATCTCTGGTCTTTATGTTGAAATTGAAAAGAAAGATATACCAAAGGGACATAAGCTTCTCTCTTCTGATTTTAATCTAGCTAATATTTTTTCTTCTGCTATTCTTGATTTGCCATTTTCAACTATACAAAGTGATATTACTTTAGGAGCTTTTTCTAAAGGTCAAATCGTTCAAATTAAAGATTTTAGTTTGCCTTTTTATGTTTTAGGTTGCTCTTTATTGCAACTTGGTCTTAATAAATTTATTCTTTTTTATGATGTTTTTTGCCTTGATTATGAATTAGTAAAGCTTGGTGTTTTTAGTGTTCGCCGAATTTTTGTTCCAGCTGGATTAGTTAGACCATTTAAGTTTGATAAAACATTTTATAAGTATGTGATTGCTTTATATGCTTATATTTTTAAGAGTTCTACAGTTAATTCTCTTGATTTATCTGATGTTGTTAAACAAATTTTTGAATATTCTGGCGAAGAAGATTTATTTAGTTTATTTTTAAGATTACGTAATGAAGCTGTTGAAAAGCAAGCTAAATCCGAAAGTAGTGAGCCACCTATTTATTTATAAAGAAAGGGATTTTAAATAATGTATTCTGGTATTACTCAAGCTATTAGTAAAGTTGGCCAAGTTAATAGTGCTTTAAAAGCTGGTGGGGTTGCTGGTGCTATTGGTGCTGGTGCTAATTTTGATTTAAAAGATAATCCTGTTACTGATATAACTGCTCTTGGTATTTGGGGATTAAAAAATGTTTATAATAGTTTTTTTGATAAAAAAGAAAGTGTTGATGTTGATAAAAATATAAAAGAGCTTAGTGAATATTATGCTAAACAACGTGAAGCTAAAGCAATAGACGCACAAAAAGAAAAAGAAAAGCCTAAAGAAGATAATTTACCTAAGCCATCTGATAACGATAAGCCTAGTAGTGTTCCCTTAACTTTACTTGGTGTTTTAGATCAGCAAAATCATATATTAAAGCTTATGTCTTTAAATTTAGCTGTTTTAGGAGCTGTGAAAAATAACGCTTTTGATAAACAAGCTAGCGTTAAAAAAGACAATTTATATAATCAATCTCCAGAAATTCAAGGGCGTGTTACATTTGATAGAAAAACTGGATATTGGGTTGATCCTACTACTAAAACGCTTTATAATCCTTATACTGGCGATCGTATATATGATAATGCTTCGTCAAATACTGGCACTAATTCCGCTGTTTCTACTGGTGTAGATTTTAAAGAAGTGTTAAAATCTCAAGAAAAAATTAATAGTGAAATTTCTAAATATATCTCAACTATTGGCGAAAATCAAAAAGTATATAATCAAAATTTAGAAAAGCTTGTTATTAATTCAAAAGAGTATTCGCAAGCTATGAAAGATGGTTTGGCTGGTGTTAAACTCAAAGCCAGTGTTGCTGTCGATAATAATTTAAACGCTTCTTTAGCTATTAATAAGCCAGTTGAAATTACTTTGCCTAGTTCTTATGTCGATAATCAAAAAATACTTAGCGATAATTCAACTAAAACGCTTGAAATTTATAAAGAAAAAGCTGATTTTGATAAGACTTCGACTGCTGTAAAGGATCTCGACGGCAATACTATTGCTAACGCTTCGCCACGCGATATTGCTTTATCTCGTCAAGCTGTTCAGGCTCGTGTTTTAACTGATGAAAACAATTTTGAATTAGATAGTGATGCTTTAAATTTGTTTGATATACCTATCCCAAATTTTAAAGATCTGTTTGATACTGAATTACCTAGTAAAACTTTACTTAAGGATTTAAAATAATGGCTGATAAACGTTCTGAAGCTGGAAGAATTTTAAAGCTTGGCATTGATGAAATGTTTGAAGACTTGACTTATAGCGTTGCTTACGATCAAGTTTTATCTAAATTAAAAAATAGTGGTATGGATGACGGTATTTTAAAAGATGCAATAAATAGTGGTGTCACTATTATGTTTAGCGCGGCTTTAGTAAAATATATTCAACTTCAAGAAAATGTTGTAAATAAAATTATGAGTATTGTTTATGCTGGTGTTGTGGCTTTACTATCTCCTTTAGGTAGATATGCCAAAAACAAGCTTAGTAATATAAAAGGCGTTAAACTTAATAGAATGCTTGGTTTTTTAACTGGTAATTTTTCTGATCGTATTGGTGTTGCCAAAGTTTTTGTGGAGTGTGGTAACCAAATTATAAATACTAATAATTCTAATAGTTCAGCACTTCAAAATGTCAATACTGTTATTAATCAACGCCAGCATATTTTAGAAACTAAAAATCAAGAATTTAACTATGCAAAAGCAAAGGTTGATAATATAAATCAAACACTGCTTTTTAAGCTTTTTAGCTCTCGCTTTACTCCGCAAGATAAAGAAATTCTTAGGCGTATAACTGGCAGTGATAAGATTGATATTGACGCTTTAAATCATGTTGCTGATTTTATGTTTGTTACTGATGATGCTGGTAACGTTTTGGGGCTTAGCGAGATGTTTATTACTATGATGAATGGACTAGGATATTTTAACGGAAAGGTTAAGAAAAATGGCTCTTGATTGTGAAAAAGCTTTTGAAGAAGAAATGAAGAAATTTGATAGTATTGGTGCTTGTCTTGCTCGTATTGAAAAAATATTAACTGACAACTTAAAAGATAAAAAAGATGATAAAAGTGGTTTAGCATCTTTGGATGAAACAAATCGTCTTTTAAAAATTCTTTGCCGTGATCTTGTAGGTAAAGAATAATGGTTTCTTTGTTGTGTGGTTGCTGTAATAAGAAAAAAGACTTTACTTTTTATATTGAGAGAGTATTATTTTTTCGTTCTAATACTGAAAATTTAAATGCTAGTATTGACGAAAAATATGATAAAAAAGATGCTCTCTTTGATTGCGGTTTTTCTGGTAATAGTTGCATTCGTGATAAGCGTATTTCTTCTCTTTTTGGTCTTGGCTTTTATTTTTCTGCTTATACTAATTCTAGCATTAAAAAGGCTAATGTCCCTTTGCATATGCATTATAATAGCGATGATGCTGACGATTATGAATATAGGGTAGGCACTGATTTTTTAACTCCATCTGGTAAGATTAATATTATGGATTTGCCTAGCTCTTCTGAAATTTCTTCTTATTTTGATAGTAATTTATTCTTTTCTTTTAGTGATCGATCTGATTATTTTTATTTTTGTGTTCCTGCATCTTTTAATTATGCAAAATATACCAGCCGTCTATCTTTTTCGGATTTTTCTTGTTATTCGTCTTCTAGCCCCTTTTTTAGAAGTGATCTTCGTCTTGGTCTTTTGGATTGTGACTATACTGGTATTCATACTGAAGCTTTTAATCTTTTCTCTATTTTTTCTAGTTTTGTGAATAAATCTTTTGTTTATGAATTTTCTGATTTTATTAATATATTTGAAAGTTCTCTCTCTTCTTTTTATTCTCAATTTTATAGCGATGTAACTAACTTTAATTTACAACACCGCTATTTATCAGTTTATCGATTTTCAAAAAAGGAGTATTATGCCTATCTACAAAATTACACAACAGCAAGGCAATAGGGTTATCACTTCAACACTTGAAGCTAAAAGTGTTTCCGATCTAATTGCTTTTTTAGATGCTGTTTCTACTGCTGAGATTAAGTATATTTATAAAGTCGAGTTCGAAACTCAAAAAACTAATTTTCCATTTGATGACTTCAATTACAATAAGCAATTTAAAGCTTTTGTATCTAATAAAAATCGTATGTGCAAGCAAATTTTAATTCATAATGTAAAAAAGACTAAAAACGAAGCTGAAATATCTGCTTTAATTAAAACACATTTAGAAGTAGGCGGACTTGCTGTAAAGGGTGTTTCTTGTTCGCTTTTTATGGATAAGTAAAAATTTAATAATTTGTCTTTATAATTATTTCTTTATATAAAAAGGAGTTGCTTATGATTAGAAAAATTGTTGCTTTTTGTTTGTTTTTTAATATTTCTTTCGGATCTAATTATTTTGATAATTTAAAAGAGTCTTTTATTAATATGTCAGATGTTGAAGCATCTGAATTTATTTGTAAAAATTATCCTTATGTTGTTATGGCTTCTGGTCGTTCTTATCTTAAGGGGTCTATTTGTTATGTCGATTATTCTCTTTATGATGATAAAAAATTGGCTGAAGCTGAAAACGTTTTAAATTATAAATTTTGTAATTATGATGAGTTAAAAGCGTTCTTACACTCTAAAGGCTCTTTAGAAGTTAAATTTTATGGATCAAATAAAAATTTACTCAAAACTATCCGCTATAATAAAGTTTCACGTATCCCTTGTTCTTTGATAAAATTTTAAATTTTTTTTTCTGTGTTCTTCTTGATAGATATTGTCCCCCCTCCCAAACACGGCGCCCCACCGCTCTGCGGTGTGTGCCGTGTTTTCTTTTTCTGCCCTTTTAGTTTATTCTTTTTTTTATTATCTTGTTTTCTTTCTCGATCTTTTTTCTTCTATAGTTGTTTTTTGTTTGCGTTGTGGCGATAGTTTCTGCGATTGCTCAAATATCTTAAAACTTATAATTGTGTCTTTTTACTAGCTATCGCCACGCAAACACTACGCGGACGAAAAACGCGAAAGCGTTTTGAGCGTGCTGAAGCGTCCTTAATTTAATCTTAATTATTTAACTTTCTCTTTTTTGCTTAATATTCTCTTGTTTAAAACGTTTTAACAAAAACAAGCAAATTTAAAAAAGTCGAATGACAAAAGAAAGGATAAAAAATGTTAAGACAATCAATAGACGGACTTTATGCAAAAAGTCTTACTTTTTCTAGTGGTAGTGATGAAGATGCTTTACTTCCGCTTTTAGCTGGTAAAGTTGAAAGTTATTCAGTCTTTGGCGATGGTGGCACTGCTTTAGCTTCAACACCTGATCCACTCAATCGTAAAAATGTGATCGTTGGTGCCAAAACTGCGACTGGTAGAATTTCTACTATGGTAACTATCCCGCACGTTAAACAAAGTTATATGTTTCAAAATTTTCTTTCTGATTTTACTGGCAAATTAGATGCAAATTATGATACTGCTGTTAAATGCGATTATGTAACTTTGAAATTTGATAGACTTTAAGGAGTAAGAGATGTCTAAATGTTTAGTTAAAAATACAATAAATAATAGAACTTATGGCTTTGCTTTGCCGTGCGGTGGTGCTGAAGCTAAAGCATTTTGTGATAATGCTCTTGAAGGAACTTATGTAATACTTTCTCGTGCTAGTGAGCAAGGTAATTCAAGCGAAGCAAGCGTTATTGAATATACTATTACTGGTAAAAATGCGGCTGGCAATAAAACCACTTTCAGTTTTTATACTAAGCCTAGTATCGATGAAGACCAGATCAAAACCGCTTTAGCTGGTAAAAAATTTAATGGCGTTAAGTTTGATGAAATTTACGTTATTAGCGCTAGAAAAGTAAAATAGTGTTTTCAATGTTAAATTTAAGCTTCCTATTTAATAGGGGGCTATTTATCCACGCTTTTGTTTATCTTGTTTTATTCCTTTATATCTCTATTTTAAAAGATGATATTAAAGATCTTACCACTGAAACCATTACATTAAAAACTAATTTAGCAATCGAAAAACAAAATACCGAAAACGCTTTTTTAATTATTGATAATCAAAATTTAAAAATTGAGCAATTAAAAATAGATAGTGAAAAAATATCTAAAGAAAACAATATTTTAAATCAAAAATTACAAAAACGTTTTAGCACTATCGAAACACCTAAAACGGATGATTGCTTAAGTAAGCTAAAATTTTACGATACTTTACTTTTAGAGTTTAGCAATGGTAACTATTCCAAATAAACTATTTTTCTTTTTCTTACTATCTTATCTTGTTTTGTTTGTTGGTTGCTCTGCAAAATCTTCACAAGGTGCTATTCAAAAAGCTTATATGCCTATAGAATGTAATGTAACAATTCCAGATAAGCCTATTTTTGATCCATTAAATCCAGAAAGTTTAAAAGATTTAATTATTTACTGCATACGAATAGAAGATTTATTAAAAGGCTGTGTAAATGGACAATTTAAACAAGGACGATAATTATTTAATTTTAGTTCTTTTTGTTGGGTTTATAGCGTCGATTTTAAATCTTGAAACTAAAGATTTTTCTAAAATCAAATATAAAATTTTCTCTTATTTGCTTAGTTTTTTAAGTTCTATGTTTTTATGTTGGATTAGTTATGAAATATTTTTTTTCTTTCTAAACAATATTAGAGTTTCGGTTGCTCTTGCTGGTTTCGTAACTTGGCGTGGCACTGATTGGATATATTCAAAAATTGATAAAGCCTTAGATAAAAGGATAGAAAAGGATTAACATGACACTTGGCGAGCATCAAGAAGCTTTTATGAAAGATGTTGAAAAACTTTTAAATTATCTTCATTCTAACGGATACTCTATAAGGGGTGGCGAATTAGAAAGGACACAAACTCAGCAAGAAATTTATTATAATAGTGGCAAGAGTAAAACTATGAATTCAAATCATTTAAAACGCTGTGCTATTGATTTACATATTTTTCGAAATGGTAAATGGCTGCAAACTAAAGAAGAATTACAAAATATTGGTAATTACTGGGAGAGCCTAAATAGTTCTAATCGTTGGGGCGGTAATTTTAAAAGCTTTATTGATATTCCCCATTTTGAAAGAAATTTTTAAAATCTCTTGACTTCTATCTTAAAATCTTAAGAAGCTGGCAGAGATAACTAAGAAAACTAGCAATCACTAAATGTGAGATGTTACAAAGGGTTAATGATGAGGTAAATTGGCTTGGTAAAGTCGCGTAGCCCATAAAAGAGATTTATGACGATGCTAAAACATACGAATTTGAGGGCTTTTGCGTGTGCATGAGCTCGCCATTTATGATGGAGTGCAAAGAAATTTTGGGTGGTGCAGCGATCAATAATGAAGCAAAAGATGAAAATTTAAACGCGAGTGTGCCGCCTAAAGAGCATAGTACAAGAATAGGCAAAACTATCTGGTGGCTAAAGCTTGGCACATATCTCTACACGCCAGTTTACCTGCGTAAGGGGTGCTTTACTTTGGCACCGCTGCCAATAACGGACATCTCTATGCTGTTGAGGCAAAAAGTGGCGAAGTGATATTTAAATTTAAAACAAGTGGTGCGGAGCATTTTCCTTAAGTCGATGGTTAAATTCTACTCGCAAACCGCAAAAATAAGCCAGTTTTGATAAGCGCCAAAGATGGCTTGCTTTTAAAAGAGATAGAGTTTGAGAAATTTAGACTTAGCGCGGATCAGATCATGCCAGTAGACTCTACGCTATGGTAAATGATAAAGCCAAGACGCATACAGTTTGCGTGGAAATTTAGCCTTGACGAAATTTATCGCCAAAGCCGCAATGAGACAAATTCACCTCTTCTTCTTATATCTTTTTATAGCCTCTACGATGACCTCTTCTAGGTCGTCGTTTGGCTCTTTATTCATATCGTCATAGGTGTTTTCAAGGATAGTTTTTAAGTTTTTCTCAACGTAGCTAGTATCGAAAAATCCCCTTCTAAACTCCTTGCTTTTGCTGATCGTTAGTAAAAATGGGATGATCGTTCGCACGCCTTCAATGGTAAATTCTTCAAGAGCTCTTTCAAGCTTATTTACCGCCAGATCGTAGTCGGTCGCCTTTACGATCAGCTTTGCGATTAGCGAGTCATAAAATGGCGGTATGGTGTAGTCCTTATAGACGTGGCTATCGACGCGTACAGATGGGCCAAGAGCTGGGTAGTAGCCCTCGATCGTGCCTGGTGCTGGGATGAAATTCTCCCAGACATTTTCAGCCGTGATCCTTGCTTCTATCGCGTAGCCGCGCGGTTTGATGTCGCTTTGCTCGATCTCTAAAATTTCACCAGCTGCGATCCTTATCTGCCTAACGACTAGGTCGTGGCCTGTGATCTCTTCGGTGATGCCGTGCTCCACTTGGATACGGGTATTCATCTCCATGAAGTAAAAGTTGTTGTAGTCATCTAGCAAAAACTCGATCGTTCCTACGTTTGAGTAGCCCACAGCCTTTGCAGCAGCCACCGCAGTCACGCCCATGATCTTTCTTAAATTTTCACTGATCGATGGGCAAGGTGCGATCTCAATAATCTTTTGGTGGCGCCTTTGGATAGAGCAGTCACGCTCGCAAAGGTGGATGATATTGCCGTAGTTATCGCCTAAAATTTGAAACTCGATGTGACGAGGATTTACGACAAGCTTCTCCATAAAAACTTCATCGTTGTTAAAGTAGGTCTTTGCCTCTCTGGTGCACGATTCAAAGGCATCTTGCATATCTTCTTCTTGCCAAACTTCTCTGATGCCACGGCCACCACCACCACCGCTTGCTTTTAAGATGACTGGATAGCCGATGCGTCTAGCGTGCTCTTTTATGGCATCCATGCTCTCGTCATTTAGCTTTTCTGTGCCTGGAACGATTGGTATGCCGTTTCTCTTCATCAGGTATCTTGCGATATTTTTATCACCCATTTTTCTGATCACTTCAGCCTTTGGACCGATAAAGATAAGCCCAGCATCCTCGACCGCCTTTGCAAATTCGTAGTTTTCGCTTAAAAAGCCGTATCCTGGGTGTATCGCGTCAGCTCCGCACTCTTTAGCAAGCTTTACGATGGCTTTGGCGTCAAGATAGCCCTTAATCGGATCTTCGCCCACTTGATAGGCCTCATCAGCGATCCTTACATGCAAGCACTCGCTATCTGGCGCTGTGTAAATTCCTACGCTTTGAATGTGTAAATCCCTACAAGCTCTGACTATCCTAACTGCGATCTCACCACGATTTGCGATAAGAATTTTATGTATCATAGGCTATCCTTTTTGAGTTTTGCTTATCATATAACTATTCGTTTTATTTTTAGATAAATTTATTAAGTCTGGTTTTAAAATTTGAGTGCAAAGGCTAAATTTACACTCAAATTTTTCTATCTATTGATGATTTGTGGAAAAGGTGTGGCTAGGGCTTTTTTGCTAAAATCTTGCGACTCGATCGTGAAATTTGCAGCAAATCTTTGAATGCCCTCTTTTTTATAAGCACGCCTTTGGATGGTAAAAAGGACTAAATTTCTACTTTGCTTGGTGTAGCGATATATCGAGTGCTCAGCTGTTGGCACGCCATTTAGGTTTGAAAATATTGTGATATCAAGATAAATTTCATTTACTAGCGAACCCTTTTTATAAGCTACTTTTAGTCCTTTTGCTTTTAGCTCTTTTAGATCATTTATCTTTTGCTCGACTGCTTGCTCTGGCGTAGCGTCAAATTTAAGCGTATTTAGCGAGAGCATGTAGCTAAAACTCTCTAGCTTTTCGCCAGGGAGCAAATACTCCTGTGTGAATAAATTTGGCACAGGCTTGGCTGAATATGCCAATGAGTAGAGTCTGTTGTCAAATTTTATCTGCACCGGCTCAAAGTACTGAGTCGCTGCAAGTAAGAGCGCTGGTAAAGCGATAAATGCTAAAAATTTCTTCATCAAATTCCCTTAAAATGGATTTACTATCATGACCCAGATAATGATAAGCATCGCGATAGTTGGCACTTCATTGTAGGCTCTAAAGAAGATGCCGCTTTTGTTACAGCGTTTCTCTTTGAGCTGCTTCATGTAGCGCCCAAGGTCTAGGTGATAGATAGCCATCAAGATGACAACTAAAATTTTGACATGGATATGACCAGTTTTTATAAGATCAGGCATAGTCATAAGTATCAAAATGCCAGTAAAAAATGAGCCAATGAGTGCGACCCAGCCGATGTAGTGATACATCTTGTACTCCATCACTTCGACCACTTTTACAAAGTCTGGCTTGTCCATGTTTTCTACGTGATAAACGTAGAGCCTTGGCTGATAAAACAGCACTGCCATCCACGAGATGAAAAACAAATAGTGGAGGTATTTTAAGTAAAGATAATATTCTGCCATAACGTCTCCTTATCTAAAAAGTATCTCTTTTCTAGCTTCAAATTCAGCCTTGCTGATCGCACCACTCTCAAAAAGCTCGTAAAGCCTTTTTAAGTCGTCCTCTTTATCTTTTAGTTTTAGTCTCTCTTTTAGCTCGACTTTTTGTAAATTTTTCTCGACATAAGCACCAACTAAAAATGCGTCGATGATCCACCAAATGCCCCAAATAGCTAAGAATAAATAACCAATGAGGATGATTTGTAAAGAGTAACCGATAAAAAATAGTCCCATCATCAAAAAGCCGGTGATAAATTTACCAAGGTAAATTCTATGCGCTCCAAGCCAGCCAGTAAGTAGCCAAAGCGCGTATGCGACGTAGATATTATTTCCCACTCTCTCTCCTTTTTCTAAAACTTTGCCAAAGTATCATCACGACGCAAAGATCGATCATCACATCAGCGAAGTTAAAGACCGCAAAGTTAAACCACTTGTGCCAAAAGACATAATCCACGACACCGCCATGGATAAATCTATCTGTGATATTTGAGCTGCCAGCTCCTAGCAAAGCTCCAAGCCAAATGGCATGCGAGTAAAGCAGCTTTTTTTCAACAACTAGATAGACAAAAACGCCTAAAATGAGAGCTATCTGGATAAATTTCAGCCACTCATCTAAAAAGGCAAACATCGAAAATGCAACGCCCTTATTATATGTAAGAACTAGCGATAAAAACTCTCCGTCCCACGAAAAACCATCTATAAATATCATTTTTATCGCTTGATCAACGATAAAAATGACAAAAAACGCAATGAATAATTTAACTAAGCTTTTACGCATTTAGGGCTTTTACGAAAAATTTCTCAACTTCATCCATGCGTTTTTCAACTAAAGTTTGATTTTTACCCTCGAGCAAAAGTCTGATCAAATTTTCAGTGCCAGAGTATCTAAAGAGCGATCTTATTCCCTCTTTTGCAAGGCTAGCCTCAAGCTCTTTTAGCCCCTCTATCTTATCAAGTGGCTTTTTCTCTGTGATCTTTAAATTTAGTAAAATTTGTGGATATGGCTTTAGCTCGCCAAAAATTTCACTGGCTTTTTTACCTTTTTTAAGCATCATCGCGACAACTTGCATTGAGGTAACAAGGCCGTCGCCAGTTTTAGCGTAGTCGTTAAATATCACGTGACCGCTTTGCTCACCGCCAAAATTTATACCATTTTCTTTCATCATCTCAAGCACGTATTTATCGCCTACGTTTGAGCGAAGTAGTTTGATCTTATGAGCTTTTAGATAGTCATCAAGCGCGGCGTTACTCATTACCGTAGCCACGATGGCTCCACCTTTTAGAGCCTTTTGCTCGTGTAAAAATGCAGCCAACGAGCCAAGTATCGCGTCGCCATGCACGACTTCGCCGTTTTCGTCAACTACTACAAGCCTATCAGCATCGCCATCAAATGCAAAGCCGATGTCGGCACGAAGCCTTTTTACCTCGCTTGCTAGATCTTCTGGATGAAGCGCGCCACAGTTTTGGTTAATGTTGCTACCATTTGGCTCGTCGTTTATGACGATGACATCAGCTCCAAGCTCGCTAAATACAGTTGGCGCAACCTTGTAAGCAGCTCCATTTGCCACGTCTAAAACTACTCGTAAATTCTTTAAATTTAGCTCTTTTGGGAATGAATTTTTGATCTGCACGATATATCTGCCGATAACATCGTCGATCCTCTTGTTTGCGCCGATCTCTGTCATCGTTTTTTGGGCATTTGCGATGAGCTCGTCGTCGTAGAAGATTTTTTCTATCTCGGCCTCTATCGTCTCATCAAGCTTGTTGCCAAAGCTGTCAAAAAATTTGATGCCGTTATCGTAGTATGGGTTGTGCGACGCACTTATCATTATGCCAGCGTCACAGCGCATATTTTCTGTTAAAAATGCGATCGCAGGCGTTGGCATAGGGCCTATTTGAAGGACGTTGTAGCCAACTGCAGTTAGCCCCGCAACGATAGCAGTTTCGATCATATAGCCGCTTTTTCTAGTATCTTTTCCAACCAAAATCACATTTGTCGCTGAAGTCTTTCTAAAATAAATTCCAGCTGCCATTGCAAGACGCATAGATGTTTGAGCCGAAAGCTTCTCACCAGCCTTACCACGAACCCCATCCGTTCCAAATAGTTTCATAAATTTATCCTTTTTTATTATAAAATTGTGCTATTTTATCAGAATTTACCTAATTTAAAATCTAAAATTTTACTTTCATTAAGGATGACTTAAATTAAGGTTAAATTTATTATATCTTTAATATAATCACCGACTAAAATTATTCAAAAAGGTATATTATGGCAAACCATAAATCTGCTGAAAAAAGAGCTAGACAAACTATAAAAAGAACAGAAAGAAATAGATTTTACCGCACAAGACTTAAAAATATAACAAAAGCAGTGCGTGTAGCTGTAGAAGCTAAAGATCTAAATGCTGCAAATGAAGCTTTAAAAGTTGCTAACAAAAGTATCCATAGCTTCGTAAGTAGGGGCTTTTTGAAAAAACAAACTGCTGCTCGCCGTGTTAGTCGTCTTGCACAATTGGTAAATACTCTAAAAGCTGCTTAATCTATAAAATTTAATGTTTGCTGATAAACTTCATCCATTTTTGGATCGCTATAATGAAATTTCTGCGCTTCTTAGCGATCCAAATATAGCAAACGATATCGAAAAGATGACAAAGCTATCAAAAGAGCAATCATCTATCGAGCCAGTCGCAACTGCTGCAACAAAATATCTAGAAATTTTAAAAGACATCGATGAAAATAAAGCCCTACTTGAGGACTCTGAACTTGGTGAGCTTGCAAAAGACGAGCTTAAAAATTTAGAAATTTCAAGAGAGAAGCTTGAAGAAGAGATCAAAATTTTACTTCTTCCAAAAGATCCAAACGATGATAAAAATATATTTTTAGAAATTCGTGCAGGTACTGGTGGAGATGAGGCCGCGCTATTTGTTGGAGATCTTTTTAATGCTTACATCAGATATGCAGAGCTTCGTGGATATAAATTTGAGATCGTTAGCCAAAGCGAAGGCAATACTGGCGGCTTTAAAGAGATCATCGTACTTATAAAAGGCAAAGGTGCTTACTCAAGACTAAAATTTGAAGGCGGCACGCATAGGGTTCAGCGTGTGCCAGAGACTGAGAGTCAGGGTAGGGTGCATACTTCAGCTGTGACTGTGGCTATTATGCCAGAGGTTGAAGATAGCGAGATTGAGATCAATCCAAATGATATAAGGGTTGATGTGATGAGAAGCTCAGGCCATGGCGGTCAGTCAGTAAATACAACCGATAGTGCCGTTAGGATCACACATATACCAACAGGCCTTGTTGTCACAAACCAAGATGGCAAGAGTCAGCACAAAAATAAAGAAGCTGCGATGAAGGTGCTAAAGGCTAGACTTTATGAGCTTCAAGAGCAAGAGAGACTTGCAAAAGAGACTAGTGAGCGAAAGAGCCAAGTTGGTACCGGAGATCGTTCTGGCAGGATAAGGACATACAACTATCCGCAAAACCGCATAAGTGATCACCGTATAAATTTAACACTTTACCGCCTTGATGCGATTATGGCTGCGGGATTATTTGATGAGATCATTGAGCCACTTATTACGCATTATCAAGCAGAAGCTATGCTAGAAGCTGGCATTTAAACTTTCAAATTTTTACTTCAAATTTTATAATTTATTTCTTTACCTAAAAATATTACTTTAGCTTAAAATACTTTTAAATTTACCAATCTTTAAAGTCAAATTTACAAGAATTTTACAAAAATAGATATTTAGAAGTAGTAGTTAGTAATATTTTTTCTCGTTTTTTTTAAAATAATATAAATTAAATTTTTAGATTTTATTTCTCAAATAGCGATTTATAGGGCATTTAAATGTATAAAATTTTTATTTTTGATATTATAATTTTGTATAAATAGTTTCTAAGTTTTGCTTAATAATTATACCTTACAATTTTACCATAATTTAATTCAAAACAAGGAGACAAAATGTCAATAAGTGCAAGAAATCAACTAAATGTTGAGATCACAGAGGTAAGAACAGGTGCGGTAAATTCGCTAATATCTGCTAAGCTTGCAGGTGGTGAGGTGCTAAAAGCAACTGTTACAGTTGATAGTGAAAAAGGTCTTGATCTTAAAGTTGGCAAAAAAGCTATCTTTTTATTCAAAGCTTCAAGCGTTATCGTTTCAAAAGATGACAGCATCAAACTTAGCGCTACAAACCAAATCAAAGGTGTTGTTAGCGAGATAAAAGACGGAGCTGTAAATGCTGAAGTTATTATCGATGTAAATGGCAGTAAAATTTCAGCTATCATCACAAGAGAGTCAGTTAGCAGCCTAGCTTTAAAAGCGGGAGATAAAGTAACTGCAATTATCAAAGCAACTCAAATTATAGTTGGTGTTAAATAATTTACGGAGCAATTTTGCTCCGCCCTTCTAAACCAAATTCTATTCTTAAGTTAAAATCTAAAATACTATAAAATTTATCAACGAAATTATAAATTTAAATAAGTCGTAGTGAATATTTTTTAGAAAATTTATAGCTAAAATTTATATTATTTTTTACTTTTATAGCCTATCTGCCATTTTAAGCAGAGCGTAGCACGTCAAAAGTTTACCACACAAAGTTGCCTAAATATCAACATAAAAGCCCAAGTCATAAGCTCTCAAACGGCTATGCCTATACCAAATTTATATGCATCTGGCGAGAATATAGGTGGCGTTCATGAGCCACAGCCGTCTAGGGTCGTCGTGATAACTGACCGCTTGACATTTAGCATAATCACTGCTAAGACTATCGGCTAAAACTAACTATAAATTTTTAAATCTATAAACTCCATTTTTCACTCGCTCGAAAATTTTCTTCTCTTCAAGTAGCTTAAATGTATTTATCACGGTTGGTTTGCTCACATCCAGCTTTTCACAAATTTCTGAAATTTTTACTACAATAAAGCCATTTTCATCACAGCTTTTAACTAGCAAATTTATAATTTCTACCTTTTTCTCGCCAATGATTGCCTTGTAAATTTCTTCATTCATGCTAGCTCCAAAATTTATATCCTATCGCTACGCACCAAAGCGCGCCACATAAGAAATTTGCGATCATCACAGCCGCACTTCCAGCATCCTTTGCCGCCTTTGCTAGGACGTGATAGTCTGGGCTTGCAAGATCAGTCACTCGCTCTAAGCCAGAGTTTAGGCACTCGCAAACTAGCACAAATGCCATGCTAAAGATCGAAAATAGGTTAAAAACAAGGTTAAATTTCCAAAAAAATAGCGAGATCGTAGCTACCAAAAATATGCAAATTTCTATCCGAAAGCTCTTTTCGTTTTTGAAAATTTCAGCCAAACCCTCTCTTGCATAGCCAAAATTTTTAAAAAATTTATACTTTGGCTGGTTTCTCATAATTTTCCTTTTTGTGATTTTTGGCATAATTATAATTAAAAAAAGGATGAAAATTGAAACTTATTAGCTGGAATGTAAATGGCCTTAGAGCACTTGTAACAAAAGATGGTTTCGCTTGGCTTACTGAGCAAAAGCCTGATTTCTTAGCGCTTCAAGAGATTAAAGTCAAAGAAAGTGATGTGCCAAAGGAAATTTACAACCTTGGCTTTAAAGATATCAGTGTAAACTCGGGTGAGAGGGCTGGATACTCTGGTGTGATGAGCCTAGCAAATTTTGATATTTCGACACAAAAGGCAGCTTTTTTCGACGATACGGAGGGGCGTGTTTTGGAGCATAGATTTGGCGATATTGTACTTTTTAATATCTATTTTCCAAACGGACAAAAGGATGACGAGCGCCTAGCCTATAAAATGGACTTTTACGAGAAATTTCTAGCTTACTGCAAAGAGCTTATAAAAAGCGGCAAAGAGGTAATATTTTGTGGAGATGTAAATACCGCTCACCGTGAGATCGACCTTAAAAATCCAAAGGCAAATGCCAAAACTTCCGGCTTTTTGCCTATTGAGCGAGCATGGATAGATGAGGTGCTAAAAAGTGGCTTTATCGATACCTTTAGAGCCGTAAATGGCGACGTAGCGGACGCTTACTCGTGGTGGAGCTACCGCTTTAATGCAAGGGCTAAAAATGTCGGCTGGAGGATTGATTATTTCTTTATTTCACAAGGATTAAAAGATAGGCTAAAAGACGCATTTATCTTGCCAGAGACCACAGGTAGCGATCACTGCCCAGTTGGCATAGATATAGAAATTTAGCCACTATTCCATTCTGCGAGGCTTGCCCAGTAAGAAACCTTGTGCGTAAGGTATTCCAAAATTTTTGATTTGGTTTAAAATTTCTTCTGAACTTGCAAACTCGGCTACTATTTTGTAGCCTTGCTTTTTTGCAAAGCTTACGATGGTTTCTACTAGAACTCTAGCATTTTCGTCAAATGGAAGCTTTTTGATTATCGAGCCATCTATCTTTATGGTGTCTATATCAAGCTCTAAAATTCGGTAGTAGTTTGAGTATCCTGAGCCAAAGTCATCAATGGAAATTTTACATCCATAGCCCTTGACGCGTTTTATAAAAGAATTTACTGCAACATAGTCGCCAAGCTCTTCACTCTCTAGCATTTCAAAACAAATTTTATTAGGATCTTTGCACTCGTTTAGCTTGCTCTCTATAAGCTCTCTCATACTAGCATCAGCAATATCGGTAATTGATAAATTTATCGAAAACATATAATCTGGATATCTCTTGGCAAGATCAAACGCAAGACTTATCACCTTTTTGGTTATTTGCGGATATAGTTGCGTTTTCATAGCAATATCTAAAAATTCGCCCGGATAGTGTATCTTGCCATTTTGGTCGATTATACGAACCAAAACTTCATAATACTTTGCTTCAGTCTCATTTTCTTCTAAGTTAAAGATGCCTTGTGCTTCTACGATGACTCTATCGTTTTCTAACGCATCTTCGATTAGCTGAACTGCCAGCTGGTTTTTGTGATATTTCATCTCAATGGCGTCATTTTCTAGATAGTAGTAAATATTGCTACCATTTTCTATTGCGAGCTGATTTGCAAGGACTGATTGCATTAGGCGGTTAGTTTGTGGGGTATCATTTGGCAATGAAACACCAAATACTACCTTTATGCCTGGTAAATTTTCAAATTTTTCATCAATAGCGACATTTATTCTATTTGAGCCAAAATATTCTCTTATATATTCAATATCTCTTACGATATTGTCGCCTTCATACCACATATAAAATGCGTCATCTTGAAATCTAAATAGCTTTGCTTTTATCTCAGAAGTATCTATACAAAGCTTTAGTGTATCAGCTACTGCTTTTAGCATTGCATCAATAATCTTAGTTTGATAAAAGAATCTTAAAATTTTAAAATTTTTAATGCTTAAGCAAATTAGCACTCCATCTTTTTGTGCGTCTAAAATTTCAGTTAAAGCAAAGTAGTTACCAAAGCCTGTTAGCTTATCGATTGAAGATTGTATTTTTATTTGTTCATTTTTTTGAGTTAGTTCGTTTAGTATTAGCGTCTCTTTAGTCCTATCAAGCTTTACAGCTATGTAGCCTTCAAATTTATTTTTAAAGAAAAATGGTGAAAATTTTACCTTTTCATATAAAAAATCACCACTTTTTGTTCTGCTTATAAGCTCATCGCTCTCCCAAGGTAGAGATTTTTGCAGAGCATCTTTTATGGATTCATAAAAGCTTTGTGGGTGCATATATGATTTTAGTATTCTAGGATTTTTACCGATTACATCCTTTAGTTTGTAGCCAGTTTTTTCTTCAAAGGTTTTATTTACATATGAAATTCTATTGTACTTATCACAATAGACAACAGAGCTATGATCGTTTTCAACCGTGGATCTTAAGAGTTTTATTTGCCTTAAACGCTCTGAGGCCATTTTGATTTGAAAGAGGCCAAATGTACAAAATATTATAAATGTAAGTAAGCAGATTATCTGAGCTATTTTTGTGTTATCCACTGCGTCAGAGTGAAATTCTAGGATTTTGTTTCTAAAATTTTCTATTAGATTATCAAGATGTAGCTCTTTTGCACTATTTGAGATTGTATGTAAAGTTTTTGTAGCTTGAGTCGCATAAAGCATCTTGTCTAATACATTTTGAGCTTTTTGGTTATCTTTATACTCGTTTTTATACATTTTTATTTGCTTTGAAATATCATCTATTACTTCAGGACTAAGCATCAAAGCACCTTTTATCGCATAAAATATAGGCTCAAGCTTATTTGGAAGCGCTAGATTTTGTATCTCATATTGACTTATTTGGATATAAGAATCTATAGATGAGTTTACATAAGCTGATCTTTGTGTAAAAAATACTTTTTTAATAAATACATCTCTTATTTTTTGTAGGTCTTTTGTTATTTCATTTTGATGAAACAATATCATCTCATCACTAAGCATTGAAAGGTTGCTTAAATTTGTATCAAAAGAATTTATGTCAGCATTGAGTTTGTCGTAGTTTGAGATATCATAAATATTATTTAAAGAAAAAGTTATCTCATTGTCTATAAATTTTAGATTTAAAATCCCGTCATCAAATTTATGAGCCGTATCAATGGCTATATCTGCTTTATATATAAAAAATGCACTAATGAAAAATATAGCTACTAAGAAGCTAAGTACGGTTCTTGTTCGTTTAGTACTCATTTAGTATCCTAGGCTTTTTACCATTTAATGTCAGAAAAAATGAGTATAAAGCATCAATTTCATCTTTACTAAGCTCATATCCTAGCTGATAGTTACCAATAAAGCTTATGGCCTCTTTTAGATCATTTATCTCTCCATGAGATAAATATGGAGCAGTCTTTGTAATATTTCTTAGTGATGGCACTCTTCTTAATCTTTTGTTTGCATCTAAGGCAGAAATTCTTTCTCGGCCAATATCTTGTGTCAAATTCCCTCCCAAATTTCTACCATTGTGACAAGCGGCACAGCCTATATTATTAAATATCTCAAATCCTTTCTTTGCACTATCATCTATGGCATTGCTATCACCTGATATAAAACGATCAAATGGTGAATCAACACTCAAGACAGCCTTTTCAAACTCAGCTATTGCATCTGCAATATTATCAAAATTAATGCTGTCATTATAAATTTTTTTAAATAAAATTTTGTACTCAGAGATGTTATTTACAGAATCGACTATCTTGTCGTTATCCGAGTTTAGTTCTATTCTAGAAGTTATGGACTCTTTTACTTGATCTTTTAAATTGCTAATTTTTGCATCGCTATAAAATAGATAGTTTGCTGCAGCATTTAATATGGTTGGAGGATTTAAAGTGCCTTTTTCCATGCTATCTTGGTTGCTCCCGCTTAAATTCCAATACAAGTTGTGACAAGTTTGGCAAGAGTAGTTTTCATTTGGGCTTAGTCTTTTGTCAAAAAAGAGTTTTTTACCAAGCAGAGCCTTTTCTTCATTATATTTTACTACTGTGAGAGGTTTGTAGGATTCATATTTACAAAATGAAATCGTGATGATAAATAGACAAATTATAACGCCCTTCATAATACCCCTAAATTTTAATTTTCTTTTTTATATCGGCAAATTTTTGATTTTTTATATAGTACATTATTTTATTGTTTTTTTGAAATTTATGATACAATTCGCTCGATTTAGAAAATATTTATATTTCAGGGAGGAGAAGTCATGAAAAAAGGCTTTACGATGATTGAGTTGATCTTCGTGATCGTTATATTGGGCATATTAGCTGCGGTTGCTATACCAAAACTAGCTGCAACAAGGGATGATGCAGAGATATCAAAAACTGCTTCAAATATACAAACACTTATTTCGGACTTGGGTTCTTACTATACTTCACAAGGCGAATTTGCTTCTGGTGCAGATGCTGTTAAAAAGATGTCAAATGTTAAGAATCCAGTAAATGCAAAAAATGATAAGTGCCTAGAAGTGGGTGCTGGAAACAACACTAATGGTGAGATAAAGATGACTATTAGCGTAGGCGGTCTTTGTGAACAAGTTTGGAAATTGCCAGGCTTAGTAGATGTTAAAGCCTTAATCGAAAGTACTGCCGACAACAAGACAGCTAATTCGCTTAAATTTGGCGGTATGGGCATAAAATATAATGAATAAAATTTAGCAAGGTATTTTCCTTGCTTTTTATGATTTTTGGCTTACTAAATTTTTAATATAACAAAGACTGATAGAAATACGAATTTTTTACACAAATAATTTATATACATAAGATTAAAAGCTTTTAAGATTTAATGCATTATCAAAAAGTATCAATCCTAACTTATGCTAATAGGTAATGGCCTTTTATTAAATTTAATTGATTTTGTTCTTTACAAATTTTAAAGATAAAAAACGTAAAATCAAGCCATGGATTTACTAAAAGACCCACTAAATAAGCTTATCATCTCACTATCACTCCCAGCTGGCACCGCAATGATGTTTAATACTCTTTATAATGTTACCGGCACATTTTTTGCAGCAAAAATTTCTACCCTTGCCGTAGCTGGTATGGCTATGAGCTTTTTACTTTATCTAAGTATTGTAGGCATTGGGCTTGGTTTTGGCTCAGCACTAACTGCGCTAATAGGCAATAGCCTTGGAGCAGGAAAGATAAAAATGGCTAAATTTTATGCAGCAAATGGAATTATCTTTGTGCTGGTATTTGCTATTTTTATGGGGTTTTGTGGCTATTTTTTAGCACCAAACTTGCTCACTTTTTTAGGAGCTGATCATCACTATTTAAAAGAGGCGCTTGATTACGCAGGTGTTATCTTTCTTGCTGCACCATTTTTCTTGATTATCAAATCTCTAAACGGCGTGCTTGTGGCACTTGGAGATACAAAAAGTTACCGCAATTGGCTATTTTATGGCCTTTTTATCAATACATTTTTTTGCTACTTTTTTGCATTCATTTTGGGTCTTGGTGTAAAAGGACTTGCTCTAGCAACAGCTAGTGTTCAGCTTTTGGGCATGATCTACCTTTTTGTAAAAGTTAAAAAAGCTAAGATGATCGAGCCAAGAAATTTAAGCTATTTTGTGCCAAATTTTAGCATTTGGGCAAAGATTACAAAGCAAGCTCTACCAGCTTGTTTAAACTATCTATCGATGTCACTTGGCTCACTTGTACTTTTAAAATTTATAAGCTACTATGGCGTAAATGCCATAGCAGGGTACGGTATAGCTTTAAGGATAGAGCAAATTTTGGTATTGCCGACCATTGGTATGGCCGCAGCAGTTTTAAGTATCGTTTCAAGAAACTATGGTGCTAAAAATTTTAAAAGAGCTAAGCAATGCTATAAAATTTCGCTTCTTTTTTTACTTATTTATTGTGCATTTGCTTGTGTTTTTATTAGATTTTTTGGTGAAGATATGATAAGAATTTTTGATGATACGCCGGCAGTTTTAGAGATAGCAGGGCTTTATCTTGGTATAAATTCTCTTGCTTACGTAGCTTATGGCACGATAAATGTCTCAGGCAGCACTCTTCAGGCCATAAAACGCCCAGTGGCCATCTTTTTGCTAAATGGATTTAGGCAATTTGTACTTCAAGGATCACTTTTTTACGCAGTAGTTTTCTATTTTGGTCTTGAGATAAAATTTATATGGCTGGCTCTATTTTTTAGTGTCTATCTCACAGCCATTTGCTTCGTCTTTTGGACGCTTCATCAGTTAAGAATGGCTACTGGCGTAAGCTTTTAAATTTAAAACAAAATGCAAAAAAGCAAAGTGAAGCAACTAAGATTATGCTAGCTCCGCCTGTTAGGTTAAAATAAAAGCTAATAAATAGACCACTAAAGCAAAAAACGACTGAAAAGATAGTAGAGATTAGCATCATCAGCCCCAGTCTTTTGGCAAAAATTTGTGCTAAATATGGCGGTATAGTAAGAAGAGCGATGACTAAAATAAGCCCTACAACACGAATCGTGGCCACCACATAAAGTGCCATCATACATACTAATAAATAGTGAAAAAATGTTGTATTTACACCGCGCAGCTTTGCAAACTCTGCATCAAAGCTAATAGCTACAAATTGACGGTAAAAAAGGGCAATGAGTGCTAAAAATAAGATATCTAAAATACTCATAAATGTTATATCTTGCCCGCTCACTGCTAAGATAGAGCCAAAAAGATAGCTCATAAGATCGGCATTGTATCCCGGAGTTAAATCGATAAAAATGATACCAATAGCCATGCCAAATGCCCAAATAGCACCGATAACTGAGTCGATGTTGGTTTTATCTTTTAGCGTGATAGTGGCGATTATAAGGGCTAAAAAGAGTGAGAATATACTAGCTCCAAGAAGTGGTTCAAGCGAGAAGAAAAAGGCAAGTCCGATGCCGCCATACGCTCCGTGCGCGATACCGCCAGCGATAAAAGTCATTTTATTTATAACAACGAGCGAGCCTATGAGCCCACAAATAATACTAACTAAAATGCCAGCAATAAAGGCATTTTGCATAAAATTTAACTCTAAAATTTCACTCATTTTATCTCTTTAGCTTAAAAACATTACTTTTGATTTTGCACTCACATTCACCAAGTGCGATCTCGACATCGCAAAAATGACTATGAGATTTTGCCAAATGCTCTATAAATTCTCTTTTTGCGGTATCTTCATGAGTTTTATGAATATGTAAATTTTTACTCACATAGGCGATTTTTGTAGCATAATTTAGCACGATATTTAGATCGTGACTTACCAAGACTACGCCAACACCGCTTGCATTTATATTTTTTAAAATTTCATAAATTTCAGCCTGGCCCTTTGTGTCGATACTAGCTGTTGGCTCGTCTAAAACGAGGACTTTTGCATTTGCACAAAGCGCTCTTGCGATATACACGCGCTGTCTTTGGCCACCGCTTAGCTCACCAATTCTAGCGCTTGCAAATTCTTTCATGCCAACTTTCTCAAGGGCTACAAGAGCCATTTGTTTCTCAGCTCGCGAGTAAAAACCAAAAATTTTTTTATCGATTAGCCCCATTAAAACTATTTCTAAAACCATCATCGGAAAGCTTTGATTTGAGAGAAAATTTTGAGGTACATAACCTATAAATTTACTGACTTCGCTTGGCTCTTTTCCAAAGAGCTTTATCTCGCCACTTTGAGGCTTAAGTAGCCCTAAAATAAGCTTTAAAAGCGTACTTTTACCGCCACCATTTGGACCGATGATAGCTAAAAATTCATCGCTACTATAATCTAAATTGATACCTTCTAAAACCACTTGCTTATCGTAGCTAAAGTTTAAATTTCTAATTTTTATAATTTCTTTCAAAACAGACTCTTTTGCGTAAATGTCGTAGTAAAAATAAAAAGCCCAAGCCAAAGCATAACGCTAAGAGCCATAAATTCGGCATAGATTTTAAACTTTTTTAACTTAATGTTTGTGCTCTCATTTATCTTGGCTCCAAAAACAGCCGCTAAAAATATCACTGCACTCATGCCAAGCGCCATAAATACGCCACTTATAACGCCTGCAAAGTAGCTGCCTAGCTCATTTGCTAGCACAAAGACAAGTATCGTGCCAGGACAAGGAATAAGTGCCGCAGCAGCTGCAACCAGCCATTCTTCTTTGCTTTTTGGTTTTTTTGTAATGCAGATATTACAGCCACAGTCGCTAGTAAATTTTGTATTTTTACTCAAATTTTGGCTTAAACTTGAGCTAAAAATATAAAATTTATTTAACTCTTTTTTGCTTGAAAGATAAATTTTTACCTTTTTATAAAGCATAAAAATCGCTACAAAAAAGATAATAACGCCAGAAAATGCTGTCGTAACGCTTGCTGTATCTTTTGTCAGATCGCTACTGATCTCACGTAATATCATAAAACTAGCAAGCACAAAAATAAACGCTCCCACAACATGTAAAAATCCGATCTTTAAAGAGAAGAAAAAGGCTTTGGCGTAGCTTCCACCAGTTGCGGCGAAATATGAGCTTGTAAGCACCTTGCCATGTCCCGCAGATGCAGCGTGTAAAAAGCCATAACCAAATGATATGAGCGCTAAAAATAGCAGAGTTAGCGGACTTTTTTGATCAAAATTTCTTAGAATTTGCTTTAATCTATCAAGCATGCTTAGACTTGTTTTTGAAACAAGATCAAACTTAGCTTCATCGATCTTATCGATCTGGCTTAAATTTTCATCTTCAAAATTTACTGAGTTTGGCTCTTTTAGAAGCTCTTTTAATGCAGGTTTTTCGTTATGAGCTTTGGCTGCAGCCTTACTTGAAAATGTAAAAAATATTAAATTTGCATTTGGATTTGGTATCGTCCAAAACTGATCTGATACCAAAAATGCGTTGTTTTGCGTAAATTTAAAATTAAAATATCCCTCTTTATCGTCCATTTCGACAGACACCACAAAGCCATCTTTGATAAGCAAATTTGTCTTAAAACTAACATCAAATTTTAATCTACCCTCATCAAAATAGAGTTTATACTTTTTTAAATTTAACTCAAGCTTCGTAGCATTTTCATCTTTGTAAAAGTACTCAATATTCGTTAAATAGTGCCTTGGCACAAGATAATCAAGTAAATTTAAGCGGATCTTTTTGATCTCGCTTTCATCTATCTTTTCATCCTGATTTAGGTCAAAATTTTGCCTCATAAGCTCTGAGAAATTTTGTGAAAATGTCCATGAAAAAGCAATTGTAGTGATATTGTTTTCGTTTGAGTCAAATTTTACGCTCACGTGAGCGGTTGGGCTATAAAGCGAGCAAAGAGCACACCCGAAGGCATTTATAGCGAAGAAGCAAATGACAATCAGGCGTGCTAACATTTTTTATAGACTCTTAGCAAAAATTTCTGCTGTTTTTTTCATCTCATCTAGCCAATTTTCCGGTAGCTGATCAATACTTATGACCTTTGAGCCAGTCTCTTTTGCTACTAAATTCGCAGCCTTTGTTGGAAACTGCGGAGCTATGAAAATGACCTTTACGCCGTGCTCTTTAGCCTCTTCGATGAGCTCTTTTAGCTCAGCTGGTTTTGGCTCTTTGCCCTCTATCTCGATAGCGATTTGCTCTAAGTTATAGCGTTTTGCAAAATATCCCCAAGATGGGTGATATACGATAAATTCGCGAGTTTTAACATCTTTTAGAGTATTTTTGATAAAGCTATCAAGCTCGTCAAGACTAGCTTTAAATTTAGCCAAATTCTCCTCATAGAGCTTTGCATTTTGCGGGAATTTCTCTATTAATGCCTTAGCAATATTATCAGCTTGGGTTTTTACTAAAACCGGATCAAGCCAAATGTGCGGATCAAGGCCATCATGATGATGGTGATGATGTTCGCCAGCTTCGTGGTCATGGTCATGATGCTCGTGATGTTCATGTTTATGCTCGCCCTCGTGCTTGTGCTCGTGATGCTCGTGATGTTCATGATGCTCATGTTCATCACTCATAGCGATCTTTTCGATACCTTCTTGTGTTTTTACAATGCGTAAATTTTTAAAAGATTTTGAAAAACGCTCTAGCCAAGTATCTTCAAACTCAATGCCAATAGCAAAGTAAAGCTCGCTCTTTTCAAGCTCCTTCATCTGTTTTGGTTTTGGCTCATAAGTGTGCGGATCAGCACCTTTGCCAACCATTGTATTTACGCTTAGTGTATCACCAGCGATCTGCTCAACAAAAAATTTTGTAGGCAATATACTAGTCGTAACAACTGGCTTTGCAAAAAGTGACAAAGCACAAACTGCTAAGAAAACAAAAATCTTTCTCACCATCTCTCCTTTGTTTGAAAAAATATTGCGGAAGTTTAGCAGATTGCAACTTGGTTGCAACTTAAAGAACAAAAGCCTAAATATAGTGCTTTTTAAATGAAATTTAAAACTTTTAGCGTTAATATACAAAAAATAAAAAGGGCAAGGATGAATGCAAGAAATTTCTTAGAAGAGCATAGTATCAAGGCAACTGCTTTTCGCATAAAGCTCGTTGAAATTTTGCAAAATGCCAAAACTCCATTAAGCTATGATGAAATTCTAGAAAGCCTTAATGCAAATAAAACCACTTTTTATAGAAGTATAGAAATTTTTGAAAAAAAGGGCCTTGTCATAAAAACTGAAAATAATCATAAAAGCTACTACGAACTAGCAAATGAGGCAAAAGCGTACTTTATCTGCGATGTCTGTCATAAAGTCACAAACATCGATATGCCACATCTAAACGTCGCTAAAAATATAAAAAGCGCCGTGATAAAAGGCGTTTGTGATGAGTGTGATCACGAGTAAAGAGCGATTATCTCAGCCGGAATGGCTTTTGGGCGATTTGTTTTTAGATCAACATAAACAAACTCGGTCTTGCCAGTTGCTATTAGTTCGTCATCTTTTTTAAACTCAAAATATCTACACGAAGTCACCTTGCCTTCAGCTTGCGTATAAGTGTGAATTTCTATCTCATCCATCAATTTTACGCTTTTTATATATTTGGCTTCATTTTTTCTAATGAGCCAGATCTCGCCTCTTTTATACTGCGCCTCAACCGTGTCGCCAACCGCTGCAGAGTGTGCAAATGCAGCCTCTTGCATAAGAGTGAAATAATAGACATTATTCATGTGTCCGTGCATATCAATGGCTTGTGGAGGGATTATTACTTTGTAGATAAAATCTTT
Source organism: Campylobacter concisus (assembly GCF_002914195.1). Lineage (GTDB taxonomy): Bacteria > Campylobacterota > Campylobacteria > Campylobacterales > Campylobacteraceae > Campylobacter_A > Campylobacter_A concisus_M. The sequence continues at coordinate 42,102 of NZ_PPAU01000011.1, read as the reverse complement.
CATTTATGGCCTTTTTTGCTAGAATTATAACCAAAAATAAGGAGCTAAAATGCAAAATTTATGGGATAAAAAGGCGTCAAATTATCAAAGGTTTGATGGCAAAGTAAGTGCTATTCAGCAACAAATTTTTGCTAAAGCCTTAGCTTGGGGAGTTGATTTTAGCGGTAAAGAAATTCTTGATATAGGCTGTGGTACCGGTGTTTGGACGATATTTTTATCAAAAACTGCAAAAGATATAACTGGCATTGATAGCTCAAAAAATATGATAGAAATTTTAAATGAAGATGCCAAAAGATTTGGCGTGACAAATTTAACCAGCGAGGTTTGCTCTTGGAGAGAATTTAAGCCCACAAAGCTCTTTGATATTGCAATTTGCACGATGAGTCCAGCAATTGCTAGCGATGAAGATTTTGCTAAATTTCATAATATCGCAAAGCAAAAACTCTATCTTGGCTGGGATAAGCCTAGAAGCTCTGATTTGATTGAGCCATTTTTTAAAAAATTTGGACGCACTCTCTCTCAAAAAAATGTTGTAAATAGGCTTGAAGCGTGGCTAAATGAGCAAGGGATCGCTTATAAGAGTGAAATTTTAAACGAAACAAGGATCGCTAGACGAAGTGTGCAAGAAGCTGCTGAAAATATCTGCTGGCACCTTGAGATAAATGGAGCTAAAAACTACGATGAAAAAGCGGTTTTAGCGATGTTAAAAGAGAGATTTGAAGGTGAGTTTATAGATGAGAAAATAGACTCACAAATGAAGCTTTTTGTCTTTTAAGCTAGTTTTGATCTAGAGAAAAATTTTTTACCAAATTCGCTAAAAATAACTCCAAAGATTATTAAGATCGCGCCAAAAATTTGTATGAGTGTTAGCTTTTCATCAGCGAAAAAATAGCCGATAAAGCCAGCAGAAACTGGTTCAAGACAGAAAAATAAAGCTGCTTTACTGGCTGTTGTATATCTTTGAGCGATGGTTTGAACAAAGTAGCAAAAAATGGTGCCAATAAATGCAGTGATAAAAATTGCTATAAAAAATTCCCTATCGTAATTTGGCAGCACGCTACCTTCAATAAATGCAAAGACAAATGAGAGTAAAGAGACGGTGAGAAATACCACAAATACAAGCAAATAAAGCTCGCATTTTCTTACAAAGTGGCCATTTAAGCTCGTGTAAAGTGCATAAAATATGGCACAAAGTAGGGCAAATGCCTCGCCAGCTCCTAAAGTAAGAGCGGCTCCACTTAAAAGCCAAAGCCCAAAAATGGCAATAAATGCACCAAAAATAGCAAAAATGGTTATTTTATTTTTAAAAATAAAAGCCGCCATAAAAGGGACTATCACGCACTCAAGCCCCGTGATAAAGGCGACGCTCGAGCTAAAAGTAAGCTTTAGAGCGTAAGTTTGCGTTGTAAATGATAAAAAGAGCACCGCACCAAGGATAACGCCGTAGATGACGCTCTTTTTGTCAAATTTCTTAGTAAATTTAAGCGCGACAAAGCCCATAAAGATAGTCGAGAGAAAAAACCGGCAAAAGAGCATGACAAAGACACTATTTGTTTTTAGTGCGTTTGCCATAGGTAAAAACGTAGCGCCCCAAACGATGGCAACTACGATGAGTGCGATGTCGGCTTTGTTTTGCGCGCTTAAATTTTTCATTTAAAGATCGAGTCTAGCACCTTTTTGCCGCTATCTAGGCTAAAGCCACTTCTTAGCCCCTTTTCCTTCTCGCTCATCACGTTAAATAGCCCATCTAGCGTCTTTCTCGTGATATATGCGTTTAGGTCTTCGCCATCATCTGGCACATATTCGCTTGCGCCTAAATTTTTAGCTAGGCTCTTTACTGATTTTATCGTTTCGTTGTTTTTTGCTGAGCCGCCGATGAAAGAATTTAGCCCATTATAGGCAGTTGCAAAGCTATTATCACTCATCATTTTCTCAATTATCGGCGTAAATGCCGCCTTTAGCTTTTGGCTGGAGCTTTGCTGCAAATACTTCGTAACGCTGTCGCTGCCGCCATTAAAGAGCTTTTTGACATCGGCTTCGCTCATGTTTTTTATGCTCTCGCTAAAAATTTCAGCAGCCTTTGGCACAGCCGTGGTCGCAGCGTTATTTATCGACTTGCTAAGATCCTGCGCCCACTTCTCTCCGCCTACTTTTTTGGCTAAATTTGACGCCATTTCAAGGCTTTTTGGGAGTGGAATTTTAGCCGTAGCATTGTTTATAAAGCCCTCTTTTGAAAGCTCGCTAACAGCGGCATTTAGCGCTTCACTAACTAAGCTTTTATAGTCGCCGCTTGATGCGTGAGTGGCGATTTTGACGCCTTTGTTTATCATATCGTCCATATTTGTGGCTTGTAAATTTAAAGCAAGCGCGCCACAAAGAATAACAAGAGATCTTTTCATCTTCTTTCCTTTTTTAAAATTAAAGCAAAATCATACAAAAAATATCTAAACACTTAAAATAAATTTAATCTTTTTGCACTAGAATTTAACCTTTTTTTAAAGGAAGACTATGCAACTTTTACTTCTTAGCTTCGCTCTTAGTATGGATAGCGCGGCACTAAATATGGCAAATGGCGCAAGGTATAAAAATTTAGCTCTTAATAAAATTTTATTTATTGCTTTTACGCTTGGCTTTTTTCAGTTTCTTATGCCACTTCTTGGCTATCTTTTAGGTGTTAGTTTTGCAAAATTTATAAGCTCTATCGATCACTTCATCGCATTTTTTATACTTTGCTTTCTTGGTTTTAGAATGTTTAAAGAGGCCTGTAGCAAAGAGGAGTGCGAGTATCTTAAGATAGGATTTAAGACCATTTTGTATGGGGCATTTGCTACTAGTGTGGATGCTCTTGCCGTTGGTGTCACACTTAGCTTTGAAGAGATAAACATCTTTCAAAGCTCACTTATCATCGGTGTAGTCTGCTTTGCATTAAGTCTGGTTGCTTTTTATATAGGTAAATTTATGGGTGAAATTTTAGAGAAAAAGGCGCTCTTTCTGGGAGGAGCGATATTAATTTTTCTAGGTTTTAAAATTTTAATAACGCATTTAATTGAAAGCGGCACAGTTCAATAAAAATTTAAAATAACAATTAAAAATAATATTTAAGATTAACTATATTTTAAAGCTTATATGGATAAGATTTTGATTTTTAGAAGTGGTGACCCATACGAGACTCGAACTCGTGTTACCGCCGTGAAAGGGCGATGTCCTAACCGCTAGACGAATGGGCCACATGTCGGTTATGAAATTGGGATTATATTTCTTTTATACTTAATTTTAGATTAATAAGGAAAAATTTTTGAAAAATTTTTTATTTACTTTGTTATCTGTTTTTATTTTTACAGGTTGCGTGGCTACCAAAACGCCGCAAAATTCACAAGCTTTTCAAGTTACTTTATTTTCTCCGATGATCAAGATAAATGACGTTGGATTTTTCCATAAATATAAAAATGAGCTAAATTTGCAAATTTATAGCTCTGGCGTAAACACCGCAAACATAAACATAAGAGATAAAATTTGCGTAAATAGTGCTTGCTTTAACAAGACTGAGTTTAATGAGAAATTTTTTCTAGCTCCGCACTATGAGAGCCTTTTTGAAGAAATTTTGCAAAGAGAAAAGATTTATGATGGCAAAGGCTTGATAAATACGGAGTGTGGTTTTAGTCAAGATCTAAGTTCATATTTTATAAAATACGAGGTTTGCGACAACTACGTCAAATTTATAGATAGCAAAAATAAAATAAGAGTGATAATAAAAGAGTTAAAATGAGATACATAGGAGCTCACGTAAGTGCGGCTGGAGGCGTGTTTAACGCTCCGTTAAATGCTGCAAAAATAGGAGCAAATGCCTTTGCGCTTTTTACAAAAAATCAACGCCAATGGAATGCAAAAGAGCTAAGCATCAGCGAAATAGAGCAGTTTAAAGAAAACCTAAAAATTTCTGGCATAAGCACAAAGCATGTTTTGCCACACAGCAGTTACTTGATAAATTTAGGCCATCCAGATGAGGAGGCAAGAGCAAAGTCGCTTGAAGCCTTTGTGGATGAGATAGATCGCGCCAGTAAGCTTGGGCTAGAGCTTTTAAATTTTCATCCAGGCTCACACCTAAAACAAATAAGTGAAAAAGAGTGCTTAGATAATATCGCAAGCTGCATGAACGTGGCACTTAAGCGCACAAGCGGTGTAAAGCTAGTCATCGAAAACACAGCTGCTCAAGGATCAAATTTAGGCTTTAGTTTTAAGCAGATTGCTTATTTGATAGGGCGAGTAGACGATGAGAGCAGAGTTGGTGTTTGCTTTGATACCTGTCACGCATTTGCTGCTGGATATGATCTAAGAAGTAAAGAGGCCTATGCCAAGACGATGGGGGAATTTGATGCGATCATTGGCTATAAATTTTTATCCGGCATGCATTTAAATGATGCAAAATTTGGGCTTGGCTCGAAAAAAGATAGACACGAGAGTCTTGGCAAGGGCGAGCTTGGATTTAGTGCTTTTAAAAATATAATAAATGATGATAAAATAGGCGAAATTCCTTTAATATTAGAGACGATTGACGAGAGTATTTGGGAAGACGAGATAAAAATTTTAAGAAATTTCGAAAAGGAAAAACTATGAAAAAAGTGCTATTAAGCATTATTATGGCATCTACTTTGCTAAATGCTGGAGGTTATAAAGTTCCTGAGCAAAGTGCTGATTCTTTAGGTCTTGCTGCTAGTAACGTGGCCTTTAGTTTTGGGGCTGATGCGGCGTATTTTAACCCAGCAAATATGATGTTTTTAGATGGACGCCATCACATAGAAAGTACCCTCGGCTGGTTTCATATAAATAAGCTTGAGTTTAAAAGTGATAGTGGCAAAAGCTACAAGTCAGAAAAATTTGACTCGCTGGCTGGTACATTTAGTTTTGTAACGCCAGAAATTTATGAAAACTGGAAATTTGGTTTAGCTCTTGCCGTTCCTGCTGCTGTTGGTGTATCGTGGGAGGATCCAGCTACCGCATTTACCACTAAAAGGTTTAAGCTGCAAGTTGTTGAGTTAAATCCAACCGTGGCTTACCGCATAAACGATAAGCTTGCCTTTGCTCTTGGTGCTAGAGGTGTTTACACCAAAGGTAAGATAGCAAGTGACTTTGGACGAATAGGCTACAGAGAGATAAAAGGCGATGGTATGGGTTATGGCTACAATGTTGCACTTACTTATAGACCTATTGAGGATTTGAGCTTCGCTGTTACTTACCGCTCAAATGTAAATTTAGAACTTAAAGGCCATACAGATGCTGATTTTTATAACCTACCTATAAGCTACCATGGCAAAACAAAAGTAGAGATCCCGCTTCCTGCTCAGCTTGTGCTTGCAACTGGATATAAATTTAGCGACTTTACTCTTTTGCTAGCTTTTGAGAGGACGTATTGGTCTAAATTTAAAGGCTATGACTTTGAATACATGGATAAAGGCCCAGCTCACTCGCATCCAGCTTTTGCAAGATTCATGGACGATCCAGTCATAAAAAATGCAAAAGATACAAATACATATAGACTAGGTCTTGCCTACGACGTAAATGAAAAATTTAGACTAATGGCTGGCTTTGCTTATGATGAAGACATTACAAGTAACAAGCATACTGGCTTAGAGCTTCCAAATACTACGTCTAAGGTATATTCTTTTGGAGTAAATTATAAATTTACGCCAAATCTTGAAATGGCACTTGGATATGTTTATCAACACCGTGATAAGAAGCGTGCGACAGGTATTACCAACAGTATTGCCACAAAAATGTCAGGGGAATTTGATACTGGTACGATCCAAATCCTTGGTACGACTTTTAAATATACATTTTAATTAGGGTCAATAATGCGATACTCTTATAATAATTTTTATGAAATTTTAACCAAAGTAGCAAAGGAAAATCCAAATCAAGTAGCTCTTTTTGAAGAAAAAGAGAAGCTAAAATATCGCGAATTAAAGCAAAATGTCGATAAAGTGGCAGCTTATTTGCAACTTGCTGGAGTAAAATTTGGTGATAAAGTAGCTATGGCGGTTACAAACTCAAAAGAATTTATTATCTCATACCTTGCGATAACTGCAATAGGCGGTATCGCAGTGCCTATGAATACTTTTTTAAAAGCAAACGAGTTTGAATATATCATAAATGATTGCGGTGCAAAGGTGCTTTTTGCGTCTAGCTTGCTTGCAAAAGAGTTAATTGCATTAAATGAGCTTGAAATTTTAAGAAAGATAATCTGGATCGGAGCAATACCAAAGAAACTTCAAAGTGCCTCAAAAGATGAATATATAGACACTGACGAAGAGTATGGCGAGAGCGCATATCTCACTTCAACGCCTCAAATTTCAAAAGAGGATATGAGTAAGAGCTATGAAAATAATGGCCTTGTTAAAAACGTAAATTTTACAGAAACTTTAAATCACAAATACGCTCTTAGTATCACAAAGTATCCGGTAATAGATGACTTAATGCATATAATTTATACTTCAGGCACTACTGGCAAGCCAAAGGGTGCGATGATAAGCTATAAAAATATCTTTTCAAATTTAATTGGAGCCCATGATCGTTTTATAGTGAAAAAAAGCGATCGTTTCATAGTCTTTTTGCCGATGTTTCATAGTTTTACACTAACTGCAATGGTGTTGCTTCCGATATTTGCGAGTGCATCTATGGTTCTTGTAAAATCAGTATTCCCATTTTCAAATGTACTAAAACAAACTTTGCTAAAGCGTGTAACTGTATTTTTAGGAATTCCAGCCATCTATACAGCTATTGGTAAAGCAAAAATTCCTTGGTATTTTAGATGGTTTAACCGCATTAGATTATTTGTAAGTGGTGCAGCTCCGCTTGCAAAGCAGACGATAGATGACTTTAGAGTGAAATTTCCACGCGCAACACTTGTTGAGGGATATGGCCTTAGCGAATGCTCACCTGTCGTAGCTGCAAATTTATATGATAAACAAAAGCTTTTAAGTGTAGGGCCTGTGCTTGATGGCTATGAGGTAAAGATCGTAAATGATGAGATGATGGAGCTTCCAGTTGGCCAGATCGGTGAGATCATTGTAAAGGGCGACTGCGTCATGCAAGGCTACTATGGTATGCCAAGCATCACTGATGAGACCATAATAAACGGCTGGTTAAAGACCGGAGATCTTGGAAAAGTCGATGAAGAGGGCTTTATCTATATCGTTGATCGTAAAAAAGACCTCATTATATCAAAGGGCATTAACATCTATCCACGTGAGATCGAAGAGGTTATTTACAAACTTGAAGCAGTTGAAGCAACAGCAGTCATCGGCGTAAAAGACGTACATGCCGATGAAGAGGTCGTCGCTTTCATACAAGTAAAAGAGGGCATGGATCTTGATGAAAAAACAGTAAGAGAGCATTTGAAGAAAAATTTAGCAAATTTCAAGATACCAAAGAGTATCTATTTTGCCGAAGAGTTGCCTAGAAATGCCACTGGTAAGGTGCTAAAACGTGTATTAAAAGAGCAAATAGAGCAGATGAAGGATAAATTTTAGTGAAATACTTGCTTGATTTTTTAAACCAGGACCTCAAAAAAAGCAAAATTTATGAGCTGATAAAGTGCGGCGACGAAGAGGGAGAAATTTTAAAATATCTAAGTAAAGCTTATGTGCAAGGAACGGCTAATATGAGCGTTTTTGAGCTACTTGGAGCAGTCTTTGGCACGCAAAATGATAAGCAGCTTTTGTATCTAAAATTTATAAAAAATTTGCTTGATAGCGGTTGGATTGTACAAAATTATAGTCTTTTTAAAATACCTGAGAGCACGCAAAGGGCTTCAGCTCAAGGGCTTCTTTCGTTGCTTCATTCTGAAATTTCACTCTCAAGCACATTTTTAAAGATACTTGAAGATGGCAACGCTGATATAAATTTACCAGAGCTTGCGCCTTATGAAGATCATTTGGAGTATTTAAAAGATCAGTTTTTAAAGATAGAGCTTTACTCTAAGGCTGCGATATTTGAAGGTGGCTCAAATGACGCTAAAAAGCGCATAAACGAGCAAATTTCTGAGCTTACAAAGCGCATAAACGAGCGCGTAAAACTAAGTAAGATCAGCCTAAAAATAGAGCAAATTTTTAAAGAAAACTCGCTTGATGAAAAAGAGCAGATCATATTTTTAGCCCTTTTAAAAGAGGAGTATGCGGGCGACTTTGAAAATGGTCGCGACCTAAACACGCTAGTTGGGCTAATAAGCAAAGACGAGCTTGAACGCATCAAAAATCGCACTCTTTTAGAGGATGGCTCAAGGCTCATCGAGGGCGCACTGATCGACTACGACGAGGTTTTAAACGCTTATGGCAACGTTAGCAAGAGCTTTTTTATAAACGAAGAAATTTTGCAAAGCATAATGCACCCAAAAAATGACAAAAACAGCAAGAAAATCAAGATAGAAAGCCTAGTAAAAGAGCAAGAAATTTTTGAGCTAATAGAGCCAGTAACGAGCCTAGAAGACGTCGTGCTAAACGAAAAGACAAAGCAGCTTTTAAGCACGATACTAAAGCAAGTCGATAAAAAAGTGCTCGCTAGACTTAGCAGCTGGGGCATAAAAACTAGGAAAAACATAGACGCCAAGATTATCTTTTATGGCGAGCCTGGCACTGGCAAGACGATGAGCGCCGTTGGGCTTGCAAAGAGCCTAAAGAAGCAAATTCTAAGCTTTGACTGCTCAAAAATTTTAAGCAAATATGTCGGCGAGAGCGAGCAAAATGTAAGGAAAATTTTTGACACTTACAAAGAAATTTGCAAAAAAAGTGGCAGCGAGCCAGTGCTTTTGCTAAACGAGGCTGATCAGTTTTTAAGCACGAGAGTGGAGAGCTCAAGCGGGGCTGAAAAGATGCACAATCAAATGCAAAATATCTTTTTAGAGCAGATCGAGCGCTTTGAGGGCGTGCTGATCGCCACGACAAATTTCTTGCAAAGCCTTGACGTGGCGTTTTCTAGAAGGTTTGACTATAAGATCGAGTTTAAAAAGCCTGATTATAACGGCAGGCTTGCCATTTGGCGTAAAATTTTGCCTGAAAATGCGAGCTTTGAAGATGGCTTTAGTGTAGAAAGGCTGGCAGAGTTTAACCTAAGTGGCGCGCAGATCGTCCTTGCGCTAAAAAATACTGCTTTGAAAGTTGCTATAAAAGATGATGGGATTTTTACCTTTGAGGACTTCAAAACGACGATAGAGCGCGAGCTAAACTCAAGTTTTGGTGAAGATAAGAAGATGGGATTTGGCTCTTAAGCCTTTCTCTCTTGATTTTATTGTTTGTATAAATTTAAACAAATATAAAAATAGCAAGAGCCACTGACATTGGCGAGGAATCTGCTTTTATCTAATTAGAATTCGCACGTTTGTCACCGCCAAAGCTAGGAAAAGTGTGAGCTAAAGTCAAGTTTTGATGAGAAAAAATAGGTCTTGGCTCTTAAGCTCTTCCAAATTTTACTATCTCATGTAAGCATATGCTTTGCGTCACTTGGTAAAGTCTAAAGTGCTAGGGATTACTGATATAAACGTAAAATTTTGCTTTCATAGTTAAATTTACGCCATGATTGCTACCAAAATTTACAGCAAGATAGATATCAGCACATAATTACTTAGTATAAATTTAGCTTGTTTGCTTGTCTCAAATTTACTACCGCAGATTTTGTAAGTGGGTAAGTTTTTGTAAAACCCAAATTTTGAAATTAGCCCACTTTGTGATCATTGTTTGGAATGCGTATGGTACTTAGAAAGAGTTTTTAATGCTTTGTTATTTTACATAACACAAAAACCGTCCTTACGAAGTCTAAAATAAAAAGCCTCATAAATTTCAAATTCTCTTTCATGATATTTGTAGCAGCGCTTTTTGAAATTAAACAAGAGATGAGAAAATATAAATTTATAAGTCTTTGACCGCAATTTTTATATCCGAAGCAAAGAAGTAATGCGTGATCACTTTAAAAATTAATATAAAAAATTGATTATATTTTTAGTAGCCAAATTTTGTAAAAAGACTTATAAATTTTAGAAATCTACTGATTGATCTTATCAAGTAGCTTTTCGACCTCTTCAAGCGCAAAGGCCTCTTCTGAACTTTGCTTTAAAAAATTTTCCATAAATTCTTTTTTCGAGATCGCAAGGTCAAGCTCCTTGTCGCTACCCTTTTGATAAGCACCGATGCGAAGCAAGACTTCGTTTTCTTTTAAAAGCGAGTAAAGACGCTTAAATTTCATCGCATTTAGCTTATGCTCTTTGCTGATCACATCGCCCATGACACGCGAGGCCGAGTTTTGGATGTTGATAGGTGGGTAAATTCCAAAGTCCGTTAGCTCCCGGCTTAGCACGATGTGTCCGTCTAGGATAGAGCGGCTTTGGTCGGCTATCGGATCGCTCATGTCATCGCCCTCAACGAGTACGGTGAAAAATGCTGTGATACTGCCCTTGCCCTCCTCTTTGCCGGCGCGCTCCATTAGCTGTGGCAAGAGTGTGAGTGAGCTTGGTGGATAGCCTTTTGATGTAGGTGGCTCGCCAAGCGCAAGGCCGATCTCACGCTGTGCCATCGCGAAACGTGTCACGCTATCCATGATGAAGAGCACGTCATTGCCTTGTTGTTTGAAGTATTCAGCCACACTCATCGCACAAAAAGCACCGTATTTTCGCATGAGTGAGCTGTCATCACTGGTCGCTACGATGATGACTGTACCCTCCAGGTCGCCGCCTAGGTTTTTTTCTATAAATTCAGGTACCTCGCGACCACGTTCGCCTATTAGTGCGACTACTTTTATCGGTGCTAGTGTGTTTTTTACGATCATGCCCATGAGGGTTGATTTACCCACGCCTGAACCTGCAAAAATTCCCAGTTTTTGCCCCTTGCCGCAAGTAAGTAGTCCATCTATCGTCTTTATACCAACGCTAAATGGCTCGTTTATAAGCCCCCTTTTCATCGCATCTATCGGCGCTCTCATAATAGGCATGTACTCGGTCGTCTCGATCGCTCCTTTGCCGTCAATCGGCTTCATAAATGGATCGACTACGCGGCCTAGTAAATTTGGCCCCACCGGTATGCTCATGCCCTGATCGCTCTCATAGACAAAGTCGCCTATCCTAAATCCCTCAACAAAGCCAAACGGACTGATATAAGCGCCATCTGTCTTTATTTGTGTAACCATGCCAAGACCATTTTTGCTCTTATCTTTTGCGACTATTCGCACGATGTCCCCGATGCTTGGACGAAGTCCAGTGATCTCGATAGTTGTAGCTGTGATTTTAGTTATGATGCCAAAGGTGTTTGAGAGCTTCATGCCCTCTTTAAGCTTTAAATTTATATGCTCTAAGCTCAAAAATGCGTTTCCCTAGGAGAGTTTATAAGCGAGAAAAATTCTCGCCTTGTGTCCGCGTTTTTGATAAAGCAGCCTCTAAGCGCTGAGGTTGTCGTAGTTGAGTTTATCTTTTGCACACCCCTCATCTCAACACACATATGTCTGGCCTCAACTACGACACCAACGCCTTTTGGAGCGATTACGTCCTCAAGCGCCTTTGCGATCTGCTCAGTCATCTGCTCTTGAATTTGCAAGCGTCTTGCGTAGATATTTACCATGCGTGGAATTTTACTAAGGCCAACAACCTTGCCATTTGGAATGTACGCTACATGCACGCGGCCAATAATAGGCAACAAATGGTGCTCGCAAAGACTGTAAAACTCAATATTTCGCATGAGAACCATTTCATTATTTGAGCTAGTAAATAGCGCGTCACCAAGGACTTCTTTTGGGTCTTCATCATACCCGCTAGTTAGAAATTTAAATGCTTTAAAGACACGCTCAGGCGTCTTTATAAGGCCTTCTCTATTTGGATCTTCGCCTATAATCGTTAGCATGTTTTTAACCGAATTTTCAAAACTCTCTTGCATAAATTTTCTCCATAATTTTATTGCTAGATTCTACGTTAAAACGCCTTTTATATCTATAAAAATTTACAAATTTAAAATGAAATAAGGAAAATTCTGCTATATTTTGGGCTAAAAATTTGTATTCATAAAGGAATTAGATGGAAATCAAAATCAAAGCTCTAGATAGCGTAAATACCCTAGCAAGCACAACCATAAGTGCAGATGCTATAAAGTCTAGCGTAGAAAAACTAGCAAAAAAAGCAGCAAAAACTATGAAAGTAGATGGCTTTAGACAAGGCCATGTGCCAGTCGCTGTCGTGCTAAAACGCTACGAGAAAGAGCTAATAAACGACGCTGAGCAAGATGTCTTAAGAGATGTAGTCGAAGAGGCTATCAAAAAAGCAGGCAAGAAAAATGACGACCTTATCGGCGAGCCTATCGTTTCAAAATTTGACAGAAAAGATGGCAAGATCGACGTTGAGCTAACAGTTTCATTTAAACCAAGCGTCGATGTGAGCGGCTATGAGAGCTTGATACCTGAGTTTTCAAACCCACGTGTTTTGAAAAAAGATATCGATGAGAAAAAAACTGAACTTTTAAAAATGATAGCTCCACTTGAGAAAATTGATGGCAAAAGAGGCCTAAAAGTTGGCGATTTTGCTAAATTTGACTTTGAAGGCTTTGTTGACGGCGTTGCATTTGATGGTGGCAAGACTGAAAACTATGTGCTTGAGATCGGCTCAAATCAATTCATCCCAGGCTTTGAAGATGGTATGGTAGGCATAAAAGCTGGTGGCGAAAAAGATATCGAGGTTAAATTCCCAGAAAACTATGGCGCTGCACATTTAGCTGGCAAAGACGCTATCTTTAAAATAAAACTTCATGAAATTCAAGAGAGAAAGATCCCTGAAAAACTAGATGAAGAGATATTAAAAACTCTACTTCCAAATGAAGAAAAACCAACTGAAGAGTTGCTTGATGAGCGTATAAAAGAGCAAATCCGTCAAGAGAAAATTTATAAACTTATAAATGATGAGCTTAAGCCAAAATTTGCTGAAGCTGCGGTTGAGAAATTTAAATTTGACGTGCCAAAAAATATTGTCGAGCAAGAGATTGATATGCAGTTTAGAAACGCATGGAGCTCATTTACTCCAGATGATATGAAGAAATTTAGAGAAGACAAAGATGCTCTTTCTAAAAAACGTGACGAGTTTAGAAAAGACGCTGAAAATAGCGTTCGCCTAACTTTCATCATCGATGAGCTAGCTCGCGTAAGAGGCGTGAAAGTAAGCGATCAAGAGGTCGTTCAAGCGATCTATTTTGAGGCGTATAGAAGCGGTCAAGATCCAAAAGCACACCTTGAGATGTACCGCAACCAAGGCATGCTTCCAGCTATAAAGATGTCAATGATTGAAGAGAAGCTATTTGGTGAGCTCTTTAACAAAGAAAAAGACGAGAAAAAAGCAAGTAAAAAAGAGAAGGCTGAGTAATGAGCTATTACGTTCCTGTCGTAGTTGAAAGAACTAGTAGGGGTGAGCGAAGCTATGATATATACTCCCGTCTTTTAAAAGACAGGATCGTTATGCTAAGTGGCGAGATAGAGGACGGCATGGCCGCTTCTATAGTCGCTCAGCTTCTATTTTTAGAGGCTGAAGATCCAGATAAAGATATCTATCTATATATAAACTCACCAGGTGGCGTTATAACAAGTGGCTTTAGCATCTATGATACGATGAACTACATAAAGCCAGATGTTTGCACGATCTGTATTGGCCAAGCTGCTAGTATGGGTGCATTTTTGCTAAGCTGTGGCGCACCAGGTAAAAGATATGCATTGCCAAATTCTCGCATCATGATACATCAACCACTTGGCGGCGCTAGAGGACAAGCGACTGATATCGAGATACAAGCTCGTGAAATTTTGCGTATGAAAGAGATTTTGAATGGAATTTTGGCCAAAAATACAGGTCAAAAGCTAAGTAAGATCGTAAAAGATACTGAACGTGACTTCTTTATGAGTTCGGCCGAAGCCAAAGAGTACGGACTTGTTGATAAAATTTTGGAGAAAAGTTTTAAATAAGGCCCAAAGTGATAAAGATAGATAATGCACCAGACCCTAAGAAAAAAGCGGTTGAGGTAAAACATATTCTAGAAAAAGAAAAGGTAGATATCTACAAATTTTCAGAAAATGTTTTGCATGAATTAAGCGACGATAATGTTCCATCTACGCCAAACAATTACTCTATTTATTTTGAGAAAATGCTTGATGGACAGCCTGATGAATTTAGAAAAGAGATCGGTGATATGATAGTTATAAATTCCGAGATCTCAGTACCATTAGGCAGTAATATCTCTATTGAAAAAGAGATAAAGCAAGGATTTATCCAAATAAAAAGCATGCTTCAAGCCGTGGTGCTAATCTATAAAAATTTAGGCATCATGAGAGGCCTAGTGCAAAAGCGCATGGATGCACTCAAAAATAATACAAATATCCTAGCTCTTCAAAATGTTTTAAGTGCATTTAACCATGACCTAATAAAATTAAACAGTCTTATGGATAAGCATCTTGATGTCATTAAAGTAAGCTATGACGAAGTAGCTAAGATGCTTAAATCTATTGAAGAGCAGTCGATTTATGATACGACATATGACGTTTATAATAAAAAATTTCTAGTAGCCACAGTGCAAAGTGAAGTAGAAGCCGTTAAAAGATATGGCTATAACGCATCGTTCTTACTAGTAAGAGCAAAAGATAGATTTACAAATCGTGTTAAAAATTTAAAAGAGCGAAACAATATGTATAAAGCTATATCACAGCTTCTTTTAAGAACTTCTAGAAGAAGTGATATAGTGGCTCATTACGGTGATGGCTGTTTTGCTATGGTTATGAAATATACTGATGAAAATGGCACAAGACAAGCCGGTAGCAGAATTTTAAATATGCTTTCATCTATACCTTGGAAGATAGATGGTGAAGAGTGTAAGCTTGATATCCAAGTGGTTTCAAGCATGATAACAAAAACAAGAAGTGCTGAAGAATTAATCTCTTACTCGTTAGATCAACTAATACTAACACAAGATGATGAGCAGCCTATATTTTTGGGTGAATAAGTAGGAGTTTGGGCTTGATCTTAGAGGTTTTATCTTATCCAAATAAAAAACTTTATGAAGTCTCAAAAGAGGTTAAAAATTTTGATGAGGAACTTCACAAACTACTTGATGATATGTATGATACGATGATTGCAAAAGAGGGTATCGGCCTTGCTGCTATTCAGATAGGTGTTGCAAAAAGAATTTTTATTATAAATCTAGCCAATGATGAGGGCGTACAAGATAAAGAAAATTTAATCGAAATCATAAATCCAAAATTTGAGCTACGTGAGGGTGAGTGTGTCTATCAAGAGGGTTGCCTTAGTGTGCCCGGATATTATGAAGATGTAAAAAGAAATGAAGTTGTGGCTATCAAATATCAAGATCGCTTTGGCAAAGAGCAAAGCTTAAAGGCTGATGGGCTTTTAGCTATCGCTATCCAGCATGAAAATGATCACTTAGATGGACATCTTTTTATAGAAAAAATCGGCTTTAATAAACGCAAAAAATTTGACAAGGAATACAAAAAGCAAAAAAAAGAAAAAGCTTCATGAAGTCTTTAAGATGTGCTACTTACGGCGATGGGCTAAAGATAATTGATGTTGAGTCTATCTTCTCTCGTGGGCTTCCTGGTTTTAGCATCGTTGGGCTTGCAAGCACAAGCATAAAAGAGAGCACAGAACGCGTAAAAGCAGCACTTCTAGCACTTGATTTTTCCTTTCCAGCACAAAAGATAACCATAAATTTATCCCCTTCAGATCTACCAAAGAGCGGATCACATTTTGACCTAGCTATCGCTCTTCTTATAGCTCTTCAAAAGGCAAAAAGCTTAGAGAAAATTTTTGTTTTTGGCGAGCTTGGACTTGATGGAAGTGTAAAAAGCACAGCAAATTTATTCTCAATCCTTCTTTTTTTAAGCACACAGGTAAAAAACGTAAAAGTCTTAGTACCAAAAGAGATAGCACAAAAAGCTTCTATGATCCCAAATTTAGAGATTTATGCGGTTAGTACTCTAGAGGAAGCGATTAGGTTTTTTAATGACGCAGAATTTGCAAAAAGTATACGTTTTACCGCTACTCATGAACTATTTTCAAACGTGATAGAAATTTCTGGTAAAAGATACGTTCCAAATTTAAACTTCGAGCTTGATTTTAAGGATGTTTTGGGTCAAGAAAGAGCTAAAAGAGCCTGCGTCATCGCAGCTGTCGGCATGCACAATATTTTATTCGAAGGCAGCCCAGGCAGCGGCAAAAGCATGTGCGCAAAACGCCTAGTTTATATCATGGCGCCACAAAGCCTAGAAGAGGTGCTAAAGTCTGCCGCTTACCGCTCGCTAAACCTGCAAGATAGCGAATTTACAAGTATTAGAGCCTTTCGCTCGCCGCACCACACCTCTACTAAAAGCTCGATCTTTGGAGGAGGCTCAAATGTAGCAAAGATCGGTGAAATCGCACTTGCAAATGGCGGAGTGCTATTTTTTGATGAGTTTCCTCACTTTGCAAAGCAGGTGATAGAAAGCCTAAGAGAGCCACTAGAGGACAATCAAATCCACATCGCAAGGGTAAATTCAAAAGTGACTTATGAAACTAAATTTATCTTTGTAGCAGCTCAAAATCCATGCCCTTGCGGAAATTTATTCTCTCGCAACCTAAACTGCAAATGCAGCGAAAATGAGATAAAAAACTATAAATCAAGAATTTCAGCTCCAGTGCTCGACCGCATTGACTTAAAAGTTGCTATGGACGAGAGTTCGCCAGGCGACAAGGCAGGTTTGAGCTCACAGCAGATGAGTCAAATGGTCCTAAAAGCCTTTATCTTTCAAAAAAAGCGCGATCAAGATGAGCTAAATGGCAAGCTAAATGATGCACAAGTAGAAAAATTTTGTCTACTGGATAATGAAGCAAGAGAAATTTTACAAAAGGCAGCCTTGAAGTACAATCTTTCCCAAAGGGGCATAAAAAGGACACTTAGAGTGGCTAGAAGCATCGCTGATATTGATGAGAGTGAGCAAATTTTAAAGCCCCACATCCTAGAGGCGCTTAGTTTTAGGGCATAAAATGAAAAATTTATATTTAGACACGAGAGTTTTGGACGAGAGGGCGAGAGAGAAATTTGACCTCAGTGAAGAAATTTTAATGGAAAATGCAGCCGCAGCCATAGCAAATTTCGTACGTAAGAAATTTAAAAAAGGTGAGAGATTGCTTGGCATTTGCGGCGGTGGAAATAACGGCGCAGACGTGCTTTGTGCTTTAAGGATGTTAGAGGGCGAGTTTGAGTGTGAATTTATCTTAGCTAGTCAGAATTTAAAGCCACTAGCCATTAAGCAGCTTGAGCGAGCTAAATCTGCTGGCGTGCGTGAGAGTAAAGATGTAGAAAATGGCTTAAATGGTGCAAAATGCATCATGGACGGGCTTTTTGGCTCAGGGCTAAATAGAAATTTAGATGAAAATCACATAGAGCTTGTCTCAAAGATAAACAAAAGCTCTGCCTACACCATCGCTTGCGATATGCCAAGTGGACTAAGTGGCGATGGTAAGGTACTAGGTGCTTGTGTAAAAGCAGATATTACGATCACGATGGGAGCTAGAAAGCTTGGGCTTTATAGCGACGCTGCAAAAGACTTTGTTGACAAGGTAAAGCTCGCTACTCTTGGCATAAGCGCTCAAAACTATGAGTGCGAAAGCGACTATCATTTGCTTGAAAAATGCGACCTTGTGCTTCCAAATAGAAAAAATCAGTGCGTAAATAAGGGCGACTTTGGCCATGCTTTTATCATATCTGGCGAGCACATAGGAGCTAGCATGCTTTGCGCAAAGGCGGCATTTGCCTTTGGGACCGGGCTAGTTAGCGTGATAGGCGAGCAGGGCTTAAATTTACCAACGCATATCATGCAAGCTAGCAAGATAAGCGATAAAATGAACGCTGGAACCGTTGGCATGGGGCTTGGCAAAAAGGGCATAGAAGAGCTTGATGCGCAAATTTTAAAGGGTAAAAATCTAGTGCTTGACGCTGATATTTTTTACAGTGCAAAAGTACTTGATCTACTAAATGAAAACTGTGTTTTGACGCCCCATCCAAAGGAATTTTGCTCACTTTTAAGACTTTGCAATATAGCAGATATCGACGTAAAAACATTACAAGAAAATAGATTTGCCTATGCTAAGTCTTGGAGCGAGAAATTTAAGGCAGTACTTGTTCTAAAAGGCGCAAATACAATAATTGCTAAAGATGGAGAAATTTATATCATGCCTTATGGTAAAAATACGCTTGCAAAAGGTGGTAGCGGTGACGTGCTAAGCGGACTCGTACTTGCCCTTTTAGCTCAAGGCTACGAGCCTCTAGATGCTGCCATCTCGGCTACACTAGCTCATGCGCTTAGCCTTAGAAATTTTGGCAAAAACAGCTACGCGCTCGAGCCAACAGACATTATAAAAGGAGTAAAATGCTTACGAAAAAAATAGCCGTACTTTTTAGCGGTAGTGGCTCAAATTTAGAAGCGATACTTAAAAAAGTTCATAATCAAATTTTTAATGGCGTAAAAATTGAAGTTTGCCTTTGTATCTGCAACAAGCCAGGCGCATACGGTATAGAGCGTGCTAAGAAATTTGGGCTTGATACGACGATAATAGAGAGTGCCAAATTTGTAAATAGAGAAGAATTTGACGCTGCAATTGTGGAGCAAATTTTAAAAAGTGGTGCCGAGTTAACGGTGCTTGCTGGGTTTATGAGGATATTAACTCCTGTTTTTACATCAAAGATAAAAGCCATAAATTTACATCCTTCTATATTGCCACTTTTTAAAGGCGCTCATGCGATAAAAGAGAGCTTTGAGAGCGATATGATGATAGGCGGTGTCAGCGTGCACTACGTGAGCGAGGAGCTTGACGGAGGTAAACTCATCGCACAAAGAGCGTTTGAAAGAGAAGACGGTATGAGCTTAGAGGATTGGGAGAGCAAAATCCATGCGATAGAGCATGAAATTTTGCCTGATAGCATAATAAAAATTTTAACAAAGGAAGCAAATGTTTGAATGGTTTAGTTCTCCAGAAGCGTGGATATCACTACTTACGCTAACTGGCTTAGAGATAGTTTTAGGCATAGATAACATTATATTTATCGCTATTTTGGTAGGTAAACTGCCTCCAGAGCAGCGCGGTAGTGGTAGGATTGTTGGCTTAGGGCTAGCTATGGTGACTAGAATTTTACTTTTACTTTCATTGTTTTGGATCATGAAGCTAACAAAGCCACTCTTTACTATCGCAGAATTTAGCATAAGTGGCCGAGATTTGGTGCTTATACTAGGCGGTCTATTTTTACTTGTAAAATCAACTCTTGAAATACATTCTAGTGTTTCTGGTGAGGGCGAAGAGCATAAAAATAGTAAAAAATCACATGCAAATTTCTTGGTTATCGTAAGCGAGATAGCAGTTTTGGATATTGTTTTCTCTCTTGATAGTGTTATCACAGCTGTTGGAATGGCTGAGCATATAGAGATAATGATCATAGCTGTTATTTTAGCAGTTGGCGTAATGATGATAGCGTCAAAAGGTATTTCTAATTTTGTAGATAATAACCCTACTATAAAAATTTTAGCACTTGCATTTTTGGTGCTTGTGGGCATGACGCTCATTGCTGAAGGATTAAGATTTCATATTTCAAAGGGATATATCTATTTTGCGATGGCATTTTCATTGGCAGTGGAAAGTATAAATATCTATGCTAAAAAGAAAATGTTAGCTAAATAATATTTTTACGATAATGAAAAGCTAATGATATGATGGATAAAATGTCAATCAAAAAATTCTAGCCCGAAAAGATAAATCTGTTAAAATTTGAAGGTAAAATTTTGATAAGCATAAAATGCATAATATATAATAGATTGATATTTATTCCGTTGTAATATTAGTGTAAAATATTCTTGTCAAGCTACTAAAATCCTTGAAATAAAGGTCATACTTTATGGTTAAGCAATAAGATAGAGAAGCAAAAAAATATGGTTTGTGTAAAAAATTAAGTATTTGGTGAAGTATTAATTAATATTTTTGATTGAATTATTTTTTATATATAATTTCTATTAATTTAAGTGTTTTTTAATTGACTTTATAAAAAAAACAAGTTAAAATACGACTTTTTAATGAGGTAGTGGCATAAACTTACAAACACGACTCAGGCGGGGTGTAGCGCAGTCTGGTTAGCGCATCTGGTTTGGGACCAGAGGGCCGAAGGTTCGAATCCTTTCACCCCGACCATGTTAAATGGTGAGTGTAGCTCAGTCGGTTAGAGCATCAGATTGTGGTCCTGAGGGTCGTGGGTTCGATTCCCATCACTCACCCCATTTTGGGCGCTCGTAGCTCAATTGGATAGAGCGACAGACTTCGGATCTGTAGGTTATGGGTTCGACTCCTATCGGGCGCGCCACTTAAAATACTTTATGCGCTCATAGCTCAGCTGGATAGAGCAACGGCCTTCTAAGCCGTAGGCCTCAGGTTCGAATCCTGATGGGCGTACCACTTTATTATTGTTGTGCGGATGTGGTGAAATTGGCAGACACGCCAGACTTAGGATCTGGTGCCCCACGGCGTGAAGGTTCAAGTCCTTTCATCCGCACCATTCTTTTTTTTATAATTTGAGATAAACTTATATTATTAAAAATTAAAGTTAGCCTTTATTGTAAAGCACTGGATACTTTTTCTTGTTTCTTGACATGTAATAATGTTTTTTGTATAATCTCAATTCTTTTTTAAGCAAATGTCTTGCTAGCTCAGTCGGTAGAGCATCTCACTTTTAATGAGGGGGCCGTTGGTTCGAATCCAACGCAGGACACCATTTTTGGGTTTATGACCCTTTCGTCTAGTGGCTCAGGACTCTACTTTCTCTGTGTAGAAACAGAGGTTCAAATCCTCTAAGGGTCGCCAGATATTTTTTAAATTTTAGGTCGCTTAGCTCAGTTGGTAGAGCGCCACCCTTACAAGGTGGATGTCATAAGTTCGAGTCTTATAGCGACCACCATTTTTAGGTGCAGCGGTAGTTCAGTTGGTTAGAATGCCGCCCTGTCACGGCGGAGGTCGCGGGTTCGAGCCCCGTCCGCTGCGCCATCTATTAAACCTTAGGTTAAGGTTGCGTCTCATAGAGCACCCATTATTGAGTGTCAAATTAAATTTTAAGATTATAAGTTCTAAGATAACACTTTAAGATTTATTATTACTATTTAATCTTGCCTCGTTAGCTCAGTTGGTAGAGCATATCACTCTTAATGATGGGGTCGTAGGTTCGAGGCCTACACGGGGCACCATCCATTTGGCCCATTCGTCTAGCGGTTAGGACACCAGCCTCTCACGTTGGTAACACGAGTTCGAGTCTCGTATGGGTCACCATTTCTCTAACCCTTGTTGCTTTTCAATTTATTACACAGAAATTTTTCTAGAAAATTTCTTCAAAATTTGTACTGATTTGCTTAGAAAATTGCTACTAAAAAAGTAAAATTATTTTTTATAATGTTGCTCAATGGATGTGTAATAAAGTAATAAATTTTAGAAGCTAATTTACAATAAGCTAAAAATTTCTATAAATACAATAAAACACATCATATAAATATAATTACAAGCGTTACAAGTTATTTTTT
This sequence comes from Campylobacter concisus, assembly GCF_002914195.1. Classification (GTDB taxonomy): domain Bacteria; phylum Campylobacterota; class Campylobacteria; order Campylobacterales; family Campylobacteraceae; genus Campylobacter_A; species Campylobacter_A concisus_M. The sequence continues at coordinate 20,505 of NZ_PPAU01000011.1, read as the reverse complement.
GCTTTGATCTATTGGGTAAAACTCATTAAGTATTTTTAATTTTTAAGCTTATAAATCGTAAAACAGCCTACATTTAGTATTGTTGATTTAATAAAATGGCCAATTCTCTTTATTTATGAGAAAGATGCTTAAAATTTAAACATACCAGTCATGCTCGTGCGTTAAAAATACATTAAGGCTTACGATAAATATAGTTCTTTTTATAATATAAAGAGTATTTGGTGGCAATGTAAAAAATATTAAAGACTCAATTATAAAGAAAGCTCAATTTAAATAGCAAAAATAAAGCCTACTAATTTTAAGCTCAAATATAAAACTTAGCAAGCAAGCTTTAGCTTTTGCCTATCATGTCAAGCTTAGCTTTGCAAGCATCTTTATACGGGCTTATAAAATTTGAGTCAGAGCACTCATTTAAATAAGGCCTAGCCAACTTAAACTGCTTTTGCCTTATATAAATTTCACTTATCAAATTTAAAGCGTGTAAGCGGTCTTCTGGTCCAAGTTTCATATTTAGTATAAATTTCGCCTCGTCAAGCGCCTCACCTAGGTTATCTGTCTTTAGTGAAGCTTCTGAGTAGTTAAAATTTATCTTTGGCGAAAATGTATTTATTTTGGCTTTTGTTTGTAGCTCAAGAGCTTTTTTGGCATATGTTGTAGCGATGGCGTAGTCATTACTTTTCATCGCATAGTCACTTATGGCTGTATATGCTTCGATAATCTTGAAGTCTTGGCCTCTTAGCTGCTCAATAGCGCTAATGGTTGAGATCGCCTCCGTAAAGCGTTTTAATGCAAGCAATGAGTAAAACCTGTCAAAAAGAGATGGTGTTGGATCTGAGTATTCGACTGATGAGCCAAGTGAAAGCGCGTCATTTGCAGCAATGATCGCATGCTCGTAGTCTTTATTTTTATATAAAATTTTGCTCAAATTTACCAGCCACTCAACTCTATCTTCTAAATTTTCATCTTTTGCATGAGCTTTTGCGAGCTCAAGTGCATCGTTGTAGCGGGCCGTTCTGTAATAGCAGTTAAAGAGCTTAAATTGCGGTAATGAGATTTTATTTATATCGTAGTTTTCAAGTAAATTTATAACAGCCGTGCAATCATCTTTTATAAAATACTCTTTTGTAAGCTCTAGCGCAGCCTCATTTATCAGCTCCATTGCCTTACTTAAATTTCCATCTTTTGCCATGGTTTTGTAAGATAGTGCATCGGAGAATTTACGCTCTTTAATATCCAGCTCAAGCTCGCTTATTAGAGCCTTTTGGCTAATATTTGTCCCAGCATATTTTTCAATTAGCTCTTTATATCTAGCATGAAGTGCAGTAGCATTTTTATCCTTTTCTTCAAAAAATAACCCATCTTTTGCTTTAGTCACCTCATCGATATAATCACCATATTTAAACTCTGTCTCATATCTATTTAAGTATTCGTATGCTTTTTTCTCATCTTTTGTTTTGGCTAGATTGAGCGCTAAATTTTTTAAAGCAACTTCATAAAAATCTTTCGTTCTATCGCTATTATTTATCAAGATTTCATAAATTTTAGCAGCCACATCAGGCATATCTTTACTTGCAAATGTGGTTGCAAGATTCATCGACTTTGTTGGGTTATTCATAAAAAATTTTTCATTCGCATTTGCGATTTTTAGTATAAATTTCTTTGCTTCATCAAATTTTTCTTTATCGATATTTGCATCAGCTAGGCTTAGTGCTGCTCTACTTGCAAGGTCGATGTCGTTTGTGGAGTAAAGCACTTTTTCATAGTCTTTTAGTGCCTCTTTTTGTCTGCCTATCTTGTAGAGATAATCAGCATAATCAAGCGCTGCAAGTTTTGTAAATTTTGAGTTTGCGTGCTCTTCGTTTAAGATATCAAGCATATATTTTGCATCACTTGCGATGCTATCTTTTAGGTAGGCTCTGGCGATCAGATATAGCACCTCTGGATAGTTTTCATCAGATGGGAATTTTCTGATCCAAGCCCTACCTTCACTTACGATGTCTTTTGGCTCGATCTCTTCAAACTCATTTTTTGTCTCAAAAATTTTATCAAGAGCCCTTAGACGAAATAGTAAAAATTCACTTGAAAAAAGGCTATTTGGATGCCTTTTTATTGCTGTTTGAGTATCTTTTACTACATTTTCATAAGCGCCCTTTTCATAAGCTCTTTTTATACTTATGTAGATATCAATGTCATTACTATCAAGCCCAGCAATAGGAGCTTTGTTAAGATCAAGCGCTCCGATACTAGGATTTAGCATATCTTTAAAATCAGGTTTAAAATTTAGCCCAGACTTTCTTTTGCTATTTTCACTGAGCGAAGTATCTATAATTATGCTAAAGTGTTTTGAAATGGTTGTTTTTGGGCTATCTTGTACGTTTTGGCTACTATAAAGCTCAGTTTTTATATTTAGCAGTTTTGACGGTGCTTTTGGCATTATGACGATAAAAAGCTTGCCATCTTGCTTTTTATATTTTATATCCATTAATGGCAGTGTCGTATCTTCAATTTTTGGCAAAATTTCATCATCAAGCATGCAGACATAGCGTTTGGTGTCGTAAGCTAAAATTTGCTCCACGCATTCAAATTCTTGCTCATCGCTTAGCTGAAGAACGCTATAAGGTTTATCACCATTTGCGCCGCTATTTAGGCTAAGATTAAAAGCGGTTAGATAAAGCGGAAAAAATAAAATAATTAAGAGCTTTTTCATGCCGCAATTATAGTTAAATTTTCTAAAATCCTGAAGCAAAGACAAAATGCTCAATAAATTCTAAAATCGCTCCAGAAAATAAAAAAGAAAAGGCCGTTCCAGCTACCGCAATGCCAACAATTACTTTTAGCGCCATCGAGATATTTGCAGTGTAGAGATTTTTATCTTTTACGATCGGCTCTTTTAGAAACATAAAGACGATTAGCTTTAAATAGTAATAAATCGCAATGGCAGAATTTATCATAATTATAACGCTAAGCACGACGTAATCAGACTTTATGAGCGATGAGATAAGCACCATCTTACCCCAAAATACGCTAAAAGGCGGTATGCCAGCAAGGGCGATCATGAAAATTCCCATTATCACGGCGTAACTTGGTAAAATTTTTATAAGCCCTGAAAATTTCTCAAATGGATGCTTAAAGCGCTTGTCCCAGCAGACCACATCGTCGCACCTTGCCACCCAGAGCATAGAAAATGCGCCCAAATTTGCAAACAAAAACATGATCCAGTAGAAAAATAAGGCGACATTTGCCTCGTGAGAATTTGCCACAAGCGCACAGAGCACGACACCAGCGTGAGCTATGGAGCTAAAAGCAAGCATCCTTTTTACGTCTTTTTGCACTAGCGCCATGATGTTTGCAAGGCTCATCGTAAGCACGGCGATGATATAGAGCATATCTTTTATCCACAAAATTTGTGAGCCCTCAAGCATCGCAAAAATTCTTAACGCAACGATAAAAGCTGCTACCTTTGGCACGATCGACATATAGCCTGCTAGCGGGGCATTTGAGCCCTCATAAACGTCTGGTATCCATGTGTGAAATGGTATGAGTGAGAGCTTAAAACCAATGGCTGAGGCGATGAAAACACAGCCAAGCAAAATGATCAAATTTTGATTTAGGCTAAGATCTTTTATCACAACGCCGATACGAGCGATGTCTATTGAGTTTGTCGCTAGATAAAACATCGCTATTGCCATCGCAAAAAAGCCAGCTGAGAGCGAGCCCATCGCAAAGTATTTTATCGCAGCTTCTACGCTTTTTGCCTTGTTGTGAAGGGCGATTAGGGTGTAGAGGCAAAGCGAACTGATCTCAAGTCCTAAAAAGATGATGAGTAGGTTGTTTGAGCTCACCATAAATAAAAATCCAGCGATCATAAACAAAAATAGAGCATAATACTCGTAAATTTTGTACTCAAAATACTCTTTTGTGCTAAGTGCGAGCGGGATAAAAAGAGCTGAGGCGATTAGGATGATGACTTGAGAGATGACCGAAATGCCATCAACCAAAAGCATATCCCAAAAGCTAAGGCTAAGACCATTAAAATCAAGTATTAGACCCAAATTTACAAATATTGCGATGATACAAAATACGCAGTAAAAATTTCTTGAAAGATCTTTTTTTATGGTGCCAACGATTAAGATAAAAAGCGCAAAGATTATCATACTAAGCATCGGAGCAACCGAAGATAAAGAAATTTCTTTAAGGTCTAAAAAGGCTATTTCATTCATAGTTTGCTCCCACCATTTAAAGATGAAATTTTATCCTTTGTGTCGCTATTTACGGCTCTAGTTTGCATTTTGCTTATGATATTTTGCACGCTTGACTCAAGCGGCTTTAGGATTAAATTTGGAGCGACGCCAAGAGCGATTATAAGCAAGCAAAGCGGCACAAGAGCGACTAACTCTTTAAAATTTAGATCTTTTAGGCTTAAATTTTTCTTCTTACACTCGCCAAAAAATACTCTTTTATAAAGCACTAGCATATAAACAGCGCCCACGATGATGCTAAAGCCACCAAGTAGCGCAAAGAGCTTGTTTAGCTTAAAGATGCCAAGCAGGCTCAAAAACTCGCCCACAAAGCCAATGGTTAGTGGCAGGCCGATACTTGCAAGTGTTGCTATAAAAAACACAAGCGCATACTTTGGCATAACCTTAGCAAGGCCGCCAAATTCGCAAATTTCTTTTGTGTGAGCCCTCTCATATATGACGCCAACTAGTAAAAATAGCGCACCACTTACGATGCCATGGCTTATCATTAAAAATATTGAGCCGCCAAGGCCTATTAAATTTAGTGAAAAAATGCCAAGCATGATAACGCCCATGTGTGAAATGGAGCTATAAGCGATCACTTGCTTCATATCGCTTTGTGCGTAGGCAACGAGGGCTGCGTAGATGATCATGATGATCGCTATGACGCAGACAAAGCCACTTAAAAGCAGGCTCGCATCTGGAAAGAGTGGAAGTGAAAATCTCAGAAAGCCGTAAGTGCCCATCTTTAAAAGCACGCTAGCAAGCAGCACCGAGCCGATAGTCGGAGCCTGTCCGTGTGCGTAAGGCAGCCACGTATGAAATGGAAATAATGGAGTTTTCACACCAAAGGCGAAGAAAAACGCTAAAAATAGCCAAATTTGAGCATTTTCTCCAATGCCAAGCTTATACCAATCAAGCAGATTAAAGCTAAAGACGCTGCTTTTTTGATAGCACAGATAGCCGATAAAGATGATCGCCACGAGCATAAAGACAGAGCCTAAAAACGTATAGATGAAAAATTTAATCGCAGCGTAAATTCTATTTTTACTGCCAAATGCGCCGATAATGTAAAGAAGCGGTATGAGGCTAAGCTCCCAAAAGCTGTAAAACATTATCATATCAAGCGCGCTAAAGACGCCCATCATCGTGGTCTCTAAAAAGAGTACGCTAATAACAAGGTGTTTTAAATTTCCATCATCGCTAAGTGCGGCGATAGAGATGAAGCTCATAAACGCACTAAGCACGATAAGAGCTAGTGAAATGGTATCGATGCCGACAAAATAGCTGATATTTAGGCTCGATATGAGTGGGGCTTGATGCGTTAAAACAAAGTCGTAGCCTTTAAAATCAACATTAAAACAAATAAAAAGCGTTAGCAAAAGCTCGATCAGCGCGATGCTTGCTCCATAAAATTTTATGCTTTTATTTTCTATTAAAAAGCCAAGTATTGCGCTTATTGCAGGGAAAAATATGATTACACTTAGCATTATTTGGCTCCGTTTAATAAAAATATAAAGCTTAAAAGCAAGGCAAATCCTGCAACCATAAATCTAAGCATGATGCTTAAGTCGCCACTTTGCATTTTGTTTGCTAAAAATGCAAATTTATTTAGCGCTGTTGCGACTAGATCGACACTACGATCAATTATCATCTCATCAATCTTTTTACAAATTTGTGAAACTAACGTGTAGCCATTTATGAAAAATTTCTCATAAAATTTTGGTATAAAGTAGGCATTTTGTAAAATTTTATAAGCTCTGCTCTCACAAATATTCTCTTTAAAAATTTCTCTTTTATAGGCAAATATAGCAAAGCCAGCACTTGCTAGCACTAGGCTAAGTGTTAAAACGAGTAAGAAAATTTCGCTGCCGTGAGATAAATTTAGTGAAAAATCTTTTAAACTTTTTTCTAAAAACTCACTAAAATTGCTCCAAAAAAAGCCACTTATGACTGAGAGAATTCCAAGTACGCCCATGCCAGCTAGCATATAGTTTTTAGCTTCATGCACGTGTTTCTCGCTCTTTGGCTTTGTAAAAAAGACGAGCATAACAAGCCTAAAGCTATAAAATGCCGTAAGCACCGCACCAAAGAGTAAAATGATCCATAAAAATTTATTTTCACTAAAGGCAACCTCTAAAATTTTATCTTTAGAGAAAAAGCCAGCAAATGGATAAAATCCAGCTAGCGCACAGCTTGCGATGATAGAAAGGAGTGCAGTTGGTTTCATAAATTTATAAAGTCCGCCCATTTTTTTGATATTTAGCTCATCATTCATCGCGTGCATGACGTTGCCAGCACATAAAAAGAGAAGTGACTTAAAAAATGCGTGCGTGACAAGGTGAAAAAGTGCGATCTTATAAGCGCCAAGGCCAGCAGCTACGAACATATAACCAAGCTGCGAAAGCGTCGAGTAGGCGACTATTTTTTTAAGGTCGTTATGCACAAGCGCGATGCTAGCGGCAAAAACCGCTACAAATGTGCCAAGATAAGCGATAAAGTGCGATACTTCAGGCGCGTTTGTAAAGATAAAATTTGAGCGTATGACTAGATAGACGCCAGCTGTTACCATGGTCGCAGCGTGGATGAGCGCAGAAACTGGTGTTGGTCCCTCCATGGCGTTTGCAAGCCAAGTGTGAAATGGAAACTGCGCGCTTTTACCCATGGCACCTATAAAAAGAAGTGTGGCGATGATGCCTAAATTTAGCCCAGAAAAGTCGCTTCTGGCGTTAAAAACCTCGCTAAATTTAAGTGAGCCAAAGCTATAAAATATATAAAAGATACCAACAAGCATAGCAAGATCAGCAACCCTATTCATTATAAAGGCCTCGTTTGCAGCGACGTTTGCACTAGGCCTTTTATACCAAAAGCCAATGAGTAGCCAAGAGCAAAGTCCAACACCCTCCCAGCCGATGAAAAGTCCTATGAAATTATCGCTTGATACAAGGACGTTCATGCAAAATACAAAGAGCCCCAAATAACTAAAAAAGCGGTTAAAACTTGCATCATCTCTCATGTAGCCAACCGAGTAGATATGCACGATGCTTGCCACGATACCAACGGTGCTAAGCATAACAAGGCTAATGGCGTCAAGATAGAAGCCAAAATTTAAATCCAGACCGCCAAAATTTATAAATTCTTTTAGTGATAAATTTAGCGGTTCATCTATGCCAAGGCTAGCTGTTAGCATGAGTGAGGCAGTTGTGCTGATTATCATTAAAAGTGAGCAAAAGATACCAAGTAAAAAATTTTTACTGCTATGTGAAAAAAGTCCGGAAATGATAAAGCTAAGAAGAGGGAAAAATAGTGAAATGCAAAATAAAGTCATCTCTTAGCCTTTCATATTTGTCATCGACTCTAGGCTAATGCTGCCAGTCTTTTTGTACCAAAGCACTAGTAAGCCAAGTCCCACGGCGACCTCACTAGCGGCGATTGCAACTATAAAAAATGCAACTATTTGTCCAGTTAGATCAAAGTGGTATTTTGAAATGGCAGCAAGTGCGATATTTGCCGAGTTTAGTAAAATTTCACTTGAGAAAAATAGCATGATCAAATTTTTTCTTCGCATTATGCCAATTAGCCCTAAGACAAAGACCAGACTTGCAAGGATGAGGTAGTGGGTAAGCCCTATCATAGCATCTCCTCTAGCGTATTTTGAGTGTTTAGGTCTTTATGTATTAAGATAATGCCAGCAACCATTGCTACAAGAAGCATTACAGCACACATCTCAAAAGCGATTAAATACTTGCTAAAAAGCAAAATTCCAATAGCCTCGATATTGCCAAGCTCGCTAGCAATGGGACTTAATCCATCAAATTTTGCACCATAAAGAGGTGCTAAAAATATAAATATCAAAAGAAGCGCTATAAAGCTACTTAAAAAATAGATAGTGATCTTTGCTTTTTTGCTACTTTTTGGCTCACATTCTTTACTGCTATCAAAAAACATCATTGCAAATGCATATAAAACGACCACAGCGCCTGTGTATACGATGATCTGTACTACGCCTAAAAATTCCGCTCCAAGTAAGAAAAATATAGCCGAGATAAATACCATGCCAGCAGCTAGCGCAGAGACTGCATTTAGTGCATTTTTACAAAATACACTAAAAGAAAAGCTAACTAAAACCAAGGCACTAAAAAGATAAAATGCAAAGCTCTCATACATCTTTTGCCCTTTTAAAATTTATACTACTCATCACTTTTTGTCTCATCTTCATTTTCGCTTATAAATGCATTTGGTGTCTTTTTGATTAAGCTATCAGCATTTTTAGGAAGCGCTCCGTATCCTTCAAACTCGCTTTGATCTTTTAAAAATTTATCCTTTGTCAAAAACTCATCTTTTGTACCAAATATGATCCTGCTCTCGCTAGCAACTTCGTACTCTTGTCCGCAAACTATTGCAAGCTCAGGACAAACATCAGCACAAAATCCACAATACACGCATCTACTTAAATTTATCGAGTAGCTTGCGACCTTTTTGCGGCCATCTTCGCCAAGTGAAGTTTTCATCGAAATGCAGTTGCTAACGCAAATTTTCTCACATAGCCCACACCCAATGCAACGTTCATTTTCACTTTCAACAAATTTCAAAAGCTTGTGAATACCCCTATATCTAGCATTTAGCTCCATCTTTTGCATAGGGTATTTTAAAGTGTGCGACTTACTAAAGAGCATCTGCTTTATAGTGACTTTTAGTCCGATCAAAAGATCAGGCTTAAATGTGACAGCGATGAAGTGCTTAAATTTATCAAACGCACTCTTTGGCTTTAACTTTTCATCTATTAAAATATATTTTTTCTCACTCATTTTTCGCCTTAGATTAGTAGCATAAAGCCAGTGATTACGATATTTAAAATTCCAAGCGGAAGCAAAATTTTCCAGCAAAATGCACTTAACTGATCAACTCTTAAATGTGCCCATGAAGCCCTTACCCAAAGAAAAAAGAAAAAGACAATGCTTGATTTTAAGATGATCATCAAAGCACCTGGGATAAATAAAAATTCGTTAAATCCACCTAAAAATAAAATCGTAATGATGATGCTAGCAGCGATCATATTTGTGTACTCGCCGATGAAAAACATCGCCCATCTCATGCCGCTATACTCGGTGCCATAGCCTGCCACTATCTCTGTTTCGTTTTCTGTTAAGCAAAATGGCGTTCTATTGCACTCCACAAAGCTTGCTATTAAAAATAGCAAAAAGGCAAGTGGCTGCTTAAATATAAGCCAGCCAAAAATTCCTTTTTGATAGTTGTTTATATCCACAAGTGAGAGTGAGCTAGTTACCATTACGACGCTTAAAAGAGCCATGCCAGCGACTATTTCGAAACTAAGAAGTGAGACTACTGCGCGAGCCGCGCTAATTAGTGCAAATTTATTATAGCTTGCAAGACCTGCTGCAAGTGGAGAGAAGACGCAAACTGAAGCAACACCAGCGATGTATAAAATACCAACATTTATATCTGAGAGAATCGGACGTAATGTATGTCCAAAAATTTCAAACTCAGGCAAAAACGGCACAGGTGCAAGCGCTGCAAATGCGGCGATGGCTGATATTAGTGGAGCTATTAAAAAGATAAATTTATTCGTATTTGCTGGCACGATGTCCTCTTTTGTAAAGAGTTTTATCATGTCAGCTACTATCTGTAAAATCCCAGCAGGTCCAACCATATCAGGCCCAACGCGGCGCTGCATGTAGGCTAGTACCTTTCTCTCAGCGTAAGTTGCTAGTCCTGCAAGGCTTGCCATGACGGCTAAGATGACCACGGCTTTAATGATAGTGCTTAGCACAAAAAATAGTGTTTCACTCATCTTTTGCCTTTGTGATTTTAACTGCGGCGTAGCTTTTGCCATTAAATATAACGTTTACATCAAGTTTGTCATCATAATCACCTAAATACGCACCAACTCCGCCAAGTTCGCTATCAAGCTCCACGCAAATGGCAAGCTTGTGCCCATCTTTTTCTAAAATAATCGCTTCATTTTGTGAAATTTCAAATTTAGCCATAAATTCGCTACTTGCATAAAGCTTCGCTCTTTTGGCTGTTTGCGTGGCATAGTTTGCGAAAAATGATGGCAAATTTATAGGATTTGCAAGACTTATAAGTGCCTCGTCATCTTTTAAATTTATGCTCTTATTATCTTTTAAAAGTGGTTCTATATCATCATTTGGTGTGAAATTTGAAATTTCAAGCTTATAACCTCTGTGACTTGTGCCGTTGTTTGCGTAAAAATTTTCTAAATCATCAAATTTAATGCCTCTATATCCTTTTTCTTTTGGCAAAAGTGGCGTGTAATCAATCGTATCTTTAGCCATTAGTCCAAGTGCGTTTGCAATATCGTTTAGAAAATAACCTTTGTGCGGTATCGCCACATTTGTTGGCACTAGGGCGTCATTTATGCTTGTAAATGTTCCTTCTTGCTGATTTAGCGCGCTAGCATCGATATCGCCTTCAAAAATGCTAAATTTATAATCGCCATTTTCGTTATAGCCAAGCGTCTTACCAGGCTTTTTCTCGCTTGCGAGCGTACAAATTTTAGCAACGCCAAGTGAGTTTGTGCGTGGTGGTATTAGCATCACACGAAAAGGCGTAGCTCTAGCGATCACTCCAGTAAGTGTTGCTAGTAAATTTGCATTTTCATCTGTGTAAAAATCGCTTCCTAAAATGAGCGTAAATTTGCTTTTGCCATCACTTAAAGCCGGTATATCTAAGCCAAAATTTTCATCAAAATTTTCAAGCTTTGATGTAAGTGCGCTAGATAAATTTTCGCCCCAGTTTTTAAGCACAAAGAGTAAAATTTGCTCTAATTTTCCAGCTTCATGCGCTACATAGATAAAATTTTTAGAATATTTTTTAACGATCTCATCGGCTATGTGATGAAAGTAAATTCCAGCTGCTTTATTCATTTTTAAAGCGTTATTTAACTTAAAGCTTGTCACTGGGCTTTCGTGTCTTAAAAAACTACCAGCACTGATGATAAAATCGCTATTTTTAATATCTTCAAAGTCTGCGTTATATGAGCTAAGCCCGCTAAATTCGCTAAATTTATTTAAAAATTTTTGATAATTTAGCGCCTCATTGTTTATTAGATTTAGATCAAATTTCTCTCTTAAACGCTCTAAAATAAGGGCTTCTTCGTTCGTGATGAAGCTATTAAATTTTATATTTTTGATCGTGCCATTTTTAATATTTAAAACAATCTCTTCAAATTTCTCTTCATTTTTACAGGCAAGCTCGTTGTGAAAGTCATAGCCAAACCTAGCTGCTCCACTTATTTCGCCAAATGTAAAATCATTGTTGACGCGGTAAATTTGCTTACTTCTATCGCTAGTGCTCTTTTCTTTTACGTCATAGTAAATTAGCTCGCAATCGCTTTGGTGAGGATTTGCTGCTGGGATAGGGTTTAGCTCCCAGATATTTGTGCTATATTGAAAATGCGAACTAATAAGTGCTCCAGTTGGACAAACGCTGATACACTCGCCACAAAATGAGCAGCCAAGACTCTCGCCCACGCTTGGACCTATTAAGCTTTTTTGCATCTTACTAAAAACTGCGTAGGCATCTTTTGGCATACTCTCTTTTAGCTCTTTTGGCACCTCAACGCCCCTTGGTACGGTCTTTAGTGCACTCTCTCCGATCCTGTCCTTACAAACAGTGACACATCTTTCGCAGACTATGCAAAGAGCTGGATCGTAGTTGATTAGCCCCCATTTTTTATGTGGTTTGTGCGTGTCAGCGATGGCAAATTTTTGTTCATTTACTTTTAGATGCGTAGTTAAATTTTGTAGTTCGCATTCGCCGCTTTTATCACAAACGCCACATTGAATCGGATGATTTACGCAGTAAGTCTGCATGATCGCATTTCGCTCGGCAGCGATTTCTGGCGTGTTTGTATAAATTTGCATATCCTCTTTTGCTTTGGCATTGCAGCTATAAACTACTTTGCCATTTGCCTCGACCATGCAAAGCCTACAAGCAAGAGTTGGTGAGCAGCCACTAAGATAGCAAAGAGCTGGGATATAAATTCCATTTGCTCTTGCGATATTTAGGATGCTCTCGCCTTCATCTGCTTCTAAAATTTGATCATTTATGCTTATTTTCATTTACTAACTACTACTTGTTTAAATGCGTATCCATCAAACTCTTTTGCGCCAAATATCGCAACTGTGCCTTTTAACGAATGGTCTAGTTTAAATTTTGCCCTCACGCTAAAATCTTTTGCTTTAAGATCTAGCATATCGCCATCTTTTGCCTTTGCTACGATACCAAACTGCACACCACCTACGATCTCATCGCTTGCGTTTTTGTTTAGATAAACGACTGCTCCGTCAAAATTTTCAAGCTCTTTTAGCTCGTCTATTTTGTGATAATCGTTAAATTCTTTCCTGCAACCACCAGCTAAAACGACATTTTTGCCTAAAATTTCAAGTAACCAAAAGATCGCATCTTTATCTGGATGAGTAAAAAATGAATCATCAATAACGATGTTTTTAACGTCCTTTATCCACTCGCCTAGCTCTTCAAATTCCTCTTCACCAACATTGCACTCGCCACTTATCAGCCCATCATCAAGCTCGCTAAAAAACTCATCGCAAGATAAATTTGCGTATTTGCAAAGAAGAGCTAAGACGTAGCTTATTGAGCCTATTTCGCAGCGGATTAAATTTTCGCCGCCAAGCTCGCTATCTTCGATGCAAGAGATGTATTTAAACTCGTGCTCTTTTATCTTTTTTGCTAAATTTTTATCACTCAAGCTTAGTAAATTTGCGATGCTTAAGCTTTTACCTGCTATTAAATCATTAAATTTCATATCTTGCCCTTTTTTATGGTTAATACCCAATCAACTTGGTTAAATTTAAGCGAGTTCATCACTTCGCAGTTTAGATTATAGGCTAAATTTACAGCCTTTGTCACACCACTAAAATCGCCTATTTCAAATAAAAATATAATCACTTCATCAGGCTTGCTAGCCTTTATCTGCTGTCCAAGAGCGCTCAAAAACTCACTCTTTAAGTGCCTAAGATCGACCCTTCTCATCTATCGACCTCGCCTAAGATGATATTTGTACTACCAATTATCGTAGCGACGTCAGCGATGTACTGGCCTACCAATAAATCTTCATAAATAGCGCAGTGCCAAAAGCTTGGCGTGCGAATTTTTAGGCGGTATGGGCTTGCGCTGCCATCTGAGTTTATATAAATTCCAAGCTCGCCCTTTGGCGACTCACTAGCGAAGTAAATTTCACCTTTTGGTGGCTTTAGACCCTGAGTTATAAGCACAAAATGCTGCATTAATGAGTAGTTTTGGCTCATTATTTGCTCTTTTGAAGCGCTCACGTAATCTGGCGCGTCGGCGATGATGGCGGGGCTGCTGGTCTGATACTTGCTAACGCACTGCTTTAAAATTTTCACGCACTCACGCATCTCTTTCATGTAAAGCAGATACCTTGCGTAGCAGTCGCCGTGTGTCGCATAAGGCACGTCAAATTCTAGCTCATCATAGATGAGATATGGCTCTTCTTTTCTTATATCACGCGCCACACCGCTTGCTCTTAGCATGACGCCAGAGCAGCCACTACTAAGGGCTAGCTCTTTGCTAATTATGCCCACATCAACAAGCCTTGCTTGCCAAATTCTATTTTCACTTAGCAAATCTTCATAAAGCGTGATATCGCTTGGAAATTTTTCACAAAATTTAAGCAGCTCCTCGCACCAGCCATCAGGCAGATCAAGCGGCACGCCACCGATCCTTATCGAGCTATGTGTTAGCCTTGCGCCGCAGTATTTTTCTATTAGATCAAGGACGTATTCGCGCTCTCTAAATGCATATAAAAAGACGCTCATTGCCCCCACATCAAGGGCGTGCGTAGCTAAAAATAAAAGGTGCGAGCTGATGCGGTTTAGCTCTAAAAGCATCACTCTAATAATCTGCGCACGGCGAGGCACTTCTATAGCGCAAAGCTTCTCCACGGCTGCGCAAAATGCGTAGTTATTGGCACTCGATGCGATGTAATCAACCCTATCAGTCACTGGGATAAATTCTTGATAGGTCATATTTTCAGCCATTTTTTCAACGCCTCGGTGCATGAAGCCAACCTCTGGCATAGCGCGCACGACCTTTTCGCCATCAAGCTCAAGCACGAGTTTTAGCTGGCCATGAGCACTTGGGTGCTGTGGGCCAAAATTTAGTATCATCTTGCCGTCATTTTGCTCAAATTCTAAATTTTCAAAAAATGGTTTTAAGCGGTTTGGTGACTGGCTCAAGGTCTTTCCTTTACTATCTGGCTCTGGTTAAATTTAGCCTTTTTGACAAATTTTACGCCGCCATCTTCTTGATACTCGTACTCCTCGCTAAATACTCTTGAAAATCCAAAGGTATCTTTCTCTTCAATATAAGCTGGATCGCGGTTCTCTTCGCCGATTTGCTCTCTAAATTCACGCCCAAAAATTTTATCCACCTCGTACCATTTGGCCGCTTCGTCGCCCACTAGCGGATAGCTCTTTAGTAGTGGATGTGAGTGCCAGTCATCAGGCATGATGAGGCGCTTTAAATTTGGATGATCTTTAATGAGAACGCCACTTAGATCATACATCTCGCGCTCAGCCCAGTTTGCGCTTTTGTAAAGCCCACAAACGCTTTTTAGCATTTCATCCTTTTTTACAAAGCATTTTACACGAGCGCGTCTATTTTTACTAATGCTAAGAAGCTGATAAAAGACCTCATATCCGCCTTTTACACTTATAAAATCAAGTGCTGCAAGCTCACTAAGCTGTTCGTAACCAAAAGATTTTAATACTTCAAGAGCTTTAAAATTTTCACTAGAATTTACATAAACTATAAGCTGATCAAACTCCACGTAGCTAGATAAAATTTCTACACCGCCCTGTTCTAAAATTTCTATTTCATCTTCAAATTTACTGCCTTTTACTTCATCTTTTAAAGTCTGCTTTTCTATGTAAAATTTCTCTTTGTAATACTGCTTTTTTTGTAGATCGTTTTTTGGCTTATACTCTCTCATATCTCAAGTTTCCTTGGCTTTTGCGCCCTAAATGCACTTTGCTTTCTTATCTTTTTTTGAAGCATCATAAGTGCGTATTGAAGCGTCTCTGGACGCGGGGCGCAGCCTGGGATGTAGATATCAACTGGTATTATGCGGTCTACACCTTGAACGGTAGAGTAGGTGTTAAACATGCCGCCAGTGTTTGCACAGCTACCCATTGAGATGACCCATTTTGGCTCAGGCATCTGATCATAAAGACGTCTTGTAAACTCAGCATGTTTTTTAGTTAGCGTGCCAGCTATGATCATCACCTCTGAGTGTCTTGGGCTAGCCCTAAAAATGGTGCCAAACCTATCAAAGTCATATCTGCTAGCGCCACTTGCCATCATCTCGATAGCACAGCAAGCAAGCCCGTAGCTAAGTGCCCAAAGTGAGTTGCTCCTGCCCCACTGAACTAGCTTGTCAACTGTTGTTAAAACTACTGGCAAACCGCCATTTGCAGCGTAGTTTATCTGATGCTTTGCCATTTAAAGACTCCTTTTTGCCAAGCATAAGCAAAGCCGATAAGTAAAATCGCCACGAAAAGCAACATTTCGATTAGTCCAAAAATTCCAAGTAGCCTAAAATCCACCGCCCACGGATACATAAAGATGACTTCAACATCAAACAAAATAAATAAAATTCCATAAAAAAAGTAGTGGATATTTATCTTATTTGGCTGTTTTACGGTGGTTGGACCACACTCATAAAAGCCAAGTTTTAGACGCTGGGTATTGCGGTTGGCTAATTTTTTACTTATTTTTGAAGATAAGAATGTTATTAAACAAAATGAACAAGTCGCTAGTAAAAGTATGATAAATGCACCAAAATAGGTGCTTTCAAGCTCTGAATGTGACATACTTTGCCTTTTTTAATTTTTAAGATTCTACTAAATTTAAATTTATTTGAGCTTGAAACGGCTTAAGAGTAGGGTGAGTATTGTGCTTTTGTGTAAAAATTACTCCTATTTTATCTTCTCGACTGCATCCTTTGCGGCACTTATTCGCTCGCTCTCGTCTAGCTCACGCACAAAGCCATCTTTTACCAAGATGATCCTAGTTGCTACATCAAAATAGCTATCATCGTGGCTAACAGCGATTATGCTGATGCCCTTACTTTGTAAAAATGGTAAAATTTCTTTGTAAAATTTTCGTTTAAAGAGCGGATCTTGATCGGCTGCCCATTCATCTAGGATAAGAATAGAGCGGTGCTCTAATATGGCTATTAGTAGGCTTAGGCGCTTTCGCTGGCCGGTTGAGAGTTGCGTGGTGCTAAGCTTATTATCTATGACACTTACTTTTTTATCAATCTCAAGTAAGGCTAAAAGCTCGTCTATTTCGCTTTGGCTAGCAAAGCCATTATGAGAGAGCGTTTGCGAAAATAGATAAAAATCGGCAAAAATAGCGCTAATCTTTGCCTGATAACTTTGTAAATTTCTTTCATCTATCTTTGTGCTATCAAGGTAAATCTCGCCACTACTTGGGCGCATTAGCCCGCAAAGTAAATTTATAAGCGTACTTTTGCCGCTACCATTTTTACCGATGATAAACGTTATCTCACCGCGTTTGATCTCTAAATTTACATCTTTTAGGCTAAATTTGCCGTGAGCGTAGTTGAAATTTATATCTTTTAGCTTTATGTTTTGCCAATTATCGCTTAGGCTATCGTCAAATTTAAAGCCTTCCTTAAATTTATTTAAATTTAAGCTCATGATCTTTTCTAAGCTCACTTTTGCGCTAAGTGCAGCTGGTATGGAGCCAACCATACTCATAAAAGAGCCTCTTAAAAATAGTATCGTAAGACTTATGCTAAGCGCAGTTTGCAGGCTCGCCCAGTCAAATGCCACGCACAAAAATACACAAAGTCCTACTGAGCCAAGAAGCATAATGTTTGTGAAATTATCGCTTAATGCGTGATAAATATCGGCCTTTACCATATTTTGGCGTTTTTTATCGCCTGTAAAATTTAACTCATCAAAGCAGACACTTGCCCTTGCTCTATTTAAACTAAGCTCTCTATGCCCCTCTACGATATCGTCGTAGTGCTTTTGCAATGCGTCATCTTGAACTCTAGAATACTTAAAATAAAGATGAATTTTTTTCATAAAAAGTGTATTTATAAAAAGAGTCGCACCGATCCAAATGGATAAAAAGATAAAAATTTTTGGAGCAATTACACAAAGGTAGATGCTAGCGCAGACGATAAAAACTAGGCTTTGTATAAAGCCAGTAGCACTCATAAAGGCAAATGTGATCGTTTTTATATCATTGTTTAGGCTAGCTATGATCTTTGCCTTGCCGATCTCGTTTATCACGCTATTTGGCGTATCTAAAATTTGCTTTACACTTTGATATCTTAGCTCGTAGATAAATTTATGTCCAAAATTTGTAAGCGATATATTTGCGGCGATGGCGCTTATAAAAAATAAAAGTAAGACTGCTATAAATTTAATCGCAAGAATCGGGTCAAATTCTTTTAAACTTACAAGCTCATTATTTATAAATGAAAGGGTCCAGACACCAAGTCCGCTAAATACGAGTGTTAATAACACTATTTTAGAAATTTGATAGATATTTTTTTTGATTAAATTTGCTAGCATTACATCGCAGCTCGCGGCTGAATGATATTTGGCTCATACTTTTGTTCAGTATTTTCGCTCATTATGCGAAGTACCTTGCTTCGTTTTATCTTAGCGTCATCCTTAAATATCGCACGCACTTTGTCCATACCAGCGTAAAAATCACGCATAAGCACGATGCAGATATATTTGCCAAAAAATGTCGGCTTAATAATGCCATTTTCTTCATATATTGCATTTACAAGCTTAAGCAAGCTAAGCTCCATAAATAAGGCTTTGTTAATGTTTATGTTATTTTCGTCATTATATCTTTTAATATCAACTCCGCCATCAAAAAGCCTTGTTAAAAACGTGTATTTAAGTCGCTCTTTCTTGCTAAAACCACATTTTGCAATGACTGGACTTTGCCTATTTTTTATCCTTTTGCCGTATTCAAGTAGATTAAACGCATTTATTACAAGCTCACCGTTAAGAAAGCTAAATGCTCCGCTACCAACGCCAAGATACTCTAAATTTGAGCCAACATATTCGTCGCGAAGGTCAGCACTTTTTTCATTTGAAAATGCCCAAGCATTGCTTTGTTTGTAGTTACTTTTGCTAAATTCTTCAGTGATTATCTCATAAAATTCACGCTCATTATCTACGTTTGAAACGCCAAGTGAGCGAGCTATATTCTCTCTTGTTAGCTCTGATTTCATAAGTGGATAGAAGGTGATTTGTTGCGGAGAGATTGATTTTGCAGTATTTATGTCGTTTATGAGCTGCTCTTTTGTTTGATTTGGCAGGTTAAAAATGAGATCGAGGCTAATGACTGGGATCTTTCCAAGAGCAAGCTCAAGTTTTCTTTTTACCTCCTTGGCTGAGCCAAATTTCTCATATCTGCCAACTCTTTTTAATGTTTCATCATCAAAGCTTTGTACGCCAACACTTAAGCGATCAATTAATCCATCAAATCTAGCTAAACTCTCGGGTGAGATGTGGTTTGGATCGCTTTCTGCTGAAATTTCATCTATACTAAAAAGCTCTTTTGCAAGCTTAAGTGTCTTCTCAAGCTCAGGCTCGTTTATAAGCGTCGTACCACCGCCAACATAAAGTGAATCAAAGTCAAATCCATCCTCTTTAACCTGCCTCATCTCCTCACGTAAATTTTCAAAGTAAATTTTTGCAAGCTCTTGTTCATAGTGGTACTTATGAAACGAGCAATATGGGCAGAATGTGTGACAAAATGGTACATGCGCGTAGAGCATATACTTTTTGTCTTTTTTGGGAGTTTTGGTGTAGGTTGTGGTTAAAATGTCTATATTAAATTCATTATATAGTGATCTTTGAATAGAATTATGAGCGTAATTTACGGCAAAATTCTCGACAATATTTTTAAAGATCATAACTAATCGCCTTAAATAAGTTTGGTTTTAAATTGATGTGTTAGGATAGCTAACTTTTAATAAATTTAGCCTTGTGCTAAAGAAATTTTTAGCTTAGCCAGATAAATCTGGCCTATAAATTTTAATTTTTAAATCTGCAAATTTTATGTATCGATCAAATTTTAGCCCCCAAAGCTTAAGGAAGTTACTCCTTAGATCCTGAGATAATTTTGCTTGCATCAAGCTCAAATTTTATTCCATCTTTCGTCTGCAAATAATAAAATTTACCAATATTGCAAAGCGACTTCACGTCGTAAATTTTAACTGCCTTTTCATCTATCTCGCAAGCCGTTTGGTCTTTATCTTTTTCCTCGCAAAACGAGCTTGGCAAAGCTTTTAAAGCGCTTTTGTCAATAAGTAAAAATTTATAATCAACATTTCCTATAGCAAGCGTTTTTGCTGTGTATTTTATAAATAAAAGTGAGTTTGAAATGATCATGAAAATGAGCGCCGAATAAAAAATAATAGTAAAATCTTTCGTCTCTTTTATGCTAGCTATTCCAAGAATGAATGAGAGCATAAAAGAGCAAAATAATATCCAAAGTGCCAAAAATCCACTAATGCTATTTGAAATAATAATCGATGTGATAAATAAAATAAGCATTATAATAGTCAAGAAATATATAACAAAATTTGATCTATCCTTAAAGAAAACCGCTAAATTTACACAGATATAAGAGAGCGGAAATAGCGATAGTATCATTAGCAAATTACAAGAAAGCCTATGAGCTATAAAAGCAAAAATGAAAAATGATATGGATGTCAAAAAATATATGAAATTTGAGCTATAGAAAAAGAGAAATTTTGGCTTTTTAAATTTGTATTTTTTATTATCATTTTGATAAAGGTTTGAGACAAAGACTAAGATACCGATCTCAAAAACCGTGATAAATGCAGTCGCACAAAATAGCAAAATGCCCGTAAATATCATTTCTGAGCTGTCTAAAATCGGAAAATATTTTACTTCAAAGCCAAAATATAAAAAGTAGCAAAAGATACTAGCGATTGGCACAATAAAATTTGAGTATTTAAAAAAATTTGCCACGCAATTTTTTATAAAATTAGTCTTTAAATTTGCCGAATATTCGCTAAGTCTACTCTCAAAATAAGTGTTATTTAGTAAATCATTTTTAATTTTTTCAAAATATTCTGGTTCCTTATAGCTTGCACCTATACAAATTTCATAGTTTTTCTCATCGAAATCTTTTATAATCTCATCTTTTA
>NZ_PPAU01000010.1:0-448 GCF_002914195.1 Campylobacter concisus | reverse complement strand
CTCTTTGATTGTCAATAACTCTGTTTCCAATAAGATATAATTGTTTTGCAAAACTTTGTAATCGTTCTCTAATTTGTGATATTCCGCTATTAAATATTCGTTCTTGCCATTCTCTAAGAGCTGATTTAATTCGATTTTGATATTCCCTATCTCGCTCTGCTCTTTGTCTAAGTTGTCTAGTTCGTTCTTGTGTGTTAATAATATATTCTCTAGCTCTTGTTTGTATTTCTCTGCTAAGTCGCTGTAATATAGAGACGTTCTCGCTTTGCGCAAATTCTCGTAAGCTCCTTGCAGCTCTATATTTTCGTTCTGCTTGTTCTTTATCACGTCCTGTAATTTCAGAATTTCGTCTTGCAATCTCTCTATCTCGTTCAATAATTCGGTCTCTAACGCCGTCATTTACAGACCTCCATAATTCAGTTGTAAATATTGAGTTCCGTCCTTCATC
>NZ_PPAU01000009.1:0-431 GCF_002914195.1 Campylobacter concisus | reverse complement strand
GAGATCGATGGACAAAAATTTTCTATCGGTGTGACAAGATCGACAACATATCAAGATATCGTTGATAAGATAAATGACGTAAGTGGCGGTAAATTGCAAGCTAGAATTTTAAATGTTGGTGGCGATAAACCAAATCAAATAATGCTTCAATCAGGCAGCACTGGCGCTACACAGACTATTAAATTTTCAAACGACACTGCTGGCATTTTAGACAAGCTTGGCTGGGATGATACACAGTTTCAAGATACAGATGAGCACGGCACAGCGCTAACAAATCCTGATGGCACGCCAAAGATGACATCAAATTTGGAGAAAAATAGAATTCTAAAAGCGCAAGATGCAGAATTTACATATAACGGCGTAAATATCAAAAGAAGTAAAAACAGCTTTGATGATCTAAGACCTGGCGTAAATATCACGCTAAATGAGAC
>NZ_PPAU01000008.1:0-568 GCF_002914195.1 Campylobacter concisus | reverse complement strand
ATTCATATATTTATGGATCAGATTAAAAATCATCGCATCGGCATCTTGTGCCTCATCAATCACAATTAAATCGTATTTATGAAAAATCTCCTTTAAAAAATCATCGTCCTTCATAGCATATTCATAAATTCGCTTATAATAGTAAGTGTGTGAAATTTCTAGCTCATTTTCTTTTATGGCCGTATCTAGTGCCTTGTTTATCTCATGGGCAAGAACCGCTTCTGGAGTAACTGAGTTATTGGCACAAAATTTAGCAAGCGTATATTCGACCCCACAAGACTTAAACGGAGTATCGTCATAGCTTAATCCTGCATCTACAAAAGCCTTATGCGCACCCCTAATATTATAGGCAACATTATCGCTTGTGAGATAGACACTAAAAAACTTCTCAATTTCTCCCCTGATTGATCGAGAATAGCCTCTTAGCATTTTAAGAGTTACTTCGTCTGTTTGGTTATATTGCAAAATACGATTTTCAAAGAAACTATTGGTTAGCTTATTGGCGATTACGGCATAATCATTTTTGGTAAGCCCATTTTTTGCATAGTTGATTTTTACTGCATTTAGA
>NZ_PPAU01000007.1:0-457 GCF_002914195.1 Campylobacter concisus | reverse complement strand
AATAAAGAAAAGGTATTTCAAAAGCAAAAAAAAGCGCCGCGCGAAAAAAATCGACCACTGTTTTAAAAAATCTGACTATGACTTCGGACACTTCAGCAGCGCTCAAATTGCTATCGCTATTTTCGTCCGCGGTCTTTACGCCTTGAATAAGCGCTACGCTCCGCAAGGCTTTAGCAATTAAGCGAGCAGGTGCTCGAAGGAGCACTTATGGGGTTTGCACTCCATACCCCAAACTTTTGAAGCAAAGGAACCAAAGCGCTGTCAATGCCCTTAAAGCACCAATAGGTGGCTAGGCTTATGAAGCCTTTGTAACTAGCAAATAAAGTGCAATAATTACAAGTAAAACCGTTAGATGGTTCACATTAACCAGCTCATTTCAGAGATGAAATTTAAAGCACGAGTGTGCGACCCTTTGACTTTAACCTCTACCGACATTATATCAAATCTCAATTTCAAA
>NZ_PPAU01000006.1:0-465 GCF_002914195.1 Campylobacter concisus | reverse complement strand
CTATATCGGTTACACCAGCTCCCCTTGCACGCATAGCTGTAAATGCCTCGTGACCTGGAGTGTCAATAAATGTGATGTTTCTGCCATTTTTATTTACCATATAAGCGCCCACATGCTGAGTGATGCCACCAGCCTCGCCTGCTGCTACGCGAGACTTTCTTATGTAGTCAAGTAGCGAGGTTTTGCCGTGATCGACGTGACCCATGATGGTTATGACTGGCGCTCTTGGCTGAAGATTTTCATCATCTTTTATCTCCTCCTCATAGGCTGCTACGTAGTCAAACTCTTTTTGATCGTCGATGATATTTACCTCGACATTAAACTCATCAGCCAAAATTTCTATCGCATCTTCATCCAAAAAGTCGTTTTTAGTTGTCATCATGCCAAGCATAAATAGCTTACCTATGATCTCGCTTGGCTGTTTGTTTAGCTTTTCAGCAAATTCATAAACACGAATTTCTTTTG
>NZ_PPAU01000005.1:0-435 GCF_002914195.1 Campylobacter concisus | reverse complement strand
ATATTTATCTTGGTTTTCGTTATAGTAAGATTTTAAAACGCTTTCGTTTGCGTCGCTTTTTTCTGACTCGACAAAGTATGTATCTATACCATAAAGTGTCTTTGTCATATAGTTGTTTTTATTTATCTCCCAAAGATCTTTTAGCTCTTTCTCATCTACTTTGATATCGTTTTGATCAGCATTTACTACTTGCACAGCTAATTTATCTTGCATGAAAAAGCTAGCTTCCATCATAGCGATATCTTCTTTGCTAGCAGGTAAATTTAAAATAGTTCTAAGTTTATCTAGCAAGATAGTTAGTTTTAGATTGTCTTCAAAATCAGTTGGGTTTATCCTGGCTCTTCTTAGCACATCGTAGTATAAATTTTTGTCAAAAACACCGTCTTTTTGAAATGTTGGATCGACGATTATATATTTTAAAACATCGTCTTTATT
>NZ_PPAU01000004.1:0-518 GCF_002914195.1 Campylobacter concisus | reverse complement strand
CGGCGTAAGAACATCCGGATTTGCCTGGGTATTAACATACTCCGTGCAGCGAGAGATACCATCCGCTAGCAGACGTGACTCTAAGCGTACTTCCATCGCACATTATAGTTGGCATTGGAATATTAACCAATTGTCCATGGGCTACCCGTTTCGGACTTTGTTTAGGACCCGGCTAACCCTACGAGGACGAGCATCACGTAGGAAACCTGGAGTTTGCTGAGTTGGGGATTCTCACCCCAATTATCGCTACTCATGCCTGCATGCTCACTTGTAATCGCTCCAGCACTCCTTACCGGTATACCGTCAACGCAAATACAACGCTCTCCTACCAATCAGTAAAACTAAGTCTAAAGCTTCGGTACTCATTTTCTCCCCGTTATATTTTCCGCGCAGAATCACTAGACAAGTGAGCCATAACGCTTTCTTTAAAGGCTGGCAGCTTCTCAGCCAACCTCCTGGTTGTTTAAGTACCTCCACATCGTTTTCCACTTAAATGCGATTTAGGGACCATAGCCGTT
>NZ_PPAU01000003.1:0-476 GCF_002914195.1 Campylobacter concisus | reverse complement strand
ATATCAAGGCTACGACGCTTCGCATAAAGCTTGTTGAAATTTTACAAAACGCCAAAACACCGCTAAGCTACGATGAAATTTTAGAGAGCCTTGACGCAAACAAGACGACCTTTTATAGAAGTATGGAAATTTTTGAAAAAGAAAATCTCGTGATAAAAACCGAAAACAACCACAAGAGCTACTACGAGCTAGCAAATGAAGCCAAAGCCTACTTCATCTGGGACGTCTGCCACAAGATGACAAACATCGACAGGCCACACCTAAGCATCGCTAAAAATATAAAAATCGCCGTGAGAAAGGGCGTTTGCGACGAGTGCGGTCACGAGTAAAGCGCGATGATCTGCGCTGGGATAGCTGTTGGGCGGTTTGTCTTTAGATCGATATAGACAAACTCTGTCTTGCCAGTTGCTATTAGCTCGCCATCTTTTTTAAACTCAAAATATCTACAAGATGTCGCCTTGCCCTCAGTCTGCGTG
>NZ_PPAU01000002.1:0-828 GCF_002914195.1 Campylobacter concisus | reverse complement strand
AAGCGAGCGGGGGGGGAGGGGGGGACGAGAGGGAGAAAGGGGGGGAAAAGGGAGGAAAGAAGAAAAAAGAACGAAGAGAAAAGAGGGGGGGAAAGGAGAAGCAACAAGAGAGGGTCAGTGGCGGGGAGAGGGAGAGGGAAGAAGGGAAGGGGGGGGAGGGGAAGGGAGAGGAAGAGAGAAGGGAAAGAGAGGGGGAGAGAGAAGGGAGAAAGAAAGAGGGAGAGGGGGGGGAAAAAGAAAAGGGAAAAGAGGAGGAGAGGGAGAGGAGGAGGGAGGGGAGAAAGGGGGAGGAAGGGAGAGAGAAGAGGAAAGAAAAGAGAGGAAAAAAGGGGGAAAAGAAGGAGAAGAAGAGAGAAGAAGGGGGGAAAGAAGGGAGAGAGGGAAAGGGGGGAGGGGGAGGGGAAGGGGGGGAAGGAAAAGAAGAGAGAGGAAAGGAGAGAGGGGAGAAAGGGAGAGGAAAGGGGGGAGAGAGAGAAGAGGAGAAGGGGGGAAAGGAAGAGAGAGGAGGAGGGGGAGGGAGAGGGAAAAAGGAGGAAAAGGGGGAAGGGGAAAAAGGGGGGAGGGGGGAGGGGGGGGGGAAGGAGGAGGGGAAGGAAGAGGAAAGAAGGGAGAGAGAGGAGGGAGGAGGGGGAAAGGAAAAAGTTGGGAGGTGGGAGGCGGGGTGGAGGAAAGAAGGGGGGGAAGAGGGGAGAAAAGGAAAGGAGGAAGAATGAAATGGGGCTGGGTGAAAAGGGAAAGAGGAGGGGGAAAGAAAGGGGAGGGGGGAAAAGAGAAAGAAGGAGAGAGAGGGGAGGGAAAGAGGGAGGAAAAAGGGGGGGAAGAAAGTAG
>NZ_PPAU01000001.1:0-688 GCF_002914195.1 Campylobacter concisus | reverse complement strand
AGCTAATAAAATAGGCTACTTTATACTTTTGTAATTTTCTAAAAATCTTGCCAAATAGGTTCTAGGAGATCTGTTTAAGTGAGATATGCTAACACCTCTATTGTAGCACTCTAAGATATTTGAGATATGAGTTTTGCTTTTTAGCATTGTATAGCAGCCACGTATGATATCAGCGCCAAAGAGCATATTCTTTTTGTAGTCCAAATAAAGCTCTTTTTCATTAGCTCCATAGCCCTTAATTGTCCTGGTATTTAATTGCATAATGCCAAAATCGTAGTCTAACACTTGTAAAAAATCATAGTTGTTTTGAATTATGTCATATACAAATTCAGCCTCAACAACATTAATTGGATATATGGCCAAATACGGCTCATTAGCCTTACACTTTATTTTTAATCCATCGAAGGCCAGCTTAGCCCTAGCTGTATTTCTTGTTTTTAAAAGAATAGGGTAGGGGTTAAAATCGCTTTCTGTTTTGACATAGGCTAGAATTATCTTTCTATCAATATTAAATTTGGAGTCCAAAATTTGCGCTTGATTATAAACCTCTTGGACAAAAGCAGGATTTTTGCCAAACAAGAGAGTTGCAGCAAAAAATAGCCCCAATAGCCACTTGATCATTGTTTAGCCTTAAATTTACTCAATAGATCACCAACTTGGGCAGTGTCGGCTTTGAGCTGCTTTAGGC